>CAVSIM010000032.1:0-45885 GCA_963728055.1 uncultured delta proteobacterium | reverse complement strand
GTGGCGATGCAGGGATTCGAACCCCGGACACTGCGGATATGAGCCGCATGCTCTAACCGACTGAGCTACATCGCCAGACTGAAAACCGAATAAATCGCCGCCGCTTGACAGCGCGGAACGGCAACGGATCTTTTAGCAACTCCGTTTGTCGTAGTCAAGAGGAAAACCCGGTCGTTTTTATATGGCGAAAAGCGGCAGGGGAAGTCTGCACGGCCCGTTTCGAGTATTCACGGTTTCGAGCCCCGATTCGGCTTCCGATTCGCCGGCAGGACGACAACGAAAGGAAAAATGAACAGACGGCGTGAGGGGCTGCGGGTCCTTGAATGCAAAGCCCGCAGCGGCGGGCGGGGGCTGCCGCTGCGGGCTTCGACACTGCACAATGCCCGACTCGAAGAGCTGTCAGGCCTATTTGACTTTCCGGACCCGGCCGCCTCGACCGTGTATTCGTCCGGATCTTTCGGCAGGTTGGCAAACACGATCATAAACGGCAGGGTTTCGTTTTCTTGACGTTGACGTTTTTCCGGTCCTGACCGAGACGATTTTGCAGCTTCTGGTCGATGGCCGCCTGGTCCGCACCGGCCAGGTCGCTTTCGGACAGGACGTTTCCGGCATAGACGGTTTTTTCGAGTTCGAGCTTGCGCCCCTTGGAGTAGATCTTGCCGGTGATGCGAATGGCGCTGCGCGGGTCCTCGTACTCGTTTTTGATCTTGCCGCTGACCACATAAAGGGTCCCGAGCTTGTCATTGGTGACAAATCGGCCGGTGACGTCTTTTTCATCGATGGCGATTTTAAGGTTTCCGGCCTCCTCGACCTTCGGTCCCAGCAGGTCGCTCACGTAGGGGATATCGAGGCCCTTCAATTTGTCGAGGTATGGAATCTCGATTCCGAATTGCCGCGCCGCAAACAGGGCCCCGACGCCCACGGCTGCCAGCAGCACCAAAACGAAGAGCGCTCGAACGAGACCGCCGCTGCGTTTCGCGCTCGCGGGCGGGGGAAACGCCGCTAATTCTTCGGCTTCCGAACGTGACGGTTCACTATCGGCTTCGGGGGCGGCACCGTTTTCGGAAAGCGCGCCCATTCCAAAGGCATCGGCCGAAGCGGCCCCGCCGGCTGCGGCCATGGCGGCCGTTTCGGTTTCCGCGGCATCATCGTCGCCCTCCTCCTCGGCTTCGAATACCAAATCACCGGGCAGATGGGCGGCCGTGGCTCCTGCTGCAGCACCCGCGGCCGGCAACTCTTCCAGATCGAGCTGCAGCTCGAATTCCTCGTCTTCGTCCGCGGCGGCCGCCTCGGCCGGATCTTCGGCCAGGTCGAGCATCTCATCCAGATTCGACAGGTCGAATTCGACATCTTCGTTGTCGCCGGCTGCCGCCGGTTCATCGCCGGTGTCCGCGGCAGCGGTTTGCCCGGTGTCGAATCCAGGGGCCAGCTTCGCGGTTGCTTCGGCCGACACATCGGCGGCTTCCGGTTCCTCATCCGCCAGTTCGAGCATGTCGTCCAGGTCGGTGACGCCGGCGTCTTCCTTCGCCAGCGTGGGTTCGTCGCTCGAATCCATGGCGACGTCCGGCAATGATTCGGCCGGGATTTCGCCGGATTCGGGCGGCGTAGCGGCCGCGTCTTCTTCCAGCAGGTCGTCCAGGCCGGTCAGATCGAAATCGTCGGTGATCTCGGCATCGTCGGGTTCGGCTTTGCCCGTGGACTTTGCACCGGCGTCGAAGGCCGGGTCCAGCCCCAGGTCGAGGTCGAAGTCGCCATCCGCGTCCAGGGAATCCTGCGGCAGGGTGGTGTCGTCGGCATTTTCGATCATCTCTTCCAGTTCCGCCAGGTCCAGCTCTTCGGTGGCCTCGGAGCCGGCCACCGTCTGTGGCTCCGTCAACCCGTCGGCGGCCGGGTCGAGTTCTAAGTCCAGATCCTCGGCCTGATCGCCGTCGGCCGCCGCGCCGGCTTGGTCGTGACCCAGGTCAAGCAGACTGTCGACGTCGGACAAATCGAGTTCCTGGGTTTCCTCGAAGGCGGTTACCGCATCGGAGACGACCGATTTTTCCTCGTCGTCGCCACTGATATCGGCAGCGGTGACGTCCAATTCGGATGCGACGGCGTCATCATCCAGATTCAGCCCCAACCCGAAATCGAGGTCGTCGTCCGATCCGGCTTCCGATTTTGCGTCCGGTCCGCTGTCCGGTTCGGTGGCGGCCTGGCCTGCGTGCTTGTCATCCGCGCTTTCTATCGCATCCTCGAGCCCGTCGAAATCGAGATCGAACTCGATTTCATCGGTTGCCGGCAGGGCCGCATCGGCAGCGCCGCCGTCGGCGCCGGCATCGTCGAGGTCCAGATCCAGCTCGAAATCCATGGTTTCGGTGGAGCCCTCGGTTATCCGGGAATCCGTTTCGGCGTCGTCTGCGAGGGAATCCAGGTCGAGTTCGAAGTTAAGATCGTCCGAATCGTCTGCGGCGGCTATCGCACCCATATCCGCCGCCGCCGCAAAATCGGCGGCGTCGAAATCGAGGTCGTCGGTGGCCGGCGTGCCGCCGTCCGCCAGCGCAGGTCCCGCATCCGGCTCGGCGTCAAGGTTCAGGTCGAGCGATTTTTCGATGGCGCTCAGATCCAAATCGTCGAGGCCCGGAATCCCGGAAGCGGCAACCGTCGCATCCGGCCGAACATCGGCTTCGCTCTCGGACGTTGCCGCCGGTGCGGGCGGATGGACGACGAAAACGTTGCGGCACTTGGAGCACCGGACCTTGGAGCCGGCCGGCTTGATCAGGCTCTCATCGAAGCTGAAACTCGTATCGCATTTTTCACAGGTTAAGATCATGGCTTTCCCCAACGATTAGATTTGCAGATCATATATTGCAGGTAACTGACGGTATTGCTCGGCGTAGTCGAGACCATAGCCGACCAGAAAACCCTGCGCGACGATGCGCCCGACATATTCGACGGCAATGTCACGCTCGCGCCTTTCGCGCTTGTCGATCAGGGCGCAAATCCGAACGCTTCTCGCCTTCAGTGTTTTCAAGTGACCGATCAGAAAATCGAGCGACAAACCGGTATCGACGATGTCTTCCACCACGATAACGTCCTTGCCGGCGATATCGATCTCGATTTCCTTGGTCAGACAGACGGTGCCGCAGGAACTGGTTTTTTTCCCGTAACTGGCGAGCCGAACAAAATCGATTAAAACCGGAATGGTCAACTGTCGCACGAGATCGGCCAGAAAGACGAAAGACCCTTTCAGAACCCCGATCAGGATGACCTCACGGTTCGTGTAATCGCGTGAAATCCGCTGCGCGAGATCGAGGACCGTCGTTTTGAGTTCGGCCTGGCTCAAGACGGGTATGAGGTCTGACATTGTAGTGGAGGCTTCCCATTCGATTCAGCGGCGCATCGGGATCATCACTGCGTAATACAATGTCAATATTGCCACAAAAAGGCCTTTCCTGTCAATAATTTAAAGAATTACAGGCCCGTTTGCGCCAATTTGCGGATGAGGTCTTCCTGCTCGCCGGTTAATTTCCGGGGGATGTCGATGTGAATGCGGACGTAGAGGTCGCCCCGTTTGCCGCCCCGCATGGTCGGAAGGCCATGGCCGGAAAGCCGCATTCGGGTGCCGTGACGGGAGCCCGGCGGCACTTTAAGGCTCAATTCTTTGCCGTCCGGGGTTGGAATCGACAGGGTCGTGCCGAGGATCGCCTCGCTCAGCTTGATATCGCGGTTGGTGGTCAAATCCTGGCCTTCGAGGTCGAAAACGGGGTCCGGCAGGATTTTGGCCTGAACGAAAAGGTCGCCCGGCGGGCCGCCGTAGGGGCTGGCCTCGCCTTTGCCGCTCAGGCGCAGCTTCTTGCCGGTCGCCATGCCTTTGGGGATATTGACGGTGATCTTCTCCGAACGGCCCTTGTGATCGAAGCTGATGGTCTTGCGGGTGCCGCTCAACACTTCCTGAAGCGTCAACGGAAGCTCGTAGACCAGGTCGGAGCCCTTGACCTGCCGCGGCTGCTGGCCGAAATTGCCGAAGGGCGAACCGCCGCCGGCGGGGCCGCCGGACCCGTAAGTAAAGCGCACGTTGCCGCCGCGGCCGCCGATGCCGAACTCGCGCAGGATATCGCTGAAGTCGAACCCCCGGAAAATGTCCTCTTGCGAAAATTTCTGGCTGAAGCCCTCCGAGCCGAACGTATCGTACTGTTTGCGTTTTTCCTTGTCGCTCAGCACGGCATAGGCTTCGCTGATTTTCTTGAATTTATCCTCGGCCGCCTTGTCGTCCTTGGCGTGATCGGGGTGATACTTCATCGCGAGCTTGCGGTACGCTTTTTTGATCTCCTTGTCCGAAGCGGTTTTACTCACTCCGAGGATGCTGTAATAATCTTCGGCCATCGTGACGCCTTTCGTTTAAAATAAAAACCCGCTCTGCTGCTGCGGCGAGGCCTGCACCGGACCCTACCTTTGCCGGACGACCTCGTCCGGCACGCCTTGGATTTACCGCGGTTCGGTCCGTCGTAACGAACGGAACAAAGATATAACCTGCTGAAAACATTTGATTCGAAAATTTGTAATATAGATTTCGAGCCGGAAATGTCAAGTCGCCGGCCCCGATGTACCAGACGGCGGCCCAACCCCATTGTAACCGTTTAGAGTGTCGACCAATCCGATTCGTTTCAAAACCTCCGGTGTAAGCGTTCGCAGGGTGCCGCAGATGCAAGGCGTCGGCCACGCTGACGTGCTGTTGCCCTTCAAGTGCCCGACAACCCGGCAGATGCGGTGCCCTGTATTGGTAAGCGTTCGCAGGGTGCCGCAGATGCAAGGCGTCGGCCACGCTGACGTGCTTTTGCACGTCAAGTGCCCGACAACCCGGCAGATGCGGTGCCCTGTATTGGTAAGCGTTCGCAGGGTGCCGCAGATGCAAGGCGTCGGCCACGCTGACGTGCTTTTGCACGTCAAGTGCCCGACAACCCGGCAGATGCGGTGCCTTGTATTGGTAAGCGTTCGCAGGGTGCCGCAGATGCAAGGCGTCGGCCACGCTGACGTGCTTTTGCACGTCAAGTGCCCGACAACCCGGCAGATGCGGTGCCCTGTATTGGTAAGCGTTCGCAGGGTGCCGCAGATGCAAGGCGTCGGCCACGCTGACGTGCTTTTGCACGTCAAGTGCCCGACAACCCGGCAGATGCGGTGCCCTGTATTGGTAAGCGTTCGCAGGGTGCCGCAGATGCAAGGCGTCGGCCACGCTGACGTGCTTTTGCACTTCAAGTGCCCGACAACGCGGCAGATGCGGTGCCCTGCGAACGCTTACGCTTTGAGCGCCACCATCAGTACCGATATCGCCGCCGGCGTCATTCCGTCGATGCGCGCGGCCTGCCCGAGAGAAGCGGGCCTGACGACCGTCAGTTTTTCCTTGAGTTCGTTTGACAGCCCGTGCACGCGGGTGAAATCAAAGTCGGCCGGAACACTCATTCGCTCCAGGTTCCGGAACTTTTCGATTTCTCTTTGCTGCCGTGCGATGTAGCCTTCGTACTTAATGTCGATCTCGACCTGACGCGCGTTTTTCCGGCCGATCGGAAGCACTGGGGGCGCGAGCGCTTCCACCACCCCGTAATCGAGTTCGGCTCTTTTGAGCAATTGATCGAGAGGGGTGCCGCTGCCGATCGGATTGGCGCCTTTTTCTGCGAGATAGGCATTTACCGTGCCGCCCGGCTTGACGATGCAGCCGCGGATGCGGGCGATCTCGCCGGCGATCTGCCGGCGGCGCTCCTTCAAGTCCCGCACACTGTCCCGATCGATCAGCCCCAGCGAATGGCCGATTTCCATCAACCGGAAATCGGCGTTGTCCTCGCGCAGCATCAGCCGGTACTCGGCGCGCGAGGTGAACATCCGGTAGGGTTCGCGCGTGCCGCGGGTCACCAGGTCATCGATCATCACGCCCATGTAAGCCTGGGAGCGGTCCAGCAGAAAGGCCGGCCGTTTCTGGACCCGGCCGGCGGCGTTGATCCCGGCCCAGAGGCCCTGGGCGGCGGCCTCCTCGTACCCGGAGGTCCCGTTGATCTGGCCGGCCATGAACAGGCCGGCAACCCGCTTGGTCTCCAGCGTCGGCTTCAACTGGATCGGATTGACGTAATCGTATTCGATGGCGTAGGCGGGCCGCATGACCTCGGCCTGCTCCAGACCCTCCACGGCCTGCACGATCTCGATCTGGACCTCCAGCGGCAGGCTGTTGCCGAGGCCGCTGGCATAGATTTCCTCGGTCTCCAGGCCCTCCGGCTCCAGGATGACCTGGTGGCGCTCCCGGTCCGGAAACCGGACGACTTTATCTTCGAAGGAAGGACAGTAGCGCGCCGATACCCCCTTGATGATGCCGCCGTACAGGGCCGACCGCGCGAGGTTGCGGCGCACGATGCCGTGGACCCGCGGGTTGGTGTGGCCGATGTAGCTGTGGACCTGCGGCAGGCTGATCGCGGCGGTAAAATGCGAAAACGGTGTCGGCTCCGCGTCGAGGTCCTGTTTCGCAAAGCGGGTGAAATCGATGCTCGATCGCCGCAGGCGCGGCGGTGTGCCGGTCTTCATGCGGCCCAGCTGAAATCCGAGCCGCTTCAGGTCGGCCGCCAGGCCGTAAGCGGCGAACTCGCCGGCCCGGCCGGCCGCGATCGACGTCGAACCGATGTGCACCAGGCCGCTCAAGAATGTGCCCGTCGCCAGGATAACGGTCCGCGCCCGGTAGCCGAAACCCGTGGCGTCCTCGACGCCGGCCACCTGGTCCCCGTCCACCACCAGCCGCTCCACCAGGGCTTGCTTCAAGTCGACGTTGGGCTCCTGCTCGATGACGTGCTTCATCACCATGTGGTAGCGGTTCTTGTCGTTCTGGGTGCGCGAGGAGTGGACCGCCGGCCCTTTCTTGGTGTTCAGCGTCTTGTACTGGATGGCCGATTTGTCGGTGGTTTTGGCCATTTCGCCGCCCAGCGCGTCGATTTCCTTCACGAGCTGCCCCTTGGCCATGCCGCCGATGGACGGGCTGCACGGCATGGCCGCCACCTTGTCCAGATCGATGGCGGTCAGGAGCACGCGGCAGCCCATGCGCGCCGCCGCCAGCGCGGCCTCGCAGCCGGCGTGCCCGGCCCCGACGACAATGACGTCGTATGTGGTCGGTTGACAGTTCATCGATGGCTTGCTTAAGTGAAAAATGACAAAATTCAAATGACAAATAACTCGGTATAGAACCCGCTGAGTTATATACAGACGGACAGCCGGAGGTTTCAGGAGGCATGACGCCGGTCAGAATATATAACGATTACGCCACCTACCTGAGAAACATCTACGGCTGCCGCGTTCAGAAAATAAGCGTCGATGCGGGGCTCACCTGCCCCAACCGCGACGGGACCCTGTCGACCGGCGGCTGCATCTACTGCAACGACAGGGGGTCGGGAACCGGCGCGCATGCCGCCGGACTCTCGATCACCAAGCAGCTGCTGGCGGGCCAGGCGGCGCTGTCGCGCCGGTACAAGGCCAAAAAATTCATCGCCTATTTTCAGTCGTTCTCAAACACCTACGCCCCGGTCGCCCGGCTGCGGCGGCTGTACGGGGAAGCCCTGGCCGTCGACGGCATCGTCGGCCTTGCCGTCGGCACCCGGCCGGACTGCATCGCCGATCCGGTGCTCGACCTGCTGGCGGGCTATGCCGCCGATCACCTGGTCTGGGTCGAATACGGCCTGCAGTCGGCGCACGACGCCACCCTGGCGCTCATCAACCGCGGGCACGATGCCGCCTGTTTCCGGAAGGCCGTCACCGCCACGCATGCCCGCGGCCTGAACGTGTGCGCCCACGTCATCCTGGGCCTGCCGACCGAGGGCCGCTCCGAGATGCTCGAAACGGCGCGCTTTCTGGCCGACCTGCCGGTCGCGGGCGTGAAGCTGCACCTGCTGTACGTCGTCCGCGGCACGGCGCTCGAAAGGCTTTACCGTGCCGGAGACTACCGCTGTCTCTCGCAGGCGGCGTATGTCGATCTGGTCTGCGACTTCCTGGAGCGCCTGCCCGCTCGGATGGTCATTCAGCGCCTGACCGGAGACCCGCACCGGGCCGAACTCGTCGCCCCGCTATGGTCCCTTCGCAAGCGCGAGACCCTCGAGCTGATCGCGGCGGTCTTCGCGCAGCGCGACACGTGGCAGGGGCGACGTCTGGGCTGCGGCCGTCCCTGAATTCCTCCGAAGCTCAAAGGGGCGTGTATCTCTGGGCGATCGGATACCGCCAGCCGTAGCCGAAGGCCTTGGAGGTCACCTTGAGGCCCGGCGCCGCCTGGTGGCGCTTATACTCGTTCCGGTTGACCTTGGCAACGATCTCGCCGACCAGCCGCCGGTCGAAGCCCGCCGCGACCAATTCGGTAACGCCCAGCCCATCCTCGATGTATCCCTTCAGGATCGGGTCGAGCACGTCGTAGGGCGGCAGGTCGTCGTCGTCGCGCTGGTCGGGCTTGAGTTCGGCCGAGGGCGCCTTGGAAACGATGCGCGCGGGGATGACGATCCGGTCGCGGTTGATGAAATGCGCCAGGTCGTAGACCATCGTCTTGGGCACATCGGATATGACCGCCAGCCCGCCGCTCATGTCCCCGTAAAGGGTGCAGTAGCCGACCGCCAGCTCGGACTTGTTGCCGGTCGACAGCAGCAGGCAGCCGCGTTCATTAGAGATCGCCATCAGGAGCGTCCCCCGGATGCGGGCCTGAATGTTCTGTTCGGTGATGCCCGGCGCGCGCCGATCGAACGACGGCGCCAGCACCTGGAGAAACTTTTCGAAAACGCCCTCGATCGGTATCGTTTCGAGCGCAACGCCCAGGTTTTCGGCCAGCTGGCGCGTGTCTTCGACGTTGTCCGGCGAGGTGTAGGGCGAGGGCATGAAAACGGTGACCACGTTTTCGGGGATAAGGGCCGCGGCGGCGACGGCCGCCGTCAGGGCCGAGTCGATGCCGCCGCTCAGGCCGATCACGGCCCGGGAAAAACCGCACTTGGTGACATAGTCGCGGGTGCCCATCACCAGGGCCTTCCAGACGGATTCGGTTTCGGTGGCGGAAACCTCCCGCACCACGGCCGTTTCGGCTGCCGTGTCGTAAACGATCAGGTCCTCGGCAAAATCCGCGGCCCGCGCCACCATCCGCCCCCGCCGGTCGAAGACCGCGCTGAGGCCGTCGAAGAGCAGGCTGTCGTTGCCGCCGACCTGGTTGACGTATACCAGCGGAACGCCGTGCTTTTCGGCGATGGCGGCGTGCATGGTTTTTCTGAAGTCGATCTTGCCCGTGTGGAACGGCGAGGCGGATATGTTGACGATCAGCTCCGCCCCGTCCCTGACCATGGCCTCCACCGGATCGAAATGATAGATCCGGCGCTTGAAGATGTCCTTGTCGTTCCAGAGGTCTTCGCAGATCGTCAGCCCGATCCGCAGCCCCTTGTAGGAAAAGCTGCGGCTCTCCTGACCCGGCTCGAAGTAGCGGCTCTCGTCGAACACGTCATAGGTCGGCAAAAGGCGTTTGTGGACCTGGTGCAGAATCCGACCGTCTTCGAACAAAACCGCGGAATTGAACGCCCGCTTGCCCTGATCGCCCGGATTGTAGTCCACGAAGCCGCAAATGACGCCGATGCCGCCGACGGTGGCCAGCAGGCGGTTGAGGCTGGCGATGTTGGCGTCGACGAAATCTTTCTTTTCGACCAGATCGTGCGGCGGGTAGCCGGAGATAACCAGTTCCGAAAAAATGATCAGGTCGCAGGACTGCGCGACGGCCTGCTCGACGCACCGGCGCATGCGCCCGCGGTTGTAGGCAAAATCCCCGATAATCGGGTTGACCTGGGCCAAAGCGATCTTCATGTCATCTAACCCTCGCGCGACATGTTTGAGGCAGTCCTTGCCCGCCCCGGCCTCGACCATAGCAGGCGGCCGCTGAGGGACCGGGCTCGTTTCGGGATGGAAACCACATCGTAACCGAGTAAACCTAACAGCCAAATCGATGGCGGTCAACGGCCGGTGGGCCGCCGCGGGCGGTTTGCTTGCGGCAGCAGGTTCTTTGCGCTATACATCTGTTTCACCCCGACCGGGCAGAAGCCCCGAGCGGGTCCGGAAAGGAACGGCACGGTGCGACAAGCAGACGATCAGGACCACCGCGGCATGCGGCGCGTCGACGAGTTCGACCTGTCCTTCAAGGTTTTTCACGAGTTGATGGCCCGCAAGGTCAACGAAATCCTGCTGGTTTCCACCCCGTACGATGCCTTCATCATGGAAGAGGAAGGACGCCTGGCGGAGCGCATCATCCACGAATACCGCGGCTTGAACCTCTCGCGGCCCCCGCACCTGACCTGGGTCTCAACGGCGCGCAGAGGCCATCGCGGCCCTGTCGCGCAAGAGTTTCGATCTGGTTCTGACCATGCCCCTTCTGGACGACATGGACGCCTTCGGCCTCATCCGCCGCATCAAGAAAGTCGACCCCGATCTGCCGGTGTTTCTCCTGGCGCACCGCACCAACCGTCACCTCTTCGATCCGGGCCTGCGAAAAAACCGCCCGATCGACAAGGTCTTCGTCTGGTCCGGCAACACCGATCTGCTGCTGGCCCTGATCAAGAGCGTCGAAGACCGCATGAACATCGACTACGACACCCGGCGCGCCAAGGTCAGGGTCCTGATCGTGGTGGAGGACTCTCCCATCTATTACTCCTCGATGCTGCCGCTGCTCTACCGCGAAATCGTGGTTCAGACCCAGGCCGTGATGGAGGACTCGCTCAACGACGAACACCGCATCCTGCGCATGCGGGCGCGGCCCAAGATCCTGCTGGCGGAAACTTACGAAGAAGCCGAAGCCCTCTACCGGCGCTTCCAACCCTACCTGCTGTCCATCTTTTCAGACGTGCGCTTTCCGCGCAACGACGAAATGGACGAGGCCGCCGGCTTTTCTTTGTTGAAAATGGTCCGGGAGGAAACGCCCGACATCCCGCTTCTGATGCTCAGCTCGGAGGAAAAAAACCGCCTGAAAGCCGACGAGATCCCCGCGGTTTTTCTGAACAAGAATTCGCCGACACTGCACACCGACATCCGCGAGTTTTTCAAGCAATACCTCGGATTCGGCGACTTCATCTTCCGGCTGCCGGACGGGACCGAGGTCGGGCGGGTGTCGAACCTGCGTGAAATGCAAAGAATTCTGCCATCCATTCCCGACGCCTCGATCTTCTATCACGCCTGCCGCAACCACTTTTCGAGCTGGCTGATGGCGCGCTCCGAGATCATGCTGGCGACCAAGCTCAAGCCGGTCAAGGCCACCGAGTTCGACACCGTCGGCCACCTGAAGAAATTTTTGATCCAGTCGGTCGCCGAACGGCGCAAGGGGCGGCAAAAAGGCATCATCGCCCAGTTCGATCGCGAGCACTACGACCCGGAGGCCGAATTCGTCAAGATGGGCAAGGGATCGCTCGGCGGCAAGGCGCGCGGCCTGGCCTTCATGTCGATCCAGCTCAAGGAGGACAGCGGCTTCCGCAAGCGATTCGCGGACATCGACATCCACGTGCCCCAGGCGCTGGTCGTCTCGACCGAGGTTTTCGACGAGTTCATGACCGAGAACAACCTCAAGCAGGCCATCTCCGGCGAGCTGAGCGACACCGACATCGCGGCGCGCTTTCTCGCGGCGCGTTTCCCGGAGTGGCTGCGGCAAGACCTCGAACTGGTGCTGTCCAATCTGACCTATCCCCTGGCGGTGCGCTCCTCGAGCCTGCTCGAAGACGCCCAGTTTCAGCCCTTCGCCGGCATCTACCGCACCTGCATGCTGCCCAACCGGCACCCCGACCCGGCGCTGCGCCTGGCACGGCTCATCCAGGCGATAAAGCTGGTGTACGCCTCCACGTACATGGCCGCACCGCGCGCCTATGCCAAAAGCACGATGCACCGCACGGAAGACGAAAAAATGGCGGTCATCGTTCAGCGCCTGACCGGCACCGTCACCGGCAGCTTCTTCTACCCGGCCATTTCAGGCGTGGCCCAGTCCTACAATTTTTACCCCGTCGGCAACATGAAACCCGAAGAGGGGATTGCCGGCATCGCCATGGGCCTTGGAAAAACGGTGGTGGAGGGCGGCCGGTCGCTGCGCTTCTCGCCCCGTTACCCTCAACTGCTGCCCCAATTTTCCACGGTGGAAGACATTCTGAATACCTCCCAGCGCTTCTTTTACGCCCTCGATCTGCGCAATTTTCCGGACGACCGCGGGGCCTCCCTCACGCCGACCGACGACACCACGCTGGTGCGGATCGACATCGATGCCGCCGGCGATCATCCGGCCGTGCGCCACCTGTGCAGCACCTACAACCCCCAGGATCATTGCATCCGGGATGCGGCCGCGCCGCAGGGGCATCCCGTCGTGACCTTCGCCGCCATCCTGAAGTATCAGACATTTCCCCTGGCCGAAATTTTGACGGAAATTCTCGATATCGGCCGCCGGGGAATGGGCTGCCCGGTGGAAATCGAGTTCGCTGTCAATTTGCCCCTCGACGGGGAAAGCAGAAATCAGTTCGCCCTGCTGCAGATCCGGCCGATGGCGATCAGCCGGCCCGACCGCGCCATCGACATCGCGGAAAAAGACATGGCCGCGGCGTTCTGCCACTCGAGCATGGCCCTGGGTCATGGCTGGGACCGCACCTTGCACGACATCATCTTCGTGCGCCCGGACACCTTCGACGCCTCGCGCACGGTGGCGATCGCCGGGGAAATAGGACAATTCAACTCGCGACTGGTTGCCGCCGACCGCAAGTACCTTCTGATCGGGCCGGGGCGCTGGGGCTCGGCCGACCGCTGGCTGGGAATTCCGGTCGCCTGGAACGACATCTCGGGCGTGGGGGCCATCATCGAGACCAGGGCCGAGGCGCTGAAGGCCGATCCGTCCCAGGGGTCGCACTTTTTCCACAACATCACCTCGCTCGGGATCAGCTACCTCAACCTGGTCGACAACGGCCAGGATTTCCTCGACTGGCGCTGGCTCGAATCACTGCCCGTGGCAAGTTCGTCACCACACGTGACCCACGTGACCCTCGCGCAGCCGATCACCATCAAGATCGACGGCAAGACCTCGCGCGCGGTGCTGCTGAAACCCGGCGCCCCGGATGAGAGGGCGGAGTGACCGGCCCGGAGAATCTGTTTTCTGCCGGGGGCGAAAGATTTTTCGCCCCTACGTGTAATCTGGCGTTAGATTCGCAGCGGAACCAACTGACCCAAAATAAATTTTTCTGGAAAAAAATTTATGAAACGCAGCGGAGCTGCTCGGGAAAAAAGACAAAGACTGTGACCCAAATAGACCCAACGGACCCAACGGACCCAACTGACCTAACCGACCCAACAGACCCAAAGCCGGAAGACGGGTGCTTGCACGATCGGAGACGAATCGACAGAAAGGGCGGGCACACAGGCCCGCCCCTACGGCATTGGAAGATCGATGGCACGTGAAAAACCCCAGAAACCTAAATCTATCCGATTCACCGACCCAACGGGCTATCGGGCCCAACCGGCTCAACAGGCCTAACGGGCTCAACTGACTCAACAGACCCAAAGGACCCAACAGACCCAACAGACCCAAAGGCGGAAGACGGGTGCTTGCACGATCGGAGATGAATCGACAGGAAGGGCGGGCACGCAGGCTCGCCCCTACGGAATTGGGGGATCGATGGCACATGATAAACCCCAGAAATCTAAACTATCCGATTCACTGACTCAACCGACCCAACGGACCCAAAGGACCCAACAGACCCAACGGACCCAAAGGACCCAACAGACCCAACAGACCCAACGGACTCAACCGACCAGAGAGGAGCCTCCCCATGGCCGTGGAAAACGATATCGTCTTGATTCGCCTCGAGGATCAGCCCCTGGCTTACGCCCGCATCGAAGAGATTCTTGCGGATGCCAAGCCGAACTGGTACCATGTGCGGCTTCTGCTGCTGCAGGTCCCGCTGCAGGTGGTGACGTGGATTTTAAGAGATGTCTACATCAACGGCGAGGAGTTCACCATGGACGGCAAGCGGATGCGCCTTGAAAAAATCGAGGCGCCGCAGCCGGCACCGCCGCCGCCTGACCCGGCCGATGAAAAACCGGTCCGGAAGCGGCCTGCCGAGGGCAAGGTGATATCGCTGAAAAACCTCAAAAAAAGGTAACAGCCCACACCGACGGCCGCAGCGTATTCAACCTGCTGACATTCACCGCAGAGTCGCGGGGAACGCAAAGGGCTTGTAAGGAATTCTCTGCGATCTTCGCGCCTCAAGCGCAGCGGGCGGTGAAACAGAGTCCAGCCGATAGTGTACGATTCACTCATGCCAACGAATTCCAAAATAGTCCTGTCCGCTTCCCGCCGAACCGACATTCCGGCTTTCTACCTGCCGTGGTTCATGGAGCGCCTGGACCGCGGATTCTTCCGCGTCGCCAATCCGTTCAACCAGCGGGTGGCGATCGTCCCGGCCGGTGTGCAGGCGGTCCACGCCATCGTTTTCTGGTCCAAGGATTTCGGCCGCTTCCTCGACTCAGAAACAGGCGAAGAGCTGCGCCGCCGGGGCTACGGCCTCTTTTTCAACTTCACGATCAACTCGGCCCTGCCGCTGCTGGAACCGCGGGTTCCCCCGCTTGAGGACCGCCTGGCTCAACTCGCGGAACTGGCCGGCCGGTTCGGGCCCCAAACCATCAACTGGCGCTTCGATCCGCTGTGCTTCTATCGCGACGGCCGCCAAGAGGTCGAAAACAACCGGGCGGACTTCGAGGATATCGCCCATAGCGCCCACCGCGCCGGGGTCACGCGGTGCATCACGAGCTTCATGGACCACTACCCCAAGATTCGGCGCCGCCTGGCCGGGCGGCCCGGCTTTTGTTTCATCGATCCGGCACCGGTCGAAAAAACGACCATCCTGCGGGACATGGAAGCCCGCCTGCGGCCGCTGGAAATCGAGCTGCACACCTGCTGCGAAATGGATGTTCTGCGGCAGCTGCCCGCCAGTACAAAGATCCGGCCCAGCGCCTGCATTTCAAACACGCTTCTAACCAATCTCTACGGGGCCGGCATCTCCCTCAAGAGAGACCCGGGCCAGCGCCGCCGGCAGGGCTGCGGCTGTCAGGTCGCGGTCGACATCGGCTCCTATCACGATCAGCCCTGCGGCCACGGCTGCCTGTTCTGCTACGCCAATCCGCTGGGCAGTGCCGGGCCGGCCCCGCCGCGCACCCCCGCTTACCGGCACCCGCGGCCGCTCACCGATGCCGCGGCAAGGGCGATCTGATCCATGCGCATCGGCACGCTCGATCTGCCCAATTCGGCGGTCCTGGCACCTCTGGCCGGCATCACCGATCTGCCCTTCAGGCTGCTCGCCAAACAATTTGGGTGTGCGCTGGTGTATTCCGAAATGATCAGCGCCAACGCCCTGGTGCGCCAGTCGGCCAAGACTATGGACATGCTCGCCAGCGCGGCGGAGGAAAAGCCCCTGAACGTCCAGATCTTCGGCGCCGAGCCGCAGGTCATGGCCGAAGCCGCCCGCATCGTCGCCGGTTCGGGCGCCGATCTGCTGGACATCAATTGCGGCTGCGCGGTCAAAAAAATCCTCAAAACCGGCTCGGGGGTCGCCCTGATGCGCGAACCGCGGACGGCCGCAGACGTCCTGCGCGCGGTTCGCGGGGCTATCGACATTCCCCTGACGATCAAGATCCGGTCCGGCTGGGAGGGCAGCGGCCGCCAGACGCTCGAATTTTGCCGAATGGCGGAAGCGTGCGGGATCGATGCCGTCGCCGTACACCCGCGCACGGCAACCCAGGGGTTTCGCGGGCAGTCCGACTGGTCGATCATCGCGGCGGTCAAGTCCGCGGTGTCGATCCCGGTCATTGGCAACGGCGATATCCTCAGCGCGCGCGACGCGCTGCGGATGGAAGCCGAAACCGGGTGCGACGGCATCATGATCGGACGGGCCGCCATCGGCGATCCTTGGATTTTCGGCCGGTATCTGGCGCTGAAGACCGGCGGCACGGAACCGGCCGTCGACCTCGCGCTGAGAATCGGGACGATGACCCGCTACCTGCGGGCGATGGTGAACTATCGGGGCGAGGAGCGGGCCTGCCGCATGCTGCGCAGCCGCCTCGGCTGGTTCGTCAAGGGCCTGCCGCACGCCGGCGCCTTCCGCGAAGCGATCAAGTCGGTCGCCACCGAAGAAGAAGCCCTGGCGATCATCGGCGCCTTCCGATCGAGAGACGAAAGCCGAGCGCCGACCGCCGCCGAAAGCCGGTGCGCAGACGACAGGGCCGGCGCCGACGGTTTCACTTCCTCAGTCGCAGGACCTGGCCCTCTTTAAAACCGCTGCCCGAAAGCGGCACCGCCTGGCTGGTGTCGGCCGACACCGTCTTCACCTCGATCTCGCCGATCCCGGCGCCGGTCGGCAGATAGCGGTGCCCGCCGTAGCCCTCGATGGCCGGCGGGGTATCGTAGACCGTGAAAATGTCCCCTTCCTGGACCCCGGAGCGGCTGCCGGCGCCGACCCGGATGTCGGCGTCCTCGACCGCCAGGATGTAACTCTTCCAGGCCTGCCGCTCCAGGGCCTTGCAGATGTCCTCTTTCACATCGTCGATGACCTCTTCGAGGGTCTGTTCGACAAAATGGCTTTCGATCCGGTTGTTGGCGCGAATCAACTCGGCGTCGGGTTCTTCGATTTCCATTCTGCGCGCCAGCGTTTTGTCGTAGATCTTGGTGGCCGTCTCCGTGTCGAACACGGCGAGCAGAATTTCGACCTGAACGTAGTAATGAGTGTTCCTGAAAAACCAGAACCCGCGTGCTTTTTCGTCGGCGTTGATGCTGACGATCTTGCCGATCAGGACGGCATTCAACCCGAAGCGCCGCCCGGTCATGGCCACGGCGAAGTTATCGATCGCACCGGAGGCCAACAGAGGCAAATCGGTAAGGGCTTGGGGAAAATTTTCGTCGGCGGGCTTGAGGAAGAGGCGGTCGGGGCACTCCTTTTCAAGGGCCAGCAGCAGGTTGTCCTGAAAGAAATCTTTGAGCGCGGCATCGCCGAACATGCTGTCGATTCGGAAGGAAACGACGCCGATTTTCTTTTTCAAGCGGTTGTCGCGGGCGCCGGCGGACTCCTTCACCGGCGACGGCAGGCCCGGTCCCCCGCCCGACCAGCGCGAGCAGCCGCCGACGACGATCAGCAGCAGAACGAAAGCGGTCCGGCACACGATGCTCAGCCGCCGCCTCATTTTCTCTCGGTCCCTCATCCGCGCCATTCTCCTTTGACCTTATCCGCAAAACCGGGAGGTGCAATTTCAAAACGGGCTTTTTGTAATGGATTCGCCGGGTCTTGTCAATCGGGGGTCGCACCGCGGGGCGGGTGGTTGTTGACAGGGATGTCTGTTTCTGCTAGCACGTGGCGGTCATATGGTATAAACGACAGCGGCCAGAGGCCGTAACGAACCTTCATCCCGGAACCTTGAACCCCGGAACCTCCGACCCTTTACCGGAAACCCCACAGGGAGCTTTTATGGCCTCGCTCGACGAACAGATCCTCAAGGCAGCCAAAGAGATCGTGGTGAAATTCATAGAAACCGGCCGACTCTCCCCCAGCGGTTTCGGCGAAACCTTTAAAAGCGTCTACCGCACGATCGAAAAGACCGTTCAGGGGAAAAAACCGCCGGGGGTGGAACCGCCGGCGGGGATGGAGCCGCCGAAAGCGACCAAAAAGTAGTGTCCATCCATATATGTCCTTTTCCGCAATTTCGGCGCCAGTCGGCACAATCCCTTGTGCGGGATGCAGCCGTATGCCTCCGCGCAAATCCACCCCGTTCCTTTAACTTTCGGAAAAGTGCACCTGTCCGGATCGGAAACCGAGCGGGGTCATTCGACGACCCATACGGTGCAGTTCTGGGCGTGATTGACGATTTTGCTCGAAATGCTGCCGAACAAAAACTCTTCGCTGCGCGACAGCCCCTGGCGACCGACGACGATCGTGCTGTACTTCAGCTGGTCGCGTTCCTCGAGAATGCACCTGGCCATCGACGGGCAATTCCGCAGCGTCGACCGCACCCGTACGGCGGCGGCGGCGAAACCGGCCGCCACCAGTTTCCTGCGACAGGATTCGAGCAGCTTGTCGATTCTGGCACGATAATTCTTCAGCCAGTGGTCGCGGTCTTCAGCCGTCGGGAAGTAGTCTTCCTCCGGGTCCGGTATCACGTGCAGCAAGGTGACGTTGAACCCCGGAACGCCGCCCAGAAGCTGGCCCACGTAGTCGACCGCCCGCTGCGCGTTTTCCGATTCGTCGACCGCAATCAGGATGTTGCGGTTGATGTGCTGGTGTTCCATGACCGTTGCCTCCGTGCGTCACAGTTGCGCCCTGTAAGCGTTAAGGTCTTCGAGCAGCTGCCCCGTCTGCTCGTAAAACCACCGCGCTCCCTTCGAAAAATGGAGCAGCACCCGGTTCAGGCTGTCGGGAATGTAGGGGTATATTTTTTTCAGATTGGCCACCCGGTTGTGAAAAACGATGTTCAGGTCCTCCTCGCGCAGGCGGGCGAGGGCCGGATCGTTGCGGGTCTTCAGATCGTGCAGGGTCGCATCGCCCTTGCCGACCAGGAACATCAGCACGTTGCCGAGTCCGAAGAGGTCGTAGCCGTAAATGTTTTCGCGGTGGCGGTAATTGTAGTCGAAATCGATCCAGCGGTAGTTCCCGTCCGGGCGCTCGACCAGGATGTGGTCGCGCCGGATGTCGCCGTGCTTTTCGCCGTTTTCGTGCAGGAAGCGGATGCCGTCGATGCAGGCCGTGAAGCGCTTTAGAATGCCGGGGAAGTGTTCGTAAAAATAGGTGTGGTGATCGGCGGCCAGGTTTTCGATGTGGGCGGCCAGGGACGGGCCGTAAACGTAATCGAGGATCCGCACCAGGTTGCCCTTTTCGTCCTCGACCGATGAGCCGTGCATGAAATTGGCATGCCCGGCGACGAGTTTCAGGATGCGGGCCTCTTTTTTCGGACTGCGGAAACACTCGAACTCGATGCCGCCCACGCGGGCGACGAACTTTTCATAGAACACGAGCTTGATGATCTTCATCTCGCCGCTGCGCAGATCGATCGCCCGTTTGACCCAGTGCTTGACCTCGTCATCCAGCCCGAACCGCCCTTCTCTGGCATTTTGCCGCACGAGAAACGGCCGGCCGCCGAGAAGAACCACATCGTTGTATTGCACCCGGAAAAAATCGCTCGTGTCGGTATGGATGCGAAGCGGCCCGTCCTCCGCGATGCCGGGCACCCACCGCAGCGCCAGCCGGTTGATCTCCGCACGGGCCCGTTCGGTCACCGCCCAGGCGCCTACGGCCGTATCCGCCTCTTCGCCCGGCGCCGACCGCGACAGACGATCGGTGTCCTCGCGGCTTGGGCCCACAGCGGCATCACCGCTGTGCTGTCGGCGTTCGGCATCCATTCGCGACTTCTCCTGTTCTTGCATGGTACTATTCTGTACTTCTTGCATGGGGCCTAATGGACTTCGGCCCAATTAGCGCCCCAGGTCATGTTGACCTTCAGCGGCACCTTGAGCTCCCACACCCCCTCCATGATCGAGCGGATCAGCTCCTTCACCGGCTCGAGTTCGGCGGGCGGCACCTCGAACACCAGCTCGTCGTGAACCGACAGGAGCATGGCCGTGTCGAAGTGCCGCTCCCGCAAGGCCGCATCGATCCGGATCATCGCGATTTTGATCAGATCGGCGGCCGATCCCTGAATGGGCGTGTTGACGGCGGTGCGCTCCGCAAACTGACGAATGGCGGCGTTGGGGCTGCGAATGTCCGGCAGCAGCCGGATGCGCCCGAGCAGGGTGCTGGTGCGCATGCTGGCGGCGGCCTCCCTGATGGTGCGTTCCACGTACCGTTGCACGCCCTCGTAGCGGGCGAAGTAGTTGTCGATGTAGACCTTGGCCATCTTCTGACTGATGTCGAGCTGCCGCGCCAGGCCGAAAGGGCTCATGCCGTAAACGATGCCGAAGTTGATGGCCTTGGCCTGGCGGCGCAGTTCGGGGGTCACCGCCTCGGGGGCCACCTGGAACACCTCGGCCGCCGTGCGCGTGTGAATGTCCTCTTCGTCCTTGAACGCCTGAATCAGACGCTCGTCGCCCGAACAATGCGCCAGCAGGCGCAGCTCGACCTGGGAGTAATCGGCCGAGAGCATCAGCCAGCCGGGACTGGGCACGAAGGCGCGGCGGATTTCGCGACCCTCTTCCGTGCGCACCGGGATGTTCTGCAGATTGGGATCGGAGCTGCTCAGGCGCCCGGTCGCGGTGACGGTCTGGTTGAAGGAGGTGTGAATGCGGCCGGTGTGCGGGTTGATCAGCTGAACCAGGGCATCGGCATAGGTCGATTTGAGCTTGGAGAGCGTGCGGTGCTCGAGCACCTGGGCCGGCAGTTCGTGGACCCGCGCCAGGGTGGTCAGGACATCGACGTCGGTCGAATAACCGGTGCGCTTCTTGGTCTTTTTCTGCACCGGCAATTTGAGTTTTTCAAAAAGGATGTAGCCCATCTGCTGGGGCGAGTTGATGTTGAACGGCTCTCCGGCCAGGGTGCAGATGGCGCGCTCCAGGTGCGCGAGCCGCTGCTCGCAGGACGCCGACAACTCCCGCAGCTTGTCCGGGTCGACGGCCAGCCCCCGCTGCTCCATGCGCACCAGTACGGGAACCAAGGGCATTTCAACCGTGTGGAACAAATCGGTCAGTCCGATTTGCGCCAGCTCGCGATCCAGAATCTCCTGGGCCATCAAGGTCACGTCGGCATCCTCGCAGGCATAGGGCACGGCCTTGGCCAGGGAGACCTCGGCGAAGCAGGTCATCCCCTTGTCGAGCACCTCCTTGAAGGTGGTCGTCTTGTGGTTCAGAAAGTCGAGCGCGATCTGGTCCAGGTTGTGCGCCCGCTTGGTCGGGTTGATCAGGTAGGACGCCAGCATGGTGTCGAAATAAACGCCCCGGAGCGTAATGCCGCAATTGGCGAGGACGATCCAGTCGTACTTGATGTTCTGGCCGATCTTCTTGATGTCCGGGTCTTCGAGCACCGGCTTCAATATCCGCAGGACCTCCGCGCGTTCGAGCTGCTTCCCTGCGTCGCGGCAGGTGTGAGCGCAGGGGATATAAAACGCCTGATGGCCGCGCACGGCCAGGGACAGCCCGACCAGTTCGGCCCGCATGGGGTCCAGGGACGTCGTCTCGGTGTCGATGGCCACCGTTCCGGCCGCCTGCACGGCCTGCACCAGTTCCAGCAGCGCGGAGGGGTCCAGCACCGCCCGATAATCTTTTTTACAGGGTTTTTGGGTGCGCGCGAAGCTTTGCTGCAGCTGGTTGAACTCGAGCTGTTGAAACAGTTGCGACAGGGCGTCGGCGTCGGGATCGGTCAACCGGTACCGCTCCGGTTCAAAAGCAACGGGGGCGCAGGCATCTATTCTGACCAGGTCCCGGCTCAAAAACGCCTGTTCGCGGTAACGGGTAAGGTTCTCCTTTTGTTTTTTCCCGCCGACCCGCTCGATGTTCTCGTACAGGGCTTCCAGGCTGCCGTAGGCCTTGATCAGCTGGAGGGCGGTTTTGAGCCCGATTCCGGGCACGCCGGGGATGTTGTCGGATGTGTCCCCGCTCAGGCCCATGACATCGACCATCTGGGCCGGCGATACCTCGAACTTGGCACGGATGGCGGCCGTATCGATGGTCTCGTCCTTCATCGGGTCCCAGATGGTGGCGCCGTCGGTGACGAGCTGGACGAAATCCTTGTCGCCGGTCACCATCACGACGTCGAAACCGGCCGCCTCGGCCAGCCGGGCCAGGGTGCCGATCAGATCGTCGGCCTCGTAGCCCGCCTTTTCGATGACCGGCAGGTTGAAGCCCGTCGTGACCTCTTTGATGAAGGGAATCTGCATGGCCAGGTCCTCGGGCATCGGCGGACGATTGGCCTTGTACTGCCGGTACATGTCGTGTCGGAAAGTCGGTCCCTTGGCATCGAAGAGCATCGCGGCATAGGCCGGCGACCGGTCCTGGATGAGTTTTATCAGAATTCGCGTAAACCCGAAAACGGCATTGGTGGGCATGCCCTTGGAATTCGACAGGCCGCGGATGGCGTGATAGGCGCGGTGGATATAGGCACTGCCGTCGATCAGGTAGAGTGTCGGTCGTGGCTGCATGGGTCTCCTGGATGTCATTTTGCCGCGGCCCGGCGCCTTGCCGGGGCTGTCCCGTGCCGGCACCAACTGCCGGCCCGAGACTTTCTCATATCACCCCGGATCTCAAACGGCAAGGCAGGTCGGGCGCCGGCGGCGAAGCGGGGCAACTGATAAAAGGGCGTGGTCTTTCGAGTCGGTTGGGTCTGGTTGGGTCCTGTTGGGTCCGTTGGGTCCTGTTGGGTCCTGTTGGGTCTGTTGGGTCTGTTGGGTCCGTTGGGTCCTTTGGGTCCTTTGGGTCCGTTGGGTCTGTTGGGTCTGTTGGGTCCTTGGGTTGGGTCTCGTTGGGTCTGTTGGGTCCTGTTGGGTCCGTTGGGTCCGTTGGGTCCGTTGGGTCTGTTGGGTCCGTTTGGGTCTGTTGGGTCCGTTGGGTCTGTTGGGTCCGTTGGGTCCTGTTGGGTCCGTTGGGTCCGTTGGGTCGGTTGGGTCTGTTGGGTCGGTTGGGTTGGTAAAAGAGCGTGGCCGATTTTAGCGGCTAAGTGCTGGTGTCGGTGCCGTTTCCAAGCCAAATCCTGTGTAGAGGCACGGCGTGCCGTGCCCCTGCCGTACGTCGGCGGCAAAGCAGAAAGCGCCTCTTGACGAAGGCGGCCGCCGTGTCGATAATGGCGAAAATATGGACACTTTCACAAACCCGCACCCGCTGCCCGCAAGGGGTTCTTAAGATGAGATCCGGCGAGCTAAATGGATAAAAGAGTTAAAAATCACCCTGACCATCCCCCCATGACACCCCCGGCCGCCAAAACCGGCGCCTATCGCCGCCGTCGCGAGAAAACGGCGGTGTGCCATTGCTGCGGGGAGACCTTTTCCTTCTGCTGGCGGTGCCGCTGCGGATTCAGGATTTGTCAGACGTGCATGCTGGAGAATTTCTGGGGGATGTCGTGCAACGGCATCACGTGGCAGTGCCCGGATTGCGGCGATCAGAACGGCCTGGGCAATCAGTGACCGGCCAGAATGTCCGCGACCTGATCCAGGCGCTCGATGTGAAAATCGGCCGTCAGCCGTGGGTTGGCGTAGGCGATGAAGGCCACCCCGGCCGCAGCGGCCGCGGCCGCATCCAGCTCGGAGTCTCCGATGAAAATGGCCTGGGTGGCAGCCAGCGCGAAATGATCGAGAATCCGGTGGAGTTGATCCGGGTGCGGCTTGGGCCGGGCGACGTCCAGGGCGGTCACCACCAGGTCGAAGAGGCCCTCGAGCCCGTGCGTGCGGAGCACGCGGTTCATGGTGTCCGTGCGGTTGGTGGCCACCGCCGTGTGGTAGAGCGGCTTCAACCGTTGCAGCAGCGGCTTTAGCCCCGGTTCTATTTCCATGGCCTGCAGGAAAGGCAGGTAACTCATCTGCGTGCGCAGGGCCATGGCCTGCGCCAGTTCGGCCGCATCGTCGAAAAGGTGCGCCAGGGCCTCGTCGACCGTGTGCATGTGGGCGAAGGCGAACTGCTCGGCCGTCAGGCCGGGCTTGCCGAAATGCTGCAGGATATGATCGTAATAGGCCGTGTTGGCCTTGATCGTGTCGAACATGACCCCGTCACAGTCGAAGACCACCGCCTTCACCTCGTTTTGACGCCCTGTGTTAAGCATATAACGTCTTTTAATTTATAGAATATGTTGAAATCGTTCAGCTTTAGCGATACATGTTTATGCTGCCTGCATGGAATGATGGAATGTTGGAATTATGGAAAAATAATCCCAATAATCCATCATTCCACTATTCCGATATTCTGTCACTCCATCATTTCATTATTCAACATTCCATCCCTCCATCACTCCATTACTCCATTCCATCATTCCATCTTTCCATCTTTCCATCATTCCAACATTCCATCTTTCCATCTTTCCATCTTTCCATCTTTCCATCATTCCATCTTTCCATCTTTCCATCATTCCAACATTCCATCACTCCAATCGTGAGCGAAGCGAACAACGCTCTGTCTCCCTGCGCCGCAACGGCCATCACCGCCCGGCAGACCCGTTCTCAATTCGCTTTCGGCGCCTCCGCGGCGCTGATCTTGCCATAGACCTGAATGCTGAGCCTGGGTTTGACGGGACTGTCGGTCTCCAGAAAGATGGTGTCGAAATAGCGGCCGGCTTCCTTTTTCAGGTTCTCCACCTTGAGCAGGTACGCCCCGCCCGGCATGTTGTCCTCGGTGGTCAGCTCGTAGCGGATGTCGCGTCCGATCTGGGCCTTGGCCTCCAGGATTTTAAACGGAAAGCTGCTCTCCGGCACGATCCGGACGGTTTCCGCAAGGGGTTCGCCGGCCTTGCCGAAGAGCCGGACATTGTTCGGCGTTATGGTCGCAAAACTCTTTACCGGCCCGCTGATGGTCAACTGGGTGTCGGGGTTTTTAGGGTCGGTGGTCAGAACCCGCACGGTTTTGTGAAGGGTCTTGCCGCCGTAGCCGTTGGTGTCGACCTTGATCGTTATCTTTCCCTCGCCGCCGGCGGGGATCTGTCTCGTGAAAGAGACCGCCGTGCACCCTCAGCCGGTCTTGACCTCATTGATGTCGAGCTGAGCCGTGCCGGTGTTTTTGACGATAAAATCGTGTTGGACCTCAGTGCCGTCGGCCACGGCTTCGAACTCGAATTCGGTCGCCGGAAAAACCGCCACGGGAAACAGGTCGCGGGTCTTGGTGACTTCGATCCGGTCAACGGGGGTCGTGGCGTCCGAGGTTTCGGCCGCCGCCCGGACACTCCCCAGGCCGGCGTAGCCGATCCGGCTGGCGTCGATCCCCTGGGCAACGAGCCAGTTGAAGACCGCCAGCGCCCGGTTGCGCGAAAGCTTGGCGTCGGCATCGGCGCCGCCCGATGCGGCCGTGTGGCCTTCGACGACGATCCGCAGGTTTGGATCGGTTTGAAGCTCTTTGAGCAGCGGCTCCAGCGACGGCAGGGACGCCTTTTTCAGAATGGCGGAGCCCGACCCGAACGTGAGGCCTTCAAGAACGGTGCGCTCCGAAATCTGGTCGGCGTCAACGCCGCCGGGGGCCGCCAAACCCGTTAACAGGGCCAGGCCGATTGCGAGGGCCAGACCAAAGATGGCATGTCGCATGTATGATCTCCTTAAAAAAAGAAAAAATATTTCCGTACGGCTCACAGCATGAAGAACGGATCGACGTCTATGGCGACCGTGATGGTACGCTGGTTGAAAAGCGCCGGGTTATCGGTCATCAGCCGCCACACGAACCGGTGCAGCGCCCCGGTGCGCTCACCCTTGAGCAGGATCTGCCAGCGGTATTTGCCGGCGATGCGCGCCAGCGCCGCCTCTATGGGCCCCATGACCTCGACCGACTTGCGCAGGACCTCGTCCTGCCCTCCCAGCCGGCGGCACGACTCGCCCAGCGAACGGGCGAACGCCTCGGTCCGGCGCCGGTCGCGACCCGCTATTTTCAGCTGTATTATCCTTGAAAACGGCGGATATTTCAAGGCCCGGCGAAAAGCGATCTCCTGCCGGTAAAAAGCCCTGAAATCCTGCTGCTGGGCGGCTCGGATGCTGAAGTGGTCCGGATTGTAGGTCTGCAGGATCACTTTGCCGGGCCTCTCGCCGCGGCCCGCCCGACCCGCCACCTGGGCCAGCAGCTGAAACGTGCGTTCACTCGCCCGAAAATCCGGGAAACTCATGGAGAGATCCGCGCACAAAATACCCACCAGGGTGATGTGCGGGAAATCGTGGCCCTTGGCCACCATCTGGGTGCCGATCAGGATGTCGATCCGCCGGCGGCGCAGGTCCTTCAACAGACGCACGATCGACCCGCGGTGCGCGGTGGTGTCGCGATCCATGCGGGCCACGCGCGCGGCGGGAAACAGGCCGACCACGGCCGCCTCGACCTTTTCCGTGCCCAGGCCCAGGTTTATGATGCGCGCCGAGCCGCACGTGGCGCACGCGGTAGAGGCCGGAAGCGTAAAACCGCAATAGTGGCACGTGTACGCCTCCGCCTGCCGGTGCAGGGTCAGTGAAATATCACAGTTGCGGCATTTTAGCGACGCGCCGCACTCCCCGCAGACCGGAAAGTTGGCAAAACCGCGCCGGTTTAAAAAAAGCAGCACCTGTTCGCCGCGCGCCAGGGCGTCGGCCATGGCCTGGTGCAGTTCGGCGGTGATGAAGCGCCGGCTGCCGCGCAGGTCCCTGGCCTGGCGCAGGTCGACCACGGCGATCTCCGGCAGCGGCCGGTGTTCCACCCGTTTGTCCAGGGTCAATTCGACATATTTCTTGCGGAAGGCGTTGTGGCAGGACTGGATCGACGGCGTCGCCGAACCGAGCAGCACCACGCCTTGGTCGAGTTTGGCGCGTAGCACGGCCAGATCGCAGGCGTTGTAGCGCAGGCTGCCCTCCTGTTTGTAGGAGGTGTCGTGCTCCTCGTCGACGACCACCAGGCCGATGCGCTCGAAGGGGGCAAAGACGGCCGAGCGGGCGCCGATGGCGATCTTGACCTCGCCGCGGCCGATCCGCCGCCACTGATCGTAGCGCTGGCCGGCCGTGAGACCGCTGTGCAGCACGGCCACCCGCTCTCCGAAACGGGCCCTGAAGCGATGCTCCATCTGGGAGATCAGCGCGATTTCGGGTATCAGGATCAGCACCGGGTATCCGCGCGAAATGACCGCGGCGCACAACTGCAGGTAGACTTCGGTCTTGCCGCTGCCGGTCACCCCTGCCAGCAGAAAGGACGCGAAGCCGTTTCCCAGGCAACCGGTCACCTCGTCAACGACCTTGCGCTGGTCATCGTTCAAAATAAACGGGGTGTCGGGCGCAACGGCTTCGCCGAAAGGGTCGCGGTAAACCGGCCGGCGCGAGATCCGCAGATAACCGGCCTCGACCATGGCGTTGATGGTCGGGCGCGTCGTGCGCACATCGTGCTGCAGTTGCGCAAGCGGCATGTCGCCGGCGGCTGTCACGTGCGCCCAGATTTCTGCGCGCCGGCCGGCCGGCGGGGCCTCGACAGCCGTCGCCGGCGCCGGACCGACGAACGTCTCGCTTCTGGCCCCGATCCGATCACCGCGCAGCTCGCGGCCTATAATCACCCAGCCGCGATTTTCAAGCGTTTTTAATACGGTGCGCGGCACCCCGTCCGGCAGCGCCCGGCCGATGTCCGCCAACCGCCGCCGGCTCTTTTCGACCAGTTCCAGCACCCGCGCCTCTATGCCCGCGGCCTCCTTGCGCAGGGCCCGTCGCCCGGCCTCCGTAATCGACAGGGTGGCGAAATCGGTGCTGGTCAGCCCGCCGGGCAACGCGCACTTGATGACCTCGCCGATCGGATGGATGTAGTAGTCGGCAATCCAGCGGAAGAACGGGACCATCGTTTCCGGGAAGAGCGTCACCTCGTCGAGCAGATCCAGTACCGGCTTTATGTCCATGTCCCGCGGCGGCCGCTGGTAACCGAGCACATAGCCGGTGACCCGGCGCCGCCCGAAAGGAACCAGGACCCGCATGCCGGGAGATGCCAGCTCCTTGAGGCCGTCCGGCAGACGGTAGGTGTAGGTGGTATAGACCGGCAGGGCGGCAGCCACTTCGATCGACTGCGACCCGTCGGGCGGATTATCCGGCATCTTGCCTCATTTTGACCCGCTCCGGCGAAAATTGAAAAATTCCGGCGCGTTGCGGCCAGGTGATGGACCCGTGTCCGTAAGATTATTTGTCAACTATCCCCCACTATAGTATAATACGGGATAATTTTGAATCGGATGGGTAGGGTCGTTTAATGGGCAATCACAAAGGAAAGAGGAGAAGTATATGCATACATTAATCAAACAATCCACGGTTCTTTTAATCGCGCTGTCCCTGGTTCTCATTCCCGTCGGCAGCCAGGTGATGGCCCAGGCCGAGGTTGAAGAAGCCAACCCCAGTGCCGGTTCCATGACCTATGATCTTTTGGTCATGCGACCCCTGGGCGCCGCGGCCACCGTCCTCGGCTCGGCCGTGTTCGTGCTTTCCATTCCCTTTACCGCGATTTCCAAAACCATTCCGACGGCAACCGAAAAACTGGTCACCGACCCCTACCATTTTACCGTGACCCGGCCCCTGGGCACCTGGTGATCCCGCCCGCGCGCCATCTGCATTCTTGACAACCCGGTAATTTCCCTATAATTGAGTGCTCCGAGCCACCTGAAGGCGGGGACGCCGCACCGCGGCCGCCCCGCCTTCTTCCTGCCTCTTGCCAAAAGCGTAACGAAATTCATCCCAACACGCACCCAAGGAGACTCAATGCCGGTCCATGTGGTCAGCCACCCCCTTATCAAACACAAGCTGGGACTCATGCGGGAGCAGAATATCACGACCAAGGATTTTCGCGATCTCGCATCCGAACTGGGCAACCTGCTCACCTATGAAGCCACCAAGGACATGGAAACCGAGAAGGAGATCGTTCAGGGCTGGGCCGGTCCGGTGGAAGTGGAACGGATAAAGGGCAAGAAGATCACCGTCGTGCCGATCTTGAGGGCCGGTCTCGGCATGATGAACGGCGTCCTGAACCTGATCCCCTCCGCCAAGGTCAGCGTCGTCGGGCTCTACCGCAATGAGGAGACCCTGGAACCGGTCAAATATTACGTCAAGCTGACCGGTGCGATCGGGGAACGGATCGCGCTGATTCTCGACCCCATGCTGGCCACCGGCGGCACCGTGGTGGAAACCATCGCCTTGCTGAAAGAAGCCGGCTGCAAAATCATCAAGGGCCTTTTTCTCGTCGCGGCCCCGGAAGGAATCCGGCGCATCGAAAAAACACATCCCGACGTTGACGTCTACGTGGCCGCCGTCGACGAGAAGTTGAACGACATCGGCTATATCCTGCCCGGACTCGGTGATGCCGGCGACAAGATTTTCGGGACGAAATAGTCGGGTTGACCGCCTGAATACCAAGCTGCCACGACATCGAACATGGACGATGCAAATCAGGGGCTTTATCCAAATTCCCTTTTTAATGACGGCCGGGATTGGCCTTAGAGACCGGTGACGGCAAGTTTCAGACGCGTTTCAAAACTGTCTCTTCCCGGCGCCGGCACCTTCTTAGATTCTGCATCCAAAAGAGAGGACATTTCCAATGCATACAGGCGACCCGAACGAAACCCACCTCGGATACAGGGGCCCGCTGGTGGGGGCCCAGATGCTCTTTGTCGCCTTCGGCGCCCTGGTGCTGGTCCCTTTGTTGACGGGTCTCGATCCCAACGTGGCCCTGTTTACCGCCGGCGCGGGCACGCTCGTGTTTCAGGCGGTGACCAAACGCATGGTGCCGGTTTTTCTGGCGTCCTCCTTTGCCTTTATCGCCCCGATCATCTACGGCGTCCAGACCTGGGGCATCCCGGCCACTCTCTGCGGCCTGGCCGCGGCCGGCGGGGTCTACATCCTGCTGAGCATCGGCATCAAGTTTTTCGGGCGCGGCTTTTTAAACCGCATTCTGCCCCCGGTGGTGGTGGGCCCGGTCATCATGGTGATCGGGCTGATCCTGGCACCGGTGGCCGTTCACATGGCCATCGGCAAAACCGGCGACGGATCGGCCGTGCTGGTGCCCGAAAAGACCGCCCTGATCGTGTCGATGTCGACCCTGGCGGCCACCATCCTCGTGTCGTTATTGGGCCGGGGGCTGCTGCGGCTGATACCGATTCTGATCGGGGTCGGATGTGGGTACCTGGTCTCGATCTTCTTCGGTTTGATCGACCTGTCACCGGTCACACAGGCCGCCTGGGTGGCCGTGCCGAACTTTGTCTTTCCGCGCTGGAACCTGGAGGCCGTCATCTTCATCGTCCCGGTGGCGATCGCCCCGGCCATCGAGCACTTCGGCGACATTCTGGCCATCGGCAGCGTCACGGGCAAGGACTACCTGGAAGATCCGGGCATTCACCGCACCCTGCTCGGCGACGGCCTGGCCACGAGCCTGGCCTCGTTTCTGGGCGGTCCGCCCAACACGACCTACTCCGAGGTAACCGGTGCCGTCACCCTCACCCGCATGTACAACCCCCGCATCATGACCTGGGCGGCCGTTTTTGCCATCCTGCTGGCTTTTGTCGGAAAATTGGGGGCCCTGCTGCAGACGATTCCGGTGCCGGTCATGGGCGGCATCATGCTGCTGCTTTTCGGCGCCATCACCGTCGTGGGGCTGAACACCATGGTCAGGGCCGGAGACGACCTGACCGAGGCGCGCAACATGATCATTGTCGCCGTCATCCTGGTCTTCGGCATCGGGGGGATGACCCTGTTCACCCTGGGCGGGATCGGGCTGGCCGGCATCAGCGGGGTGGTTTTGAACCTGGTGCTGCCCAAACGGCGGCCCGAGCAATCATCCTAAAATAAATTTTTCTGGCGAAAAATTTATGAAACGCAGCAGAGCTGCTCGGAATTCCAAAAAAAATACAAAGGCGAACCCAACCCGAACAAATATATATTGGGCGAAAGGTTTTTCGTCCCTACCGGGATCTTGGACCGGACCGCGGGTCAATGCCGAAATCCACCCCCTGTGTAGGGGCACGGCGCGCCGTGCCCCTACCGCAGTTGGCGGCAAGTTTCAGCCGCCGTCGGCAACCGTTCATCCGGGTGGAGGCGCCCACGTATGTTTGGTTTCGCCGGTTGCAACGGTGAGGACCTTTGCCCCCCTGATCTTACCCTCCTTCAACTCCACGAGCGCCGTGTTGGCGTCTTCGAGGCGATACTCCTGAACCTCGGGCTTTAGAGGAATCTCGGCCGCCGCCTGCAGGAATTCGCTGACGTCCTGCCGCGCCACGTTGGCCACGCTCTTGATTTCTTTTTCCATCCACAGGTGCCGCGGATAATCGAGCGCCAGGAGCGCATCCTTGTCGGACTCTTCCTTGCGTATGGCGTTGATCACCAGCCGACCGCCGGCCGCCAGGTTGTCGAGCGCCGCCACGACCGGCTTCCAGGCCGGGGTGGTGTCGATGATGCCGTGCAGTTTTTCAGGCGCCGCCTCCTGGCTGCCACCGGCCCAGACGGCCCCGAGGTCAAGGGCAAACGCTTGTTCCCGCGGGCTCCTGGCAAAGACGAAGACCTTTGAGCCCGGATATTTGTGGCGCACGGTTTTCAGCACCAGGTGGGCCGAAGCGCCGAAGCCGGTGAGCCCGAGATTTTGGCCGTCTTTAAGCCCGGTCAACCGCAACGAGCGCCAGCCGATAGCCCCCGCGCACAGCAGCGGTGCCGCTTCACCGTCGGTGAAAGTCTCGGGAATCGGGTGGGCGAAGTCCTGGCCGACTGTGGTGAACTCGGCGTAACCGCCGTGCACGTCGCGGCCGGTGGCCACGAAGTCATCGCACAGGTTTTCCTCACCGTTGCGGCAGTGCCGGCAGCGCCCGCAGGCGGCGTTGATCCAGGCGATGCCCACGCGGTCGCCGACGCGAAACCGGCCGGCCCCCGGGCCGTTTTGAACGACCCGGCCCACCACCTGGTGTCCCGGCACCACCGGAAGGGCAGGCGGCGGTGTGCGGCCTTCGATTTCATCCAGTTCGGTGTGGCACACGCCGCAGGCGGACACCTTGATCAGCACTTCCCCCGCGCCCGGCACCGGCGGCGCCATCTCGACCGGCACCAGAGGCGACCTGTTCTGGGCCAGGTTGCACAGCTGTTTCAAAATCATGGCTTTCACGAGGCGGCCCTCCAGTTACGATGGGTTCCGGGTCCTGAGCGGTTAGAAGGTTGGATTGGGTAAAACGAAATCCGACAAAAGCTGATGACGCATTGCCGATGTTGGGCATCGCTCCGCTCAGCCCAACCTACGAGTCCGCAGACTTACCGAAAACCACCAAAGCGGGATTCATGCCGTCGCCCGCTTGTAGGTCGGGGTGAACGAAGTTAACCCCAACATGAACCCCATCCGCTTGAAAACATTGGAGTTCGTGCCTCACTCCAACCTTGTCCGCGCGATTGAAGATGACCGCGGATCGACGGAATTCCTTTAATCGTCAATCGACCTAACAGGCCAATCCAACACAACTATAAACCATATCAGTGTCCATTCAGAAATAGTAGGTTTTGGTTCAGGCCAAGGCCGCAGCGAATTTGAAACCGGAGACGTAGCCCCGCTACGTCGAGGATTTCAGATTCGCGAGAACGCCGGCCTGGGCCAAAAGATGCTGTTTCTGAAAGGACACTATCTGTATTTCTCCGGCAACACCGCACTGCCGCCCCACTCGCCGGGAAGTTTCTGGCCCGGCTGTTCGCCCAGTTTTTCCTTGCGTTTCCGCAGACCGGGGCGGGCAAATTTCGGATGGCCTTCCTTCAGGGTCCGGCCGTTGATGACCGCCTCGCTGCGCAGCCGCTTGCCCGCGGTGCGTTCGATCTGCCGGCCGAGCCAGAGCACCCGGTCGACGTCGTAGCCATGGCCGATGCCCATCTCGTCGATCTGCACCAGCATGTCCTCCAGGCAGGTCAGGCCCACGTAGCGCGGGTCTTCATAATAGTACTCGCCGGTGCCCGGCACCGGGCAGTCATCCAAAAAGTTGGCCGGCTGCCCGCCCATGCCGCCCAGAGTGGCCTCGAAGTGGGTGATGCCGGCCTGCAGCGTGGCCAGCACCGATGCGGATGCCACGCGCTTGGTTTCATGAAAATGGGCGATGTGCACGGAGGTGTCCGGAATGTCGTCCAGGATCATCGAAAAATAGCGGTAGACTTGCGGCGCCGAGGCGCTGCCGTCGTGATCGGCGTGTTCGATGTCGGAGGCGCCGATTTCAAGCCAGCGTTTGGTGAACTCGACCGCATCTTTCAGCTCGGTGGCCCCGGCAATCGGGCTGCCCCAGATGGTGCTGACCGTGCCGCACATCTTCAGGCCCGCATCCCGGCACTTCTTGATGGCGCGCTCGGCTTCCTTCCAGTATTCGGGCAGGGTCGTGCCGGAATTGGCGAAATGGTGCTCCTCTTCGGTGGAAACCATCATCAGGCAGCGGTCCGGACCAAGCCCCTTCTCTTTGAGCCGGATGGCCTGGTCGACGGCCCCTTCCCGGATCGTCACGGCCGTGATGCACACATCTTCGGGCTCGATGCCGCGCTTGGCGCAGCGTTTCTTGAAGAGATCGCTCCTCAAAGCGGCCAGCACCTCCTCGGCGTCGCTGAACTGCGGCATGAGGTACGGGTTGCCGAAGTTGGTGACCTCTATATTGCGGCAGCCGGCGAAAATCATCTCCTGCGCGTAAAAAATCTTCGCGCGCGTGGAAATGAATTTTTCCAGGTGCTGAAATCCGTCCCGGACCGTAATGTCGCCGATAGTCACTTTTTTCGGCATGCGCGGAAATATCTTCCAGTAATCGTATTCGGTCATCTTTTCACCTCATCTGAAAAATAGTTCGGTATCGGTCGATTGAACCCGGCAGGTAAGCCGAAACGGCCTTCCTCCTACCGGCTCAACGGGCTAACGGGCTAACCGGCCAACCGGCTCACGGGCCAACCTCCCCTCACTTCCCCTTGAACACCGGCTTGCGCTTCTCGCGAAAGGCGGCCAGTCCCTCCAGGCGGTCCTCGGTCGGGATACAAACCCAGTACGCATTCGACTCGATCGCCAGACCGGTGTGCAGGTCGGTTTCGAGCCCGTGGTTGATGGCGTACTTGGCCTGTTCGATGGCCACCGGCCCGGTTTCGCAGATCATGGCGGCCATTTTCCGGCACTCGTCCAGCAAATCCGCCGGCGGGCAGACCTTGTTCACCAGGCCGATGTCCAGGGCTTCGGCGGCATCCACCCGCCGGCCGGTGAAGATCAGCTCCTTGCCCTTGCCCTTGCCCACCAGCCGCGGCAGCCGCTGGGTGCCGCCCGCCCCGGGGATGATGGCCAGGCGCGTTTCGGTCAACCCCAACGCGGCCGTCGCGGCGGCGACCCGGATGTCGCTGGCCAGCGCCAGCTCGGTGCCGCCGCCCAGCGCAATGCCGTTGACCGCGGCGATCACCGGCTTGCCCAGATATTCGACGGCGCTAAACAGATTGCGAATCGTGTAGATGTATTCCCGCACCTTCTCGGGGCTCAAGCCGGCCCGCTCCTTGAGGTCCGCACCGGCGCAAAACGCCTTCTCGCCCGCTCCCGTGACGATGAGCACCCGCACATCGGCCCTGAACCGCACGGCCTCGATCTCGGCGGCCAGCGCGCGCAGCAGCGCGAAGTTCAAACTGTTCATCACCTCTGGACGGTTCAAGGTCAGCGTCAAAACCCCGTCCACCTCGTTTTTAAGTAAAACCTCCTCCGTCATGATCACCCCCCCGCTGAAAGTTTCAGACCCAATGGACCCAACACCGCTCTACCCTCCCTGCCGGGAATTGCCTGGGGGCAGACGGACCGATGGAAAGATGGAGTGTTGGAATGATGGAATCATGGAATTTTGGAACGATGGAGTGCTGGAGTGGTGGAGTACTGGAACGATGGCAAATTGATTGGCATTTTCTTCCGCCTTAACAAAGTCTTTTCGATAATCCAGCCAACTCACCACCCGCCCCACAATCGCCCGCCATCCTTCCACCGCCCACCCGAGCGGCAAAGCCGCGTTTCCCAAAACTCCCTCACCCGGTTCACACAACCACCCATCCCCTCTTCACCCACCAATCAATTTCCCACCTCCCACAATCGCTCGCCTTCCAACCACCACCCCCCGCCCCGAGAGCGGCGCAGCCGCGTTTCATATAATTCGCAAAATCGCTCCGCGATTTTAAGGTGAATTATATTCCGATATAACGGGAAATAACAATCCGTTGAACCTCCGAGGTCCCCTCACCGATCTCCAGCAGCTTGTGGTCGCGGTAAAACCGTTCCACGTGGTAGTCCTTCATCAACCCATAGCCGCCGTGAATCTGGACCGCATGGTCCGCCACCCGGCCCATGACCTCGGAGCAGTAAAGCTTGGCCATGGCGGCCGCCTTCTCGAAAGGCCGGTGCTGGTCCCTGAGCCAGCAGGCCTTGTAAAGCAGGTTGCGGGCGCATTCGATCTCAACGGCGCAGTCGCTCAATTTGAAGGCAATCGCCTGGAATTTCGAAATGGACTGGCCGAACTGCTGCCGCTCGCGGGCGTATTTGAGCGCGATGTCGAAGGCGCCCTGCGCCCCGCCCAGCCCCATGGCGGCAATCGAAAGCCGTCCGCCGTCCAGGGTTTTGAGCATCTGGTGGAATCCGTCGCCCGGGCGGCCCAGGATGTTTTGGGCCGGGATGCGGACATCGTCGAAGTAGAGTTCGGCCGTGTTGGAGGAGCGCCACATCATCTTGCGGTGCATCGGCACGGCCTTGAAACCCGGCGTGCCGTGCTCCACGAGAAAGCAGGTGTATTCCGGCCGGCCGTCGGGCCGCTGGCCGGTGACGGCCTGCACCGTGACCCCCAGCGACATGTCGCAGGCGGCGTTGGTGATGAAGATCTTAGAGCCGTTCAGGACCCACTGGCCGCCGTCTTTTTCGGCCGTGGTCCGGCTGCCGCCGGCATCGGAGCCGGCCGTCGGCTCCGTCAGGCCGAATCCCCACAGGGCCTCGCCCCGGCACAGCGCCGGAAGGTATTTCTTCTTCTGTTCCGGGGTACCGAAGTAGTTGATCGGCCCGATCCCCAGCGAGTTGCCGGCGGCGATCGTCGCGGCCTGCGATCCGTCGACGCGGGCGATTTCCTCCACGGCAACGATATAGGACAGATAATCGAGCTGCTGCCCCTCGTACTCCTCGGACACGAACATTCCGAAGAGGCCGATCTCGCCCATCTTGCGGGTCAGTTCCGGTGAAAATTCCTCTTTCTCGTCCAGTTCAATGGCCAGCGGGGCGATTTCGCTTTCGGCGAACCGGCGAACTTCCTTGCGGATCATCTCCTGTTCTCTGCTCAAATCGAAATCCACGGTAACCTCCTTGCTTCCAGACGGCATATTGAACGAGCGCTCGCTCAGAATGCATTAATTAACTGCGCGGTCCGGCGGTTGTCAACAGGTTTCTTTTAACGGTTTCATCGGTCGCCAAAAAACGCCTTTATATTTTATTTATTTTATTTCAATAGTATACCAGGCGATAATGAACGGGGCGTCGCGTCGCGCGGGAGACCGGATGTCGTGGAAATCCTTGACATCAATTGAACCGGCATGCTAACCAGTTGAATGAGCGCTCGCTCGGATTCACTATCGCCGCCCATCGCAGCGCCGGAACGACTCCGATCGGCAGGTGGAAGACCCGTCATGCAGAAAGTCAGCCGCACAAAGGACATTCCGACCCAGATCAAAAACCCGGACCTGGTCGATCGGCGCCGGCGCCAGATCGCCGATGCCGCCGTCAACCTGTTCATCGAAAACGGTTTCCACAAGACCACCACGCGCCAGATCGCCCGCGCGGCCGGGTTCTCGATCGGATCTTTATACGAATACGTGGCGTCCAAGGAGGACGTCCTTTTTCTGGTGTGCGATTCCATTCACGTCGAAGTCGAACGCCTGGTGAGCGATACCCTGGCCAAAGCCGCCGGCGGCCGGGATGTCCTGGCCCAGGTCATACGGGAATATTTCCACGTCTGCAACCGCATGAGCGATTTCATCCTTCTCATCTACCAGGAAACCAGCTCGCTACCGAACCAGTGGCAAAAAAGAGTCCTTGAAAACGAACTGCGCATCACCCATCTTTTTGTCGAGGTGCTGACCGGCATCGCGTCATCCGGCGGGCTGCCGCGTCTCGGCGAGCGCCAGATCGACATGGCGGCCCACAACATTTCGGTCCTGGGGCACATGTGGACGTTCAGGCGCTGGTTTTTCAGCCGGTCCTATACGATCGAGGAATATATCGCGGTGCAAACCGAATTCATCCTGCGCATGTGCACGCCCGCGGACGGCTGACGGCCGGGCAGCCTTGACCCTGCGCGGCGGCCGTCCAGGGTGAAATCACCGGAGCGGCAGGGCGCCGCCGCCAGACCGCATTGAGTCAACAGGAGGGGGTATGAGCCAGGAAGTCAGCGTTTACACGCCCAAAAACAACATTCGGGTGGTTACCGCCACCGCGCTCTTCGACGGGCACGACGCCGCCATCAACATCATGCGGCGCATTCTGCAGGCCACCGGCGTGGAGGTGATCCATCTGGGCCACAACCGGGCGGTGCAGGACATCATCGATGCCGCCATCGAAGAGGACGCCCAGGGCGTGGCCGTTTCGAGCTACCAGGGCGGGCATATCGAGTTCTTCAAATACATGGTCGATCTTCTCAAGGAAAGAAACGCCGGTCACATCAAGGTCTTCGCCGGCGGCGGCGGCGTCATCGTGCCCGAGGAGATCAAGGAGCTCGAGGCTTACGGGGTGGCGAGTGTCTATTCGCCCGAGGACGGCGCCAGCAAAGGGTTGCAGGGCATGATCAACCACATGGTGCGCCAGCTCGACTTTCCGACCGTCAAGGATGGCGGCGTTGCCATCGACGGCCTCGATCCCGCCGACAAGCTGATGGTGGCCCATCTGATCAGCGCCGTGGAACAGGCCAAAGCCAGGGAAAACGGCCACCTGGCGGAGTTGCGCGCCCGGCTGCAGGAGCGTATCGGCGAGCGCGCCACGCCGGTCATCGGCATCACCGGCACCGGGGGCGCCGGCAAGTCCTCCCTGACCGACGAGCTGATCATCCGCCTGCTGCACGACCTGAAAGAGATCCACGTGGCGATCATCAGCTGCGATCCCTCGCGGCGCAAGACCGGCGGCGCGCTGCTGGGCGACCGCATCCGCATGAACGCCATCGGCAGCCCGCGGGTCTACATGCGCTCGCTGGCCACGCGCGCGTCGCAGACCGAGATCCCCGCCGCCCTGGCCGAATGCGTCCTGGTGGCCAAGGCGGCCGGATTCGATCTGGTCATCGCCGAGACGGCCGGCATCGGCCAGGGGGACTCGCGGATCACCGACATGGTCGACGTCTCCATCTACGTGATGACCAGCGAATTCGGCGCGGCCTCCCAGCTCGAAAAAATCGACATGCTCGACTTTGCCGACCTGGTGGTCGTCAACAAGTTCGAGAAACGCGGCGGCGAGGATGCCGTGCGCGACGTCCGCAAGCAGGTCCAGCGCAACCGCAATGCGTGGGACAAGACGCCCGAGGAGATGCCGGTCTTCGGGACCATCGCCTCGCGGTTCAACGACGACGGCGTGACCGCGCTGTACCGGGCCCTGCTCGACACCATCGCGCAAAAAACAGGCGTCGTCTACAGCTCCGGCCTACCCCGGCCGGAAAGCCGGACATCGACCTCCAAGACGATTATCATTCCGCCCGAGCGCACCCGCTACCTGGCCGAAATCACCGAGACGGTGCGCGGCTACCACCGGCAGACCGCCGCGCAGGCCGGCGCCCGGCGCACGGCCTGGCACCTCGATGAAACCATGAAATTGCTGGGCGACGAACCGGCCGAAGTCCTGGCGCGGCTCGCGGAAGAGGCGGCCGCGGTGCGCGAAACCATCAGCGATGAGTCGCGCCGGATCATGAAGGAATGGCAGACGGTCAAACAGATCTACAGCCGGGACGAGCTGGCCTACCGGGTGCGCGACCGCGAAATCCGCGTGCCGCTTTTCACCGAGTCGCTGTCGCACCAGAAAATACCCAAGATCGTGCTGCCCGCCTTCGAGGACCCCGGCGAAATCTACCGCTGGATGCGCGAGGAAAACGTGCCGGGCCGCTTTCCGTATACGGCCGGCGTTTTTCCGCTCAAGCGCGTCGACGAAGAGCCCACGCGCATGTTCGCCGGGGAAGGCGATCCGGCGCGGACCAACCGGCGCTTCAAACTGCTGTCGGCCGATTACGAGGCCAAGCGCCTGTCCACCGCCTTCGACTCGGTCACCCTTTACGGCTACGATCCCGACCGGCGCCCGGACATCTACGGCAAGGTCGGCACCTCGGGCGTCAGCATCTGCACGCTCGACGACGTCAAGGTGCTCTACGGCGGCTTCGATCTGTGCGCCCCCAACACCTCGGTCTCGATGACCATCAACGGCCCGGCACCGATCCTTCTGGCCATGTTTCTCAACACCGCCATCGACCAGCAGGTGGACGCCTACACGGCGGAAAACGGCCGGCCGCCGTCCCCCGACGTCTTTCAGAACATTCGCGCCGATGCGCTCGCCAATGTGCGGGGCACGGTCCAGGCCGACATCCTCAAGGAGGACCAGGGCCAGAACACCTGCATTTTTTCGATCGATTTCGCCCTCAAGATGATGGGCGACATTCAGCAGTACTTCATCGCCGAAGATGTCCGCAACTTCTACTCGGTGTCGATTTCCGGATACCACATCGCCGAGGCCGGCGCGAACCCGATCAGCCAGCTGGCCTTCACCCTGGCCAACGGGTTCACCTACGTCGAATACTACCTCTCGCGCAACATGCCGATCGACAGCTTCGCGCCGAATCTCTCCTTTTTCTTTTCAAACGGCATGGATCCGGAGTACACCGTGATCGGCCGGGTGGCCAGGCGGATCTGGGCCATCGCCATGCGCGAGAAGTACGCCGGGTCCGCGCGCTCGCAGATGCTGAAATATCACATCCAGACCTCGGGCCGTTCGCTGCACAGCCAGGACATCCAGTTCAACGACGCCCGCACGACCCTGCAGGCGCTCATCGCCATCTACGACAACTGCAACAGCCTGCACACCAACGCTTTCGACGAGGCGATCACCACCCCCAGCACCGAATCGGTGCGCCGCGCCCTGGCGATCCAGATGATCATCAACCGCGAGTGGGGCCTCACCAAGAACGAGAATCCCAACCAGGGCAGCTTCGTCATCGAGGAACTCACGCGGCTGGTCGAAGAGGCCGTTTTGATGGAATTCGACCGCATCACCACCCGCGGCGGGGTGCTGGGCGCCATGGAAACCGGCTACCAGCGCGGCAAGATCCAGGAGGAATCGATTTACTACGAGACCCTGAAACACACCGGCCGGCTGCCGATCATCGGCGTCAACACGTTTCGCGACCCCCACGTCGGCCAGGGCGATTTCATCGAAACCGTGGAACTGGCGCGCGCCACCACCGAAGAAAAGGAGTCGCAGCTCAAGCGCCTGGAAGACTTCAAGCGCGCCCACGCCGCAGAAGCGCCCCGCGCCCTGGAGCGCCTGCAGCAGACGGCCCTGGACAACGGCAACATCTTCGCCGAGCTGATGGACACCGTGCGGGTCTGCTCGCTGGGCCAGATCACCGAAGCGCTGTATGCGGTCGGCGGCCGATATCGGCGGAATATGTAAGTGAATGGGGAAGGGTAAGTAAATGGCGGAGGGCGAAAGGCTGAAGGCAAAGGGCAAATAGAAAGGTTTTAGGTTTTAACCCACACGGTCTTTCGGGCCGCTGCGGTGCATAAAAATTATGACCGGATAACCGTCGGACATCGAACGTCCAACGTCGAATGATGAAAAGTAATCGGCCATCTTATGAGTTCGGTTGCCGGGGCGGAGCGATTTTTTTATTCGACGTTCGGCGTTCGATGTTCACTGTTCGACGTTTGAAATCTGTTCTTGTACATAGAGCCCGTCCCATGGTTGGAGGATAGTAGACGGCAGAAATTCCGGAAGGAGAACCTATCATGCGTGAAGCGGTGATTGTGAGTGCGGTGCGCACGGCGCTGGGCAGCTTCAACGGGTCGCTGGGCAGTCTTGGCGCCACCGACCTGGGCGCGATCGTCATCGAGGCGGCGATTCAGCGCGCCGGTATCGAGAAAGCCGAGGTCAACGAGGTCATGATGGGCCAGGTCCTGCCGTGCGGCTACGGCCAGAACCCCGCCAGGCAGGCCGCCGTCAAGGCCGGGCTGCCCTGGTCCGCGGAGTGTATCACGGTCAACAAGGTCTGCGGGTCGGCCCTGAAAACGGTCATGCTCGCGGCCCAGGCCATCCAGCTCGGCGATGCCGATGTGGTGGTGGCCGGCGGCATGGAAAACATGAGCCTGGCGCCCTACTACCTGGAAAAGGCCCGCTTCGGCTACCGCATGGGTCCGGGCCAGATCCAGGACCACATGGTCCACGACGGTCTCTGGGATGTGGTCAACGATTTTCACATGGGCGTGTCCAACGAGCTGTGCTCCACCCGCTACGACGTGAGCCGCGAAGACCAGGACCGCTACGCGGCCGAATCCTACCGCCGGAGCCTGGCAGCCGTCGCGGCCGGAAAATTCAGCCAAGAAATCGTTCCAGTGCCAATTTCGCGCCCTAAGAAAGATCCGGTCGTCTTCGACCGCGACGAGTGCCCGCGCGAAACCTCCTTCGAGGCCCTGGCCGGAATGAAGCCGGCCTTCCAGAAGGACGGGGTCGGCACGGCCGGCAACGCCTCGATCATCAGCGACGGCGCCGCGGCGGTGGTGGTCATGGCGCGCGAGAAAGCCGAGGCCCTGGGATGCCGGATCATGGCGACCATCGGCGCGCAGGCCTCGGCCGGCATCGACATGAAGTACGTCCTGGTGGCCCCGATCTTGGCGGTGCCCAAGTGCCTGGCAAAGGAGGGCATCTCCAAGGATGACGTCGATCTCTACGAAATCAACGAAGCCTTCAGCGGTTCGACCGTGGCGGTCCTGCGGCAGCTCGACCTCGACCCGGCGATCGTCAACGTCAACGGCGGCAGCGTGGCCCTGGGCCACCCGATCGGCGCCAGCGGCTGCCGGGTGCTGGTCACCCTGCTGCACGAACTGATCCGGCAGGACAAGAAGCTCGGCCTGGCCTCTTTGTGCCTGGGCGGCGGCGAGGCGGTCGCCCTGGTAATCAAACGCTGAACTCAGTCAATCGTAGGTTGGGGTGAGTGAAACGAACCCCAACAAAAGACGAGTGAAACGAACCCCAACAAAAGACAAGTGAAACGAACCCCGACAAAAGGCAAGTGAAACGAACCCCGACAAGAGATAAGGGAACTTGGCCGAAGTTGGGCTTCGCTGCGCTCAACCCAACCTACGATTTTCAGCCTTTCATATGAATCCATGGCCTTGCAACGGAAAATTTCCTACACGATCTTGACCGGGCAGCCCGAATTATCACCGAACCCGGAACGTCTTAACCCTTATATGAAACTACGCCAAAATGGCACAGATTCTTTAACGATCAAACTGGCCGCTTTTCAGGCCAGCGGCTGTGCTGAACCCTGAACCATTTTCTATGATCGAGGAGGACCATGACTATTCAAACCTTCGGTGTGATCGGTGCGGGACAAATGGGCAGCGGCATCGCGCAGGTGGCCGCGGCCAGTGGGCTGGCGGTCATCATGAACGATATCAAGCCGGAGTTCGTCGAACGCGGCCTGGCGGCTATCGAGCGGAACTTGGCGCGCGGCGTCGACAAAGGTAAACTGCGCGCCGAAGAAAAAGCGGGCGTGCTGAAAAAGATCCGTACCAGCGTCGAGCTGAAGGACTTGGCCGCCGCGGATTTCGTGGTCGAGGCGGCCACGGAAAACGAACCGCTCAAATTTCAAATATTCCGCACCCTGGACGACTGCTGCCGGCCCGAGGTCATCCTGGCCACCAACACCTCCTCGATTCCCATCGGCCGCATCGCCGCCCAGACCGGCCGCCCCCGGAAGGTCATCGGCATGCACTTCATGAATCCGGTTCCGGCGATGAAGCTGGTGGAAATCATCCGCGGCCTCGCCACCGCGGACGAGACTTTCGAGACGACGCGCGACCTGGCTCTGAAATTCGGTAAAACGCCGGCCGAATCGAACGACTATCCCGGATTTATTGCCAACCGCGTCCTGATGCCGATGATCAACGAAGCGATTTACTGCCTGTTTCACGGCGTGGGCAGCCGCGACGACATCGACTCGGTGATGAAGCTCGGCATGAACCATCCCATGGGCCCTCTGGCTCTGGCCGATCTGATCGGCCTGGACACCTGCCTGGCCATCATGGAGACGATTTACGGCGGTTTTTGCGATTCGAAGTACCGCCCCTGTCCGCTGCTGCGCAAATATGTCGAAGCGGGCTGGCTCGGACGCAAGAGCGGAAAAGGGTTCTACGATTACACCTCATAACGGTTGTCCCGTATGCCGGTTGGCCCGTTAGGCCGGCATTCCACACCCTGAATTCTGGATGTAATTACGTCGATGCCGCAAAACAGGTCAAAAGGTCGGACGGTAAGCGGAGGGAATGCGATGGCATTTGCGTTGAACGACGAGCAGTCGATGATTCGGGCGATGGTGCGCGAATTCGCCCGCAAGGTCCTGGCCGTTACCGCTGCCGAGCGCGACCGCACCAAGGCTTTTCCGGCCGAAAACCTCAAGAAAATGGGCGAACTCGGGCTTCTGGGCATGATGGTGCCGATAGAGTACGGGGGCGAGGGGGCCGACACCCTGAGCTACGTGGCGGCCCTGGCCGAGGTGGCCTATGCGTGCGCGGCCACGGCCGTGGTCATGTCGGTCCACAACTCGATTGTGTGCGAAAGCCTCCTGCACTTCGGCTCCGAAGATCAGAAGCAGCGGTATCTCAAGCCGCTCGCCGCCGGACGCTTCATCGGGGCGTTCGCACTGACCGAACCGCATGCCGGCTCGGACCCGGTCAGCCAGAGCACCACTGCGGTGCGGGACCAGAAGCACTACATCATCAACGGCACCAAGCGCTTTACCACCACCGGCCGGAACTCGGGCCTGGTGATCGTGACCGCCAAGACCGACGAGTCCCTGCGCCACAAGGGCATCAGTGCCTTTTTGGTGGAAAAAAAGACCCCCGGCCTGGTGATCGGCCGCGAGGAGGAGAAAATGGGCCTGCGGGCCTCGGACACGACCGATCTTATTTTCGAGGACTGCCGGGTGCCGGTGGAAAACCGTCTCGGCGCGGAGGGGGAAGGCTTCAAGATCGCCATGAAGGCCCTGGACGGCGGACGCATCGGCATCGCGGCCCAATCGGTCGGCGTGGCGCAGGCCGCCCTGGATGCGACCGTCAAATACATGAAGCAGCGCGAGCAGTTCGGCCGCAAGATCTCCAAGTTTCAGGGCCTCAGATGGACGATTGCCGACATGGCCACCGAAATCGAAGCGGCCCGGCAGCTGATGTACGTGGCGGCGGCGATGAAGGATCGCGGCGAAAAATTCACCGCCCAGGCGTCAATGGCCAAGCTGTTCGCCTCCGAAATGGTGAACCGCGTGACCGCCAAGGCCATCCAGCTTCACGGCGGTTACGGTTTCACCCAGGACTACCCCGTCGAGCGCTTCTACCGCGACGCCCGGGTGTTTACGATCTACGAGGGCACCTCGGAAATCCAGCGCATCGTCATCTCCAACGAAATCTTAAAAGACCGCCGCGCGCTCTGAAGCAAGATATCCTTCACGATCGGACAGACGGCAGTTGGATTTTCGACAAACTCCGAACCCGGCCATGTCGCATACAGCTGGCCAAGTGTTGCGGATTGCTCGCCCGAATCGACGAATCCAAGGTAACATATCCCCCGTCGGGTGGTCGCCAACAGGCACTCGCCGAAAGGCGATTCGCAGAAACCGTACGAAATCTCAAGCCCCACCCCCTTTTTCTTAAAATCACCCGGCGTCATCGCCTCGAAGGTGACGAATAAATCGTGAAGGCGCCCGGGACCCGACAGGCCCGCGTCCAGCGAGGTTTCAAGGAGATTATCGGATTCGGACAATCTTTCCTTGGCGTAGTCGAGCGTTAAAAACTGCATGAACTGGATCGGGCTTATCCCGGCCCACCGTTTGAACAGCCTGTCAAAATGATATTTGCTCAAGTGAACGCTTTCCGCGATTTTTCCCAGGGTCGGCCGGGATTGAAAGTTATTTTCAATGAATTTAATCGCTTTTTCAATCCGCCGGAAATCCCCGAACTGTTGCGAAAAATCATAAGTATCCATTTCTGTCCCCCTTCATGTTCCGACTCCCCTGATACCCTAATGATAATACCCGCCAATAGCCACCCGAATCTTGCTGCGAAAGTCAGCAAAATTCGGGTCGCGGAATCCGCCTGCAAATGTTTATGACTGAATAAACCAAATTGAGTAAGGCCATTTTGAAGTGGCCATGACATTATCTCAAAGGGGGAAACATGAAGGCATTGAAAAGACCAACAAACCTGCTGTTGGTCACCTTCTTGATTCCCTTGAGTGCCATTTTGCTCGGAGTCCTGGTGTTGGGGGAGCAACTGGAATGGAATGCATTTGTCGGGATGGGACTGATATTTAGCGGCTTGATCGCCATCGATGGACGCCTGGTGGAGAGGTTCAAGCGCAGGCGTACGGTTTGGTATCATGAAATATAAATTATCGCCGGAATTGCGAAGCGATTCCGGCGATAATTTATTATTTGAATATCCTGGCCGCCATCTCGATATCCGCCGGGCAGAAGACAAACAGGCATTTGGCTTCGGGCGAAGACACCGAGCCGTAGACATAATTGATGTTGATGCCTTCCTGACCGAATTTGGCGGAGATCTTGGCCAACTCCCCGGGACGGTTGTCGAGTTCTAACGCGATGACGGGCATGCTGTCGAACAGGTAGTCGTTTTTCGACAGCAGGTCGACCGCCTTTTCGGTGTCGCCGACCAGCAGGCGGATCAGCGCGAATTCGGCCGAGTCCTTGCGCATCGAACTGTAGCTGGACGCCGAAGCAATCCGTTGGAGGCTTTTCCCGCGCGCCCTGAAGAGTTCCTGCACGTAGGCCGACGCATCCTGGATGGTGAGGGCGTCGATATTGATGTTTGCCTCCGAAAAGAGCGTTGCCAGCTTGCCGAGTTCGCCGGGCGCATTTCTTAAAAACAGCGATATTTCCGTTCTGACCATAGTGCCTCCCCTTAATGGCGTGTGCGATGATAGTACGGGAAACTTATAAAAATTTCCGCAGGTTGTCAACACACCCGGAAAAGCATCGTAAAGTAAATCACTGC
>CAVSIM010000031.1:0-82825 GCA_963728055.1 uncultured delta proteobacterium | reverse complement strand
TACGCCGAGGCCATCTCGCGACGCGTGGCCATGTCCACCAGTATCCTTTCTCTGGCCTTGTCGATCCCCAGCGCCTGGCGTTTCTTGTCGATGTGGGCGATCATCTTGCGGGCGTGCAGGATCGGGTCGACTTCGAGGTCCCACATCCCGCCGTAGAGCTTCTCGAATTCTTCGAACAGATACTTCTGGAACACCGGGGCTCCGGAAACCGGCAGGGTTACACCGAAAACCGTGTAGACACCTGAAGCCACGAAGTAATGGCCGATGCTGATGGCCTTTTCACTCATCCACTCCGGCGCGCTGCCCGCGGCCGGCAGGTCGCTGATGTCGTTTCCCAGACCGCCGGCCTTGACGACTTCGGCCGCCGCCAGCAGGATGCGGCTGTTGTCGACGCACGATCCCAAATGGAGCACCGGCGGGATGCCGACGGTTTCACAAACCTCGGCCAGACCCGGACCGCAATACACCCGGGCGGATTCCGGCGTCAGCAGGCCTTCCATCGCACAGGCGATGGCATTGCAGCCGGTCGTTAGAACGATGACGTCGTTTTTTATGAGTTCCTTGACGACCTGCAGGTGGGCGTCGTTGTGGCGGGTCCGGGCGTTGTTGCAGCCGACGACGCCGCCGATGCCGCGGATCCGGCCGTTGATGATATTGTCGTTCAACGTGAAATAGGAGCCCCTGAACGTTCCGCCGAGATGATACTGGATCGATTCGACACCGAAACCGCCGACGATGGGCGACTTTTGTTCCGGGATCATCACTTCCGCGCCGCGGTTTTGAAAATTGTCGATCGCCAGCTTGACGATCCGCTGGGCGTCTTCCATGGCATAATGTTCGTCGAATTCGATGTGGATGACGTTTTCCTGTTCCATCCGGGCGATCGGATGGGTGGTGATCAGCTTGGTATGAAAGCACTTGGCGACATTGGCCAGGTTTTGAAAAATGCACTGGATGTCGACCACCATGGCATCGCAGGCACCGGTGATGATGGCCAGTTCCTGCTGCAGAAAGGTGCCGCAGAGAGGCACGCCGTGCCGCTGGAGCATTTCATTGGCCGTGCAGCAGATACCCGAGAGCTGTATGCCGCGGGCCCCTTTCGATTGGGCGTAGTCGTGCATTTCCTTGGAGCCGGCCGCCGCCACGATCATTTCCGACAAAATCGGTTCGTGTCCATGGATCACGATGTTGACCATGTCTTCTTTCATCACGCCGAGATTGGCCTCGCCGGCGATGGGATAGGGGGTGCCGAAAAGAATGTCCTGGAGTTCGGTGGCCAGCATCGATCCGCCCCAGCCATCGGCTATCGCCGCCCGGGTGCCCTGTTTCATCAGATTGCGATAATCCTGGTCTACACCGATGTGGGTGCGGTGCATGATTTCCACGATTTCGCGGTCGATGTTGCGGGGAATGACGCCGTGCTTCTTCCAGATCTCATACCGTGCCTTGGGCGCTCTCTGGGCAAAGAGAACCTCGCCTTCGGCCTTGCCCCATTCGTTGAGCGCTTTTTCGCCGACCTCGACCGCTATCTCGTCCGGGTCGCGATCGCACTCCTGGCCGTCGACGATGACTGTTGTGGCGACGCCCAGTCCTTTGGCCACATCCATCAGTTTTATGCGATCCTTGATCTTGTAGTCCGCGGTTTCTTTGCGGGCGGCCGCCAGGAAAACCTCGGCAACGCAGCGTCCGTGGTCGGAGTGAGCGGCCGCGCCGCCGGCGATCATGCGGATGAAATTGCGAGCCGCGATGGTGTTGGCCGTGGCGCCGCAGATCCCCTTGCGCTCGTCTTGCCCTTCGATGCCCGCTTTCGGCAACGGCAGCCGGCAGGGACCCATGCCGCAGTTCTTGCAGCAGGTCCCTTGGGTCCCGATGGCGCAGGGCTTCATGGTAACGGCCCGGTCGAAGGCGGTTTCGACCCCGAGTTCATGGGCGCGCGCGATCATCTGCTGGGTGGCCGGATCGGCCGAAGCGGCTATGGGATCAGCCAGTTTGGGGGCCTTTTCTTCCGCGGTTCGTTTCTCGACTGCCATTTGACGTTCCTCCTTGACTGGGTTGATGAATCTCATGAAAAATCATTATGTGTCGGCAACCGGCCGTGCCGATCGCTTGATTTAAAAATGACACCACGGCCATCAAGATGGGCCTTCAGGCATCGTTAATCCGGTGCCGACTTGCCTGCCATCAGGCACTGACCATCCGTGAAGCTCAGTGACTGGATTTTTCCTGCGACAAAGCGTCGTTCGCCGAAGAGATCGATCAGCCAGAATCCGTTGCCCTCGGCTTCTATCAAGGCCACGTCCTTCATCATGCGATTTTTCGCTTCCACATTGTTAAGGTAAACAGTTGCCAAACACATCTCGTGCCCCCGTTATCCACCCGTCATTGCCGGAATATCAACCGATCCAGTATTTCAGCGGCCGTATCGAGTGCCTTTCCACGTTCAAGCTGCCGGCCTTCCAGACCGGCATCGAAGACCTCCGGATCTTCGGGAAATGTCCCGATGACCTCCAGGCGGTCGTGCATCAGCGCGCTTGCGACCCGGGTACGAATTTTCTCTGACGGCATCTTGTTGAGAACGACGGCCACCTCTTTTTGGATTCCGGACGCCAGGTCCCTTATTTTCGATGCCATTGCCATCGATTCAAATGACGGTTCGACCACCAGCAGCACCTTGTCGATAAACTGATCGATTCCCCGGCCGAAATGTTCGATGCCGGCCTCCATGTCAATAATGGCGATGGTCTTTTCTGGCAGCCGCAATTTCTTCAGGAATTCACGGCTCAAGACCCCCATGGGACAGGCGCAGCCTTCGAGGGACTGCAGGATCTTGCCGATACTGACCAGCGACAGGTGATCTTTGCGCTGCAGATGATCGATCGGCAGGTCATCGATGGAGAGCTGGGTTTTATTCAAGACATCGGAACTCTTCATTTTTTCTTTCAACATGGTCTTGCCGCCGACCATATCCAGCAGGGGGGCCGGCGGGTGATCGAAGCCGAGCATTCTAAAGAGGCTCGAGTTGGACTCGTCCGAGTCGATCACCACAACGGACAATGATCTTTGCTGGGCGGCTTTCGCGAGCAGGGCGACGACCGTACTCTTGCCGCTTCCGCCCTTTCCGCAGACAGAGATTTTCATGTCTTTCCCTTTGCCGTTTTGTTTGTGTTTTCTCAAACAGTCGGTCGCGCTCTTTTCGGTCCACGGGCACAACAGAACCACGTCAACCAAGAAGAGCGTGTTTCATGACCGGACCGTCGGTGAATCTTTTATCGAAGGGGTACTGCGTTTGATAGTGAAAAGAGCAAGGAGCATGCCATGGGATGGGGAAGCAGGGCGATTATTCAAGTGTTTAAAATTGTGAGGTTATTCAAGAAAAAAGACCGGTGGGACAGAGGGGAGTTGAACCACTTGGGGAGATAACATTGCAAGCTGCAATATTAACGGCGGCGGCTGCGCCCGTCCGAATCGGGTACATCGATGCCGAAAGCCTTGATTTTGCGGTAGAGCGTGCTGGCATCGATACCCAGGTCGCGGGCCGCCAGCTTCCGATTGCCGCGGCGTCGCTGCAGGATTTCGGTGATGAGCAGTTTTTCCATGGTCCGCAGGCGCATGGGGCTGAAGCTCTCGGCCGACGTGCGGGGACCGACGCGCAGCTCCGGCGGCAGGTGATGGAGGTCGACAATGCCGCCGCGGCACAAAACAAACGCCTGTTCGATGATGTTTTCCAGCTCACGGACGTTGCCCGGGAAATCATGTTCCATGAGGCGCGCCATGGCTTCGACGGAAACACCGGCAATGTCTTTGCCTTGAAGGCGGTTGAATTTGGCAACGATGTGGTCCGCCAGCAGCGGAATGTCCTCCCGGCGCTGCCGCAAGGCCGGAAGGGTCAGGTGGATGACCCGGATGCGATAGTACAGGTCGTCGCGAAACCGGCCGCTCTTTACGAGTTTGGCCAGGTTACGGTTGGTGGCGACAACGACCCGGACGTTTACCGGCAGCGGCTCCACCGCCCCCAGCGGCTCGACGATCCGATCCTGCAGCACCCGCAGCAGTCGAACCTGCAGGGCCGGTGAAATATCGCCGATTTCATCCAGAAAGATCGTTCCGCCATCGGCCAGCGCAAAGCGCCCCGGCTTATCACGCTTGGCATCCGTGAAGGCCCCGGCCCGGTGTCCGAACAGCTCGCTTTCCAGCAGCGTGTCCGGCAAAGCGGCGCAGTTCACCGCAACGAAGCGTTTACGGCGCCGCGGTGACAGGTTGTGGATGGCGCGGGCGAACAACTCCTTGCCGGTTCCGCTCGGGCCCTCGATCAAGACCGTGCTGCTGCTGTCGGCGATATGGGGCAGTATCTCAAACAGGCGCACCATTGCCGGACTGCGGCCGACGATGTCCTCGAAGGTATAACGATTTTCGAGCTGTTTCTGAAGTTGTTCCACCTGGCTCAGATCCTGAAAGGTCTCGACGCCGCCGATGACCTTGCCGTCCGCACCACTGAGAATCGCCGTGGAAATGCGAATGGGCACCCGATGACCCTGACGGTTGATGATGTGGGCGGTGGCATTTACAACCGGCTTGCCGGTGTGAAACGTCTGCCGCAGAGCGCAGTCCTTTTCACAGACGTTGGCGTGAAACACCTCGCAGCAGGCTTTACCGAGCGCCTCGCCGCGAGTCGTTCGCGTGATCCGTTCTGCGGCGCGGTTAAACGACGTGATCCGCCACGCCATGTCAACGGTGAAGACGCCTTCGTTGATGGAATCCAAAACGACGTCGCGGATGCGTTTATCGGTGACATCGATCATTTTAGATGACCTCCTGGGGTGAGTTTTTGTATTCGTGCATTTTACATCACCCTAAGTAGGTTAAAGTTGCATATTGCAATAATAGTGTCAACGATTTGATTGAGGCATATACTTCAACATGTCCAAAACCCACATCCTGTTCAACCTATCCGGGATTGGCATGGCGATTGCTTTGAAAACTTCTCATGAAGATCGCTATTGCGCATTGGCAAGGCCGTATTTCGCCCGTGCTTGACGTTTCCGACAGGCTGCTGCTGATCGACATCGAAAATGGTCGGGAATTAAAGCGGGAAGACAAGATGCTGAATTGCCTCGGGCCGTTCGAAAGGGCCCGGGAGGTTTGCCACCTCGGCGTGCAAGTGCTTCTTTGCGGTGCTGTTTCGCGTCCCCTCGAAACAGCCCTTATCAGCACGGGCATTCGCGTTATCGGTTTTATATGCGGCGGATTGGAGGAGGTTTTAAGCGCTTACATAAAGGGGGGTTTGGCCGATAAATGCTTCCAGATGCCTGGTTACGGCGAAAAGAGAACAAAAAGGGCGACGCCGTGGTAACGGCTTACCGCAGGCGAATGGGTCGAGGGGCGAGAAATGAAACTCGATGCAACAATTCGCCGGAAGGAGCAAGCGACTATGTTTGAGATCATTCTCATTGCATTAGAATTAATCCTGGAACGAAAGGAAGTCCACTATGAAAGTTGCCATCAGTTCGACCGGAAATGATTTAAGTGCGTCCCTCGATCCCCGATTCGGCCGATGTCCTTATTTTGTGATCGTCGACACCGAGGATATGACGGTCGAGGCGATTGCCAACGAGGCCGGCGCCCGTGGCGGCGGGGCCGGAATTGAGGCGGCCCGCCAGGTCGCCGCCAAAAAGGTGGGGGCTGTGATAACGGGCAACTGCGGCCCCAATGCGGTCCAGACGCTCAATGCCGCCGGTATTCAGCTCTTCAGCGGGCAGGCGGGAACCATCCGGGAAGTGGTCGAGCGTTTCAACCGCGGCGGCATCGAGCCGACCACGGCCGCCAATGCGCAATTGCACGCCGGCACGGGTGGAAGGGGCATGGGCGGCGGTCGCGGTATGGGGATGGGGCGCAGGCGTGGGTCGGTTGGATAGGGTTCGGCGTTTGGTCCGGGTGCCAGGCGGTATATTTCTTGTGGGGGTGCCCCTTGTGGGTACCCGATGGGCGGCGGGGGATCGGACGAGAAGGGCAGACACATAGGTCTGCCCCTACGGTGGGGTGGGAATTTTCGGGGATGGTGGGTTAACGGTGGTGACCGGCATGTGGGGGTGGCCGATGTGGGTACCCGATGGGCGTTTGGGATTGGATGAGAAGGGCAGACACATAGGTCTGCCCCTACGGGCCTGTGAACGGATAATTGGGGATGAATCTTATCGAAAATGACAAAACCCGGTTTTCTCAAACCGGGTTTTCGGAACGTAGGGGCGAGAAATTTTTCGCCCCTATTATATCGGGCGGCGCGGTCCGCTAGTCCATTTTGGGACGCGGCAGGACTTTGGCCTTCTCGGCGATCTCCGGGACCTTGTGCTCCCATTCGATCGCCATCAGGTGCACGCCGTGCACGCCTTTCAGTTCCTTGAACTCCTCGATCTGCTCACAGGCGATCTTGATGCCCTCGTCGGCCACCTTGCCCTTGCCGGCCCCCTGCAGGCGCTCGATGATCGCATCGGGTACGTCCATGCCCGGGACCTTGCTCTTCATGTACTTGGCCATGCCGACGCTCTTCATGGGGGTGACGCCGGCCAGGATGTAGACTTTCTCCGTCAGGCCCATGTCGTTGGCCTGCTGGATCCACTTGCGGAATTTCTCCATGTTGTAGATACACTGGGTCTGGATGAAATCGCAGCCGGCCTCCACTTTTTTCGCCAGGCGATGGACGCGCCACTCGAAGGGGTCGGCGAAGGGGTTGGCGGCCGCGCCGATGAACATTTTCGGAATCCCGTCCAGTTCGGCCCCGCCGAGAAACTTGCCCTCGTCGCGCATCTTTTTGACCATTTTGATCAGCTGCATCGAATCGATGTCGAACACGCCCTTGGCCTGGGGGTGGTCGCCGAATTGCTGGTGATCGCCCGACAGGCACAGCATGTTGCGAATCCCCAAGGCATAGGCGCCCAGGATATCGGCCTGCATGGCCAGGCGGTTGCGGTCGCGGCAGACCATCTGAAAGTTCGGTTCCAGGCCTTCCTGAATCAGCAGCAGGCTGGCGGCCCAGCTGGACATGCGGACCATGGCGGTCTGGTTGTCGGTGATATTGACCGAGTCGACGTTGCCCTTCAGGAAAGAGGCTTTGTGCCGGACTTCCTCGGCATTGCTACCCCGGGGGGGGCCCAGCTCGCCGGTGAATGCGAAATGGCCGGCCTTGAGGACCTTTTCCAGGTTGCTGCCTGATTTGTACCCGTTGCCTTCTGTGCTCATCGTTTCACCTTGCCGTTATCTTGCGGTTGTTGATGTTCAGTCGTCCGACAAACCCACTCTAATTAGCCTCTTCCTTTTCCGGTTTCTTGTATCCGGGTTGGATCAGGGTGCGCGGCGTCTGGTCGGTCCAGTCCGAGGGTTCCTTGAATTCCTTGATCAGGTCAAGGCGCCCCTGCTGGGAGAGCCGTTCGTGAATCATGTACCAGGCGCAGGGCTGATCCTGGCTGATTTCGCACTTGCCCTTGTTGGTGCCGCCGCAGGGGCCGTTGTAAAGGCCCTTGGCGCACATGGTCACCGGGCAGATCCCGCCGGTCATACCGAGCACGCACCTGCCGCACGAGCGGCAGCGCTCCTCGTACCAGCCCACGGCCTGGTTGACCGCCAGGCCGGTGGTGTCGACCCCCGGAAAGACCGGCTTGTCGGGAAACCGCTCGGCCAGAAACTGGATGCCGACCCCGCAGGCCATCGAAATGATGGCGTCCTGGTCCTTGACCATTTCGTCCAGTTCGGCCAGATACTCGCGGTCGCACTGGCGTTCCACGGTATGGGCCGACAGCTCGATCGGATTGTCGTCCAGCTTGCGGGCCATTTCCAGTTCGGTGTTGAGCACCGCCACTTCCTTTTCCCCTCCGGCCAGACAGACCGAGACGCAGGTGCCGCAGCCCACATTGAGCACTTTGCGGTAGGGCTTGAGCATCTCTTTTATTTCTTCGAAGGGTTTACGTTTCGCTACGATCATTGCTCCTCCTGTCTTGCCGATCGGCCCGTTTCCCGCCGACCGGAGATTACTCTTCCATTTCCGGGTGGAACATCAGGACTTCCTGCAGGTCTTCACCCAGGTAGGCGCGTTCTTTGGGGCCCAGAATACCCAGCGACAGGCAAATGAGCGTCCACAGGTGCACCACGTGGTAGCCGCCCTCGAAATGTTCGCTCAGATCGTGGATCTGGGCGTGGCAGTTGTGACAGGGGGCGATGCAGTAGGTGGCCTGGGTCTTCTTGATCTGCTCGTCCTTGAGCCGGCCGTAGTCACGCCGCTGCTCGGTAAAGCCCGACTGCAGGTACCCGCCGCCGCCGCCGCAGCAGTAGTTGTTCGAGCGGTTGGGGGTCATGTCGATGAAGTTTTCCTCGCCCACCACGCTCTTGACCACAAACCGCAGGTCCTCGGCCACGGGATCGCCGAACGTCTTGCGCACCAGCTGGCAGGGGTCCTGGACCGTGAACTTGACCTTCAGGTCCTTGTTCCAGTCGCTGTTGACCTTGAGCTTGCCCTCGCGGATCCACTGGGCGTAGTATTGAATGATGCTCCTGATCTCGAAGTTGTAGGGGATGTTGAATTTTTTCAGTCCGGCCCGGACTGCAAAGAGTTCGTGCCCTCACTCGGTGTTGAGCCAGACCTTGCACTTCAAGTCCTCCACGGCTTTTACCTTGACCTCCACGATGTGCTTCCAGGCATCGTCGTCGGCCAGAAACATGCAGTAGTTCTCCGCCGCCCAGCCCTTGGTGCCGTAGGTCCAGTCCGCTCCGGCCAGGTGCAGGATCTTCCACAGCGGCACCATCTCATCGGGTTCGGTCACCGGCTCGCGCGAGTTCTGGTTCAGAAAAAATTCCACGCCCTCCTTGTTGACCGGCGCCTTCATCTCGGCAAATTCGGGCTGCCCCTCCTGGTATTCTTCCAGAACGTCTTCGACCACGAACTGAAAGTCCTCCTCGGTGGCGCCCATCGCGCTGCAGGTGTCGTTTCTGAGCGCCATGTCGCAGGAACCCAGAATTCCCTTGGGGCGTTTTTCGCGCGGCCATTCCTTGCGGGCATTGAATACCAGTTGCGGGATGTCGATTTTCATCGGGCAGACGTAGATGCACCGCTGGCACATGCTGCACATCCACACCCACGGCGTGGAGGTCACTTCCTCGTCCATGCCCAGGGCCGCCATACGCAAAAATTTGCGCGGGTCCATGTTTTCGAGGCCCGTAGCCGGGCAGCCCGACGAACAGGCCCCGCAGGTCAGACACAGGTTCAGGTTGCCGCCCTCGGGCAGGATCTCCCTGACCTTGTCGATGAAGCCGCTCTTCTTTTTTCCACCGATCTTGATTGCTTCTTCAGCCATGGTACACTCCTTTTTTAGGCATTCGCTTTATTCTTTAGCGGGCTGGGCCCCAGCGCCTTGATGTGCTCGGTCATCTCCTTGGCATAGGCGGCGAAGGTCGGGCCCTCACCCGACGAAAGGTTATACATCCTCACGCGGTCCTCTTCAATACCGATTTCCTTCAACAGCATGCGCGCGTGATTGACGCGCTCGCGGCAGCGGAGATTGCCCTCGTTGTAGTGGCAGGTGCCCTCCAGGCAGCCGACGCAATAGGCACCGTCCGCGCCCTTCTGCATGGCCCGCAGCAGGTGCAGGACGTCGACCTTGCCGGTGCAGGGCACGCGGATGATTTTGATGTTGACGGGATATTCGAGTCGCATGGAACCTGCCAGGTCCGCGGCCGAATACCCTCAGTATTCGCAGCAAAACGCGATGATCTTGGGTTCGAAATCCGCCATTACAATGCCTCCGCATCCAGTAGTGCATCTATTTTACAGGTGATGGTGTCGTCTTCGTAGAAGCTCAGCGCGATCGTCTGGCGCGGGCACACGGCCGTGCACACGCCGCAGCCGTGGCAGAGCGCCTCATTGATTTCGATTTCCTTCTTTTCGGTGTTGAAGACCGGCACCCCGAAGGGGCAGGAGCGCACGCAGGTCAGGCACTTGACGCAGTGCTCGACGTCGACCTTGGCGGTGATGGCCGAGAGCTTGATCTGGTCCTGGGCCAGAAAGGTCATGGCGCGCGCGGCCGCGGCCTGGGCCTGGGAGATGGTTTCCGTGATCAGCTTGGGGGCGTGGGCCGTGCCGCACAAAAAGACGCCTTCGCTGGGCATGTCCACCGGCCGCAGTTTAACGTGGGCCTCGATGAAGAAGCCTTCCGGGTTGCGGTTGAGCTTCATGACATTGCTCAGCTCGGAGGTGTCGGTTGCCGTCACGCCGGCACTCAGGGTCACCAAATCGGCCCCGATCTCGAGGTCCTGCTGCAGGATGTGGTCTTTGACCCGCACCGCCAGGCCGTCGCCGTTGGCAGTCACCGACGGCGGCGTGCTGCGATCGAAGCGGATGAAGATGACGCCCTGCTGCCGGGCCTCCTTGTAGAAATCTTCCAGCAGGCCGTAGGTCCGCATGTCGCGATAGAGGACGAAGACCTGGGCCTCGGGGTTGAGCTTCTTGATCGCCAGGGCGTTTTTGACCGCGCTCTGGCAGCAGATGCGGGAGCAGTTTTCGTTTTCCTCGTTGCGCGAGCCCACGCACTGGATCATCACGACGCTGTTCAGGTCGGCGGCGCCCTTCTGCTCCAGCCGGTCGCTCAACTCGACCTGGGTGACCACGCGCTCGTTCTCGCCGTAGAGAAACTCCTTGGGCTGGTATTCGTGGGCGCCGGTGGCGACGATGATGATGCCGTGCTCGATTTTGCGGCCATCGCCGTTGGACCCGGTCCGGACCTCTGTCTTGAAACTGCCCTTGAAGCCTTCGAACCCGACGATTTTGGCCCCGGTGATCACCTCGATCTTGTCGTTAGCCTCGACGTCGGAGACCAGCCGCCCGAGATAGGCCTGGATGTCGGCACCCTCGATGGTGTGGTGCAGCTTGCGCGCATAGCCGCCGAGTTCCGGTTCCTTTTCGAGCAGGCTGACCTCGAAGCCCTGCTTGCCGAGCCCGAGGGCGGCGTTCATTCCGGCCACGCCGCCGCCGATCACCAGCGCGCGCTTGTTGATCGGCACCACTTTCTCGTGCAGCGTCCGCAGGTGCGCCGCCCGGGCCACCGACATCCTTACCAGGTCCTTGGCCTTTTCGGTGGCGGCCTGCGGGTCCTTGGAGTGGATCCAGGAATCCTGGTTGCGGATGTTGGCCATTTCGAACAGGTACTTGTTCAGCCCGCAGGCTTCCAGGGTTTCCATGAACATCGGTTCGTGGGTCTTGGGGCTGCAGGAGGCGACCACCACCCGGTTGAGGTTGTGCTCCTTGATTTTTTCCTTGATTTTCTCCTGTGTGTCCTGGCTGCAGGTGAAGAGGTTTTCATCCGCAAAAGCCACGTAGGGCAGGCTCTCGGCATAGGCCTTGACGCCCGGCACATCGACGATGCCGCCGATATTGATGCCGCAGTTGCAGACGAAGACCCCGATGCGCGGGTCTTCGCCGGTCACGTCGCGCTCATCGGGCACCACGACCGTGGGAACATCCCGGCCGCGGGCTTCGGCCAGGTTGGCGCCGGCGACACAGGCGGCGGCGCTGGCTTCGGTGATCGAACCCGGAATGTCCTTGGGACCCTGCATCACGCCGCAGACGAAAATGCCGGGGCGCGAGGTTTCCACCGGTTTGAAGGGGTCGGTGCTGACGAAATTGTACTTGTTCAGGTCGATGCCCAGGCGTCCGGCCAGCATGGCCTCCTCCGGCTGAACCTGCAGTCCCACCGACAGAACCACCATGCTGAAGGTCTCCTCCTGCATGGTCCCGGTTTCATCGGCATACTTGACGGTCAGATCGCCGGTCGCCGGCTCCTCGTCGATGGTGTGGATGCGGGCCCTGACGAAGCGCACGCCGTCCTTGTCGCGGGCGCGGTTGTAGTATTTTTCGTAATCCTTGCCGAAGGTGCGGATGTCCATGTTGAAGATCGTACACTCCAGCTCGCCGTGGGCATGCTCCTTGGCGATCATGGCCTCCTTGACGGCATACATGCAGCAGACCGAAGAGCAGTAGCCGTTGCCGCACTTGTTGGTGTCGCGCGAGCCGACGCACTGCAGCCAGGCGATCTTCTTGGGCTGTTCGCGGTCGAGCGGCCGCATCAGATGGCCGAAGTAGGGGCCCGAGGCGCTCAGGATGCGTTCGAACTCCTCGCTGGTGACCACGTTGGGGGATTTGCCGTACACCAGAAAGTCGAGCGTCGACGGATCGTAGCCGCGGCTGCCGGTCGAGATAATCACCGAGCCGACCGTGACCTTGGTCTCGCGCTCCTTGTCGTCGTATTCCACGGCTTTGGCTATGCACATGTTCTCGCACAGGCCGCAGCCGATGCAGGTGTCGGTGTCGATCGCAAACGCCAGCGGCACGGCCTGGGCGTATTCGATGTAGGTGGCACGCCGGTCGTCGAGCCGCATGTTGTACTGGTTGACGGCTGTGACCGGGCAGTGCCGGGCGCATTCCCCGCAGCCGGTGCACTTGACCGGATCGATATAGCGGGGGCGGTTGGTCAGGGTCACCTCGAAATTTCCGGGCTCGCCCTGGATATCCTTGACTTCGCTGCAGGTAACCAGATCAATGTTCATGTGCCGGCCGACCTCGACCAGTTTGGGCGAGATCACTCACATGGCACAGTCATTGGTCGGGAAGGTCTTGTCCAGGCGGGACATCATGCCGCCGATGGTCGGCGTCTTGTCCACCAGGTAGACCTTGTAATTCGAGTTGGCCAGATCGAGCGAGGCCTGCATGCCGGCGATACCGGCACCGACCACCATCACCGAGCCGCTTGTGGCGGATGTATTCGATCCCATAAAAACTCCTTGTTTTATCGTGCCGCAAAAACAGGTTTGCAGGCTTCCATCTTTTTGAATTCGACCATGCCGGTTTTCTCCAGGTCGGCCAGCAGATAGGACGTCTGCTTCAACGCCAGGCCGGTGCGACCGCTGATGTCGCGCGGCGCGGCGCAGCCGTCCTTGATGGCCTGCAGCACCAGGTTCTTGTGGTACTCGCGTTCGAGGGCCGCATCGAGAATCTTCTCGAACGACTCCTGGTCCCAGCGGCGGCCGTAAACATCGCCCTTGGTGGTGATCCGGATTTCCTTGCCCACCAGCCAGCGGATCGGCTCGCCGTTCAAGGTGTTTTCAACCGCCGTCAGCTGCAAGGCGTACTGCTTGGGGTCGAATTTGCCCTGGGCCTTGATCGATTCGGTCACGGCGTTGACGACCTCGACGAAGCGCTGCGCCTCGGCCGAAGACACCCACGCCAGGTGCAGCCGCTCGCGACCGATGCCGGCCAGGTCGAAAAGGTTGCGGGTCATCCGGATTTTTTTGTCCGCTTGAACATTACCTTCCAGGTAATGGCAGTCCCCGAAATGTCACCCGGCCACCAGGGCGCCGTCACAGCCTTGTTTGAAGGCCTTGACGATAAAGAGCGGATCCACCCGCCCCGAGCACATGACGCGCACGGTCCGCAGGTTGGGCGGGTACTGCAGCCGCGACACCCCGGCCAGGTCGGCGCCGGCGTACGCGCACCAGTTGCAGAGAAAGGCCACGATTTTTGGCTCGAAATCAGACATGACATCACCTAGTTATTTGGTGTTAGGTTTTTGAGTTTTCAAACAATCGCACAGACCGAAGCCATGATCTGCTCGTCCCGGAAGTGGAGCATGTCGATCGCCTTCTGCGGACAGGTCGAGGCGCACAGGCCGCAGCCCTTGCAGGAGGCGCTGATGTTTCGGGCCCGATGGCCCTTGCCTTCCACTTCATCGAAGGCGATCGCCCCGAATGGACACACCTCGGCGCACAGGCCGCAGCCGATGCACTTCTCGGTGTCGATCTGCGACACCAGCGGCGAGATCCGGATGGTGGGCTTGGCCAGCACGGTCGTCGCCCGGCTGGCGGCCGCCATGGCCTGGGAAATGCTCTCCTCGATCGATTTCGGGTAATGAGCCAGCCCGCACATGTAGATGCCGTCGGAAGCGAACTCGACCGGACGCAGCTTGGCGTGCGCCTCCATGAAGAAGTTCTCGGCGTTCATGGGCAGCTTGTAGAGCGAGGCCAACTGCGAGTTGTCGTTGGGTTCGATCGCCGTCGCCAGGTTGACCAGGTCGGCCTTGATGATTAAATCGCGCTGCAGGACCGGATCGAACACGCTCACCTCCAGCCCGTCCGCCGCTTCGGTCACCTGCGGTTTTCGCTCGAGGGTGTAGCGGATGAAAATGACCCCCTTCTCACGGGCCTGCTTGTAAAGCAGTTCCCGCTGACCATAGGTGCGCAGGTCGCGGTAGAGGATGTAAACGCTGGTGTCCGGATGGGCGTCCTTGATGGCGATCGCCTGCAGGACCGAAGCGGTGCAGCAGATCCGGGAGCAGTACGGCCGCTTTTCGTCGCGCGAGCCGACGCACTGGATGAACACGACGCTGCCGGCATCCGTCAAGCGCTCGGGATTGTTCTCCAGATCGTGCCAGCGGGTGACGCGCGGGCTCTGGCCGTAGAGGTATTCCCGGGTGTCGGCCGCTTTGCCGCCGGTGGCGATGATGGTGGCGCCGTGGGCGATCGTGCGCGTCTGGCCGTTGGTGGAGACCTCGGTTTCGAAGTTGCCCACGAAACCCGACGCGCCGACGATGCTCGCATTCAGCAGCACCTCGAGATCCGGCTGGGCATCGACCTTGGCGACCAGATCGGACAGGAACTCGCCGACATCGCGGCCCTTCCAGGTGTGCCGGACATCGGCCGCGGCGCCGCCCAGCTTGTCCGTCTTTTCGACGATCGTGGTCGGGAAGCCTTGCCGCGCAAGGTTGAGCGCGGCGGTCATTCCGGCCACGCCGCCGCCGATGACAAGGACCGACTTGTCGACATCCACGGAGAGATCCGGGATCGGTTCCAGCAGGGAGGCCCGCGACACGGCCATGCGGACCAGGTCCTTGGCCTTTTCGGTGGCGTCCTGCTTGGCTTTCGAATGAACCCAGGTGCACTGGTTGCGGATGTTGGCCATTTCGAAAAGATAGGCGTTGATCCCCGCATTGCGGATGGTTTCCTGAAACAGCGGCTCGTGGGTCCGCGGCGTGCAGGCCGCCACCACGATGCGGTTGAGGTCTTCCTTCTTGATCACCTCGACCATCTTGTCCTGGGTGTCCTGCGAGCAGGTGAACAGGTTTTCTTCCACGTAGGCAACGTTCGGCAGGCTGCGGGCATACGCCGCCACCGCGGGAACGTCGGCGATGCCGCCGATGTTGATGCCGCAGTTGCAGACGAACACGCCCACGCGCGGCTCCTTGCCGCTGATGTCGGTTTCGGTGGGAAACACCTGTTCCCGGACAAGGGTCCCGCGCGCGGCTGCCAGGTGAACCCCGGCGCTGCAGGCGGCCGAACTGGCTTCGACGACCGATTCGGGAATGTCCTTGGGGCCCTGGAAGGCGCCGCAGACGTAAATGCCGTCCTTGGAGGTGGACACCGGGCTGATGGAACCGGGCCGGCTGAAGTTGTCCGTCCCCAGTTCGATGCCGAGCCGGTTGGCCAGGGCCACGATGTCCGCTGAGATCTCCATGCCGACCGAGAGCACGATCTGATCGAACTGCTCGGTTTCGATCCGGCCGTCCTCGGAGACGTATTTGACTTCGAGGTCATCGGTGCCGATCACCGGATCGATGGTGTGCACCCGGCTGTTGATGAACCGCACGCCGTGTTTGTCCCGGGCGTCGTTGTAGTATTTTTCGAAATCCTTGCCGTGGGTCCGCATGTCGATGTAGAAGATGGCGCAGTCCAGGTCGCCGTCGGAATGTTCCTTGGCGATGACCGCCTCCTTGATGGCGTACATGCAGCACACCGACGAACAGTAGGAATTGTCGCAGCGGTTCAGATCGCGCGACCCGATACACTGGAACCAGGCGATCTTCTTGGGTTCTTTCTGGTCGGACCGTCTGACCAGGTGGCCCATCGTGGGGCCGGTCGCCGAGAGGATCCGTTCGAATTCGATCGACGTGATGACATTCGGGTGCTTGATGTAGCCGTACTGGTCGAACCGCGACGGATCGAAAGGCTGAAAGCCGGGCGCCAGGATCACCGACCCGACGTTCAATTCCAACTGCTCGGGTTTCTGGGCGTGGGTGTCGAGCGTGACCGCCTGCGGTCCGCAGGCCTCCACGCACTGGAAGCACTCGCAGCAGTAACCGCAGTTGAGGCAGCGATGCGCTTCGGACTTGCCGGCGGCCGGCTCGTAGCCCAGCTCGACTTCCTTGAAACTGCTCCGGCGCTCCGCGGCGCTCAGCGCCGGCATCCTGGCGCGGGCGGCCTTGGCCGTGCCGAAGGGAATCGGCCGGTACAGCGGATTGTCTTTCGAGATCGGCTCGCGCTGCTCGGCCATGTCGCGGCCCTCGACATAGCGCAGGATCGATTCGGCGGCCTCCTTGCCGGCCGCCACGGCGCCGATGGCCACCCACGGGCCGCTCTGCACGTCGCCGCCGGCAAAAACGCCTTCGCGGCCGGTGGCATAGGTGATGGCATTCACTTCCGTGGTGCCCCAGCGGGTAAACTCGATGCCGGTCACATCTTCGAGAGCCGACAGATCCGGCTTCTGACCGATGGCCGGAACCAGCTGGTCGATCTCGATGTCATACTCGCTGCCGGGAACCGGGACCGGACGCTTGCGGCCGGAGGAGTCGACATCGCTGAGCTGCATTTTGATGCAGCGCAGCCCGACGACGCGGCCGTCCTCGACCAGCACCTTCTGGGGCGCGGCGAGGTAGGCGATTTTGACGCCTTCGTCTTCGGCCGCCTGGATCTCTTCTTCCCAGGCGGGCATCTCGTCGCGCGAGCGCCGGTAGACGATGGTGACCGTTTCGGCGCCCAGGCGCACCGCACAGCGGGCCACGTCGATGGCGACGTTGCCGCCGCCGATGATGGCCAGATGACGGCCCACGGCGGCCTTGCCGGTCAGGTTGACTTCCCGCAGAAAATCCACCCCCTGGCGGACACCGGTCGATTTTTCGCCCGGAATGCCCAGGTCGATCCCTTTGTGCGCCCCGATGGCGACGTAGACCGCCTTGAAGCCATGGCTGCCGAGCAAATCGTCGATGGTCAGATCCGGCCCCAGAGGCGTGTTCGTCTTGATGTCGACGCCCAGGTTGGTGATCAGTTCGATTTCCCGGTCGAGCACCTCGCGCGGCAGGCGGTGCTCCGGAATGCCGACGCGCAGCATTCCGCCGGTCTTGGGCAGGGCCTCGAAGATGGTCGATTTGATTCCCTTGCGCGCCAGGTGGTAGGCCGCCGAGAGGCCGGCGGGCCCCGAGCCGATGATCGCCACCGTCTCTTGGCGCGGCGGCCGGCACTCGATGTCGATATCCCGCGGATCGAATTGATCGGCGGCCAGCCGCTTCAAGTCGCGGATGGCCACCGGCTCATCGACCTCGCAGCGGCGGCAGGCGTCCTCACAGCCGTGGGGGCAGATCCGTCCCAGGACGCCGGGCAGGGGCAGGTCCTCCATGATGATTTTGAGGGCTTCCTTGTACTTGCCCTCGCCCACCATCTGGACATAGCCCTGAACATTCAAGCCCGCCGGGCAGGCCAGGCGGCAGGGCGCCTTGTCCGCCTTCTGGATGGCGAAAGCGCCCGGAATCGCCTGGGCATATTTCTTGTAGGTTGCCTTGCGCTCCGAAAACCCCTGGTCATACTCGTTGGGCATGGACACCGGGCACACCGCGACGCAGTCGCCGCAGGACGTGCACTTTGCCTCGTCGATATACCGGGGCTTCTTGCTGATGATGGCTTTGAAATTACCGGGGGACCCCGCGACCTTTTCAACTTCGGCGCAGGTGATCAGATTGATGTTGAGATGCCGGCCGACCTCGACCAGTTTGGGGGAGATAATTCACATCGCACAATCGTTGGTGGGAAAGGTCTTGTCCAGTTCACTCATGACACCACCGATGGCCGGTGATTTTTCGACCAGGTGAACCAGATAGCCGGAATCGGCCAGATCCAGGGCAGCCTGCATTCCAGCGATCCCTCCTCCGACAACCAGTACCGAACCAACTGCTTCGCTTTTACTCATAGCAACTCTTCCGATCCTTTATGGGGCCGCCCGCAGGGGATCCGGGTGAATCCTTATCTGCCGACGGCGGTTAAACAGAGCCTATCCGCGATCTATATGGACCGCATGAAAAAAAGGCGAAAGGCGAAAGGCGAAAGGCAAAAGGCGAAAGGCTGAAGGCTGAAGGCAAAAAAAAAGGTTCTGTTGACCAACTGCCGTTTGCCGTTCGCCGTGCGCCGTTAGCCGTTCTGTCATTTGCCGTTAGCCGTTCTGTCATTTGCCGTTCGCCGTTCCGATCATTTGCCGTTCGCCTTTTGCCATTCTTTTTTCCCTTTTCCCGTTCATTTGCCGAAGAAGTTTTATGACATATACCCAAAACTACTGTCAAGGTCTTTGTATTTGGAAATTGCAAATCCGCCGGGGCCGTGTTAACTCAATTGGCGGCCGCCGCCTTGGGCCGCCGGCACGTTGACCGGGGCAGACGGCCGCGGGCCAAACTGGCGCTTCGATGTCAGGGATGGCCTGCGTTTATCGTTGCGCAACCCCGTCACCAGGAGGCTTTTCGGGATGACAGACAGTGCGCCGCGGGGCGTGACGCCCGACACGGAACCGGCACCCATCAACATCGCCCTGGTCGGCGCCGGGGACCTGTGCATCGAGGTGCTCGTAAAGACCGCCCTCGACAGTGAAAAAGGCCCGGTCAACGCCCGGATCCTGGCCGTGGCCGATGAAGACCCGCTGGCCCCCGGCATGCGGATGGCCGCCAAGCTGGGGCTTGAAACCGTGACGGACTATCACGACCTTTACGACCCCCGCTTCCAGATCCAGCTGATCATCATCCTGATACCCGATCCCGACATCCTCAAGGACATCCTCGCGACCCGACCGCCACAGATCCGGATTCTCGCCTGTGAGGTTTTCGAGCTGTTCTGGAAGGCCATCGGCGCCGAAGAAAAAAAACTGCGGGAGCGCAACCGCGAAGTCGAAACGATCCTGAACGGCCTCGAGGACTTCATCCTGGTTCTCGATCCGCAGATGGACATCATCGACGTCAACGACTCCTTCCTGAACAAAATGGGCTACAGTCGCGAAGAAGTGATCGGCCACAAATGCCACGAGGTATTCCAGAGGGCCAATCTGCAATGCAACCGGGACGAGGTGGTCTGCCCCCTGAACCAGGCGATTCGAAACAACGGCCCCAGTCACCGCACCATGACCCGCCGCGACCATCAGGGCGATTTGCGGTATTTCGAGGTTTCCATTTACCCGATCTGGGAAAAGCACGGCAAAATATCCAGATTCATCGAAATCAGCCGCGATATCACCGCCCGCAAAAAAGAGGAGGAGGAACTCACCCGGCGCCTCGAGAAGATGGTCGAGGAACGGACCCGCCAGCTGGAGGAGACCCATGCCAAGCTGATCCACCAGGACAAAATGGCGTCGTTGGGAAAACTCTCCGCATCGGTCGTCCACGAAATCAACAACCCCATTGCCGGAATCCTCAATTTGATTCTGCTGATCAAGCGGATCAATGCGGAAGAAAACATCAAACACCCGGAAACCGGTCGCTTCGATCACTATCTGGAGTTGATGGAGACCGAGACGCGGCGGATCAGCCGGATCGTTTCAAACCTGCTGGCCTTCTCGCGCCAGGCGAAAATGGAGCGGGCCCTGCTGGACGTCAACCGCCTGATCGAAAAGACCCTTTTGCTCAATGCCAATCTCATCAAAATCAACACGATACGGGTCGAGCAGCGCCTGGCTCCCGATCTGCCCTCGATTATCGGTTCCGCGGATCAACTTCAGCAGGTTTTTATGAATATCGTCTCCAATGCGGTCGAGGCCATGGAAGCCAAGAAGGACGGCATGCTGACGATCGAAACCCGGTTTGCGCCCGGCAAGAAATCTCTTCAGGTGATCTTCAGGGATACCGGCATCGGCATACCCGAGAACCGCCGTCAGCGTCTGTTCGAGCCGTTTTTCACCACCAAGAAAAACGGCAAGGGCGTCGGGTTGGGGCTTTCCGTGGCTTACGGGATCATCCAGGAGCACGAGGGCACGGTGCAGGTCGCATCGACGCCCGGGGAGGGGACCGAATTTACGGTCGAACTGCCTTGGGGAACCGGGCAAGGCCTGCAGAAAAAAGGTGGAGGCCGGGATGAGTGACACCAGGATTCTGATTGTCGACGATGAAAGAATCATGCGCGAATCTTTGGCCGACTGGCTGGCACGGGACGGCTACGCCGTGGAGACGGCTGCCAGCGGCGAGGAGGCACTGGATAAGTCGAAGGTCACCCGGTACGACATCATGCTGGTCGATATCAAGATGGGGGGCATGAGCGGAATGGAGGTCCTGCGGCAGGTCAAATCCGAGGACGCGGATGTGGCCATCGTCATGATCACGGCCTACGGGTCCGTTTCGACGGCGATCGAAGCCATGAAAAACGGGGCGCACGACTACCTGCTCAAACCCTTCGACCCGAACGAGATGGGGCTGTTGATCGAAAAAATCATCTCGCAGCAGGCCCAGATGCGGGAAAATGTTTTCCTGCGCGAAGCCTGGAAGGAACGGGCGCGGTTCGAGAGCATGATCGGGCAGTCGGCGGCCATGCAGACGGTTTTCGACTTGATCCGCGATGTGGCCGCGACCGACTCGACGGTTTTGATCACCGGGGAAACCGGCACCGGCAAGGGGCTGGCCGCCAAGGCCATCCACTCCAGCAGCCCGCGGTCCGCCGGCCCGTTTGTGGCCGTCAACTGCGGGGCCATTCCCGAACATCTGATGGAGACCGAGCTGTTCGGCCACCAGAAGGGGGCCTTTACCGATGCCAAGGAAACCAAGAAAGGGCGCCTGGAGCTGGCGCACGGCGGCACCCTTTTTCTGGATGAAATCGGCGAGATCGGCATGCGCATGCAGATCGATCTGCTGCGCGTCCTTGAAGACCGCGTATTTTATCGCGTGGGCGGCACCCAGCCGATGGAAGCGGACTTTCGCGTGATCGCCGCCTCGAATCGCGATCTGAAGGCCGCCATCGCTCAGGGCATCTTCCGGCAGGACCTGTTTTACCGCCTGAACGTCATCGCCTTTGACATGCCGCCGCTGCGCGAGCGCAAGGAAGACCTGCCACTTCTGGCCGATCATTTCGTGACCCGGTTTTCTCAGGAGACCAACAAACCGATGGACGGCATCAGCCGGGCGGCGATGGATGAAATGATGCTCCACGACTGGCCCGGCAATGTGCGCGAACTCGAAAATGCCATAGAACGGGCCCTCGTCATCGGCAAGGAGCGTAAAATCCGCGCCGAGGACCTGCCGTTTTTCTGTCAGCAGAACAATCTCCTGCCGGCCAACGATTCCCTCAAGGAAGTCGAAAAAGCCCACATCCAGCGGGTACTCGAGCATAACCACTGGAACATCGCCCGCTGCGCGAAAGTGCTCGACATCGATCGCTCGACCCTCTACAGCAAAATCAGACGCTATCGTCTTCAGAAGCAACATTGATCGCCCGGCCCGCATACTGCATTCTCGTCGCCCCCATCGGAAAAATCGATTCCGCGCTGTGCGATGCGGTCCGGTGCGCGATCGAGAGCATCTACGGCCTGCCGGGCGAGGTGCAGAGCATTCTGCGTTCCGTCGATTTCGCTTTCAATCCCGTGCGCCGGCAGTATCACTCGACCCCGATTCTGGCGCAGCTGGCGGCGTCCGCGCCGGTGCGGGTCCTGAAGCTGGTCGCGATCACCCCCGTCGATCTTTTCATTCCGATCCTCACCCACGTTTACGGCGAGGCGCAGCTGGGCGGCAAGGCCGCCATCATCTCGACCCATCGGCTGGCGGACGAAACTCCGGCCGCCGGCGGCGATGCCGCGCTGCTGTGCCGGGCGGTGAAAGAGGCCATTCACGAACTGGGCCACACTTTCAAGCTGCGTCATTGCCCCGAGCGCAGCTGCATCATGCACTATTGCCGCAGCATCAAGGATGTGGACCGCAAGTCGGATCAACTCTGCCGGCACTGCAAGGTCCTGTTGCAGGACGAGTTGGCGCGCCTGGGGGTGGAGGCCGGCTGCTGAGGAGCGGCAAGGTGCCGGTCCCCGGCCCGCGGGTTTTCTATCGCTGCGTCAGCCAGGCTTTCACGTCATCTTTTTTGGGGACCTTGCCCGCAATTTTGACTTTTCCGTCGACGACGACCGCCGGGGTCACGAAGACCCCGTAGCCCGCGATTTCCTTGATGTCGGTGACGTGATCGACGCGCACGTCGACACCGGTTTCGGCCACGGCCGCCTTGACGATCTCCTCGGTTTCGTGACACTTTTTACAGCCCGGTCCGAGAACTTTGATTTCCATTTTTATACCCCTCCTTTATATAAGAACGTTGAACAGGTAGCCGACCAGAAGAATCCCCACGCCGACGACCCCGATAAAGGTGGCGATGAGGCGTGGTTTGAGAACTTTGCGCAATATGATCATCTCCGGCAGGGACAAGGCGATGACCGACATCATGAAGGCCAGCACCGTCCCCAAGGCCGCCCCTTTCTCGAGCAGGGCATGCACCACCGGAATGATCCCGGCCGCGTTGGAGTACATGGGAATGCCGAGCAACACCGACAGCGGGACCGACCACCAGGCCGATTTTCCCATGAAGCCCGCCATGATTCCTTCGGGCACATAGCCGTGAATGGCGGCGCCGACCGCGATTCCCAAAACGACGTACAACCAGACCCGGCCCACGATGTCGCGCACGGCCAGGGTGCCGGCCTGGATCCGTTCGACCCAATTTCTCCGCGGCTCCGGGACGCCGTTTTCGCCCGCCTGGATATCAAATACCCACTCTTCGAGGTGTTTTTCCATGTGCAATCGGCCGATGACCCAGCCGGCAACCATCGCAATCATGAGTCCCATGCCGAAATAAATGGCCGCGACCTTCCAGCCGAACAAGCCGTACAGGAGCACCAGCGCAATCTCGTTGACCATGGGGGCCGCGATGAGAAAGGAAAACGTGACCCCGAGCGGCACCCCGGCGGTGACGAAGCCCAGGAAAAGCGGCACGGCCGAGCAGGAACAAAACGGCGTGACCACGCCGAGCAGTGCCGCAAGGACGTTGCCGGCCGATTCGCGCTTTCCGGCCAGAATCCGGCGCGTGCGCTCGGGGGTGAAAAACGAGCGGACGATGCCCACGCCGAATACCACGAGCGTGAGCAGCAGCAGCACCTTGGGCACTTCGTATATGAAAAAGGCGATGGCGCTGCCGAGATGGCCGGCCGCCGAAATCCCTGATATTTTCAGCAGACCACCCGTGGCAAGATCGGCGACAGGGGACAGGTTCAGGTAAAGCCCCCACCAGGCGATGAGCGCCAGGAGAGTGAGCAGCAGATAGGTGCGGGTGCCCGCACTATTATCGGAACCGGCGACGGGACCGGACGAACGGTCGTTTTTAGCGGCCGAGCAACAGTTTGGAGAATCGAGCGCCTTCATCGGAAAACTCCTTTACAGACTTTTATTTCCACTTCGCCATATGACGATGTTATGAGTTTAAAAAAAAATCAATTGCCGCAGATGAATTCCCGGCGGATTCCCGGCAGGCGGTCCAAGAACGCCGTCAGCTCGGGATCATCTTCCAGCCAGTGCCGCAGGTTTCCGAGCAGACTGGCCACATACGGATTCCGGGCCCCGTCCGCCAACCGGTAATTGACCCACAAGCCTTCCTTGGAAAAAGTGATCAGGCCAGCTTCTTCAAGAACTTTCAAGTGCTTGCTGGCGGTGGACTGGGCCAACCCCAGCGCCGCCTGCAACTCGCACACACACATCACCCGCCGCTGAAGCATTTTGATCATCTTGACCCGGTTGGGGTCGGAAAGAGCCTTCATGACCTTGATGAAATCCCGCATGTCATCTTCCTGTAGTGTATCCATTAGTGAAACACGGGCGTGGTTTGGCCTGCAGCCCCATTCCGCAAAGGACAATACATCGTTTCAATGGAATATATAGATGGGGCAGGCCGCTGTCAACTAAAAATGTCGTTCAGAGAATCATTGCACGGGATATCGTCGGGGAAATTTCAGCCGGCACCCGCCACCGTCCGGGTAAAGGCTCAACGGTTTGCGGGTTCCGAGGAGGCATGAACCGAGGTCGCTCACGCTCACGATCGGAATAATGGAACAATGGAATGATGGAATATTGGGACCATCGGTGTTCCATCTTCCCATGATTCCAACATTCCATTGTTCCATGCAGGCGGCATAAAACCTGTCCCACAAAACTGAAATGATTTAATAATTTATAGAGCCCCCCACCGGCTTTTGTCAGCAGGTGCGCAGGAAAATTCGCGTGAGCTTTTCCCAGTCGAGCTGCGGCAGATTGCCGCAGAGGTCGGCGGCCAGGTGCCCCCCGTCGGTTGCCAGGGGACCGGCGGTTTCTTCGATGACCCGGTAGAGGTGCTCGATCTCCTTTTCAAAGAACGCCGAGGCTTCGTCCCTGATCATCAGATGCTTTAAATCCCGCCGCAAGTCGCCGGCATCGACCCGGACGAGCCAGTTGCGGGTGTACATATCGCGATCCAAGGCCTTCGCCGCCCCGAACATCGCCGGGTTGGCCGCCGTGACGACGCCTGTGACCGGCGACAGGACCCGGGCCGTCCGGTCGCCGCGGGTCAGGGTGATGCCCGGCTGCTCGCGCGTCACCTCCTGTCCCAGGAGCGGTGTGTCGACTTGCGAAAAGGGGCCGAAGGTGCGGGCGGCAAAATCGTCCAGGCCGACCCGCACCGTATTTCCCTCTTCGATTTTGACCCAGGCATGGCCGCGGTGGAGGTAGTATCCCTGGGGAATCTTGAAGCCCGCGACATCGAGTTCCTTCACCGGTTTGACCACCGCGTGAACCGTGAACTGATCGTCGAAGTATTGATCGAATTCGCAGTCGGCGCAGCGGTAGTCGTTGGTGCAGGCCCTGAACTCGATGCGCCCCTTCATCGAATGCAGGCAGGGTCTTTTCCAGGGCGGCAATTCCCTGAGCCGGTCCTTCCAGGAGACGATGCCGGCCCGCGGCCCCGGCCGGTCCGCGATTTCCCGGGCCCGTGGGGCCTGGTTCTCGCTGGCCGCCTGCCGCATCTTCTTGTCGTAGCGGCAGGCCGCACACTGGAAATCGATACGGCAGGACTTGCGGGCGACGACACCGGCCTGCATCCAGATGCAGGCCGGCAGGGTTTTTTCGCTGGTAATGTCGGGGCGTGGGGTCGGCTTCATAATACGGTAACCGCCATGAAATTTTTGGGGGGTGTCTGAAACTGGCGAAATCTGTCTGCGCTTCGACAGCGCTGCCGTGTCATGTCGCCCTCTTCAGACACTCCTCGGGGTTGCGGGCCGCTGCGATCAGCTTCTCAGAAACGTTCTGGTCAAATTCTGCCAGCCCAGATCGGGCAGGTTGCCGTAGACATCCGCCTGCAGGAGGCCGCCGTCGGCGGCCAGCGGACCGGCCGTTTCCTCGATCATGGCCTCCAGCGTCCGAACCTCGGCGTTCATCCATTCCAGGCTGCCGGCATCGGACATGAGCTGCTTGACCGTGCTCTTGATGTTGGGGGTCCGGACCATGAAGAGCCATCCGTCGCCATAGGGCTCGCGGTTGGCGATGCCCGGGTTTTCCAGCACGCTGGCGTTGACCTCGACGATGACCCCGTCGATGGGCGACAGCACGTCCGCCAGGTTGTCTTTGCGCCTGAGCCCCCAGCCGGCACGGCCCTGGTCCAGTTCCTTGCCCATCAACGGCAGGTCGAGCGCATCGGCCTGGCCCAGCAGCTTGAGGGCGAAATCGTCCAGTCCAACCCGGATGCCGCCGCCGCTCTCGATCCGGGCCCAGGTGTGTCCGTTGTGGAAATAATAGTCCATCGGCACGTCGAACCCCTTGACGCTCTGGATCTCGTGCGGCCGGCTTTTGGTCTTCGGCGCCCAGACATCCTCGAAAAACTGGTCGAAGTCACAGGTTGCGCACTGGTAATCGTAAGCGCACGCCCGCCTGGCGATGCGGCCTGTCAGGGAGTGCCGGCAGACCCTCTCCAGCGCCGGCCGCCGCCGCATGGCATCCTGCCAGCTGACCTGCTTGCCTTTTTCGACCTTCAGGTGCATCCCCAGATCGTATTTGCAGGTGGTGCAGTCATAAAAATTGTTGCAGTTCTTACGATCGACCACGCCGGCCTGCATCCACAGGCACGGGTGCGGCGCATGGGCTTCCGTGTCGGGTTTGACCAGCCACACCTGACCCCCCAGCACCGTGTCGATGGCCTCGCGCCGGCCGAGATCCGCTCGCTGGCCCTTGCGGTAGGAAGATCCATATCCAAGTTGACCCCTCTGGCTTTTCGGTGTCTTTTCCATTTGCCTGTCTCCTTCGGTAAAGTTGATATGAGTGTTGCGGTCGTGTGATATTGCGTTTGCTTTATTAGAGCAAGGCGCGTGCCACGGAAGGGGAGGGGCGCAAAGTAAAACTTAATAAATTGATAATATTTGATAAAATTGGTTTCGAGGAGCGGACGGGAGCGCAGCGGGCCGTTGCGGCAGGCGTGGGGATATTCTACACTCGGCGGTTGAAAAAAGGCCGTGTCCACCGCCTGCATTAAGTTTTTCTGTTTATTATTATATTGTTATTGAGAGTGTAGGATTGTGCAACACACCTGTGGGGATTTTCTACAGGTTGACCCGACACGCCGGGGAACCCCAAACCTTTTCAAAAAAGACAGTGTATCGGCAGACTGAAGAAGGTTTCCAGGTCCATGCCCTGGCCGCCGATCAAAAGCTTGCGGACGCGAGGAAAGGCTTGCACGAAAGCGTCTATTCCCGGGAGTGAAGATGGCCAACACATCGTCCCCCTTGGCCAAGACGAAATCGACTTCGCGGTTGCTTGCGGCCCAATAGTGCAGGCTGATGCCCAGACCCCGGGCAGAGTTGTAAATGGCTGCGCCGACGGCCGATTCGACGATACGGCCCCAGAGGTCCGTTTTGCGGCGTGTATCCTCGAAAGTCCTGTAAGCCAGTGCATTCATCAGGGCCGTATTCAGCGCCAGAAGCTTCGGGCTCGAGGAGCGCTTGCGGACCATTTGACCGGCGTACTTCTGTAAACCTGCAATCAGGCCGGCGTTTTCCAGCAATCCAAGAAGGAGAGAAGGTTGGCCTTAAATTAACGCATGGAGGGCGTGCTTGCGGGCTACAGTCCCGTTGCACCTTTAACTTGAGGGGAAAGCCTGGCGTCGACACCCGCCGCCGCGGTCCGGGTGACCTTGAAAAGCAGCCAGAGAGACAGGGCGAGGACGATCAACTCGGCGGCGAGGGTGACCTGCAAGGAGGTCATGGCGACCGCATCGACAGCCGATAAGGTCAGCGCCGGATCGCCGCCCGCCTGAGCGAACGGAATGCCGGTTTGGGGCGTGGCCAAAAGAACAAACAAGAACCGCAGTACCGCCCCCGTCATCAGCACCATTGAAAGCAAGATGCCCACCATGCTCGCTCCCAGTCCGATCCAGATCGTTTTCATGACCGAGGCCTGAGACGGTCGCGTCTCAGGATCTGCAATCTTTTTGGCCACGCGGGTATACCTGAAGAACCAGAAGGTGGTAAACGCCATTTCCAGCAAGCCGATATAGGTAAAATAATTGCTCAGATCGATCCCCTTGCGCTGGGCCGATCCGGGGCTGCTCAAAAACACGACGTAGATGAGCAGCAGCACGGGAATGGTCAGCATCACCAACTGCAGCCAGAAACCTACCCAGCCGACACGCTCGAATTGCCTGGCAAGTTTTTCCGGATTCGCGGGGTGCCATTTTTCAGACGGATTTTTCAGCATGGCCGATCTCTCAGGTGTTTTTGGTTTCAAGATATCATGATTTTTTTTTTACTCAATACGTGCAACGCCTGTAAAAATCAATGCATTTTTATCGACATGCTGATAAGGATATGGAAGTCTGATGTCAATCGGCATCGGGTACAGTGGCACGATGCCGCCCCTGTACCCCACCCCGGCCCGATGCATAAGCCCCAAGGGCGAAACCGGAGGCTCCTCCACCGTGACGATTGCCCACGCCTGCTCTGTCGACATCCGCAGCCGGCTGCTGCTGCGGATTTCCGGCGACCTGTCCCTTAAAACGATTCGAAGGGCCGGCCGCCCACTCTTTTTGTTCCGGCAGGATACATGACACCCCGAAATTCAGCCGCCGACAGACACCCGCCCGTTTTTCGCCTCGGACGGGCGACCAGCCTCATTCCACTCGGCTTTTTCTGCCTCTTGCTCTATCTCCTGCCGCGTGTGAGCGACGGGGAGGTTGTTTTTTTCCAGATCGATTGGATTCCGAGCCTGGGGATTCGATTATCGGTTCTGATCGACGGGTTGAGCCTGCTCTTCGCGCTCGTGATCTGCTGCGTCGGGTTCTTCGTCGAACTCTACGCCGCCGATTATCTGGGCGACCATGCCCGGATCGGTCGATTTTACCTGTACCTGAACGGCTTCATGATCGCGATGCTCGGATTGGTCCTGGTCGACAACCTGATGGCGCTGTTTGTCTTCTGGGAGCTGACCACCCTTTTTTCGTATCTGCTCATCGGTTTCGAGCACGAATCCGAAACGGCGCGGGCCAGCGCCAGACAGGCCCTGCTGGTTACCGGGGCCGGCGGGCTGGCGCTCCTGGTGGGATTTTTGCTGCTGGGATCAATCAGCGACACCTATGCGTTCCGCGGCCTGGTTCAGGATGCCACCCGTATCAAACAACACCCGCTGTACCTTGCCGTTTTGCTGATGGTTTTTGCGGGGGCCTTCACAAAATCGGCCCAATTCCCGTTTCACTTCTGGCTGCCGAATGCCATGAGCGCCCCCACGCCCATCAGTGCTTATCTGCACTCGGCCACCATGGTCAAGGCCGGCATATACCTGCTGGCGCGCCTGCATCCCGTGCTGGGCGGCACGCCCCCGTGGATGGGGACCCTGGTCATCATCGGGGGCATCACCGCCCTGGTCGGCTCGATTCAGGCCACAATCCAATCGGACTTGAAGCGGGTATTGGCCTATACGACGATAATGGCTTTGGGCATTCTCACCATGTTTTTGGGCGGTAAAACGACCCCCGCCCTGACGGCGGCCATGACCTTTTATCTGGTCCATTCGCTCTACAAGTCGTCCCTGTTTCTGGTGGTCGGCATTATCGATCACCAAACCGGGACGCGGCAGTTGGAGCACCTCGGCGGGTTGCTCAAACCGCTGCCCTTCACCGCCTTCGCCGTGGCCGCGGCCGCCCTCTCGATGGCCGGGTTTCCGCTGTTTTTCGGATTCATCGGCAAGGAGATCATGTACAAGGGCGCCTTGACCGAAGAGCTGTTTCCGGGATTCGCCACGACGGCTGCACTGCTGTCGAACTCCCTGATGATGGCGGTGGCCGGCATCGTCGCCCTCAGACCATTTCTGGGACAGTTGAAAGAGACGCCGCGCCGGCCCGTGGAAGCGCCCCTGTCCATGTGGATCGGGCCGGTGTTGATGGGCAGCCTCGGCATCGTTTTCGGCATCGTACCCGGCGTGGTCTCCCACTGGCTTGTCGAGCCGGCGGTGCGGGCTTTCCATTGGACCACCGAGGACATCCAGCTGAAGTTGTACCATGGAATCAACGAACCGCTGCTGCTGAGCATTGTCACGCTTTGCCTCGGGACGACCGTATATTTTCTGCGCCATAAAATCCGGCAAATCCTGTTAATGGGGGTCTATCGAAGTCCCTTAACGGCGGAAGGCATTTATACCGGCCTTCTCGGCTTCCTCGCCTGGCTGGCCGGGACCCAGACCCGTGTTCTGCAAAACGGTTCCCTGCACCGCTATCTGGTGGTCATCATCGGATCGGTCACTCTGGCCGTTGCCGCTCCGCTCATGACCAATCTGGCACAGGTTCCCTTCCTGTCGGCGGCCGACTTCGCCGGTGCGGGGCACACGGGAGTGCTCATCGCCGTCATCATCGCGGCGGCCGTTGCTGCGGTCGTCGCGGCGAAATCCCGGCTTCTGGCGATAAGCGGTCTAGGCGTCGTCGGTGTCGGCATAGCCATGCTGTTTCTTATAAACGGAGCCCCTGACGTGGCGTTGACCCAACTTCTGGTGGAAACCCTGACCATCATCATCGTCACCCTCGTCCTTTTGCGGCTGCCGCCCCTGGCGCGCCGCAACAGCGGTCAGGGTTTCGACCGTGTCCTCAACGGCATGATCGCCGCGGCGGCGGGCATCCTGATATCGGCCCTGATCCTGGAGGTAAACCAGCACGAGCTGGATCGATTCGTCACCGAATTTTTTGAAGCCAACAGCGTCGTCGCGGCTCACGGACGCAACATCGTCAACGTTATTTTAGTCGATTTTCGAAGCCTGGACACGCTGGGTGAAATCACGGTGGTGGCCATTGCGGGCCTGGCCGGCTGTGCCTTGATCAAAACCCGGAGGAAACGCTGATGTCCTCCCTGGTTTTAAGAGTCGCCACGCGTCTGCTGGCCGGATTGATTCTGGTTTTTGCCGTCTATCTGCTGTTCCGCGGCCACAATGCGCCCGGGGGCGGGTTCGTGGCGGCCCTGGTGGCCGGGACCGGTTTCGCCCTGGTCGCCATATCCGAGGGACCTGCCGCCGTGCGCCGTGCGCTGCGCGTCGATCCCGAACGGTTGGCGATGGGTGGTCTGGGAGTGGCGATTGTTTGCGGTCTGGTCGGGGCGATGGCCGGCCAACCTTTCCTGACGGGCCTGTGGCGGGTCGTGCAGACTGACGCGTCGACGGTCCTGGCGATCGGCACGCCGCTGTTTTTCGACATCGGGGTGTTTCTGGCGGTTCTGGGAACCCTTCTGACCCTTATTTTGGCCCTGGAAGAAAACTGACGTGGAAACCGAGTTCGCTCTTCTGGTCGGCGCCATGGCGGCCGGCAGCATCTACCTGATTCTGGATCGCAACCTCATCCGGTTTATCTTCGGTCTGGTCCTGCTCGGCAATGCGGTCAATCTGCTCATATTCACGGTGGGCCGCTTGTCCAGCAGCCGCCCGCCGTTGATTCCGGAAGGCGGGACGGTGCCGGTGACGCCGGTGGCCAATGCGCTGCCGCAGGCGTTGATTTTAACGGCCATCGTCATCGGCTTTGCGCTGCTGGCATTCGTGTTCGTGCTTTTCTACCGCGCCTACCAGGAAGTCGGCACGGTGGACACGGAAGCGATGCGGGTCGCCGAACCCGACGAGAGCCAGCGGGTTGCGGCCGCAACCGCAGAAACGGGAGAACGCCGGTGAGCAGCCTGCTGGTCTGGCCGATAGTTCTGCCGTTTGCAACCGCCGTGGCGCTGCTGCTGGTCAAGCCGCCGGCGAGGGGCTCCAACACCATTGCCCTGAGCGCCGCCGCGCTGCACGTGATTGCCGGCGGCATGGTGTTTTACCGCGTCCATCTCAGCGGCATTTTCGCCTCCCAGATGGGAAATTGGCCGGCGCCTTTCGGGATCACCCTCGTCGCCGACCATTTGAGCGCGGTCCTGGTCGTCATCACCGCCGTCATCAACCTGGCCGTGACCGCCTATTCCAGGTCGGACATCGCGGCCCCCCTCGTCGCCCGCGGCTACTACCCGTTGATGCAGGTCCTGGTCGGCGGCATCTGCGGCGCTTTTTTGACCGGCGACCTGTTCAACCTGTATGTCTGGTTCGAGGTCATGCTGATGGCATCCTTCGGGCTCCTGGTCCTGGGCCAGGACAGAAGCCAGCTCGACGGCGGGGTGAAATACGTCGTCATCAATCTGTTGTCCACCCTGCTGCTGCTGTCGGGGATCGCCTTGCTGTACGGGCTGACCGGAACCTTGAACATGGCCGACCTGCACCTGAAGGTCCAAGCGGTCGACAGCCCGGGCCTGCTGACGGCGGTGAGCATGCTCTTCATGGGCGCCTTCGGTATCAAGGCGGCCCTGTTTCCGCTCTTTTTCTGGCTGCCGGCCTCTTACCACACCCCGCCGGTTGCGGTGTCGGCCATCTTCGCCGGATTGCTGACCAAGGTGGGCGTCTATGCCCTGATAAGAATGTTCACCCTGGTTTTTACGATCCATACGGCCTACACGCATGGGGTGCTGCTGGCGGTGGCGGCGCTGACGATGATAACCGGCGTGCTGGGCGCGGCGGCGCAGGGGGATTTCAGGCGCATCCTCTCGTTTCACATTATCAGCCAGGTCGGATACATGGTCCTGGGCCTGGCGCTCGACTCCTCCCTGGCGCTGGCCGGCGCCGTATTCTACCTGATTCACCACATCATCGTCAAAGCCAACCTCTTTCTGGTCAGCGGTGTCGTCCAGCGCCTTACCGGATCGCTCGAGCTTTCGCGCAGCGGCGGCATTTACCGTCATCACGGATGGGTCGCCGTGTGCTTTTTCATTCCGGCCTTTTCCCTGGCCGGTTTCCCGCCGCTGTCCGGGTTTTGGGCTAAAATGATCCTGATTCGCGCCAGTCTCGAAATCCATCAGTATGCGGTGGCCGGTATTGCGGCGGCAGTCGGCCTGTTGACCGTTTATTCGATGACCAAAATTTGGGGCGAAGTATTCTGGAAGCCGTCGCCTTCCGTCGACCCGCGCGACGCATCCGTGGCGGCCGCCGAGCCTTCGAAATGGATGCTCACTCCCATTCTCGGGTTGGTCGTCCTGACGGTCGTCATCGGCTTCGGCGCCGAGATGTTCGTGAAGATCGCCTTTCAGGCCGCCGAAGAGCTTCTGCACCCGGAAATGTACATAAAAGCGGTTTTGGGGCCGGCATGATCGATCTTTTCCTGTTGAACATATTCCTGGCGATCGGGTTCAGTGCCGTCATGGGGCATTTCAGCCTCGGGGGTTTTCTGGCCGGTTTCGGGATCGGTTTCGCTGCATTGTGGCTGACAAAGCCGCTGTATGAAAACAGCGGCTACCTGACCCGCCTGCCGAAAGCGGTTATGTTGCTGGCCTACTTCGTCAAAGAGCTTTTCATTTCGAACGTGCGGGTCATGTGGGATGTGCTCACGCCGAAACACATCAGTCGCCCGGGGATCATCGGGATTCCCCTGGATGCCAAAACCGATCTGGAAATCATGCTCGTTGCGAATCTCATCTCCCTGACCCCCGGGACCCTGAGCCTCGAGGTTTCCGAAGACAAAAAGACGCTGTATGTTCACGTGATGTTCCTCGATGATGTGGAGAAGACCCGCCGCCTGATCAAAACGGGGCTTGAAAGACGCGTGCTGGAGGTGATGCGCTGATGCCGGGTGGGGATGTCCTTGTCGGTTATGCCGGTCGATTCGCGTTGATCGTTTTGCTCTTGGGCATTGCGCTGGCGTTTGTGCGCCTCGTCAAAGGGCCTGCGGCCGCCGACCGGATCGTGGCGCTCGATTTGATCTCGTTTCTCACGGTGGCCTTCATAGCGGCCTATTCCATTTATGCCCGGGAAACCTCTTTTCTGGATGTGGCCATCGCCTATGCCCTGATCGCGTTTCTGGGAACCGTCGCCCTCGCCCGGTTTCTGCTGCGGTCGGTGAAACCGGGCCCAAAACCGGAAGCGGTGGAGCGCGAAGACCATGAGTGAGATCATCACAGCCGGATTGCTGGTTTCAGGAAGCCTTTTTTCCCTGGTGGCGGCCCTCGGCATGCTGCGGCTGCCGGACACCATCATGCGGATGCACGCGGCAACCAAGGCCGGCACGCTGGGGGCCGGCCTGATTCTGATTGCGGAGGCCGTATTTTATCATGAGCTGGGGATTACGCTGCGGGTGCTGACCGCGATCGCGTTTTTGTTGCTGACCGCCCCGGTCGCCGCCCATCTCATCGGCCGGGCCGCGTATCATTCCGGAATCACGCTGTGGCAGAAAACCTGGATCGATCAGCTCAAAGATGTTTATCCGCCGGATTCACGCCGCAAAGGCCCGCCGTGAACCACAGGCTTCCTGAATCAGTTATGTTTTTTTTTCAGGAGATAGTATCCAACCGCGAGGGAGACGATGACGACGCCTATTCCGATCAGGCTGAGGCTCGGAAGCTCCTTTATATCCAGAACGATGACCTTGCGGGCGATGGCGATCATGGCCACCATGAAGACCACTTCAACATGAACCGTGTGCTGGGTAAGGTACATTTTTACGGTTTCCAACAGCTCGATGCCGATCAGCACCAGCAAGAACATGCCGAAAATCTCCAGCAGTTCGTCGATCTCGAGCAGAAATATCGGCGGGGTCATGACATCCTTTACGATGAACCAGCCCAGTTCGACGGTGGCCAAACATACGACAAGCGCCATCATAACCAGGAGAATGACCACCACCACCCTTTCAATCTTCGCGTGAATTTGCATCACCTGCCTCTGCGTGTGCCAAATTGTTCATCAGTGTCCGTGAAGGATTTTTTTTCGCCAAGCGGCCGGTCGCAGCGGGTTTCCGGGTTGCGGGAAGGCCTTGCCCGGCGAACGGTTCCACAGGTATGATCTTGACCCGCTGAAGTGCCCAAAAAAGATAACGGATGGGCACTCGCCACACTCTATGCGTCGGATACCACCGTGAAAGATCGCGACCGACGCATCTGCGGCCCCCGGCGCGACGTGTTCAAGGACGCGGGTCTTCATGGGGTATCTGCTTCGGCCTTTGCGGCGGGGAGCCGATGACCGTTGCGCCCGGGAGGCCGCGGGGCGGTTCGAGCTTGTTTTTCTCTTGGCGGCTGCGCCAGAAGTAACCGCCCAGGGCGCCGCCGGCGCCGGCCAGCGTCAGCAGCCCCAGCGACATGAATTGCATCAGGATCAGAAACCCACCGAGGCCCGCCGCACCCGCGAAAGCCAGCCCCACTTTTATATTCGCCCGCCGCGAGGAGCGCCGCACCGCCTGCAGGGTTTCCCGATGGGCTTGCTTGACCAACCGGGTCTTGGCCCGTTCGGCATTGACCCGGATAGCCTCCCGCTCCCTGGCATACCGCTCCTTCAGACGGCCGATGTCGTCCTTGCGCTGGTGCGCGGCTATCGAACCAAACCAGAAGGCGGTCAGCAAGCCGGCAACGACAATCGGAACCGCGACCCGCAGCCAGGCCCAGTTGCTCAGGTCGGTGGGACCTATCAGCACCAGGCCGATCGTGATGACCTGCAGTAGCAGGATGCCGGGAATGAATTTGAGCATTGAAAAAAAAGCCTTACATCTAAATTATCTTTGAAAGATATACACCATTCCCGCTATAAAAATATAAGGCTCTTCATCAAAAAATCCCCAACCCCGTAGAGCAGGGTCCTGAACCCATCCCACACACCCGGAATGTTGATGGCAAGGATCAGAATGAAGAAACCCGCACCGGTGCGACCGAGTTTTTCGTAAGGACCGCGCACGCTCTCGGGCAGCAGGTATTTAAACAGGTGGCTGCCGTCCAGCGGCGGAATGGGGATCAGGTTGAACATCGCCAGCACGATGTTCAGGAGCGCGACACGCAGAAATACGCCGGCGACTGCCGAACCGGATAGATTTCCGGAAAACAGATGAACGAGATTGAGCAGCAGAATCATGATGACGGCGATCAGGAAGTTTACCGCGATTCCAGCGCCCGAGACACAGATGTCGCCCAGGATCGGGCGACGATAGGCGGAGGGATTTACGGGGATCGGTTTGGCGCCGCCGATCACAAACGTTCCGCCGGAAATGAGATAGGCCGCGATGGGGACGGCGATCGTCCACACCGGGTCGATATGGGGAACGGGGTTTAAGGTTATGCGGCCCAACCGCCGGGCAGTGTGGTCCCCAAACAGCAGCGCGACGAAGCCGTGGGCCATTTCATGGAGCACGATGCTTTCTATTAAAAAGGCGACGATGACGATTTTTACGAGAAGTCCATCCATAGTTATCACCTTGTGAACCCTATCACGAAAACACCCCGAACAAATTCTTTTTTTCTTCCTGGTGCTGGTTTTTGAGTCCGGTTCGATTTATTTCCGGTGCCGTTTTCTTCACCACGGCTCAAGAAATCAATCTTTGTTGTATTTCTCGCTTGCCAGCCGGCGCGGGGCCTGACCTCGAATGAAAAATGGCGCAACATATCCACGGCGGAGTTGTCGGCGATGCTGGATAGTGGCGAAACCGTGTGCCTGATCGATGTCCTTCCCCAGATCATTTACGATTTCATGCACATCAAAGGATCTATCAATATCCCCATCGGTCAACTGCCGACCTCCGGACGGTTGCCGGAGGATAGAACTACACCTCTCGTATTTTATTGCATGGGAACACTCTGACTTTACAGCCCGAAGACTGGCGAATGCACTTAAATTCACCCCGAACGGCGGGCGCATCGAATTGGCAGCCCGCTTGGTGGATGCAGGCGAGTCGGAAGGTGCCGACGGCGCCGGCCGATACAGCCGCCACCTTGAGGTCTGTATCTCCGACAGCGGGATCGGGCTCGACGGTAAAGACCTGATCCGTATTTTCAAGCCTTTCGAGCAGGCCGAAAGCTCTAAGAGCCGGAGGTTTCAGGGAACGGGCCTCGGGCTGTCCCTGACCAAAAGCCTGGTCGACCTGCATCGGGGCCGGATATGGGCCGAAAGCGACGGTCCGGGGACCGGCAGCAAATTCACGTTCACGATCCCGATCGTCGATTCGCCCGCCTGCGCGACGCCTTCCGCATAGGTTGTTCTCATCCGCGACTCTTTCCAGGTATTCTCGGTCTCCATTTTATCTTTGCAATATGCCGCCGCCCGCCCGGCCGAAAGTTTTATCTTAAAACCACAGTCGATCACAACAGCAGAGACATTTCCCGGGACCGTGCTGTCGAATCGCATTCCGCTGCGCCCGCACATCTTCTTGGGACGGACTCATAGGTCTTGATCCGGCCCATATGGGGTCTTTCCCCCATTGCTTGCCCGCCGGCGTCATTTGATATTAACATCAAATGCGCGCGCCACATCGCTTTCGAGTCAATTGCAAAATAACCGGAAAGGAGGAAAGGATGAAAAAAGGACGAGTTTTTTTCGCGGCAAAGGTCCTCGTATTCATAGTGGGAACGATTCCACTGATCACCGCGTCTCCCCGGGCCGAAACCACCCATTCGCAAATGGGGATTCCCGACAATGCCGACCCCATCCATCAAACATATATTCCCGTCGTCACAGGCGATTTCGAGACGATGATGAAAAAGGACGTGGAGGCAAAACCGCAGGTCATGAAGCGGCAGATGGAGCTTCTGAAACGGCGCTACGATTTGAGCGACAACCCCTCGGACGTCAAAATGGCCGGCGGCGCCAAGAACGTTCAGCAGGGCGTTCGGGTGCGATTGCCGGATGGCATGACCTGGGAAAAGCTGGCCGGCATGTCGCCGGATGACATCAGAGAAAAGGGCGTTTTCCCGGAAGGGTTTCTGCCGCTGCCGCATGCCAAACACGAGACCGGCGGGCAGGTGATCCCGGAAAACCAGATCGAACAGATCATGGAAGCTGAAAAACGGAACCTGCGGCGCTTCGATGTGGACTTCGATTTTCCGCAGCATCTGCTGCCCGAGTTTCCACCGCCCATTTTCCTCACCAGCCGGCCCGACTTGGGGGACGTATCTCAAGGTAAGCTGCTGACCATCAAGAATTACTTCGACATCATGCACGGCATTCTCACCCCGGTGCAGATGGAAGGTCTGCGGCTGCTGCTGACCCCGTTTACGCAGCAGCAGTTCAATCAGACCGCCGATCGCAAAGTAGAGGAGCCGACCCTCGGGATCAGCTGCCTGGACTGCCACGCCAACGGCCATACCAACGCCGCCTTTCACCTCAACCCGGACACGCGGCCGCACATTGCGCGTCTGCGCCTGGACACGGTCAGTCTGAGAGGCGTGCACAACCAGCAGATACACGGCTCCAAGCGCTCGCTGCGCTCGATCGAGGACTTCACCGAGTTCGAGCAGAAGTCGGCCTATTTCGACGGGGACCAGGTTACGGCCGCCAAAAAAGGAGCGAATTTCCTGGATCGCGCCAGCCAGGTGGTGATGATGGGCCAGATGCAGAACATGTTAGACTTTCCGCCCGCGCCCAAGCTGAATGTGTTCGGAAAGCTCGATCCGGACAAAGCGACCGAGCAGGAGATGCTCGGCCAGGAGGTGTTTTTCGGAAAGGGGCGCTGCGCGGAATGTCACCCGGCCCCGGTCTATCTCGACGACAAGATGAACGACCTCAAAGTCAATCGTTTCTATAAACCGCACATGTCGAACGGCAAATACATCACCGCAGTCGGGCCCATCAAGACCTTCACCCTGCGTGGGATCAAGGACTCGCCGCCCTATCTGCACGACGGTCGCCTGCTGACCCTGGAGGATACGGTCGAGTTTTTCAATATCGTGACCGCTGTCAATCTGACCCAAAAAGAGAAAGCGGCGCTGGTGGCGTTTATGCGGCAGCTGTAATGGGAATGGCGGCGGTTTCCCCTCCCCCGGTCCCTCCCCCAAGGTCCCCCAAGGGGAGGGAAGAAAAAAAAGAGGAATTTTTTATATAATAATGGCGAACGACATAAGGCAAACGGCAAATGAAAAGTTGGACGTCCTCTGTGAATTAAAAACTCTCCTCCTCCTTTGTGGGGGAGGGCGGGTGGGGGTGATTACAATCGAACTTTTCCTTTTGCAAATTTTTATTCACTCATTCGGGATATACGACCATGTTGGAACTGCAAAACATCTTCTTCAAGGCGCCCCAATCCGACGCGGGCGCGGAGGCTGCATCCCGGCGTTCTATTATAAACGACATCAGTTTCACGTTTGAAACCGGCCGGTTCTATGCCATCACCGGCCCCAACGGGTCAGGCAAGACGACGCTGGCCAAGCTGATCATGGGCATCAACGACCTCTCGGAAGGCCGCATCATCTTCGAGGGCAAGGACATCAGCAAAACGCCCATTCATGAAAGATCACGGCAGGGTATCGTCTACGGCTTCCAGCATCCGGCGCGGTTCAAGGGCACGACTTTTCGGGACCTGCTGTCCATCTCCCTCGGAACAGAGGACGAAGACAAGCTGGCCGATATCATCGCCCGGGTCGGGGTCTGCTCGATGGACTTTCTCGACAAACGCGTCGACAGCAAGCTCTCGGGCGGCGAGATCAAGAAGATCGAGCTGGCGACCGTCATCGCGCGCAATCCCAAAGTGGCCATCTACGACGAACCCGACACCGGCATCGATCTGTGGACCATCGGCCCGATGGTGGCGCTGCTCAAACGGGAACAGGAGCAAAACGACACCACGACCATCGTCGTCAGTCACAACAAGTCGTTTCTGGAAGCCGCCGATACGCTTCTGCTGATAAGAGACGGCCGGATCGCCTACACCGGCGGTCTACAAGGGGCCATGCCGATGCTGGACAATCTAAGCGTGTGCACGTTCAGTGATCCGTGCAGGGGAGAGGGAAATGCTCGATGCTATCGATAAGAAAGTCCTGAAGGAAGTCGCCGATCTCGAAAGTATTCCCAAGGGCGCTTACAATATCCGCAAAAACGGGCGGCTGCTGGGACGCGAGGTTTCCGGCAACATCAACATCGAAACCAATGAAAAAGGCGACGGCATCATTGTCGATGTCAAGCCCGGCACCGTCAACGAGTCGGTCCACATCCCGGTCATTTTGTCGCAGGCCGGGCTTCACGACGTGGTGTACAACACGTTTGTCATCGGCGCCGGAGCGGATGTGACCATCGTCGCGGGCTGCGGCATTCACTGCGGCGGCCGCGAAGCGGAAGGCCATTCCGGCATCCATGAATTCAGGATAAACTCCGGCGCCAAGGTCAAATACGTCGAGAAGCATGTGGCCATCGGCGAGGGCACCGGCAAGCGAAGCCTGAATCCCACGACGAAGGTGTTCATGGAGGACAATGCGCGCGCCGAGATGGAGCTGACCCAGATCGGCGGGGTGGACGAGGCCAAGCGCTACAACGAGGCGACCATCGGTCCCGGCAGCGTTTTGCTGTTGACCGAACGGGTCATGACCGATGGCCGGCAGGCGGCGGAATCCAGAAATGAAATCGAGCTGGCCGGGACCGACAGCAAATCGAACATCGTCTCGCGCTCGGTCTTGAAAGGCGATTCAACGCAGGACTTTTATGTCAATCTCACGGCGCGCGCCCGGTGCTACGGACATATCGAGTGTGACGCCATACTCATGGACAACGGCCGCAATCAGACCATTCCGGCCCTGAAGGCCTTGCACCCGGATGCCGAACTCACCCATGAGGCCTCGATCGGCAAGATCGCCAACGACCAATTGATGAAGCTCATGAGCCTGGGGCTGACCTACGACGAGGCGGTCAACTGGATCATCCAGGGGTTCCTTAAGTAGTCGAAGTAGCTTTGCTTTCGTCGTCAGCCGCCGGACAGGCTGCAGACCGAATCCTTGCCGCCCTCCTTCACCCTGAACATGGCCTGGTCGGCTTGCGCCAGAAGATCGGTCGGATTGTCGGCGTCGTCGGGAAAGGTCGCGATGCCCAGGCTGGCGCTCACATGCACCGCCAGGCTTGACCTTTTGAGGTAGGTGGTATCTTTTATGCGCCGGCGAATGGCTTCCGCCAGGTCGACGGCCCGGCGCTTGTCGACCCCCGGCAGCACCGCCACGAACTCATCCCCGCCGTAAGCGACACCGTACGCCGGTTCGGAGAGCATGGACTTTATGGTTGCGGCGATTTCGCGCAGCGTCCGGCTGGCATTCAGGTGGCCTTGGGTGTCGACGACTTGCTTGAAGTTATCGATGTCCATGAATATCAGTGAAAACGGCTTTGCCTGCGGGGGCCGCTTCCTGGTCAAAGCAGCCAGGGATTTATAGAGGTGGCGCGTGTTGTACAGTTTCGTCAGGCTGTCGTGGATCGCCTGGTCGCGGTACTTCTCTTCGCTTTTGCGCAAGGACTTTTGCACTTCCTTGAGCCTTTCCTCGGCTTCCATTTCCTGGGAAACGACGGTCAGACTTCCCAGCGACAGGTAAACGCCGTCCGGCTGGAAGGCTTCGATGGCGGCCTGGTCTTTGATCCAGCACGTTCCCGCCGCGGCTGTTTCGACCTTGTAAACGACGTCCAGGGCCCCCTGGCGGATGACTTCCCTGCGCAGCTTGAGCTTCTTGATATTGACTTCGCTTTTTTTCAGAATTTCTTCGGCCGGTCCCTTGCGGTTGAGGTGACGGGTGTAGCGGTGGCGCTCGACGATGCTTTCATTGAAGAGCCGCGGGGCTTCTGAACCGCTGCATCCGAGAAGGGCGACGAGGCGCCGGCTGACGAATTCGTACCAGATGCTGTTTTCCTTGGCCTGCCAGGCCGATATGTAGGGCATGGCGGGCGATCCCAGTTCGTCGAAACCCTGGCAATGCAGAAGACATTGCTCGATGCGGTTTTTGAGCCGGGCCCCGTACCGGCCCGTCAGAATCCGGCCGCAGTAAGAAGTTATAGGTCGTATCTGTTCCGGCGTGCATCGATGATACGGCTCGGTTCGAATATTCAAAGGGATTTCAGTCGGCATAATCTTCATTATACCCGGACGGCGGCCAATAAGCAATCTCGCCACCCCCCGGTCATGCCAAAACCTTTATCTTAAAGCCTCATTAAATCCCGCAAACAACGCCCCATAGCATAAACTCGCTCCAACAAAGCCCGTATAGCATAAACTCGCTCCAACAATGCCCCTAAAACATAAAATCGCGCCAACAATGCCCGTATAGCATAAACTCACGCAATCATTGCCTTATAACATAAACTCGCGCAATCATTGCCCTTATAACATAAACTCGCGCAATCATTGCCCTTATAACATAAACTCGCGCAATCATTGCCCTTATAGCATAAAATCGCGCAGCGATTTTATTCGCCTACAATTTTAACCAGCACCCGCTTGCGGCGACGCCCGTCGAATTCACCGTAAAATATCCGTTCCCAGGTGCCGAAGTCCAGCCGGCCGCCGGTGATCGCCACCACCACTTCGCGGCCCATGACCTGGCGCTTCATATGCGCATCGGCATTGTCCTCGCCCACGTTGTGGCGGTAGTGCGAAACCGGTTCGTGCGGCGCCAGCTTTTCGAGCCAGACCTCGTAGTCGTGGTGCAGGCCCGGTTCGTCGTCGTTGATGAAGACCGAAGCGGTGATGTGCATGGCATTGACCAGGCACAGGCCTTCTTTCACGCCGCTTTCCTTCAAACACTGCTCCACCTGGCCGGTGATGTTGATGAAGGCCCGCCGGGTGGGGACCTCGAACCACAATTCCTTGCGATAGCTTTTCATGCGTCTCCTCCGATGACGGATGTCACGTCTGCAGCCCGTAGATTTTCCTGCGGGCGCCGGCGGCCTTCAGCAGGGGCTCGACATAAACATCCACGTAATCGAACACCCGCGCCTTTTTCTTGCCGGGGGCCGGCCGCAGAATGCGCCCCAGATATTGAATGACGCGGCCGCTGAACCGCACCGGGGTCGCCATGAACAGCGTGGTGAGTTCGCGGCAATCGAATCCCTCCCCGATCAACTGGCCGGTGGCGATGAGCACCCTGACGCGGCCCGCCCGCAGCCGGTCCATCACCGATTCGCGCTCGGCGGGGCTCAGGTCCCCGTTCAGGATGTCGGCCGGCAGAGAATACCCGTAGCGCAAAAGAGCCCCCAGCGATTCGCAGTGCTTTTTGCGGTCCGTCAGCACGAGACAGATGCCGGCCCCCGCGGCCGCCTCGGCGGCGATGTCGGCCGCGATGAGCCGGTTGCGCTCGTCGTTGACCGTCAGCTCGGAGAGCATTTTGCTGTATTCCTGGACCGGGTCGTAGTATGGCTTGAACGCCGTATTGCGGAAGATGACCTCGGCCGTCAGGACCTGGCCGGTGCGGATCAGGTCGTTTTTCTCGACCTGGTGATGCACGTCGCCCAGGTGCCAGAAGATCAGCCGCGAGAGATTGTCGCGGCGCCAGGGCGTGGCCGAGAGGCCGAGCATGTAGCGCGAATCGAATTCGGCCACGGCATCGGTGAAGGTGCGGCTGGGGGTGCGGTGGCACTCGTCGACGATCAGGTGCCCGATGTGCGGGGCGATGTCCTCGGCGCACTTGCACAGGGACTGGACCAGGGCGACCGTCACCCGTGCGCCGATCTTCTTCTGGCCGCCGCCGATGCGGCCGATCTCCCTGGCCGGGATGTTCAAAAAGGTTTCGATGCGTTCGGTCCATTGGCGTGCCAGGTCGGCGGTGTGCACGACGATCAGCGCGGGCTGGCGGCGCTCGGCCATGATGTAAAGGGCCATGACGGTTTTGCCGGAACCGGTCGGGGAGTTCAGGGTGCCGAACTCCTTGCGCAGCATGTGCCGGACCGCCTGAAGCTGAAAGGGGCGCAGCTGCCCGCAGAAGGCGAAGTCCAGCGGCGGCAGGCTGCGCCGCCGGTCCTCGATCCGGTAGCCGATACCCAGCCGGCGGCAGGTGGTGATCAGCTGCCGCATATAACCCCGGGGGATCGCCAGCCCCCCGCCCCTCAGGCGGTCGTAGAAGCGCAGCTCTTTCGGAACGCCGCGATTCCAGCGGCCCATGCGGGCATTTTCGAGATACTTGGGATTGGGGAACTTCAACCGTTCGGTCAACTCCTCATAGAGCTGCGCCGGAATTGCTCTCAGCCTGAGGTTTTTCCCCAAATCGATAGTCACGGTGTCAGAGGTCAAAATCGATCGCTTCGGCCTTCTCGAAAAGGGTTTCAGCCGCCGTGTTTCATCAAGGCCCGGGCGACTTCGATGTCATAGGCCTGTTTGGGGTCGATGGCCTTGCCGTCATACACCTGCGCCGCCTCCCGAATGGCGCCGTAGGGCACCCACCCATGGGTTTCCCACAGCTGCGGATCATCGGAATTCCACATCCTGAAACAGATTTCCCCGTGCATTTCCTTCACGTACATCCGGAATTTTTTCTGCAGCGGATTGGGGTAATAGTAGGCGCCCCGATCGTCTTTCATGCCATATCTCCTTCGTTGATGATTTCGGTTTCAATTTACCATGTTTAAGCCTCAATAAAAAGATTAGAACGTCATTCCTCCCGCCGTTGATCCAGGGCACTACAAGGGCCGGGCATTCAGTACGTACGGTATCGACCCTTATTTCCGCCTATATTTTTTAAAATTACATGAGCCACATGGAGGCTGCTTAATTATTAATAGAAAAAATATTTAATAGTAATATACAGAATATTGACAAAAATTAATCATATATTATTTTATTTTTAAAAAATCCTTTTGAACGACAAAAAGGAGGTGAAGGTATGAGAAATCTGGTTTCCTGGAAGAAACGAAGTGGTGAGATGGTCAGCCGCCGTCCGGATTTCAACGATATGCTGGAAAGGTTCTTCGGTGAACCGTTTCCCAAGGGTCTTTCCGGAGAAAACTGGTACCCCAGCGTGGACGTGAGCGAGCGTGAGAAGGACATCATCGTCAAGGCCGAGATTCCCGGGGTCGAAAAGGACGATATCGACATAGCGCTGGAGGGGCGGCTGTTGACGATCCGCGGCGAAAAGAAGCACGAAAAAGAGGAAAAAAACGAACACTATCACCGCGTGGAAAGCTCTTTCGGGTACTACCGGCGTACGATCGAGCTGCCGACCGCGGTCGACGAGAACAAAGTGGAGGCCAAGTACAAAAACGGTGTGTTGAAAATTAATCTCAAGAAGGCCAAGGGGGCCGAAACCAGGAAGATCGAGATCAAATCGGAATCTTAAAAACATCGACAAAGGAGGAGACTGCCATGATTTTCAGACGACCGACGTATTACCCGACCTGGGGCTGGGGAAGCGCTTTCGAGGACCTCGAGCGCATGCGGCGCCAACTCGATGAGGCGTTCGGCGGAGGTGGGGCCCGAAGACCATACCGTCTGGCGGGCGCCGGGGTGTTCCCCCTGATCAACCTGACCGAGAACAAGGAAAACTACTATGTGCGGGCGGAACTGCCGGGGCTGAGCGCGGCCGACATCAACATATCGGTGACCGGCCGCAACCTGTCGATTTCCGGCGAGCGCAAGATCCCGTCCGAAGATGAGAATGTGAGGTATCACCGCCGCGAACGCGATGCCGGCACTTTCAGCCGCATGATCGCACTGCCCGGTGAGGTCGATGCCGACAAGGTCGAAGCCAGCCACGTCGACGGGATTCTGACCGTTGTGGTGCCTAAGGCGGAAGCCGCCAAACCGAAACAAATCACGGTTCGCTGATTGTCAGGGAAACGGCGAACGGCAAAGGAAACGGCCAACGGCGCAAGGCAAACGGCAAACGGCAAATGATCAACAGGCTGGCCTTCAGCCTTTCGCCTTTCAGCCGGCCATAATCGGAAACGGCCAACGGCGTAAGGCAAACGGCGAACGGCAAATGATCAACAGGCGTCATTTGGCCTTCAGCCTTAAACCTTAAACCTTTTTCCCTTAGCCTTTCGCCCTTAGCCGTTCAGCCGTCTATTAAAGGAGGGATATGAAAATGGCCGAAACCAAAGAAATCCAAGCCAAGGAAAAACAGGAAGTGACCGCGCCCGCCGAGCAGACCAAAACCGGTCCGGTCTTCACGCCGGCGGTGGATATATTCGAAACCGAAAAGGAAATCACGCTGGTGGCGGACCTGCCGGGGGTGAAGCCCGATGATCTGAACATCGACCTGCGTGACGACGTGTTGACCCTGATGGGCGAGGTGACGCCGTGGGAAGGCTCCGGTGAAGAAGACCTGCTGGTCGAATATGAAATCGGCCGGTACGTGCGGCAGTTCACCCTGTCGGAGGTCATCGATCAGGACCGGATCGATGCCCAGATGAACGACGGCGTCCTGCGCCTGAAGCTGCCGAAAGTCGAAAAGGCGACGCCGCGCAAGATCTCCGTCAAGGCGGGATGATGGGTGAATAAAACCGGGGCCGGACTGCCGGCCCCGGCTTTAAACCGATTCATTTTTCCTCGGAAAGTTCTTTTACCGCTATCTCGCGGTCCGCAATATCATAGGATCGCTTGTAGATCGACAGGGCAAACTGATCCTTGACGTGAGCCAGCATGTTCACGATATGCTCTTTGTCGTTTTTCCGGGGAACGCTCTGCGGTTTCGAGGGCCGCGACTTGAGCAGCATCCACATCACGCCGCAGCAGCTCAGCACCAAAAGGAGAGTTAAAAAAATCAATTGACCGGTCGGCATAGGTCCACCTCGTTGGCAGGTTCAAGGGTTCTGGGTTCAAGGTTCAGCCCCGCTGCTGGCCTGAAAAGAGGCCAGCTTGATCGAGAAAGAAACGGTGCCATTCCGGCACAGTTTCATACGAGGGTTCTGTAATCCGGGTGATATTTCTGTGCCAGCCGGCGGTAGGCCGACCGGACTTCTTCCTGGGAAGCCTTTATGGTAACACCCAGGATGGTGAAAAAGCTCTCGGCCAACGTTTACACCTCCCTCGCAAAGCGCGGCGGAAATGGGAGAGGCACAGGTCCACCACGGGGGCCGCGGTCTGCGAATCACCGGTGGCGAAAAGGGTCACAACGATACCGCGGTCGACCAGGCCTTCGGTCAGCAAGGAGACGATATTTTCCCAGGGGCCGTAGTGGCGCGGCGGGGTGCGCCGCGCGATGGGCGCCAGCATGCCGATCTTCATGGCCTCCCCCCCACTGCCGCCGGTCGAGCCAGTCCTGGAGTTCCGGCAGGCGCGCGATGGCCATCGCGATGCTCTTGTCCGCCCCGCCGTAGTAGAGCCGGACCTCATCGGCTGCGGTCACCCAGCCGCAGGGAAAGACGACCTTGTTCCCTCCGAATGAATTCGCACGCTTCTTCGCAGAAGGTGCAAATGCTGCACAGGCGCGGAGGATAGGAGCTGATCATGACGATGGGCTTATTGTTCATAGACGACCGCCTCCTGGGGGGTGATGGAAGTCAACTCGGCCGAGACTTCGGCCGACATCCGCCGGCCGAGGAGCTGATTGAGATTGAGCAGCGACATGAAGCAGCAGAGGCTGGACTCCGCGCCCTGGTTGCGGTTGGGCCCATCGGCCTGCAGCCCGTCGCGGCAGCCGCCGGTTTTGAGATCGTACAAGGGGACGTTCAGATCGTTGCGGCCCAGAAACCATTCCAGGCAGCGCTGCGCGTGGCCGAACCAGCTCGAATCCTCGGTCTCCTCGTAGGCGCTCTGGCAGGCTTCGATCATGGCCAGCGCCTCGATCGGCTGCTGATCGAAGCGTGCTTTTGCGCCCCCGCGGCGATACCAGCCGTTGTTGCCCACGGGAACGAAATGTCCCTGCGGATCGGTTTGGATCTCCAGCAGCCACGCCAGGCTGCTCAAGCCGGCCTTGATCATCGCCGGATTGCCCAGGCTGCGGCCGCAAAGGATAAACGCCTGTGAAATCTTGCCGTTGGCATAGGCGACGATGTCCTCGATCCAGGGCCATTCGTCGGTGGCGTTTTCGTGATACAGCCGCAGCAGCCGGGTGGCCAGCGTTTTGCGGATGCGCCGCACGTTGCTGTTGCCGCCATACCGCTGCAGGTAGGAGTGTATGCCGACCAGGGCAAACGCCCAGCTTCTGGGGGATGAAAAATCCACCAGCGGCGGCAGGGCGCTTTCGAACAGATTCTGGGCGGCCGAGCGGATGTCGTCCGAGCCGGCGAGCGCCACCGCTTCCCCCAGCCCCCACAGGGCCCGGCCGTGGCTGTCCTCCGATCCGGCTTCTTCCAGCCAGCGGCGGTCGTAGCCCATGAAATTGCGAAAGCGGCCTTTTTCGGCGTCGAAGGCATGGTACAGGAAGCCGAGATAAGTACAGGCCAGGTTGGTGAGGGCGTCGGCATCGGCGACCACGTTGCCGGCCTTGAGCACCGCGATGAGCGCCCGGGCATTGTCGTCCGTGCAGTAGCCGTGGTCGCGGTTCGGCACGATGAACGTGGCATGCTGAAGAATGCCGACATTGTCCGTCAGGCGAACGATGTGATCCAATTTGGGAAGGGGCGTCTCGCGCATCGCGGTGTCCATCGTCCGGGTGCGGAAAACGGGCCGCGGTCGGCTTTCCCGCTCGCGCTTCACCTCGCCGAAGATGGTCAGATACCGCCGGGCCACCTCATGCCACACCATGCTGCGGCAGAAGGTGTAGGCCCGCTTGCGCATGGCGTGCCGCTCCACCTCGCGATCGAACAGATCGGTCACCTGCTCCGCCAGCGCCGCCGCATCCCGGAAAGGAAAAATGCGGCCGCGACCCTGGGCCAGCATCTCCTCGGCGTACCAGTAAGGGGTCGACACCGTGGCCTTGCCGCTGCCGAGCGCATAGGCCAGCGTACCCGAGACGATCTGCTCGCGGTTGAGATACGGGGTCACGTAAATGTCGGCCGCGCCGAGAAATTCGCACAATTCCGATAAGTCGACGAAGCGGTTGTGAAAGATCAGGTGATCGCCGACCCCCAGCTGCCGGGCGCGGTTCTGCAGCGCCAGGCGGTAGGTTTCGCCCTGGTTCATTCTGACATGCGGATGGGTTTCGCCCAAAATGATGTAGACGGCCTCGGGATGCCGCCGGACCACATCCGGCAGCGCATCGATCATGGTCTCGATCCCTTTACTGGGCGACAGCAGCCCGAAGGTGAGAATGACCTTGCGGCCCTCGACGCCGTATTGATCCTTGTAGAAGTTGGGATCCACAAACGGCACATCGGGTATGCCGTGATGGATCATGGCGATTTTCCCAGCCGGCACGCCGTAGACTTCCTGCAGGATCTGCACCGCGTGCCGGCTCATGACCACCAGGCGATCGGACAGACGGGCAATGCGCCGCATGACGTTCAGTTGACCCGCGTTCGGGGCGCGCAGCGCGGTGTGGAGTGTGGTGACGATGGGCATGCGCAGGTTGTTCAGCAGATCCAGCACGTGGGCGCCGTTTTCGCCGCCGTAAATGCCGAACTCGTGCTGGAGGCAGATCACTTCCACCCGGTTCATGTTCAGGTAGTCCGCCGCCAGCCGATACTCCGCGGGGATGCGCTGGTTGAGCTCGAAGCGCACCTGTCGGGGATACCGGTAGCCCTCTTCCACGTCGTTCATGACCACCGCCCAGCACTCTCCCGAGGGGTTGACGGCCTCCAGGGACGTCAGCAGATCGGTGGTGAACGTCGCGATGCCGCAACGGCGGGGAAGGTAATTCCCGATCAGGGCAATCTTCTGCGGGGATGGGTGAGACGATTCGGACTGAAGCATGGCGGATTTCCTCCAATCGTCCTCGTGAATCTGTGACCCTCAAGGCTCTGATATGCTTTGCAACTCAAAATTAATCAGGATATAACCTGTTGCAGATAGCGTCTGCTCGGGTCTGAACCCTACCCTGAATCCTGCCACATAAAAAATAATGCCTTCCGTCCTGCATGCAAGATTGATATTCGCGTTCAGGGGGTTTTCGTAGACGTCGTGTCAGGACGTATTATAGTAAATGAGTGAGGTAAGGTAACGCGCGACAACGAAATCCGGGATAAACGGAAAATTGAGCATGCAGTTAAAAGATTCGGCGACGGCCGGTTCACCGAAATCCATTCTGATCGTCGATGACGATGACATGATCGTCGAGTTGCTGGCTCTCGGGTTCGAACGCCACGGTTTGACCGTCTACAAGGCTCTTGACGGTCTGGATGCATGGAATCTTTTCCAGCGCGAGCGCATCGACATCGTTTTCACGGATCTTCGCATTCCCGGCATAACCGGTTACGAGCTGGTCCGGCGGATTCGTCTGCGGTCGCCCGACACGCAGATTGCGATGACGACCGGTGGGGACGTTGCGGTCGTGACGCAGCTCTTGAACGACGGGCTCACCGATTTCTTTTTCCCCAAGCCATACCATATCAAGACCATCTGCAAAATCGTCGCAGCGGAGGCTCAGCCCCGTTGATCGATTTTCCCCTCCAATCATCAACCGCGTTTACGTGTGTACGAAAGCCGCCCCGCTGCATCGGAAAAAAAGGAGAGGTTCGAGGCCTTCTACTCCGGTGGCCCAGAGCCTGTTTGCTCTGTTCAGTCGGTTCAATCCGGTATCGACGCGGCAGTGAAATACGGTTCATATACACACTGTAACTGTCGCATGCGTGCGCCACCAGCCCGGAGTTTGAGCCGGTGGTAAAATAACGTTGAAATTCATGGGGATTATTCTTATAACAGAGCCTGATTCCCGAACCACCCTATAAATTCTGCCTGATCGCGAGACCTGAAATTATGGTGGCATATGTCTAACGGAGAATCGGCTTTACCGGTGGATGCGGAAAAGAGCCGCGAACAGCTGGCGCAGGAACTCTCCGAGTGCCGGTCTCTTCTGGCGGCCCGGGAGCGGCAGTGCCGCGAATTGTTCGAAGAAACCGCGCGGTTGAGATCCGGCGCGGCCGCGGAGAGCCAGCGACTGCTTCACGCGGCCACGGATCGGTTACCGGATCTGTTGAACCGCACCGCCGACGGACAGCGGTTCGCGCTCCAGCACGAGCTGCTGCAGCGCATTTTCGAAACCATTCCGGTCCTGTTGGTCATGTGGGACCCGCGGCTGCAGCGCTTCACCCTCAATCGCCATGCCGAAGAGGTGCTCGGCTGGACGACCGCCGACGCCAACCAGGGCGACTTCATGAGCAAGGTCTACCCCGACGCCGACTATCGGGCGGAAGTCACCGCCTTCATGCAGTCCCTTGCGACCGGCTGGCGCGAATTGGATGTCGCCACCAAGGACGGCCGGCGCCTGCCCACCGACTGGTCCAATATCCGGCTGTCCGATGACACCATGATCGGTTTCGGCCTGGATCTCAGCGAGCAGAAGAAGACCCGGCAGGCGTTGCAGGCCAACGAAGAGGCCGCCCGCGAGCGCCTGGCGGAGATCGAATCGATCTACACCAACGCGCCGGTCGGGTTGTGCGTGCTGGATACCGATCTGCGCTACGTGCGCATCAACGCGCGTTTGGCCGAGATCAACGGCCTCCCGGCGGCGGCGCACATCGGCCGCACCGTTCGCGAGATCGTGCCCGACCTGGCCGACGAACTCGAGCCGAAGATGCGCCGGATCATCGAGACCGGCGAGCCGGTGCTCGGCATCGAGATCAGCGGCGAGACCGCCGCCCAGCCCGGCGTCAGGCGCACCTGGATCGAGAGCTGGCTGCCCCTCAAGGGTGCCGAGGGGACCGTTACCGGCCTCAATCTGGTGGCCCAGGAAATAACCGCCCAAAAAAAAGCGGAAGCGGTGCTGCGCGAAAGCGAAGAACGCTGGGCCGTCACCCTGGCCAGCATCGGCGATGCGGTGATCGCCACCGATATCCAAGGCCGGGTGACCTACATGAACAAGGTGGCCGAGTCCCTGACCGGCTGGCGCAGCGGCGAGGCGCTCGGACAGCCGACGCACGAGGTGTTTCGGATCGTCAACGAGCACACCCGCAAGGCAGTGGAAAGCCCGGTGAACAAGGTGCTGCAGACCGGCCGGGTGGCCGCGATGGCGAACCACACGGTCCTGCTGCGCCGCGACGGCAGCGAGGTGCCGATCGACGACAGCGGCGCGCCCATAAGGGACAGGGAAGGCAACGTGCTGGGCGTGGTGCTGGTTTTTCGCGACATCAGCGACCGGCGGCTGACCGAGAAGCGGCTGCAGGAGAGCGAGGCCACCTTCCGCGCCGTCGCCGAACTCAACCCGTTCGGCATGTGGGAGTGCGACCCGCAAGGCGGCCTGGTCTACCTGAGCCCTTCGTGGCTCGAGATGACCGGCATGACCCTTGCGCAATGCCGTGACTTCGGATGGATGGACCGCTACGCCCCGGGCGAGGCCGAAAAAATGCTGGCCAACTGGCGGCGGTGTATCGAAACCGAGAGCCGCTGGGAATACGAGCACCACATTCATGACAAAGACGGTGCCGACCGCTGGATCCTCGGGCGCGGGTTTCCCATGCGGGATGCCGCCGGGGGCATCACGAAATGGGTCGGCCTCAATATCGACATCACCGACCAGAAGCGGGCGGCGCTGGCGCTGCTGGCCAGCGAGCAACACCTGCGCGATGTCATGGACAACATGGTGGCCATGATCGGCCTCATGACGCCCGACGGCATTCTGGTCGAAGCCAACCGCACCGCGCTCGAGACGGCCAACCTGAAACCGCACGACGTGCTCGGCAAGCCCTTCGAAGAGTGCTACTGGTGGTCGTGGTCGAGCGAGGTCCAGCAGCGGTTGCGCGCGGCCATCGAGGAGGCGGCCGCCGGCCAGGGCAGCCGTTTCGACGAAGTGATCCGGGTCGGCGACGGCCAGTTTCTGACCATCGACTTCATGTTGTCGCCCATGGTCGACGCCGACGGCCGCGTCTCTTACCTGATCCCCTCGGCCACCGACATTACAGACCGTAAACGGGCCGAGGAGGCGCTGTGGCAGTTGAACGAAACGCTCGAGCAGCGGGTGGCCGAGCGCACCGAATTGGCCGAGGCGCACTCCCGGCAGCTCCAGGCACTGGCCGTCGAGCTGGTCGAGGCCGAGGAACGCGAACGGCGCCGGGTTGCCCAGCTGTTGCACGACGACTTGCAGCAGATCCTGGCCGCCGCCCGCCTTCAGCTGCAATGCGTCCGCGACAGCCTGCCGCCCACATCCATGCTGGCGAGCGTGGAGCGGCTGCTGGAGGAGTCCATCGAAAAGGCGCGCCGCCTGTCGCACGACCTGAGTCCGCCGGTGCTGCAGCACTCCGGCCTGATCGCCGCCCTGCAGTGGCTGGCCGGACAGATGAACGCGCAGTTCGGGCTCGGCATTCAGCTGGTGACCGACGGGGCCCCGCACTTTGAAAGATCGCCTTTGAACGTTTTTCTTTTTCGCGCCGTACAGGAATTACTGTTCAATGTCGTCAAGCACGCCGATGTGAAACGGGCGCGGGTCGAGCTTCGCGGCGCGGACCACGGCCTGAGCATTGCGGTCAGCGACCAGGGCCGGGGCTTCGATCCCGACCGCCTGGATCACTTCGACGAGAAGGCCGGCTTCGGGCTGCTGAGCCTGCGGGAGCGAACCCGCCATATCGGCGGCAGCCTGACGATCGAAAGCGCAGCCGGCCGGGGCAGCCGCTTCACCCTGCGGGTTCCGCTCAGCCTGGACAAAGGCGCGGAGACGCGGCGACTCGATGTGAGCGACCCATCGTCCGGCTCGCTGGCGGGGGAGATTGCCGCGGCCGAAGAAGTCGTGACCAGGGTGCTTTTCGTCGACGATCACCGGGTGATGCGCCAGGGGTTGATCCAGCTGATTTCCGGGCAGCCGCACATCCAGGTGGCGGGCGAGGCCGCCAACGGGCTGGAAGCCATCGAGCGGGCCCGGCACCTCAAGCCGGACGTCATCGTCATGGATGTCTCCATGCCGGAGATGGACGGCATCGAGGCCACCCGCCGCATCAAGGCCGAGTTGCCCGCGGTGCGCGTGATCGGCCTGTCGATGTACGAGGATGATCAGCTGGCAAAAACGATGCGACAGGCGGGCGCGGAAGCCTTCGTGAGCAAAACGGCCTCGTCGGCCGTTTTGCTGAAGGCGATCTACGGAATGGCCCGCCCGAAACAGGCGGCGCCCTCTTCCGGATAGTACGAGATCGAGGGTAAGAAGGTCAGGTTGAAAGGCTCAATTATACTTTACATGGTTTTACGGTCCTTTTTGCCAGTTTTAGTTTTCCAGATTCAAGTTTTTATCATAGGTTCCAAAGGAAGAGGGGGATGATGACTGAGAAAGACAATGCGGCGACCGGCATGCTCAGGTCCGTGTTCGATGCGCTGCCGTCGCTGACATTCGTGGTCGATGAAGATGTGAGGATTAAGGAGTGCAATGCAGCGGCCGCCGAATTCCTGGCAGTCCAGCGGGCGGCCCTGCTGAACCAGCGCGGCGGAGAGGTGTTGCATTGCCTGCACGCGGTCGATGACCCGCAGGGATGTGGCCGCGGGCCGGCGTGCACGGGGTGCGTTATCAGAAATTCTGTCGGTGAAGCATTTCGAGGCAACCACGTCGTGCGCCGCCGCACACGGCTGGAAGTCATCCGGGACAAGTATAAGCTTGAAATCTATGCCCTGGTCACGGCGTCTCCCTTTTGCTACCAGGAAAGTTCGCTTGCCCTGCTGGTCATCGAAGACATCAGCGAAATCGTCGAACTCCGGCGCCTGATTCCCATTTGTTCCAATTGTCGTAAGGTGCGCGACGGTGCCGCGTCGTGGCGGCGGGTCGAATCCTACTTCAAGGAACTCTGGGACGTCGACTTTACCCACGGTATTTGCCCGGAGTGCTTCAAGGTCGAGAAGGATAAAATCGAAAGAGAAATCAAGGCCCGGTCATTGAGAGTGGACCATAGCAGCACCTATTCATAACCGCCAATCCCAAGTCCGCCGCCGCCCGCCCAGCCGCCGGAAACAGGCCGGGCCTTGTTCCGGGTAGGCTGGTTCAGGGGTTCAAAGGTTAAGGGATAAAATACAGTTTAAATGGTTTTGCATTCCCTTTTGCCAGTTTCGAATTTCGAGTATCGAGTTTCCAACCATTGTCACCGCCGGTCCCCCGATTTCCAGCACCATTCACTTTCGCGCCAGCTTTGCCACCATTGCAGCGACATCGCTTACCTTTTCCCGGCACGATCCGCCCTTGCAGATGTAGGCGGTGGCCGTGCCTTCGACAATATCCAGCCCGTCGGTGTAACCGGCCACTTCCGCCAGCTCTTTTGAGTTCGTGTCCGATTTGACCAGCGCGACCCCGTGCGGGCTGAAACTGACATTGATGGCCGAGAGCATTTCCAGGGTGTCGGCCGCGTCCGGTTTGCCGGCGATCACCACGTCCTCGCCCGGATTCAGCGCGAAGTCAAGGCCCACCAGGAAGAACGTGAAGGCCGATGGGTGTGCGCTTACCGATCCGGAAAAGGACCGCGCCAGCGCCTGTGCCTCTTCTTCCCATTGCGGGTCGCCCGTCAGCCGCGAGAGGCACAGCAGATTATACAGCGCCATCGAATTGACCGATGGGATCGCTCCGTCGTAGAGTTCCTTGGGTCGCACCGGCAGCTCGCGACTCGCTTTGGATGTCGTGTAAAAGCCGCCGTTGCTCTCGTCCCGGAAATCCTCCAGCATCCTCCTCTGCAGCGCGAGGGATTCCTTGAGGTAGAGCGGATCGAAGGTGGTCCGGTAGAGCTCCAGCAGGCCGAAAACAAGAAAGGCGTAGTCTTCGGCATGCCCGTCGATGGCGACCTCTTTTTCGCGGTAGCGGTGAAAGAGACCCCCGTCGGCGCCGCGCATTTTTTCGAAGATAAAGCGCGCGGCGCGCACCGCGGCGTCTGTGTACCGCGGCCGGTCGAGAATACGCGCCCCGCGCGCCAGGGCGGCGATCATCATTCCGTTCCAGTCGGTCAGGACTTTGTCGTCCTTGAGCGGGTGGACGCGCTTTTCACGGTGCTGAAACAATTTTTTACGCACCGGTTCCCAGTTTGCGAGCAAATCTTCGCCTTCGGCGCCGATGTCGGCCGCCACGCGCTCCGGCACATGCTTCAGGTGCAGAATGTTGGCGCCGGTTTTGGTCCGGGTGGACTCGTCCAGAAAGTTGCCGTCTTCCGTCAGATTGAAAACCCGCGACCACAGCGCGGCATCTTCTGCGCCCAGCACGCTGCCGAACTCGGCCGCGGTCCAGACGTAGAACCGTCCTTCCTCGCCTTCGCTGTCGGCATCTTCGGCCGAGTAAAACCCGCCCTCCGGCGACTGCATGTCCCGCAGGACATAGGCGAAGATTTCCGCCGCGGTGCGGGCGTAAAACGGATTGCGGGTGACCTGGTAGGTTTCCAGGTAGGGCAGCGCCACCAGCGCCTGGTCGTAGAGCATTTTCTCGAAGTGCGGCACCAGCCACTCGGAATCCGTGGCGTAGCGGTGAAGCCCATGGCCGACGTGGTCCCATATGCCGCCCAAGCGCATGGCCGTCAGTGTTTTTTCGACCATTTCAAGGGCCAGCGGGTCGGCCAGGCGCAGGTAAGACCGCAACAGAAACAGGAGACGGTGGGGCGTCGGAAACTTGGGGGCCGGCTCGAAACCGCCGTGACGCTCATCGTAGCCTTTTTTGATCTGTTCGTAGGCCCGGTCCAGCACCGCGGCATCCAGGTCTCCGGAGGGCTGAAACTCGAAGGCCTTTCCCAGATGCTCCGCGAGCCGATCGGCCGATGCCAGCACCTTGTCCGTTTCATTCAGCCACATCGAGCCGACCTGACGGCACAGCTCGACGACCCCCGCCCGGCCGAAGCGCGAGCGTTTCGGCAGGTAGGTCGCCGCGAAAAAGGGTTTTTTGTCGGGCGTCATGAAAATGGTCAGCGGCCAGCCGCCGCTGCCGGTCACCATCTGGCAGGCCGCCATGTAGACCGCATCGATATCGGGACGCTCTTCGCGATCGACCTTGATGCACACGAAGGTGTCGTTGAGAAACCCGGCGGCTTCCTCGTCCTCGAAGGTTTCCTTTTCCATGACGTGGCACCAGTGGCAGGTGGCGTAGCCGATCGACAGGAAAATCGGCTTGTTCTCAAGGCGGGCCTGCGCGAAGGTTTCCTCGGACCAGGGATGCCAGTCGACGGGATTACGGGCATGCTGCAGCAGATAGGGGCTTTTTTCGTTGATCAGGCGGTTGGTGGGCATGAGGCTCTCCTCTTCCGGTGGCACGTTACCGGGAATGCGGCACCGGAGCGCGCGATGGGAACCGGTTGGCCGCCCGGCAACCGTTGAAATAAAGGGCATTCGCAGAAACATAATCAGCCTTTCGCATTTGAGAAGCGGATTTCACGCCCTATTTTCGATATCGGAGTCATTTGGCACTTGACATTCGGTTTTCTTCATGTGTACGTACAGACATTATGACAGAACAAGACCAGAATCGATTGAAGGGCATCTGCCGCAAGGTCGCCGACACCTGCATGGGCATCCGGGTCCGCCGGGTATCGCGCGTGGTGGGCAACCACTACGACGAGTACCTGAAGCCGGTGGGGTTGAAAGGCACGCAGTTCACCCTGCTGAACGCCATCAACCTGTATCCTTTCTCGACCATCAGCCGGCTCGCCGACCTCATGCTGCTGGACCGCACGACCCTCAACCGCAATCTCAAGCCCCTGGAACGCGAGGGGCTGATCCGGTCGGGACACGGCAAGGACCTGCGGACGCGAACCCTGGAGTTGACCCCGCAGGGCGTCGAGGTCTTGCAAGGCGCTTTGCCGCTGTGGCTCGAGGCGCAGTCGGCGGTCATCGACATCATGGGCGGGAGAATGCAGCGACTGGGCGACGACCTGACGGAACTGGAAAAACTGAGCGGTTGAATCGTCCCGGCGTTTAACCCTGATCATCGGCCAGCCAGCGTTTCGACAGGTGGTTGCAGACGTCGAAGAAGTCTTTCCAGCGGATGAACGACCGGCCTTTTTCTGCCAGATACCGGCACAGGCCGTCGCGGGCGAAGACGAGATCGGCCGCCAGGGCGCTGTTCAGGTCGGTGATTCCGTCGCCGATGACGATCGACTGCCCGCACGGGTAGCGTGCCATCACCCGGGCTTTCGCCACCAGCTCCTCCTCGCTTTCAAACTTCGACTGAACGCGCAGAAATTCTTCTTCGGCATCGACTTCGGCCGCGTGCATGGCATGGATACGATGCTGAAAAGGCGCCAGTTTCACCGCTATCGATCCTATCAGCCCGCCGGAAACCACCACCAGGGGAACGCCGTGGAAGTAAAGAAAGTCGAGCAGTTCCGCAAACCCCGGCCGGATCGGCTTGTCCTTCACGAAGTCGATGATCTGCGGATAGCGTTTTGAGGGAATCGATTCGACCAGGGACCGCACGGCCTGCCGGAGGGTCACCCGGCCGTCGACCATCCGTTTTTCCATCGCACCGTACGGCTTTGCGGCAAAGTGCTTGAGCATGGCCACGAAAGTCTCTTCGGCCGTGATGGTCCCGTCGAAATCACAGAACACGATACGCTTGTAAGTTTTCGGTGTCTTCATAACTGAGTGCCGGTGACGGGTTTCACCGCCGAGGCGCGGAGGGCCCGGAGAAGTTTTTCTGCCGTGGCCGGAAAAGCGCACCGTTCCTGCGGCGCAACATGGCCTAGACCCTATCGCTTTTACCCAAAATGACCCTTTGCGGACCCGGCGTCTCGATCGCAGCGGGCGGTGAAATGATGCTTCGATAGTCAAGCGCCCTTGCTACCCCAGCGCCTGGTCGAGATCGCCGATCAGGTCATCGACGTCCTCGATGCCGACCGAAAGCCGGAAAAGGCTGTCGGTGATCCCCAGCTCCGCCCGTTCGGCCGGCGACAGTTTTGCGTGGGAGGTCGCGGTCGGCGCGCAGATGATCGACTCCACCCCGCCGAGGCTCAGGGCCGGCCGGATCAATTCGAGGGCGCGTGCGAAGTGCTGCGGGTCGACCCGGCTCTGGTCGAGGTCGAAGGACAGCATGCCGCCGAAACCGCTCATTTGCCGCCGGGCGATGTCGAATCCGGGATGGCTCTCGAGGCCCGGGTAGTAGACGCGCCGGATGTGGGGATGGCCGCTCAGATGGCGGGCGATGGTCAGCGCGTTTTTATTCTGACGCTCGACCCGGATCCCCATCGTCTTCAGGCTGCGCTCCAGAAGATGACAGGTGGCGGCGTTGAGGCTGCCGCCGAAATTGACGGCCGAAGATCTTATGCGCTCGATGAGCCGCCCGGAACTCAAAACGGCCCCGCAGCAGATGTCGCTGTGACCGCCGAGATATTTGGTGCCGCTGTGAACCACGATGTCGATTCCCAACGCGTGCGGGTTCTGGTTGATGGGCGAGGCGAAGGTGTTGTCGATGGCACTGGGAATGCGGTGCGACCGGGCGACGTCGGCCACGGCGGCGATGTCGGTGATCATCAGAAGGGGGTTTGACGGCGTTTCGATATAGATCAAACGCGTGGTGTCGCGAATGGCCGCCGCGAAGTCGTCCGGCTCGTTCGACACGAAGGTGTAGTCGATGCCGAACCGCTCGAATTCGGCGGTGGCGAAGTGGTGGGTGCCGCCGTAAATATCACGCTGCAGGACCACGTGATCGCCCTGGCCGGCCAGGGCATACACCACCGTGCTGATCGCCGCCATGCCGGAGCTGAACAACAGCCCGCTTTCCGTTTTTTCGATGGCGCAGAGCTTGTCGACCACGGCCTTCTGGTTGGGGGTGTTGTAATAGCGCGGATAGATGTTTTCCTCCGCATCGAGGTAAATGAAAGAGGAAGAGGTGAAGATCGGCGAGTTCAGCCCGCCGCTCATCCGATCCGCTATCGATCCACTGTGAACGCACTGCGTGTCCTTGCCCATTATGGCTTCTCCTTTATCTTAACGCTTAACGAACAGCATGTTGATCTTCGAGTGACGACGGCCCGGTCGATGGCCGATGTTGATCCGCAGACCCGTAGGTTGAGGGCGGAGCGAGCCCCTATCTTAACGCTTAACGAACAGCATGTTGATCTTCGAGTGACGACGGTCCGGTCGATGGCCGATGTTGATCCGCAGACCCGTAGGTTGGGGTGAGCGGAGCGAACCCCAACATTGGTGAAGGGTTGGGATCAAGTGTTGGGGTTCGTTTCACTCACCCCAACCTGCGGGGCTGACGGGCGGTAGGGGCACGGCATGCCGTGCCCCTACCATACGGTATAGATGTCGGATCCGGTTCAAAACCAGCCAAACTGATTTCTAATATCAAATACCAGACCACATGCAAAGAACTCATCCGGTCGGCGGTCGGGGGGCGGGCTGCGAAATGCCGGAACGCGCCTGTCGGCGGCTGAAAAACAGGATAAAGAAGGGCCCCAGCGCGCAGCCGGCGGCCATCGTGAGATAGGCCATGCCCCAGGCGAGCGTCATCCGCGAGCCGAACAGATCCAGCACCACGCCGACCGCCAGCGGGCCGAGGAAAGCCGCACCGAAGCCGAGGGTGGAGTGCAGCGCCAGCGTGGCCCCGCGGTAGCCCGCCGGGGCGGCGCCGACCGCACCGGCCGTCAGTGCCGCCGAATCGCCGATGACCGTGACCGCGTGCAGCAGGCACAGGCCGACCACCACCGCATAGGGCAGCGGCGCGCTGAAACCGATCGCGCTGCAGAGTGCGGCCGACACCGCCATGATCGCGATGATGGTTTTTTTGCGGCCGAACAGGCGGGCGACCTCGTTGCCGGCGATGCTGGCCGGAAGGCCGATCAGGCCCACCAGAAAAGCGATGCGGGTGGCCGACAGCCCGGTCGGTGCGGCCTGAAGCGACTGGCTGAAGGTGAGGAAGGCCACGATCCAGGAGCGCGAACTGAAGAGTTCCCACATGTGGGCCGCGTAACCGAAGATGAAGGCCAGCGCACTGCCGGCGGCCCACACCGGCTTGAAATCGAATGCGAAATCGAACCGCTTTCCCGCCGGTGAGGCCGCCGGGCGCATGGTGCCCGGCGGCAGGAAGCGCACGGTTGTCAGCACGGCGCCCAGAGCGCAGAGGGCCGCAAGGACAAAGGCCCAGCGCCAGCCGAGGCGGGTGTTGACTTCCCCGGCCAGCAGGAAGGAGAGGCTCAGGCCGATCGAAAAAGAAGCCGTGTAAAAAGAGACGTATCGGCTTTGCAGTGCGCCTTCGGTGTGGTCGCCGAGCAGCTTGAGGCCCGGCATGTAGATGCCCGCCAGGCTGATTCCCGATAGAAGGCGAAATAAAACAGCGGACCGGAACCCAGTGGCGAAAAAGGCGAATCCCAAAGCGGAAACCATCGCCCCCAGGGCCCCCAGCAGGACCACGCGCCGCGCATCGTAGCGGTCGGTGATGCCGACCAGGACCGGGACGCTGATCATGTAGCCGCCGTAGTAAACGGCGTTGACCCAGCCGGCCTGGGTGTTGCTCAGGTGCCAGGCGTCGATGAAGGTCGGCAGCAGGGCCGGAAAGGTGGCGATGCCGATCATGGCCAGGACCTCTACCAGGCAAAGCGTGAAGGTGATGCGGCGGTGACTCATGATTGCTTGGACACGGATGCATTTTTCAGCCCGGATTTGTAGGCGCGGCGACTGCCCGCCGCATCCATCCGGGCCGGAGGGTCAGGGCCTGTATGGGTCGGCGCGGACATCGTAGCGCCGCATGATCTGCTGCAGCGCCTGGCGTTCGAGGCCGCACCGGCGCGCCGCGCGCGAGACGTTGCCCGCGTTTTCCGCGAGCAGGCGCGACAGGTACTTGCGGTTGAAGCGCACCAGAATTTTTTCCTTGGCCTCCTTGTACGGCAGGTTCGTCAGCGCCGCTTCCGCGGGAAAGGCGGGCGCATTTCTGCCGGCCGGGTCGATATCCTGCGGCCCGATCTCGTCGGCGGCCGAGAAGATGATGCCCTGCATGATGACGTTTTCGAGTTGCCGGACGTTGCCCTCCCAGCTGCGCCCGACGAAGACTTCCATCAGTTCTGAGGAGATCTTCTTCAGGGGCCTGTTCAGCTTGCCGCAGTGCTTTTCAAGCAGATGATTGGCGATGATCGGAATATCTTCGGGATGCTCCCTGAGCGGCGGCAGCTTGATGGGCAGCACGTTCAGGCGATAAAAGAAGTCTTCGCGGAATTCGCCTTTTTTGATCTTTTCTTCCAGGTTCTGATTGGTCGAGGCGATAATGCGCACGTCGACGGCCACCGATTTGGTGTCGCCCAGGGGCTTGATCTCTTTTTCCTGCAGCACCCGCAGCAGTTTGGTCTGGATCGTGGGGCTGATGTCGCCGATTTCATCCAGAAACAGGGTCCCGCGATGCGCCTCCTGGAAAAGGCCGATCTTGTTCTGGGTGGCGTGGGTGAAGGCGCCCTTTTTGTAGCCGAAGAGTTCGCTTTCCAGGATGTTTTCCGGAACGGTGGGGCAGTTGACGGCCACGAAGGGCCGGCGGCTGCGGTCGCTCAGGTTGTGGACCGCGCGGGCGACGAGTTCCTTGCCGGTGCCCGATTCGCCGGTGATCAGGACCGTCAGGTCGGTTTTGGCGACCATCCGGATCGTTTCGTACACCCGGTTCATGCCCGCGCTTTTGCCGACGATGTTCTGAAAAGCGGCATCGCCGCGGCATTCCATTTGCAGCCGCAGGTTTTCGCGCAGCAGGCGGCTGCGTTCGAGCGCTTTTTCGAGCCGCACGGTGAGCGCTTCGTGATCGAAGGGTTTGGTGACAAAGTCATAGGCGCCGTTGCGCATGGCTTCAACGGCCGTGTCCACCGTGCCGTAGGCGGTCATCATGACCACGGTCAGCTCCGGCTGTTCGCGCTTGATAAACTCGAGCAGCGTCAGGCCGTCCATTTCCGGCATTTTGATGTCCGCCAGCACCAGGTCGTACGGCTCCCGCGCAATCGCCTGCAGGGCTTCCCGGCCCGAGGAGGCCGTCTCGATGCGGCAGTCCAGCTCGGGTGCCAGGCTGCGCTTGAGCAGCTGCAGCATGTCCTGCTCATCGTCGACGATCAGTATGGTTCTCTGCATGCGATGGACCCTTTGCCGGCGATGCCACCGGAAGTAAAATGGTGAAAGTAGCCCCCCGGCCGACGTCGCTTTCGACCGTGATGTCTCCGCCATGGTTCTTGACGATGCCGTAGCTGACCGACAGGCCCAGCCCGGTGCCCTCGCCCGTCGGTTTGGTGGTGAAGAAGGGATCGAAAATCCGGCTCAGGTTTTTTTTTTCGATACCGTAACCGGTGTCGGCGAACGTGATGGCGACCTGACGCTGTCGGGGAAGATAGGCGGTGGAAAGCGACAGGCGGCCCCGGCCGCCCATGGCGTGCCGGGCGTTCAGGATCAGGTTCATGAAGACCTGCTTGATTTTCTCCTCGTCCAGAAACATGGGCGGCACCGCGGGGTCGAAATCCTTCACCACCTCGATCCGGTCGTGGTTGCCGTGCTGGCGGATGAATTTAAGGACTTCCTCCAGGGCCGAGTCGATCCGGATCAGGTTTTCTTTGGGCGATGACGTGCGGGCGAAGTTCAGCAGGTCGGCCACAATCGTTTTGCAGTTGCGCACGTGCTTTTCGATGGTTTTCAAATCCTGGTATTTCTCCGACTGCGGGTCTTCGTGGCGGATCAGGAGTTGGGTGAACCCCAGGATGATGCCGAGCGGATTGTTGATTTCGTGCGCGATGCCGGCCGACAATTGACCGATCGAGGCCAGCTTGTCGGTCTGGGCGATCTGTTCTTCGGCCAGCCGGCGCTGCTCGATGTCCCTGATCAAAAAGTGGATGGTGTCCTGCTTGTCCGGAAAGCCGCGGTCCAGGCTGCCGCTCAACAGGGTCCGCATGCGGCTGCCGTCGCTGCGCCGCAGATCGACCTCGGCATTGGCGACAAAGCCGCTGTTGCCGATCGACGCGGCCACCGCCTGCCATTGCGTCGGCTCCAGAAAAAAGTCCTGCAAGGACCGGTTCCGGGCGGCGGCTTCGTCGAGGCCCAGCAGGTGACGGCCAAAGGGATTGATGTCGACGATGCGGCCGTCTGTTGCAGCCACCAGGATCAGGTCGCGCGAGACTTCGAAGATGCGGCGGTACTTGTGCTCGGAAAGGGCCAGCTCGGCGGTGCGCTCGCCGACGAGGTTCTCGAGATTCTGATTGAGGTAGAGCAGCTTGTCCCGGGCGGACTGCAGGTCCTGCTTGTCGCTGGTGATCTGCCGGTAGATGTTCCAGGAGCGCTCGAAGAAAAGGGTGAAAGCGGCCACGAGCACGAAGGTAAAGGTGTTCACGGCGCCGCTGTAAGGCCGTATGGCTTCCCAGGCCGCGGGGTTGTCGCCGATGATCAGGACCTGCTTCAGGATGTGGCCCGCCGATCGGGAAACCGCAAACACGGTCAACGCCGTACAGACCCAGAAGAGATAGGTCCAGATGATGTTGTTGCGGTCGCGGCGCTGCAGGTTGTAGGCCAGGTGAAGGCAGGCGATGGACAGCACGATCATGCACACCGAGCCGAGCACGTCGACGGCCCAGATGGGAAGGGAGGAAACGGTCATCGCCTTCAGGCTCCCGTGGCCGGCACGCCGCCGTCGTTCAGGAGCCGCTTGAGGCCGATGTAGAGAAAAAAGAGCGCCGGCACGCTCAGCAGATGGTCGAGCTTGGCGACATAGTAGACCACGGCGAGCCATCCGAAGCCTTCGGCGGCCTGGATGCGCATGTGCCAGGGGTTGATGCGCACGATCTCGAGGGCCTGGCTCTGCTCCTCGATGAAGTGCACCAGAAACGCGTCGGCATTCCAGAGGATGAAAAAAAGAGAAGCAAACTGAATGGCGCGCCACCCGCTCGTTTTGACCAGCCCCCTTTTGCGCAGCCAATACATCAGAAGGCCCATCGAAAAAAGGAAGAAAACGTGCGACATCTGGTGGGCGTAAAGTCCTTCGGGCTGCGTGTGTCCCTGGGTGGCGAGTGCCGGGAGAGGTGCCGCGATGATCGACAGCAGACATGCGGCCGTTGTTGGCAGGCGCAACATTAAGTTTATTCTCCTGAGCATATGGTCATAATCAGACTTTCGCGGCCGGTGTCAAGGTGGTTGGAGGGCAAGGCGGGATGGACGAGTGAAGTAGTCGTCCAGAACGATCAGCTGTTACGGAGCGATTCCTACGGCTTTGCCGGATGATCCAGTAATTTCTGGATGTTCCTGAAGTAAGGCAGTTTAGGGCGCAGATACTTGAAGATGATCCGGCAGAGGACGTAAAGAGGAACAAAGATAAAGGTGTAACCGGCTGTCTGCCCGAAAATTGCCGACAGGGGAAACGCCAGGTCGAATTGAACCGCTTGGAATCTCATCTGCATCCAGCCCAGAGCGAAGGGTATCGGCCAGAAAATCCCGGCGGAATAGCCCATCATGGTGAAAAAACGTTTTCCCCAGGCATCCGTGGCCTCCTTGTTGAGCGCCCTGTAACCGGCTTTGTCGCCGGATTCATAGGCCCGGATGGATAGTTTTTCCTTGCGGTCCATGTCCGCGGCCAGCTCCTCGAAATAGCCTTTGTTGAACTTAAGGGCCAGCGAGACAGTGAACTCTCCGATCAACACGCACAAAAAGGCAAGGCAGAGAGTCCCGATAATAAAATTGACGAACGGGTCGCCAGTGAAGCGGTAAAAAAATATCAGGAAGCCGTCAGCTTGGTAAAGCAGCATGTCAAGTTGGTCGCGCATAGTCACGATTGAATATTACATCCGGTAACGGGTAAGCCGGGAGGACCCGAAGCAGCCGGTCGTCGACCGCTCCGGATCCTTTATTTTAGAATCGAAGGCATCAGAGCATCTGAATGCCGAAAAAGCCTCTCAACGTATAACGCAGACCGATGTAAAGCGCCAGGACGATAAATATCCCTTTCAGCACCTTGTTGGGGATGTATTTACCGGTTCGTGGCCCGATCATGGACCCGATGAAAATTCCCACGAGTTCGGCGCCGATCATCGGCCAGTACACCATGATGCCTTTGAGCACCATGAAGTTGAAGATACCGAAGATCATGCCGATCAGAACGGAAAGCGCCGATGTGCCGGCCACCACGAACATCGGCAGGCCCACCACGCTGGTCAAAAACGGCACATACAAAAAACCGCCGCCCACGCCGATAAATGAAGCAATGGCCGAAATGAAAAAACCACCCACGAAAGCCCACAGCGGACTGAAGGTGAAGGTTTGACCGAAAAAGGAAATCTCGGTTTTGGTCAGGCTCCATTTGAGTGTCTGGACACCCTGGGCAGTGATGTCGCCCTTCTTTTTAACGGTTTCCTCGAAGGCTTTGACTGCCGCCTGGGCTTTATTCTTGCCCTTTTGGCCTTTAGGGGTCATTTCATAGATCATGAAGCCGCCGATGACGAAAACGATCAGGCCGAACCAGCCCTGGTATTGCGAAAATTTAATTTTTCCGGCGGTCGTGAACACAACCATCAGCGTGGCGAACAAGGCGCCAAGGCCGAGAAAAGCACCCAAGGCCGGGACCAGTCTTTTTTGTTTGGCATAGTTGGCGCTCGAGATGAGAGCCGAGAGCCCTACGAGCCATGAATTGGAAACGCGGATGCTGTCGGTGATAAAGCGGTTGAGATCCGGGGCGGTATCCTTGAATGTTTTGGCATAGGCGCCTAGTCCATAGATCGTTATATGGCCCACCCCGGCCATGATACCGCCGAAGGCCCCGACCGTGGAAAATACCCAGCCGACCCATATGGCCCACAGCAAGCCGACGATGAGGCTCATGTGAGGTCCACCGGGAATATTGAGATAGCCGGGCGGGGCGGCGGGATCAATCAGGCCTTTGCCCGTGCCGGGCTTTGCCTTCGCGATCGCTTCCGCCAGCTGGTCTGCCGCACAAGCATTGTCGGGCAGGATATACGGTGCGGCAAAGATCAGCAGCACCCCCATCACCATCATCACCATCATCGTTTTTTTCATGTTCAACCTCCATCGTTTTTGGTTTCGGTCTGGACAAAAGACGCTGAAGTGGCAGCCCTGGCGGCCATTTATTCAAAACAGTCCCTTGAACCAAGCAAACGCTGTGCCACAAGAAGCGGCCGGATACCTGTGACGGCAGAATGCGCGTTTTATCGTAAAAAAAGAAATAAATGCAAATAGATAACATATTAACGACCGGTATTCAAAACCCACGGCCATGGCCACAAATCGAACCCGTTACCCGGCATTCAGGCTTCCGAGCGCTTCCTTCATCTGGACCATAAAAGATTTGGCCAATAAATAAAATAAGTTATTGTCGATGCAATAAATTATTTGCAGTGCAAAATTATTATTGCATCAGCATGGTCATCTCCTGCTGCCACTGGCCGGCACCGCCCGGCATAGGTTGAGGTATCCCCCCAAAATAACTCATCATTATGCGGGAGCGGGCCGTCCGCGGCTTCTTTTCGAGAAGATGATACAATGGTATGAAATTTGCTTTAGAACTTGATTTAATTGAGATTTGCAATCACTGTAATTCAGGGGTATTTGGAGGTAATTCGGCATGGACAAATCAGTATACAGCTTGTGTTTCATGTGTTCGGTCCGCTGCCCGATCAAGGTTCAGGTCAAGGACGGACAGGTGCGCTGGATCGAGGGCAACCCGCTGGTTCCCGGCATGGAAGGCAGCCTGTGCCCGCGCGGGGCGGCCGGCATCAACATGCTCTACGACAACGAGCGTCTCCAGGCGCCGTTGATCCGGGAGGGCGAACGCGGTTCGGGCAAGTGGCGCAAGGCCGGCTGGGACGAAGCCCTCGATCATGTCGCCGGCAAGCTCAAAGACATCATCGCCAAAAACGGCGGGCACAGCGTCGTTCTCGGCGAGCGCACGCAACTGGCCACACACGTGAGCAAATCCTTTTTGAAAGCGATCGGCTCACCCAACCACTTCACGCACGACGCGCTGTGCAAGGGCTCGGTCAACACCGCCTGCCGCTCGCTTTTCGGCGTCACCGACGCCCAGATGGGCATCGATTACAAAAACACGAAGCATATCGTGCTTTACGGCCGCAACATCTTCGAAGCCATTTCGGTCAAAGAGGTCAACAACCTGACCCAGGCACTCGAAAACGGGGCCCGGCTGACCTACATCGACCCGCGCGTGACGGTCACGGCCACCAAATCGCACCGCTACTGGATGATCCGCCCGGGCACGGACCTGGCCCTGAACTACGCCCTGATCCATATTATTCTCAAAGAACGCCTCTACGACAGCCGATTCGTGGACCGCTGGGTCGAGGGTCTGGCGGAGCTGCAGGATTTCGTGCAGCCGTACACCCCCCAGTGGGCGGCCGAGGAAACCGGCATTCCGGCCGGGGAGATCGTTGCCTTTGCCCGCGAAATCAGCCGCGACAAACCGGCCGTCATCTTTCATTTCGGCTACCGCGGCGCGAGTTACGCCAACGAAATTTACCAGCGCCGCGCGATCATGATCCTGAATGCCCTGATGGGCAGCATCGAGGCCAAGGGCGGTTTCTTTTTCAAGAAAGGCCCCGGCGAGGTGGGCGGCAAACCGGCCCGCAAGCTGACGGAGCAGGATTTTCCGAAGATCGGGGTCCCGAGGTTCGACAAGGCCGGCACGCCGGATTTCCCGCTGCCGGATCCCAACCACGGGGTGGCCCAAATGCTGCCGCACGCGATCCTGAATGCGGATCCGTATCCGATCAAGGCTCTGATCGCCTATCGCTTCGATCCCCTGCAGTCGATTCCGGATACCGAGCTGACCAGGCAGGCGCTCGACAAGCTCGAGCTGATCGTCACGATCGACATCAATCACAGCGACATCGCCTCGTATTCGGATGTCATCCTGCCCGAGTCGATCTATCTCGAGCGCACCGACTGTGTTCAGCAGGCCAACGGCCTCAAACCGCAGATGTTTTTGCGGCGTCAGGCCGTGGCCCCGCGCTACGACACCCGCGAAGGGGCTATGATTTTGAAGCAGATTGCCGAGCGGCTCGGACTCGGCCGCTACTTCCCGTACGAAAACATGGAGGACCTGGTGCGCTGGCAGCTGGACGGCACCGGCTTCACGCTCGAGGATTTCGATGCCAAGGGCTTCGTGGCCTACGGCAAGGAGCAGATCTTCTGGGATCGTGCGGAAGGGCTCAAGTTGAAGACCCCGTCAAAGAAAATCGAGTTCGTATCCTCTTTGCTGGAAAATGCGGGGTTCGAGTCTTTTCCGGCCTATCGACCGGTCGAGCGGCCGGAAGGCGGCAACTTCCGGCTGGTGACCGGCCGCATCGCCCTGCACACGCATGTTTCGACCCAGAACAACCCGTACCTGAACGAAATCACGCCCGAAAACGTGTTGTGGATCAATACCGGCAAGGCGGCCGAAATGGGCATCAAAACCAACGACCTGGTCCGGGTGAAATCCGAAAAAGGTGCCGGAAAAATCAAGGCCTACGTCACGGATCTGATTCATCCGGAAACGGTATTCATGCTGCACGGCTTCGGGCACGAAGCCAAGCTGGCGTCCCGCAGCTTCAACAGGGGGCTGTCCGACAGCGCGCTGCAGAAAAACGTTTCCGATATCGTCGGCGGCAGTCCGGCCCTGCACGAAACCTTTGTCACCGTCAACCCGGCTTGAATGTTTGGTCCAATGCCGCCGGCTGGAGGAATTAAATGAGCAAGTACTACCTTTTTCAGGATACCAAGAAGTGCATCGGTTGCCACACCTGTGTCATTCAGTGCAAGAGCCACAAGAACCTGCCGGTCGGGCCTAAAATCAGCCAGATCATCCCGGTGGGTCCGAAGATGGTGGGCGGCCTGCCGCGCGCCACGTATGTCTTCATGCCCTGTTTTCACTGTGAAGACCCCTGGTGCGTCGCCGCCTGTCCGACCGGCGCGATGCAGAAGCGCACCAAAGACGGCATCGTGTTCATCGATTTCGATTTGTGCGTGGGCTGCAAGGCCTGCATCACCGCCTGTCCCTGGGGCGCGCCGCAGTGGAACCCCGAAACCGGCAAGGCGGTCAAGTGCGACTACTGCATGGATCGGGTCGACCAGGGGCTCAAACCGGCCTGTGTAACGGTCTGCACGACCCATTGCCTCGACTTCGGCAAGGTGGAGGACACGACCCAGATCCGCCGCGAGCGGCACGCCAAGGCCGTCGCCGCCCTCGACCAGAGCGCTTGAGAACATGGTTCGCTTCGCTCGACATTGGAGTGAGGGAATGGTGGAGTAGTGGAATGATGGAATAATGGAGTATTGGAGTGATGGAACGATGGAGTGATGGAATAGGGGACCACGGTGTTCCATTTTCCCGGATATTCCGTCATTCTTCATTCCAACATTCCATCATTTCCATACAGGCGGCAGAAGCTCCATGCCGCTAAAACTTCATGATTTAATATTTTAGACAAATTCCGAGACGTAAAACGCCGTCTTGACGGACGCGAGGAACCCATGCCCCCAACAACGTGTCCGGTGACCCGCACGAATACCGAGTTGAAGCAGGTCATCGACAGCGGCCGGCTGCAGCACCCCCGCAGCCGTAGAATCGCCGAAGAGATTCTGCAGCTGCTCAACGATATCGCCTGGGGCCGGGCCGGCGACAGGCACATCCCGGCCATCGAGTCGCTGGCGGACGAAATGGCCTACGAGGAGGCCGGTGAAGCCGCGCGGGAAACGGCCGCATTGCTGCACGGCGCCGTCGATCGCAACCGGGAAGTTTTCGCCAGCCACATCGAGACCCACAACTGTTCGACCGGCGATTGCGTCAAACTCGCTCCCGCCCCCTGCCAGATGACCTGCCCGGCCGGGCTCGACATCCCCACCTACGTGACCCTGATCGGCATGGGCCGGGACCAGGAAGCCATCGACGTGATCCGCCGCGACTGCCCCTTTCCTTGGGTGTGCGGGCTGGTCTGCACCCGTCCGTGCGAGTTCATGTGCGTACGCGGCCGGATCGATACGCCGGTGTCGATCAAATTTCTCAAAGGCTTCGCGGCCGAAAGGGCCATGTCCGAAGGCAGTTACCGCAATCCTGAAAAAGAGCCCGACAAGGGCCGGAAAGTGGCCGTGATCGGTGCGGGTCCGGGCGGGATGAGCGCGGCCTATTACCTGGTATTGAAAGGCTACGGCGTGCGGGTGATCGAGCAGCACCCGGTCGCGGGCGGCATGCTGCTGCTGGGTATTCCCCGCTACCGCCTGCCGCGCGAAATCATCGATCGCGAGGTCGCCATGCTGACCGATTTGGGTGTCGAATTCGCCTTCAACACGCGCTTCGGACGCGACGTGTCGCTGGAAGACCTGCGGTCGGAAGGTTTCGAGGCCTTTTTCTTCGCCATCGGCGCGCACCGGTCCTTCAGGCTCGGGATTCCAGGCGAGGAAGGCTGCCCGCAGGTACTGGAAGCCATCGCCTTTCTGCGGCGGGTCGCCCTCGGGGACCGCACGGTGCCCGGCAAGCGGGTGGTGGTCATCGGCGGCGGCAACGTGGCCATCGATGCCGCCCGAACCTGCCTGCGCCTGGGGTGCCGCGAGGTGACGCTGGCCTACCGCCGCGCGCGGGCCGAAATGCCGGCCGATCGCGAGGAGGTCGAACAGGCCGAGGAAGAGGGGATCGGCTTCGCCTTTCTGACCATTCCAACCGAGATCGTCAGCCGCGACGGCGGCATCGAGGGCCTGCGCTGCCTGCGGGCCGAGTTGGTGGCCATGGAGGGCCAGGACCGCAAATACCCGAAGCCCATCGAGGGCAGCGAGTTTTTGATGCCGGCCGATGTGGTCATCAGCGCCATCGGCCAAAAGGTCGACAATTCCTGTATGACCGCCGTCGGCGGCCTCGAGTGGACCCGGCGCAACACCATTTCGGTCAACACGGCCACGATGGAGACCTCCCAGCCCGGCATTTTCGCGGCCGGCGACGCCGTAACCGGTCCGGCCACCGTGATCGAGGCCATCGGCGGCGGCAAACGCGCCGCCGAAGCGATCGACCGCTACCTGTCCGGCATCCCCCAGCCGAGCATGCCGCGGGTGCCGGTGCGGCGCGGACGGGTCGATTGGCTGGAAGTACCGGCCAGCACCAAGATGACGCTGAAGCGCCCCGACATGCCGCTTTTGAATCTGGATCGGCGGCGCACCACCTTTCAGCAGGTGGAGCTGGGGTATCCGGAAAACGCGGTGCGCGAAGAGGCGCGGCGCTGCCTGCGCTGCGACATCTGCCTGCGCTGCGGCAAGTGCGTCGAGATCTGCCGCGACAAGATGGGGGTCGACGCCCTGCAGATGGGCTATTTTGACTTCGATCATCCGGTGGAAACCGATTACCGCGTGACGGCCGAGCGCTGCATCGCCTGCGGCGCCTGCGCCGCCAACTGCCCGACCGGCGCCATGCGAATGGAAGACCGCGGCGACGAGCGGATCCTGTCCCTGTGCGGGACGATTTTGAACCGGCAGAAGCTGCTGCACTGCGAAGAATGCGGGGCGGTCCTGGGACCGGCCCGCTATCTCGAATTCGTCCGCAAGCGCACCCGGCCCGTGGCCCGGGCCGCCGGCGGCCGGGCGCTGTGCGATGCCTGTGCCCGGCATGCGAGCGCCAAGGTCACCACCGACAGCATCCCGGGGCAGCCGAGGGGGTTTGCCAAAAAGTAATGGTGTTTCAGGTTGAACGGTTCAGGGTTCAACGTTCCGGGTTCAAAGGCCCTTAAATACCTCATTTTCCCGCGCGCCCCGCGCGGCCGAGGAGACCGCCTAATGGTATTTCGTCGCGGCCAGAAAGTGGAAATCTACCGGCGCTCCAGTGACGAGAGCTGGCAAGCCTACATGGATGAATACGTCGGCCTGCACGGCCGCATCACCGATCCGGACAGCTCCATCAACGATCCCGACGCCCTGGTGGAGGTCAGTCTGGTGGGCAAGGGCACGCACCGGTTTCCCCAGGATTGCCTGCGCGCCCTGGAGGATTAAACGAAGGCCGCGCCGGAAGCTACAGGATTCAAGATAAAAATTTTTGCTGCCGGTGGCGGTCGGCGGCGTGTGATTGTACAGTCTTCTCCCTCGCCTTGCCAAAATGCACTATCTTGAAGCCTATATATGAGAGGATCTTCACGCCGATGGCCGTGTCCGACGTGCTGAAAAGATCTGGTCGACGGGTGGTGACGCTGGAAAGCGGCCGGAGCGTCGACAATGCGATCGATGCGATGAGCGCCGGCAATGCCGGTGCGCTGATCGTCACCGAAAATGACCGACCGGTCGGAATATTCAGCAAACGGGACGTCCTGCGGACTTACCTGCGGGACAAGAGCCGCCTGTTTGCCGCGGTCAGGCTGGGCGATGCGATGACGGCCGACCTCATCTCGGCCAAGCCCGGCGATGCCATCGAAACGGCGATGCGGGTGATGCTCGAGGCCGGCATCGGCCATCTGCCGGTGATCGAGGATGAAAAAATCATCGGCCTTCTGACGGCCGGCGACCTGGTCGAATTTCGACTGGCCGCGCTCGATGACGAGCTGCACCATTTGAAGGAATACATTGCCGATCTGCACGAAGCCGGACTGGATTGACGGAGCCATGCGATGATCCATATGACCATTGACGGCCGCGAATACGCCGCCGAAGAAAACCGGACGGTGCTGGAGGTGCTGAAGGACAACGGCATCCGCATCCCGACGCTTTGCTACCATCCCGCCCTCAAACCATCGGGGTCATGCAAACTGTGTGCGGTCGAGGTGTCGGGCCGCGCTTCGGGACGGAAGCTGACAATGCTCGCGTGCATTCTCAAGGTCAAGGACAGGATGGAGGTCAACACCACGGGGGAATTGGTGGAAAAGGCCAGGGTCCGGGCGTTCAAGAACCTGCTGCAGATGGCGCCGCAGTCCGGGACCATCATCGCCCTGGCCAAATCCTTCGGCATCGACGTGGGCCTGCCGCCCGACGGCTGCATCCGCTGCCGGCTCTGCATCCGGGTGTGCCAGGAGATCGTCGGCCCCGGGGCCCTGAAGATGGAGCGGCGCGATGGGCAGAATTTCGTCGTTCCGATCGAGAACCGCTGCGTAGGGTGCGGCACCTGCGTCAATATCTGCCCGACCCGCGTGATCAAGCTCGAAGACCGGGAAAACGTCCGAACCATTTCGATTCGCGACGAGGTGATCGGCAAACACCCGCTGGAGCGCTGCGAGGGGTGCGGCCGCCTCTTTGCGACCCCGAAATTCCTCGACCACATCCACCACCGGACCCTCACGCACCCGGATGTCAAGATTCACCACACCTACTGCCCGACGTGCGCCAAGCTCTTTTCGGACCGGATCACATCCGTCAGCCACCGCTACCGGCGCTGAGGCCCGAACCGTTTCGATGAACTGCCGCCAGAGCATTTCAGGAGACGACAAATGGCGAGGATTCTCATACTGGACGATGTTTCCGATGCCGTGCGCCTGATGGCCAGACTGCTGGAAGAAAACGGCCACACCGTTTTTCCCTTCACCGACGAAGCCCCGGCCCTCGATTTCGTTGCCGCAAACCCCGTCGATCTGGCGATCCTCGATATCAAGTTGAAAAAGATGAGCGGCATCGAGGTGCTCGCGAAAATAAAACAGATCGCCCCGGGCATCCGCACCCTCATGCTGACCGGGTATCCCACCGTGGAAGCCGCGCGGGAGTCGACCCGGCTAGGGGCCGGCGAATTCTGCGTCAAACCGATAGACAATGCCGAACTCGAAGAGAAGGTAACCCGCCTCCTGGCGGCGGGTCAGTCGTGGTGAGAAACAGGTTTAGTCTTTGATGCAAGCCTGTCCATGGCAAATTTCAAAATCGAGAGAAATCATCTAAAATTCCAATTACCAAGCGAAGACATATTGAAGCCGACTGCATTGATGCTGGGCCATCCTCATCATTCCATCCTTCCTTACCCATCACTCCACTATTCCACTATTCTATTGTTCCAACATTCTACTATTCGCCTATTCCCCGCCACCGGTCGATAATTCCGCTGCGTTTCCGATCAGGCCCTAGCGATCTTTTTTCAGATGAGTGTGTCATACATTTCTGTATTACAGATTGCCCCGGGACAGGACTTTCAGCTTAACGTACTATAATACTAAGATAAAGATTATATTTTTCATGCGGTATGAAACTTGCTAAGAGCGAGGGGGCGGGGATGAATTTAAAAATGCCGAAAAAAGGCGGCGGTCGTACTTGGAGAATGCCGCACGAACCGACCGGGCACAGCAGGGGAAATCGCTTTCAATCCGATGATGACACCTACCGTCAAACTGCTTTCCTACCATCCGAATCTTCCCGCCGTCCGGCCAAGTGATGCCGCTGTCGGACCGTTCTCTGCCACCTGCCAGACAAGAGGCCTGGTCCGGTCGGTCGGTTTGCAGCGCATTTACGGGGACATTCTCCGCGAATGCGCGCCCGGCGGCGATCGGTCGGACCAGCACGGGATGGCGTGCGGTCGGCTGATCGACATTTACGCCTGATAACAAGGGCCCGCGGACGGGCGGGTGATTCAGGGTTGAGTGGTTCGGGATACGACGTTTTGGGTTGAAAACCCTTATACTGCTATTATCTGAATAAAAACGAATCTTCTAAAAGTTGTAATATCTTTCACGCAATGAGCCAGGTTTTTACGGCTCGTTTGCGTCAGGAGGGCGGGGGGGGGGAAATTTTTGAGAATCTCGCTTACGGCCGCCTCGATCAGCCGGTCCTTTTCTTCCGGCCGCAAGCCCGGATTGACGCGCACCCGTGTTTCGCCGCGCCAGATGACCTGACGCGATGCCGGAAGCAGAAAGGTCAAACCCAGCCGGGCCTCGCGGTAGAGCCCGTACTGCGCCGGTCCGCCGGTCGAATCGATCTGGCTGGTCGAATCGATCAGAGGTTCGATGAGAAAATCCGGATAGCTGTGTGACGCGGCATACCCCTTGAGCGACAGCGATGTATCGACAAAATATTTTATTCTTTCGGCGTTCAGCGGCGTGATCGTGGCGGTCACCGGCAGCGGCAGCCAGGCATAGCGACTCATGGTCCTGAAATCGACCCGGATGTCATAGTCGTAGGACGTGTCGTAAACCAGGGGCTTGACCGGGGCACAGTGATAGAGGAGAACGGTTGTCAGAACACAAACCGCAAGCAGGCGCACATGCTTCATGGATGAATCTCCCTGATTCCATTCGTGAGTGGATAAAATAACATGGGACGACAGACGGGCGGCATCTCAATATATGCGTGCATTTCAAAAAACAACTGGCTAAGTTTCCGATCCGGAAATGAGCAATTTTCTGCAAGGTCAAGGAAATCGGCGAAATACCGCGGAGGCATACGGCTGTATGCCGCACAAGGGATTTTGCCGATTGACGCCGAAATTGCGGAAAAGGGCCATTTCCGGCCTTAGGCCCAACGGTCGACCCTCCGCGGCGATATCATGATACCGCTAAGTTTCCGATCCGGAAATGAGCAATTTTCTGCAAGGTCAAGGAAATCGGCGAAATACCGCGGAGGCATACGGCCGTATGCCGCACAAGGGATTTTGCCGATTGACGCCGAAATTGCGGAAAAGGGCCATTTCCGGCCTTAGGCCCAACGGTCGACCCTCCGCGGCGATATTCATGATACCGCTAAGTTTCCGATCCGGAAATGAGCAATTTTCTGCAAGGTCAAGGAAATCGGCGAAATACCGCGGAGGCATACGGCCGTATGCCGCACAAGGGATTTTGCCGATTGACGCCGAAATTGCGGAAAAGGGCCATTTCCGGATCGGAAACTAGCGAACTTTCAGCACAAAATCAACCACCCGACCCGTTAATTTTCCCTTGACAAGGTCAATGGTTGCCTATAAAGGTGATTTTCCTTGAGAAAATCTAAACTCCGGACAAAGGCGTCCGGGGTTTATGACCATGCACTGTTCGGACAAAGACGTCCCTGTCTCCCGCGTGAGGAGGGGCGTCTTTTTTTATTTTGGCTAATCATTTTAAAGTAAAATTAGCTCCAATTAACATCGGTTCCGACAAACAGGGTGAAAGAAAAAAATGGACGGCGAGTTCAAACCCCACATCACGGTTTTTCACTGTATCAACACCTTGGGCGAGGGCGATGCTTCGCCGCTGGCCGGCGGGGACGGTTTTTCCTCGAAATTCGTCAAGCTGCCCTGTTCGAGCATGGTCAAGGACGTCTTCCTGCTGCGGGCCTTCGAGGCCGGAGCCGATGCCGTGGTTGTGCTCGTCTGCCCCGAAGGCGCCTGCCGGTACGTCGAAGGAAATCTGCGCGCCAAAAAACGCGTGCGCTGGGTTCAGGCGCTGCTCGACGACATCGGTCTCGGCGGTCGGCGGCTGTCGCTTTACAACCTTCGGCCCGGTGACACGGCGGCGGCGGGACGCATCGCGCGCGAGGTCGTGGAACAGGTAGCGGCTTTGGGTCCCAGTCCGGCGGTGAGCCGTTGACCGGCCAATGCCAGATCACGGCGGCATATCAGTGCCTGAACGAAAACTCCCCTCCCAAGTGGGAGGGGTTGGGGGAGGGGGATGTAACTGATGAATATTATTCACCCCACCCCGGCCCTCACCCGTCAAGGGTGAGGGGAAAAAGTTTCCGTTCAACCACGATGGGAAGGGCCGGAGCGAGGCGTTTGACCGCGAGGTGAAGGGCGGTTTCCGGTCGGTAAACAGAATCTCGAAGGAGAGTGAACAATGATCGTAGCGGAACAAAAGTCGATCGCGGAAATCAAAAAAATCGTGGCGCCTTACAGTAAAATCCTGCTGCTGGGTTGCGGCACCTGCGTCAAGACCTGCTTTGCCGGCGGCGAGGACGAGGTCGCCGTCATGGCCTCGGCCCTGCGCCTGGCGGTTAAAATGGAAGGCCGGGAAATCGACATCGAGGAGTTGACTATCGAGCGGCAGTGCGAGGACGAGTTCATCCAGGAGAGTGCCGAGGCGATTGCGCGCAACCAGTCGGTATTGTCGCTGGCCTGCGGTGCCGGTGTCCAAGCCCTGGCGCGGCGGTTCAAAACGACGCCCGTTCTGCCGGGCGTCAACACGACCTTCATGGGCGTTCTGGAAAAACCGGGGCTTTTCACCGAAGAGTGCGCCGGCTGCGGCGATTGCCAGCTGGCCCTGTTCGGCGGCGTCTGCCCGTTCACCCGCTGCGCCAAGAAACTGGTGAACGGCCCCTGCGGCGGTTCGCGCAAGGGCACGTGCGAGGTCAACCCCGACACGGACTGCGCCTGGCACCTGATCATCGAGCGGCTGACGGACTTGGGGCAGCTGGACAACCTGAAGGTGTACCTGCCGCCCAAAAACTGGTGTACCAGCCTGGCTTCCGGGCCCCGCAAACTCAGCAGAGAGGATCACGAGATATGAAGACCAACGGCATCAGTCGATTGCAGAGCGTATTGGACGGCGGCGGCTTTGCCGTGACGGCCGAATGCGGGCCGCCGCGCGGGGCCGATCCCGAAGCGGTGCGCCGCAAGGGGCTGCTGCTCCAGGGATGTGCGGATGCCGTGAATGTGACCGACAACCAGACGGCGATCGTGCGCATGTCGAGCATTGCCGCCGGTGCCCACCTGCTGAGTCTCGGCCTCGAGCCGGTCATGCAGATGGTGACGCGCGACCGCAACCGGATCGCGCTGCAGTCGGACATCTTGGGGGCGTATTCCCTCGGCATCAGAAATATCCTGTGCCTTTCCGGAGACCACCAGAGCTTCGGCAGCCAGCCCGACGCCCTGAACGTCTTCGACATCGACTCGATGAACCTGCTGCGCACGGTCAGGGACATGCGCGAGGCGGGCACCGACATGAGCGGGTTTGCGCTCAAGGAGGCGCCGCGGATGTTCATCGGCGCCGCCGCCAATCCGTTTGCCGACCCCTTCGAGTACCGCATCATCCGGCTGGCAAAAAAAATCGAGGCCGGCGCCGATTTCATCCAGACCCAATGCGTCTACAACATGGAGCGCTTCAAACGGTGGATGAAGATGGCGTGCGAGGAAGGCCTGACGGAGAAGGTTCACATCCTGGCCGGCGTGACCCCGCTGAAATCCGCCGGCATGGCCCGATACATGTCTCAAAAAGTGGCGGGCATGGATGTGCCCGAGGAGCTGATCCGGCGCATGGCCGGCGTCGCCAAGGACAAGGCGGCCGGGGAAGGCTTGAAGATCTGCCGCGAGACGGTGGCCGAGCTGCGCGAGACCGACGGGGTTCACGGCCTCCACATCATGGCCATCGAGTGGGAGGAAGCCGTGCGCGAGATCGTCGAGGCCGCCGGTCTGCTGCCGCGCCCGCAGCCGCATTTATAACATGACATCGTGTCCTTATTTTTTCTTATTTAGGATTCGATGTTGGACGTTCGATGTTCGATGCGTTCACAGGTTCAGCCCTGCCGCTGGCCTGAAAAGCGGCCATTTTGATCGAGAAGGAAAATGTGACATTTCGGCGCAGTTTCATACGAGGGTTGATAAAACCCTTGAACGGTGAACCCAGGACCCCGCTCGGTCGAGAAACCGATCAATAGAATTTTCATAAACCGTGGCGGCCAATAGCGCCATGGACGAGCGTAGGGGCGAAAAATTTTTCGCCCCTACAGGGAATTGAACCGAAATATGTAGCCGGCAACGGAGCGACCCATGCCCCAGAAGTATCAGATCCACACGGAAACCGCGGCGCCGCGCTTTCACCCGATCGGCAAATACGCCACGATCGAGTTTCGGGAAAACTGTGCCGGCAGCTGCCGGCAGTGCGTCAAGAAGAAATGCGTCTACAACATCTTCAAGGAAAACGTCCTGCACATGAGCGCCATGGACGAGCCGGAGTACCTTTACACCTGCATGAGCTGTTTCCGGTGCATCCAGGAGTGCACCAAGGGCATCTTCTCGCGCACGATCAACCCCGACTACCGCAGCCTGGGCGACGACTACTGGCGCGCGGACACGCTGCACCGGCTCTGGTACCAGGCCCACATGGGCAAAATACCGGTCTCGGGCGCGGGGTACCGCGGCCCCTTCGTGGCGCCCGGCTTCGATGCCATGTGGACCGATATGTCCGAGATCGTGCGGCCCACGCGCGACGGCATCCACGGCCGCGAGTACATCAACACCAGCGTCGAGCTTTCGCGCCGCATCACCCGGCTGGAATTCAACCCGGACATGTCCCTGGCCTCGGCGGTGCCGCCGCTGCTCGAGGTCCCGCTGCCGCTCCTGTTCCAATTGTCGCCGGACCTGGTGGTCAGCGAGCCCGTCCTGCTCGCGGCGGCCGAGGCCGCTCGGCGGTTGGGAACCCTGATGTTCGTCCGGCCGCAGGATGTCGGTGCGGCCCTGAAACCCTTTGCCGACAATCTGATCCCCTGCCTGACGAGGGCGGATATCGCGGTGCAGGGCGATTTGATCCGGCACAGCCGGGCCGTCGAACTGGCCGATGCGCCGGGGATCGAGAACAGCTTCGATGCCGTCCGCCGCCACCGCCCGGACGTGCTGATCATGGTCGGTATGCCGCTCGATGCGCGCGCGGCCGGCCGTGCGCGCGACCTGGCGAAATCAGGGGTCGATTCCCTGCATTTCACCGCCGATGACCACGGCAACGAGCGCGGCGCACCGAATCCGCGCTTTTTAAAGGAAATGATCCGCGAGATCCATCTGGAGCTGGTGAATGCCGCCGCCCGCCAGCGGATCAACCTGGTCTTTTCGGGCGGGATCGCCTTGGCCGAGCACATGGCCAAGGCCGTTATCTGCGGCGCCGACGCGGTGACGGCCGACCTGGCCCTGCTGGTCGCCCTGGAGTGCCGCCTGTGCGGCCGGTGCCGCAAGGGCCTGAGCTGCCCGGTCGAGTTGGATCAAGCCTTCGACACGCGCTGGGGCAGCCAGCGGATCGTCAATCTGATCGGCGCCTGGCACAGCCAGCTGATCGAAGTCATGGGGGCCATGGGCATCCGCGAAGCGCGCCGGCTGCGTGGCGAAGTCGGGCGCTCCATGTGGTTCGAAGACCTGGAGCGCGAACATTTCGGACCGATATTCGGAGAACGCAACGTATCAGGACTGGGGTAACAGATGAAACAGCCACCCGACATCACGCACCGGCCTAAAGCAACCGAGGCCCGGTCACGGTTCCGCAACACGATCGGCAAATATACCATCAAACGCAGCTCGCGCTGCATCTCCTGCGGCCTGTGTGCCGAACTGTGCCCTAACGGGGTCCACCCCCGCTACGAAAAATTCTCCAAGTCGCTCAGGCCCATCGAGCACCGGTGCATCGGCTTCGACTGCCGTAAAAACGACTATTACTGCATCGACCGCTGCCCGGAACAGGCCCTGACCCTGCGGCTCAACCCGGTGCTGGAAACCCTCGGGGACTACCGCTGGCCGGCCGAAATGCTGCTGGCCCACTGGGAAATGGCCGAAACCGGCCACCTGCCGACGGTCGATCTGGAGTACGACCTCGGCTGCTCGGGCGGGGGGTTCGACAAGATGCGCTTCAGGCTGCCGGACCCGGCCGAGTATCGCGACATCGGCGATGCCGACATCGATCTGGGGCTCGATCTCAACAAGCGCCGGGACGGCCGGCCGGAGCGCCGGTTGTCGCTGCCGTGCTACAGCGGCGGCATGTCCTACGGTTCGATGGCCCTGTCGGCCCTGACGGGCCGGGCCCGGGCCGCGGCCCGGTTGAACACCCTCACCTGCACCGGCGAAGGGGGCTACCCCAAGGAGTTTCTGCCCTACGCCGATTACGTCATCACGCAGGTGGCCACCGGCTTGTTCGGGGTGAGCGAGGAGACGATCCAGTGCGCCCCGGTGATCGAGTTCAAATACGCTCAGGGGGCCAAACCGGGCCTGGGCGGGCACCTGCTGGGCGACAAGGTGACGCCCGAGGTGGCCGCCATGCGCGAGACCGTGGTCGGCCGGTCGCTTTTTTCGCCCTTTCCCTTCCACAGCGTCTATTCGGTCGAGGACCACAAGAAGCATGTCGACTGGGTCAAGGAGATCAATCCCCGCTGCCTGGTCTCGGTCAAGGTTTCGACCCCGACCGACGTGGACATGGTGGCCGTCGGCAGTTACTACGCCGGCGCCCACATCGTTCACATCGACGGCAGCTACGGCGGAACCGGCGCGGCGCCCGACATCGCCAAGAAAAATATCGCCATGCCGATCGAGTACGCCATCCCCAAGGTGCACCACTTCCTGAAGAACGAGGGGATCCGCGATGCGGTCTGCCTGATCGCCAGCGGCGGGATCCGCAACGCCATGGATGTGGCCAAGGCGATCGCGCTGGGCGCCGACGGCGTGGTCATCGGCACCGCCGAACTCGTCGCCCTGGAGTGCGTGCGCTGCGGCAACTGCGAGAGCGGGCGCGGCTGTGCGCGCGGCATCGCCTCGACCGACCACGAACTGGGTCACATGATATCGGAAGCCTACGCCGAACAGCGCATCGTCAACATGTACACGGCCTGGCGCCGGCAGTGGTGCGGGATCCTGCGGCAGTTCGGCATGCACAGCATGCGCGAGCTGGTCGGGCGCTCCGATCTTCTGGTCCATCTCGATTATCTCGACGAGGCCGAACGGGCCCGGTATCGGCCGGCGCCGCGACATCAGACGATTATTTAACAGCCGCAACCGCAGGGGCTGACTGGCGTGTCTGCCCTTGTCAGTACAAATAGTTCGGGCGCCCTCACGAAGGGCGCACACGCAGGTGCGCCCCTACCGGGACAGTGCACATTTTCGGATCGGAAACGGCGGGGTGTTTAAAATGAACCACAGGATGGACACGGGGTGCGTGTTTATCTTTCGTTAGCATCAAGGAGCAGCGATGAATCCATCACGGCAGTCGGTTATAGATAAAATTCTGGCGTCGCGGGCCAGGATCCCCCACGGCGCCCTGCAGGCCAAAAAAGCCGCCGAAGAGGGCGGGTGCGGGGTCACGGGCTTCATTTCCTCGATTCCGGTCAGGGGGCGCCACATCCACGAACCGTCGGTCCAGATGCACAACCGCGGCAACGGCAAGGGCGGCGGCATTGCCGCGGTGGGGCTTTCGGCCGAGAGCCTGGGGGTCACCCAGGACATCCTGGACTCCCACTACATGCTTCAGGTGGCGCTGCTCGACCCCACGGCCAGGGGCGAGGTGGAAGCCGCCAACATCGCCCCCCTCCTGGAGGTGCACAAGGCCCAGGGGCTTGCGACCGTCGATGACTACCGCGACATCGAGGGCCTGGAGGTCAAGCCGCCGGACGTCTGGCGCTATTTCGTGCGCGTTAAAAAAGACGCACTGGCACGCTTCATCGACGAAAACGGCCTGAAGGACCTGGACCCCCGCAGGGCCGAGGACGAGTTCATCTGCCAGAACTCGACCCGCATCAACCAGGCGTTTTACGCCTCCCTTGGCGAGCAGAGAGCTTTCGTGCTGTCCCACGCCCGCAACCTGATGATCCTCAAGATCGTCGGCTACGCCGAAAAAGTGGTCGAATATTACCAGCTCGACGATTTCAAGGCCCACGGCTGGATCGCCCACCAGCGGTATCCGACCAAGGGGCGGGTCTGGCATCCCGGCGGCGCCCATCCCTTCAGCGGCATGGACGAGGCCCTGGTTCACAACGGCGACTTTGCCAACTACCA
>CAVSIM010000030.1:0-106439 GCA_963728055.1 uncultured delta proteobacterium | reverse complement strand
CGCCGTCAGCGAGTACCTGAAGCAGCACAACATCCATCCGCAGTTTTTGACCGACACCGAGGTGGCGGTGCAGCTGCTGGACCTGTTGAACCGCACCTTCGGCTATCCGATGGAGTATATCATCGAGGCCATGGCCCCGACCACCGAGCATGATTTCGACCGGCTTTCGTCCGAAAAGCAGCTTATCTACCGCACGATCCAGTCGGCCCATATCCAGGCGTCGCCGGACGGTCCCTGGTTTTTCATCATCGCCCGCAACAATCCCTATGCCGGTTACTTCCAGCTCATCGGGATCACCGACACCTCCATGCTGCGCCCGCAGGTGTTCGCCCTGCAGGAGGGCGAGGTGCAGATCGGGCTGATCTGCTCCGAAAAGCAGGCCATCGATGCCACCCTGCGCAACCTGGCGGCCGAAGACGATCGTTTCTGCCCGGTGGCCGACACGTACTGGAACGCGCGCGGGGGCAGCGCCGCCGACGGCGGGGCCTTTATCTTCACCGTCGAGGACGCCGGGCGGGGCGACGGCTCGAAGGCGCTGGTCTGCACCAACAAGTTCGGCAGCCCGGTACGCACGCCGGAAGGTCAGACGCACTACCGGCCGTCGCTCGAGCTGGCGGCCGCCGAAGCCGGCGAAGACATTTCCGCGGCCGTGGCGCGCGGGCTGGCGGCCGCCGATGCGACCGACCTCAAGACCTATGGCGCCGCCCATCTTCCCGGCTGGGACTATGCCGCGCTGGGCCATTTCTGCCGCGTACTGGCGCAGCGGGGCCAAGAAGACGATGACGCCAAGGCCACAGCCATCGAGACCCTGACCTTCCTGAACGACCGGCGCCTGGCGACCGGCGCCAAAAAGCGCAGTTCGACGCTGGCCATCGTGCGGGACCACCTGAGCGCCATGTTCGCCGACGTGCCCGGAATCGATGCGGGCGGCAGCAGCCGCTACCGCCGGATCGACTGGTCGAGCCGCGCGGCGCTGCGGCCGCCGCGGGCAGCGGAAAACGTGCTGGTGATCAATGCCAGGGACTTTCCACCCGAAGGCGACGACTGCGACGCGCGGCTGATCTGTGCGGCTTACAAGATGGGGTGGCGGCGGTTCCTCTGCCATGGCTACAAGGGGCAGCGCTTCACCGGCTGCGGCCTGGCGAAGGATACCGGCGATGTGCGCATCGACGTCTACGACAGTTCGGGCGATTATCTCGCATCGGGCATCGACGGGCTCGAGATCCACGTCCACGGCAACGCCCAGGACCAACTGGGCCAGATCATGAAACGCGGCAAACTGGTCATTTACGGCGACGTCGGCCAGACCTTCCTCTACGGGGCCAAGGGGGGGGAAGTCTACGTCATGGGACACGCCGCCGGACGGCCGCTGATCAATGCCGTGGGCCGTCCGCGCGTGGTCATCAACGGGACCTGCCTGGACTTTCTGGCCGAGTCCTTCATGGCCGGCGATCCGCTCAACGGCGGCGGCTTCGTCGTGCTGAACGGACTCGAATTCGATTCGAGCGGCCGGCTCGTCGGCCGCAAACGCCCCTACCCGGGCTCGAACCTATTCTCCCTGGCCTCGGGCGGCGCCATCTACCTGCGCGACCCGCACCGCACGGTTGTGGCGGGGCAGCTGAACGGGGGCGCCTTCGCGGACCTGACGCCGGCGGACTGGGACCTGATCCGGCCCTACCTCGAGGAGAACGAAAAACTGTTCGGCATTTCGGTCGCCGACGATCTGCTGACGGTCGACGGCGAAAAGTGGGATTACCGGTCGGTTTACCGCAAGGTGCAGCCCGCCGGGCTCGAGACCCTGGCGACGGCGGCCGCCGCCTCCGAAGAGTGGGGCGCGGAGTGGCAGGAGGAAAGTGAAGCGGTGGCCCAGGCCGTTAAATGCGGGTAGCTGGCTATAGTCCCTGAACGGAAATTATAGGCTTCAAAAAAAGATTTTGGCAAGGCCAGGGAGAAGGCTGTATTGCAATACGCCGTCGACTGATACCAGTAAGCCAAAATCTTTATGCTAGCCTATGGTTAGTGCCCATGCGCGATCTTTTCTGGCACTTCTGAGTGTCCGATTCATAACTGTGGAGTTGTTCGCTGAGCAAGGCCGCACAAGGATTTGCGGCGAGGCGTACTTTATGTACGCCGCAGCCGGAAATACGCGGAGAACGACGCTCAGCGGAAAAAAGACCATTTATGGATGGACGGACACTGATTAAAACCAGTAGCGGATTCCCACGCCCAGACCGTTGGACGCCCCGTGCATGTCGTTGATGAGGCCGCCGGCCCCGGAGCGGTGATGAATGGCGGTGACGAGGCTCCACTGGGGAGCGCTCGGCAGCGAAAACGTGAATTCGAAGGCCAGCGCGCCCAAAAACTTGGCCGATTCGCCCTGGTTCTTGACCTCGATTTCCGGTACGGACGTGGCATAGGACAGGCCGGCGCCGGCGGCGAAGCTCGTGTCTAGATACCGGTCCCAGGGAAAGGCCAGCCAGCGGAAATAGCCCAGAAAAACGAATTCCCAGTTGTCCTGATCGCCCCAGAACTTGTCGACCTGACCCTCCAGTTCGAGGTCGAAATAGTGGCGATAGGTGTAAATCCTGCGCATCATCCCCAGCCCGACATAATAGGCATCCTCGAAATCGAAACCCCTGGTCACCATACGGCCGAGCGATTCGTCGGTGAGCCGGCCGGCGTAGAGCGTGGCGGCCCAGTCCTTTTGGTCGCTTGCGCCGGCAGGGGTCGTCGCGGCGGTCAGGATCAGCGCCAGAACGCAAAGACGCATTCCCCATTTTTTTTTAAGGGCAGTCAATTCTATTTTTCCTTTTTCCGGTCGTCTTTGGAAGGCTGAACGAGTTCCTCGAACGCCGGCATCAGTTGTTTGGCCTTCCAGTCCGCGAGGAGGAAGGGGTAGGGGCTATCCGAGGAGAGGGCCGGATAGGACGGATCGGTGTCATTCTTTTTGGTGAAGATCTCGAGACGGTGAGGTTTTTGCCCGTTTAATACCAGGGTGTATATCGGATCCTTGAAATCGGTGGCGACCCGGTCCGCAATGTATTTTTCGGCGGCCAACTGGGACATCGCGGCCAGCAGCTGATCGATTTTGGCGGGATCGGCGCTACGGCCGTCGCTTGTCTGCCAGACCATCCTGGCTTTCAGCGGTGCGGCGGTGTCCGCGGGGGCGCCGGCCTGCGGTTTCCCGTCGCCGGTTTTTTCGTCCAGGGGGGCCTCCTGGCGGGCCAGGGTCAGGGTCTGCTGGCCCGTCGTCAGCTCGATTCGCTGCACATCGCTGGCGGCAAAGGAAAACACCGCCTTGTCGCGCAGGTCTTCCACGCTCTGCGCGAAGGTATCTCTGAAGTTGTCCCGCGCCTGATAGATCTTCGCGTCGCCGGCCAGCTTGACGAACGTGTGCCTGAACGAGGGGCCGACCTTGCCGACGGCGAACTCCCGTTCCGGCTTGGCGCCGGCCCAGGCCGTGACCGCGAGCTTTTTGTCGTCGCTCAGCTCGTAGCGGATGTCGTCACCCGACTCGGAAGCCAGGCTGGTCAGGGAAAGATCGGAGATGACGTCGAGCATCTGGCTGACCTTGGCGCGGTCGGCCGGAAATTTCTGCTCGCCGATGGTCCAGGCGTCATCGGCGCGGTTGAGGCTCAGCGTCCCGTCGGGTCCGGCGATGTCGATGCGGGTGATGGACTGGGCCGGGACCGGCGGCAGCTGCGGCAGGTCGTATAGCGTCCGGTCGGTTTGACGCGTGAACAGATACATCGACAAGGCGAGGATAATCACCGCCAGGATGATGATTTCTTTCTTCAGCTTCATCGTCTCCCTCTCATGAAGATCGCCTGAAAGTATTAATCCGTTTATTCGTGACCCTTTATCTCTGAAACATTTCCTGGATGCGCCTCTTGCGCGAGAGCCTGCGAAACCAGACCGCGATGCCGAAAAGAACCACCAGGATCGGCAGCCCGGCGATGTTGAAGGCCTTGACGGCGGTCTTGGTCCCGGCGCCGATCGGGGTCAGCGGGTTGAAATCCTGTCTTTTGGCGCGCAGGACCGCCATGTCCGTGCGGTCGTTCAACGCATCGATGACGTTCAGGATAAAGATCGCGTTGGGGCCCCGGCCCTGCGCGTCGATGACATTGTCGGTCAGCATCTCCGGGGAGGCCATGACGAAAATGCGCCCCGGCCGGCCGCGCGCGATAAACGCCCCTTCGCTTTCGACCGGCACCGGCCCGCTTTCAGGCTGTTTCGCTTCGGGAGACCGGGGTGCGGCGGCGGGTGCATCCGCCGGTTCGCCGGCCGTCTCGGGTCCGGACTGGGTATCGGCGGCCGCCCCCTCAGGGGTGTCCTCACCGGCGGGGTCCGTTTTCTTTTCGGGCAGCGGCCGGCCGGCGAAATAACTGCCGAAGCCGCCCTCCAGCCAGTAGGCCAGCGGATAGCTCTGAAATTCCTGCTCGCTTTGCGGCGGGCGGATCATCTCGGGGGCGAGGGTGATGGGCGCCCGCATCTGCCAAGATTTTTCCGATGAGGAAATCACGCGCCGGGCCTTGATGTCGTCCGCCTTGAGGCGGTCCTCGATCAGTTCCAGCGGCGAGATGCGGACCGCCACCAGGCGGGTGATGTTTTGCATGAAATCCAGGTCGTGATTGATGTTCCGGTTTTCGATCAGCGGCGCGAAGTAGATCGGCCGCTCGCCGCCGCCCATGGATTGCGGCAGTTCCTGTTTGAAGCTGTTGAGGTCCATCACGTAGGAGGCCTTGGCGCGTACGCCGTAGTGATCGAGCAGTTTTTCCAGGCCGGTCTGGAGCGGCTCGAAACGGGGACCCGGGTTCATGCCGCGCGGCATCTGCGGCGGCGGGGCGACTTCCTTGAAGCTGTCCGGCATGATCAGGATGTTTTTGCCCTGCATCAGGTACTGGTCGATCTGAAACAGTTCCTCGTCGCTGAAGTTTTCCGTGGGCCCGACGATCATCAGAGAACCCAGGCTCGCGGGGATCTTGCCGTCCTTCAGGGTGACGTCTTCGATGGTGTAGTTGCGCGAGACGATCGTCCGGAAATTGTTCAGCGCATCGGCATCCGGCGGCTCGGCCGGGTTCATCCGCGGCCGGGGCATGAGGGGCAGGGTGCCTTTGTCCGCCAGGTAGCCGATTTTTTCGTTGATATCGATCAGCGACTCGACGTTTTCGCGGATCAGGTTTTCGAGCGCGTCCTCGGCAACCATCTCGTAGCGGGTCCCGATGATCGGAATCCGCATCACGTTGACCAGCTGCACCGCGGCGGTCTTGCCGCCGTGTTCCAGGACCAGGCCGACGATGCCCTCGCCGGCACCGAGATTCTCGCGCGGCAGGTCGGGCCATTTCAGGCTGAGCAGGTTGATCTTCCGGGATTGCAGCTCCTGGGCCGCCTCCGGGGCCGTGGTGGGGTCGACGCGGGAGAACTCGAGCTTGTTGAGAAAACCCGGGTTGAGCTTGTCGACCATGGCGGCGACGCGCCCGGGCAGCTCGGGCAGGCCATCGAGCCCGATCATCGGGGCCACCTTGTTCAGGGAAGAGGATTGAAACAGGGTGATCCGGATCTTGCCCTCCAGCCGCAGCAGCGCGCTGACCTTGTTGTTCAGCTTCATGATGGCGCTTGTCAGCTGGTATTCCAGGGTGTCGATCGAGGTGATGGTCGGGATGCGCTCGATCAGATCGCCGTGCAAAATCACCAGGCCCATGTAGGCCTTCTGGAACTTGACCTCGTCTTTTTCGATGACCTGGATCTGGATCGGGCTGATGCCGAAGTTATCGGCCAGGTCGCGGTTGGAGCCGCCCGCGGCCGGCGAGTCGCTTTCTTCCGGGCTGACATCGTAGAAGCGATAGTTGAAGTGGCGGCCGGCGTGGATGGCGTATTCTTCGAGCAGGTCGCGCAGGTAGCGTTCGATGCTGTTGTAGGGCGCCGGCAGGTTTTTGGTGAAAAAGACATTGATGGTCAGGGGCTCGGAGAGCGTGGCGACCGCGCGGCGGCTGGCCGCGGAGAGCGAAAACGCCCCGGATGCCGTCAGGTCGAAGCGCTTGAAGAGCGTGATGCCGGCCAGGTTCACCAGCACCACCACGACCAGGTAAATGAAAAATTTGACGTACTTTGCGCTTTTTGCCTTTCCCACGATAACCGATCTCCTTAGTTTTTATCTTCCAGCGCCAGGTGTGCGGCGTACAAACCGATAAAGCAGATGCTGAGAAAATAGATGACATCGCGCGTGTCGACGATCCCGCGCGAGATATTTTGAAAATGCTGGTCGACGCCCAGATAGGCCACCGCCCCCAGGATGCCCCGCGGCAGAAAAAAGAGCATCCGTTCGATCAGGGTCAGCGTGAAGCAGATGGCCATGCCGATGATAAACGCGATGATCTGGTTGCGGGTCAGCGCGGACGCGAAGAGCCCGATGGCGCAAAAGGCCGCCCCCAGCAGCACCGCGCCCAGGTACCCCCCGATGACCGGGCCCCAGTCGAGCCGGCCCAGAAACGACACCGTTGCCACATAGCCGATGGTCGGCACCAGCATGGCGACGATGAACGCCAGCGCGGCCGCGAACTTGCCGACAATGACCTCCGTGAAGCTGACCGGCAGCGTCAGCAGGGTTTCATAGGACCCGACGTTGCGCTCCTCGGCAAAGAGCCGCATCGTGACGGCCGGCACGACGAAGGCCATGATGATCGGCAGCATGGAGAAAAAGTTTCTGAGGCTGGCCTGTTCCAGCAGGAAAAAAGTGGTGAAAAAGAACCAGCCGGTTACCAGCAGAAAGATGGCGATGACGATATAGGCGATCGGCGAGACGAAATAGGTGCCGAATTCTCTTTTGAAAATGGGAACGGCCGCTCGCATGTCAGTTCTCCTTGGTCAGTTCGCGGAATACGGTTTCAAGGGTCCGGGATTCCTGGTAAAACTCCAGCAGTTCCCAGTCGGTGCGCTTGACGGTGCGGTAGATGTCGGCCCGCAGGTCGCGGGCGGACGCCACGGAGAGGGTGACCTTCGAAAGGCCCTCGGCGGACTCGATTGTAACCGTTGCCGGCACGCCGTCGATGGCCGCGAGTTTCCGGCGCACGGCATCGTCGTCCGCATTTTTCAGGGTGAGATGGATCAGGCTGGTGCGGTCCGCCGATTGCTTCAGTTTGTCGATGTCGCCGTCGGCCACGATTTTGCCGCGGCTGATGATCACGACCCGGTCGCAGGTGGCTTCGGCTTCGCTCAGGATGTGGGTCGACAAAACGACCGTTTTTTGCTTGCCGATGCGCTTGATAATGTGCCGGATCTCGACGATCTGGTTGGGGTCCAGCCCGGAGGTCGGCTCGTCCAGGATGAGAATTTCCGGATCGCTCATCATGGCGTGCGCCAGCCCCACCCGCTGCCTGAAGCCCTTGGAAACCTCCGCGATCGGTTTGTGCATCACCGGGTTCAAGCCGCACAGCTCGGCGAGTTCGCGCAGCCGTGCCAACTTGCCGTCCGGCGGGATGTCACGGATGTCGGCGATGTAGCTTAAATAGTCGAAGACCAGCATGTCGTGATAGAGCGGGGCCGATTCGGGCAGGTAGCCCATAAGCTTCTTGATGGCGATGGGATGGCGCTCGATATCGAGTTCCTTGACCCGGATCGTTCCGGCGCTGGGCTGCAGGAACCCGGTCAGCATCCTGAGGGTGGTTGTCTTGCCGGCGCCGTTGGGTCCGAGCAGACCCAGAATTTCCCCATGTTGAATGTCGAGGGAGATCTGATCCACGGCGGTGATGCCGCCATAGGTTTTCGTCAGATTTTCGACCTGAATCATCGCAGGCTCCTTCATGATCAGTGGTAAATGCAGCCGTTTTACGAAACGCTATATATAAAAAAATGCCCGGCAATTGTCAACATGCCGGTCAATGCCCGCCACGGTGCGATCGGCGGCCCATGGCAGTCGAAGGGCGGCCCGCTGTAAATCCATGAGGCGTCCGGCCGGGGTCAGGGGGGTGACGGGTGTCCGAGCAGCGTCAGGACTTTTTTGGAGGTATACTCGCCGACATCCGCCAGGCCGTCGGTGGGCATGAAATCGGCGGCATTATTCGAAAAAAGGCAGGTGACCGAGGCGGGAAAATCATCGTCTGCGCGGTAGAAGATGTAAGGGATTCGGCTTTTTAAAAAATATGGTTTTCCTTTGTGTCCTCTACTCTTAGTGGCAGAAAAACAGGTTGCTTGCCTTAAATGATGACGGTGTGCTAACGAAGAATGGGCTGAACCTTGACCCCCAAACCGTTTTCATCCCTCAACCCTCGTATGATATGACGCCGGAATGGCACGGATTTTTTACAATTGAACTGGCCGCTTTTCAGGCCAGCGGCCGGGCTGAATCGTGAACCGTGAACCTTAACCCATCTGTTATCACAGGCCGACGACCGATTCCAGCAGCCGAAAGCTTTAGCTTAACACCATAGAAAGGGACTTTGCGCTCATGGAGATTTCCGTCGCCCCCGGCATGAAGGGGTTGATCTTCGACTGCGACGGCACCCTGGCCGACACCATGCCGATTCACATTGCGGCGTGGTGCGATTCGTTTGCCGTGCGCGGGATCTCGTGCCCCGAGAACTTCATTCACGACGTGACGGGAATGCCGGCCGGGAAAATCGTCGAGGTCTTCAACCGGCGCTACCATCATCACCTCGATGCCGCGGCTTTCGCCGCCGAAAAAAACCGCCGGGCCCGCTTACGGCTGCCGGAGGCGGTCCCGATCGCCCCGGTGGTGGACGTTGTCCGGCGCTACCGGGGGATTCTGCCGATGGCGGTCGCCTCCGGCGGCACGCGGGAAAATGTGGTTCTGACCCTGGCGGTCATCGGCCTGGCGGACTTTTTCGAGGCCGTCATTACCGCCGATGACCCGGTCCACCCCAAGCCGGACCCGGGCATTTTTCTCGAAGCCGCCCGGCGCATGCACGTCGATCCCGCGCACTGCCAGGTTTTCGAAGACGGTGACGCCGGTTTGGAGGCGGCCCGCAAGGCCGGCATGGTGGCCACCGACATCCGCCCGTTTCTCGCTTCGGCCGGGCGGGGGACCTGACATGCAGCGCCTGCGGCTGGTGCCGCCGGTGATCATCGCGCACCGCGGGTACCGGCGGCGGTTTCCCGAAAACACCCTGGCCGCCTTTGCGGCGGCTTTCGACAGCGGTGCGCCCATGGTGGAACTGGACGTGACCCTGACCAGGGATCGACGGGCGGTCGTGCTCCACGACGATACCCTGGAGCGGACGACCGACGGCCGCGGGCCGGTGCGCGATTTTACCCTGGATGAGCTGAAAAGGCTGGATGCCGGCAGCTGGTTCGACCCGCGCTTTGCCGGCGAACGCCTTCCCAGCCTGGAAGAGGCGCTGGACCTGTGCGCCGCGCGCGGAATGGTGAACATCGAGATCAAGGCCGGCGCCTTCGAGGCCGGCCGTGCGGCGGATGCCATCGAGGAGCAGGTGCTGCGGGCCGTGGCGCAAAGGGACATGACCGCGCGCGTTCTGATCTCCAGCTTCGATGCGCGGTTTCTCGAGCGCATCGCCGAGCGGCCCACTGCCCCGGCGATCGGCCTTCTGACCGCCGCGCGTACCGCGTCCGACCCGCTGGCCCTCTGCCAACGCCTGCGGGCCTTTTCCTGGCATCCGGATCATCGCAGCGTCACGGCTGAAAAGGTGCGCGGCATGCACGCCGCCGGCATCAGGGTGCTGGCCTACACGGTCAACCGCCCGGCGGATTTCTTGCACCTGCTGCAGATGGGGGCCGACGGGGTCTTCAGCGATGATCCGCCGCTGCTGCAGGCCTGTCTGTAGGGGCACGGCGCGCCGTGCCCCTACCATTTATTACACCTGACTCAACTTTGGGAGGGGGGACAACCATGTACCGCGAAGAAATGTCGAGCCGGATCGCGGATCGCAGCGAGCCCTGGGACATCCTGATTATCGGCGGCGGCGCCACCGGCGTCGGAATTGCGGTGGACGCGGCGTCGCGGGGGTGCGATGTCTTGCTGCTCGAGCAAAGCGATTTCGGCAAGGGAACGTCTTCGCGCAGCACCAAGCTGGTTCACGGGGGCGTGCGCTATCTCCAGCAGGGCAACATTTCTCTGGTCATGGAGGCCTTGCGCGAACGCGGAATTCTGCGCAACAACGCGCCCCACCTGGTCCACGACCTGGCCTTCATCGTTCCCAATTACGACTGGTGGGAGGCGCCGTTTTACGGCATCGGGCTCAAGGTTTACGACCTGCTGGCCGGCCGCTACGGTTTCGGTGCGTCTAAAGTTCTCTCCAAGGACGAGACGCTGGGCCGGATTCCAACCTTGAGACGCGAGGGCCTGCGCGGCGGGATCATCTATTACGACGGGCAGTTCGATGACGCCCGGCTGCTCATCAATCTCGTGCGCACCGCGTCCCATCAAGGGGCCGCGCTGCTCAACTACGCCCGGGTCGCCCGATTGACCCGCAGCGCCGAAGGGTATCTGAACGGGGTGATTTTCGAGGATCGTGAAAAGGGCACCGAGCACGAGGTGCGGGCCCGGGTCATCATCAACGCCACCGGTCCGTTTACCGACGCCGTGCGGCGGCTGGACGATCCGGACGCCCCGCCGATGATCGCCCCAAGCCAGGGCGTCCACCTGGTTTTTGAAAAATCTTTTTTGCCGGGTTCCTCCGCCATCATGGTGCCGCACACCCGTGACGGCCGGGTGATGTTCGCCATTCCGTACCTGGGCGTGACGCTGGTGGGCACGACTGACACGCCCATCGGCGATGTCGCCCTGGAGCCCGTGGCCAGGGAGGAGGAGATCGACTTCATCCTCGAAACGGCGGGGGCTTATCTGGAGAAAACCCCGACCCGGGCCGACGTTTTGAGCGTGTTCACCGGCATCCGCCCGCTCGTTAAAACCGACGCCGACACGGCCACCGCGAACCTGGCGCGCGATCACACCATTCACATTTCGAGTTCCGGTCTGCTCACGATTGCCGGCGGCAAATGGACGACCTATCGCCAGATGGCGAAAGTCTGCGTCAATCATGCCATCACGCTGGCCGGGCTCGAGCAGAAGCCATGCGTCACCAAGGACCTCAACATTCACGGGTTTCACAAAACGCCCGAAAAATTCGGAGAGTTCGCGCTGTACGGCTCCGATGCTCCGGCCGTGCAGGACCTCATCCGCACCGACCCGGCGCGCCGGGAACGGTTGCACCCGGACCTGCCGGCGCGACTCGGCGAGGTCATCTGGGCCGTGCGGTTCGAAGCGGCGCGCACCGTCGACGATTTTCTCTCCCGGCGCACCCGCAGCCTGCTGCTGAATGCCCGCGCGGCCATGGAGGCGGCACCGCGCGTGGCCGCGGTCATGGCCAAGGAACTCGGCCGGGACCCGCAGTGGGAAAAAGAACAGGTGGCCTCATTTCTCGAGATCGGCACGTGCCATCTGCCGCGGTAAGGCCGCCGGCGGCTGCACCCAAGGCTTTAAGACAAAGCCGACCTGAGGCGATAGAGGTTCGGCACTTCAAGGAAGTACTTACCTTTTCGACAGCACGTCCGTCATCATTCAAGGCAAGCAGCCTGTTTTTCCGCCACCAAGTCACGAGGACACAAAGGAAAGCTATATTATCCAAAAAGAAGCCGCGCTGCGATTGCTCGCAGCGCGGCTTCCTTTCCCGGCAAAGGGGTGACCCGCTATTTTTTGTCTTCCTTGACCTCCTCGAAATCGGCGTCGACCACGTCTTCATCCGGGGCCTTGGCGCTGCCGGCATCCCCACCGCCTTCGGGCGACGGACCGCCTTTCTGCGAGGCCTGCTGGTACATCGCCTCGGCCAGCTTGTGCGACTGCTGGGTCAGATCTTCGCTCAGACGCTTGATTTCCTGGGTGTCGTCCGATTCCATGGCCTTGCGCAGCGCGGCGATGGAATCCTCGACCTTCTTCTTGGTTTCCGCGTCGACCTTGGCCCCCAAGTCCTTGATCGATTTTTCGGTGGTGTAGATCAGGGTGTCGGCGGTGTTGCGCGTCTCGACCACTTCCTTTTTCTTGCGGTCTTCTTCGGCGTGCAGTTCGGCGTCCTTGACCGCCTGCTGAATCTCCGCCTCGCTCAGCCCCGATGAGGCCGTGATCTGGATCGACTGCTCCTTGTTGGTGGCCAGGTCCTTGGCCGACACGTTGACGATGCCGTTGGCATCGATGTCGAAGGTCACCTCGATCTGGGGGATGCCCCGCGGCGCCGGCGGAATGCCGACCAGCTCGAACCGGCCCAGGGTCTTGTTGTTGGCGGCCATTTCGCGTTCGCCCTGCAGGACATGAATCGACACTGCCGGCTGGCTGTCGGCCGCGGTCGAGAACACCTGGCTCTTCTTGGTCGGAATGGTGGTGTTTTTTTCGATCAGCCGGGTCATCACGCCGCCCAGGGTTTCGATGCCGAGCGACAGCGGGGTGACATCCAGCAGCAGAACGTCCTTGACATCGCCCTTCAGGACGCCGCCCTGGATTGCGGCGCCGACGGCCACGACCTCGTCCGGGTTGACCCCCTTGTGCGGTTCCTGACCGAAGATGCGCTTGACCCGTTCCTGAACGGCCGGCATGCGGGTCATGCCGCCCACCAGGATGACCTCGTTGATTTGGGAGGCCGAAAGGCCCGAGTCCTTCAGGGCCGTCCGGCAGGGCGCCTCGAGCTTGTCGAGCAGGTCGCTGACCAGGGACTCGAGCTTGGCCCTCGTAATCTTGAGGTTCATGTGTTTGGGACCGCTGGCATCGGCGGTGATAAACGGCAGGTTGATGTCGGTCTCCATCGAGGTCGACAGTTCCATCTTGGCCTTTTCGGCCGCTTCCTTCAGCCGCTGCAGCGCCATTTTGTCTTTGCGCAGGTCGATGCCCTGGTCCTTCTTGAACTCATCGGCGAGGTAGTCGATCACGCGCAGGTCGAAGTCCTCTCCGCCCAGGTGCGTGTCGCCGTTGGTCGACTTGACCTCGAAGACACCTTCGCCGATTTCAAGCACCGAGATGTCGAAGGTCCCGCCGCCGAGATCGAAGACGGCGATCTTCTCTTCGCGCTTCTTGTCGAGGCCGTAGGCCAGCGACGCGGCCGTCGGTTCGTTGATGATCCGCAGCACGTTCAGCCCGGCGATGCGCCCGGCGTCCTTGGTGGCCTGGCGCTGGCTGTCGTTGAAGTAGGCCGGAACGGTGATGACGGCATCGCTCACGGGCTCGCCCAGGTAGTCTTCGGCGTATTTCTTGATGAAGCCCAGGATGTAGGAAGATATTTCGGCCGGGCTGTACTGCTTGCCGCGAATGTTGATGCGCACGTCGCTGTTGGCGGCGCGCTCGATCTTGTACGGCAGTATTTTCATGTCCTGCTGAATCTCGGCCGATTCGAATTTGCGGCCGATCAGCCGTTTGACGCCGAAAACCGTATTTTCGGGATTGGTGATCGCCTGGCGTTTGGCAACCTGCCCGACCAGCCGCTCGCCCCCCTCGGAAATGGCGACGATCGAGGGCGTGGTCCGCCCGCCCTCGGGGTTGGTGATGACTTTGGCATCGCCCCCCTCCATGACCGCCACGCACGAGTTGGTGGTGCCGAGATCGATACCGATAATTTTAGCCATTTTAAATTCCTCCTTAGCGTTGAACGATATGCTGAATTTCTGGGTCTTGTTCGAAAAGTCGGGACTCCCGAAGCCAGCGGCTCAGGAAGTTTCTTCCTTATTTTTCGGCATTGCCACAACCACCATGGCGGGTCTGATCAACCGTTGATGCATGAGGTAGCCTTTCTGCAGTTCATTGACGACCGTGTTTTCCGGATGTTCCGCACTTTCCTCCCGCATCACCGCTTCGTGAAAATTCGGATCGAAAGGTTTTCCGAGCGCCTCGATCGGCTCGACCTGGAAGTTCTCGAAGACCTTGAGAATTTCCCGGCGGGTCAACTCGACCCCGTCCAGCAGTGACGTCTCGGTGGCGTCGGGCGAGTCGGCGGCCGACTTGATGGCCAGCTCGAGGTTGTCTACTATCGGAAGCAGCTCCCGGATCAGAGACTGATTGGCGTATTTTTTGAATTCCGCCGTTTCCCGGGCGGTCCTTTTTTTGTAGTTTTCGAACTCGGCCGACATTCTCAGCAGGCGATCGTAATTTTCTTCGGCTTCTTTGGTTTTAGCGGTCAGCCTCTCTTCCAGTTCATTTATCGACGTCGGGTCGACATCCTGGTCGCGGCCACCCGGTTCGGGTTCCGATTCCCGGATGTCGTCGACCTCCTCGGCCGGGGCGCTGTCGTCGTCGGTCGACTTGGCGTGCGAATCGTGGTCGGATTTTATTTTTATCTTCTTGGCATCAGGCATCAGGTGGTAATTTCTCCTGCAATATTAAATAGTTTTGCGGCAATCGCGTCGGCGGCCCTAATGACGATCAGAAAATAATGACATATGGTGGCTTGTCAAGGTGTGATATATGGAAGGATTGGAAGCGGTTATAGGCGGATGAGACGACGGGCGGCGGGGAAGCGGTTGTGCACCCACTTTTGAATTTCTTCCTGAAAAGGAAGGCCATCGATGTGACCGGGATCGATCCACGACACAGGCTGCATCACTTATCGCTGCTTCCTTCCGGACCTGACGAGGTTCGTGACCGCCTGTTGCGCGGCGGCCGGTCGGATGGCCGACACCTGTTCGGAACAAAACCCTGGAGTGGGAATTCAGCCCCGCATAAGCGGATTTCGGGTACAGGGCACCGCTAACTCCCCGCCTAGCACAACCGGCACAAGGATAAACCAATCTCATTATTTTTCAAGTAAAAAGCCGCGGATCGCGAAAACCGTCCGCAGCCACGGACTTCAGCGGCATGACACCCTCACCTGACAGCCTTGCAGACAGTCGCATCGGCCGCCGCGTCCTGGCGACGGTCAGGCGGACCATCGCCGAATACGAGATGGCCGCACCCGGTGCCGCCGTGTTGGTGGGCGTCTCCGGCGGACCGGATTCGGTCGCGCTGCTGCATGTCCTGCTGTGCCTGGCGCCCGAATACGGCTGGCGTCTGGCCGTCGCCCACCTCAACCACGGCCTGCGCCCGGCGGCCGACGATGACGCCGGCTTCGTCGCCGCATTGGCGGCCAAGCTGAAGCTCGATTGCCACCTGCAAAAAAAGGATGTCGCGGGTTTCTGTGCGCGTCGGCGGCTGTCGCTCGAGGAGGCCGGCCGCCTGGCGCGCTATGCCTTTTTTGAAGATGTCGCGGTTCGGCACGGGTTCGACAAGATTGCGCTGGGTCATCAGGCGGACGACAATGCCGAACTGGTGCTGATGTTTATTCTCAGGGGCAGCGGATCCCTCGGCTTGGCCGGAATTCCGCCGGTCCGCGCCAAAAGGATTATCCGCCCGCTGATCCGGTTGTCGCGCCGCGAGATTCTCGAGGTCTTGGAGGCGGCCGCTCTGGCCTTTGTCACCGATCGGTCCAATCGGGACAGCCGGTTCATGCGCAACCGGATCCGCAATCAGTTGATGCCCCGGCTGCGCGACTCCTGTAACCCGCGGGTCAGTGCGGCGTTGAACCGGCTGGCCGAAATACAGCGGCAGGAGCACCTTTGGATCGAAGAAGTCGCCGATGCCCTATACCGGGACGCGCGGCTGCCTGCGCCGGCGGGAACCCTGCGGCTTTCGCTTTCACGGCTGGCGCGCCACCCCGTCGCGGCCCAGCGGCGGATACTCCGCAAGGCCATCGGCGACATCAAGGGCGACCTGCGCCGGATCTCCTTCGCGCACGTCAAATCGGCGACCGACCTGCTGGCCCCCGGCCGGCGCCGGGGCCGGCTCACCCTGCCGCAGGGCCTGGTGGTGGAGCGCAGCGCAGACATCGTGAAGATTTCACTGAGCGACGCGCCGGCGCGGCCAAAACCGGGCGTGGGGGCCGACGGGCGTCCGGCCTCTTTTTACCACATCGTCGGCAAGCCCGGGGCGGAGCCGGTGACCGTCGCGATCGCCGAAACCGGGTGCCGCATCGTTTTTTCAACCGTCAGTGTCCAGGCTGCCGTCGATTGCCGCCAGGCTGGACAGGGCGTGGCTTTTTTTGATATGAACCGGCTGAGCTTTCCCCTCACGCTGCGCAGCATTCGCGCGGGCGATCGCTTCAGGCCCTTCGGTCTGCGAGGTTCCCAGAAGATCAGCAAATACTTTGTCGATCACAAAGTGCCCCGGGAAAAACGGCCGACATGCCCCGTCCTTCTGAGCCGCGGCCGCATCATCTGGCTGGTGGGCCATCGCACGGCCGACGACTGCGGCCTGACACCGGGCACGCAGGACGTCGTGCGGGCGGAAATAACTTGTTTAGCCGGCGATCGTGATTAGTTTGGAATGTCCGGCCGCTGCCGCCGGGGCGGGGGTGCCGCGCCCGATAAGATGTTGACAATTTGATATTAATGGCAGATGAGGAGGAGGCGATTTTTTTATTTGCCACGCGGAGGACCCTGCTTTCCGGGATAGACGGTTCCCGGCCCGCGGGTTCTTTTTGTCCCTGTCGCGTGACAGCGCCGGCCAATACAACGGTCGACGGCACCGTGCACGCGAACGGTCGGCAACGGCCGCCTCGATCGGGGCCTTTTGCGATGTGAGGCCGGTAAAAAATCGGGGGGTACCCCCGCGATGCGATCAATCGGGACGCAATCTTCAGCAGGAGGTAGGATCTTTTGAATCCTTTCTACAAGAATCTGGCGTTGTGGCTGGTCATCACGTTGATGATGATCATGCTGTACAACCTCTTCAACCAGCAACAAATGGCCGAGACCAGCCTCGGCTACACCGAATTTTTGAACATGGTCGATGAAGGCCGCGTCTCGGATGTCGTCATTCAGGGACAGGAACTCTTCGTGACCGATACCAACCGCAATCATTTCAAGGTTTTCGCCCCTCAGGATGCGGATCTGATCAAGACCCTGCGGCAGAAGAAGGTCGCCATCCAGGCCAAACCGCCCGCCGAAAATCCGTGGTACATGTCCGTGCTCGTATCATGGTTTCCGATGCTGATTCTGATCGGCGTGTGGATTTTTTTCATGCGCCAGATGCAAAGCGGCGGCGGCAAGGCGCTGTCTTTCGGCAAGAGCCGCGCCCGGCTGATGTCCGAGGGCCAGACCAAGGTGACCTTCGAAGACGTGGCCGGGATCGACGAGGCCAAGGAAGAGCTTTTTGAAATCGTCGAGTTCTTGAAGGACCCCAAGAAGTTCACGCGCCTCGGTGGCCGCATCCCCAAGGGGGTGCTGTTGATGGGGCCGCCCGGAACCGGCAAGACGCTGCTGGCGCGGGCCATCGCCGGTGAAGCCGGCGTGCCCTTCTTCAGCATCAGCGGTTCCGATTTCGTCGAAATGTTCGTCGGCGTCGGGGCCTCGCGGGTGCGCGATCTTTTCGTGCAAGGCAAGAAGAATGCGCCCTGCATCATTTTTATCGATGAAATCGACGCGGTCGGCCGCCACCGGGGTGCCGGCCTGGGCGGGGGCCACGATGAAAGGGAGCAGACCCTCAACCAGCTGCTGGTGGAAATGGACGGTTTCGAGTCGAACGAGGGGGTCATCCTGATTTCGGCCACCAACCGCCCGGATGTCCTGGACCCGGCCCTGCTGCGCCCCGGCCGCTTCGATCGCCAGGTGGTGGTGAGCCTGCCCGATATCAAGGGCCGTGAAAAAATCCTGCGGGTCCACATGCGCAAGACGCCGATTGCCGACGATGTGAACGCGTTGATTCTTGCCAAGGGCACGCCGGGGTTCTCGGGCGCCGACCTGGAAAACCTGGTCAACGAGGCCGCGCTGCTGGCGGCCAAGCGCAACAAGGAAAAAATCGACATGTTCGATTTCGAGGACTCCAAGGACAAGGTCTACATGGGACTGGAGCGCAAATCGAAGGTGATAAAGGAGGAGGACCGCAAGACCACCGCCTATCACGAAGGCGGTCATGCCCTGGTGGCGCGGTTTCTGCCCGAGACCGACGCGGTCAACAAGGTTACTATCATTCCGCGCGGACGGGCGGCGGGTGTGACCTGGTTTCTGCCCGAAGAGCGCGACTTCAAATACAAGGATCAGCTGGAAAGTGAACTGGCCGTCGCCTTCGGGGGCCGGGTGGCCGAAGAGATCGTCTTCAACCGCATCAGCACCGGGGCCGCCAACGACATCAAGCAGGCCACGATCCTGGCCGAGCAGATGGTTCGCAACTGGGGCATGAGTGACTTGGGGCCGCTTTCCTATGCCAAGGGCGAGGAGCCGGTCTTTCTAGGCCGCGAGATTTCCCAGCACCGGGATTATTCGGAAACCACGGCCCAGAAAATCGACGAGCAAATCCACAAGTTGATCGAGTCGTCCTACAAAACGGCCAAGCGGGTGCTCGAGGGCAATCTCGATATCCTGCACAAGCTCGCCGAGCTGCTGCTGGAGAAGGAGACTGTTCTCGGCAAGGAACTCGACGAGTTGATTTATTCCCTGCGACCCGGGATCAAGCTGCCTTCCTTCAAAGCCGAAGAGGAGGAGGACAAGACGACGGAAGCCTCTTCCGGGGCCGGTTCGGCCGCGGCCGAGGGCACCGCGCAGAAACCGCCGGCGGACCAGCCGCCAACCTGATGACCACGCCGTGTTTTCGACGACCCCGGCGCGGGAGAACCGGGTATGGGTTGAGGCGTTCCGGGTTCACCGCTCCGGAGCACTCGAAAGCTTGCTCAAAAATAACTTACCACAACCTTTGACCCCTCGTACCCTGAACCTGGAGCTGTGATCGGTTCAGGCCGGACATTCTTATGCGGGCCAGACGCCGTTACGATCTGAAATGGGGACGATTTTCGCTTGCGCTCGGCCGGCGGACCTGCCTCATGGGGGTGGTCAATGTCACGCCGGACTCCTTCTCGGATGGCGGAAAATTCCTGGGGCGCGATGCGGCCATCGCTCAGGCGCTCCGCCTGGTAAGCGAGGGCGCGGACATCATCGACATCGGCGGTGAATCCAGCCGGCCTTATGCCGATCCGGTGCCGGTCGACGTCGAGCTGGAGCGGGTGATTCCGGTGATTGAAACGCTCGCCCCACGGCTGGCGGTACCCATGTCGATCGACACCGTCAAGGCCGCCGTGGCCCGGCGGGCGCTGGCCGCCGGGGCGGCCCTGATCAACGACATCAGCGCCCTGCGGCAGGATCCCGACATGGCCGGTGTCGTCGCGGAAAGCGGCGTTCCGGTGATCCTGATGCACATGCTGGGCACGCCGCAGACGATGCAGGCGCGACCGGCCTACGACGACGTCGTGGCGGAAATAAAGACTTTTCTGGCCGGGGCCGCCCGCCAAGCCGAAAAAAGCGGCATTTCGCGCAACCGCATCATCATCGATCCGGGCATCGGTTTCGGCAAGACGGCCGACCACAACCTGGCGCTGCTGAAACATCTGGACCGGCTGCAGGATCTCGACCTGCCGCTTCTGATCGGCCCCTCCCGCAAGGCGTTCATTCGCACCCTGCTCAAAGAGGACCCCGCAGAGGAAATTCAACCCGACACGGCGATCGTCGGCCTCGGCACGCTGGCGGCGGTGTGTGCCGCGGCGTTGAACGGGGCTCACATCGTGCGGGTACACGAAATTGCCGCCGCCCGCGCCGCCGTCAAGATCAGCGATGCGATAGTGAATGCCTCGGGAACTCGCCGGGGCTGTACCCACTTGAAAAAATTGGCTTAAAGAGACTATCTCTGGACATCGAAGTATTAGAAATCTCAAATTTCAAGCACCAAATTCGGGGGAGGATGAGTTCTCGTGCTGCTCGTGATCGATATCGGTAACACCAACACGGTTCTCGGGGTTTATGACGGCCCGCGCCTGGTCAAGGACTGGCGCCTGCGCACCGAGCGCAACACCACCGAGGACGAAATCAACATCATCATCAGCAGCCTCTTCGCGCAAAGCCGCATTCAACCGCAGCACATCGAGCGCACCATCATCTCCAGCGTGGTGCCGCCGATGGTCACGATCCTCGATTCCTTCTGCCGCAAATACCTGGGGTATCCGCCGCTGTGGGTCAACCCGGCTTCTTATACCGGCATGCCGATCCACTACCGCAATCCGGCGGATGTCGGTGCCGACCGGATCGTCAACGGGGTGGCGGCCTTCGATAAATACCGCCGGAGCCTGATCGTCATCGACTTCGGGACGGCGACGACCTTCGACAGCATTTCGGAAAAAGGCGAATACTTAGGGGGCGCGATCAGCCCGGGCATCATGATCGCCGCGGAGGCGCTCTTCATGAAAGCCTCGAAATTGCCGCGCGTCGAAATATATCAGCGGCCGGCAACCGTCATCGGAAAAGACACCGCCGCCAGCATTCAATCCGGGATCATCTATGGATACGCCGGCCTGGTGGACGGCATGGTGCGGCGGATGAAAAGCGAGATGGGCACCGACCCGAAGGTTGTCGCCACGGGCGGCCTGGCGGAGCTGATGTGCGACGTGTCGGAGACGATCGAGGCCGTCGAGCCCCTGCTGACGTTGGACGGCCTGCGACTCATCGCCGCCGGGATGGGAGCCGGTTGAGCCGGTTATGCCCGTTAGCCCGTTAAGCCGGTTAGCCGGTTGGCCCCGTTTAGTCCGTTGAGCCGGTTGGCCCATTGGGCCGTTGAGCCCGTTAGCCGGTTCGCCCGTTTGCCGGATGGATTGAGGTCGACGGCGGCTGGTGGTCTGGACAACCCTTCAACCACGATAGACCCGGAATGTCTGAAAACTCGGAATATACCTGCCGCCAATACCGCGAGGAGATGATTCTTCTGGGGCTCAGAAAACGTCTCAGCGCCCCGGAACTGACCGATAGGGAACGCCGAAGCGTTGAGGAAGAGATCCGCCGTCTCGAAGCGCAGATGGGGATGGCGTGAGGGCTGCGCCGGTTGAGTCCGTTAGCCGGTTGGCCCGTTGAGCCCGTTAGCCAGTTGGCCGGTTAGTCGGTTAGCCCGTTGAGCCCGTTTGGCCGGTTAGTCCGTACCCGGGCTGTCTCGACGCCGGCTGGCTTTAGTTCAACGGTGGGAGTTGGTCTTTGCGCTGGTGAGGCGGTTTGAAACGGGCCATCCGGCTGCAAGTCATTGAAGCAGAAAACCGCCGACCGCCGATGGCGTGAGGGTTGAGTTCGTCAGCCCGTCGAGCGGTTTGGTCATTGGATGAAAGATGGAATGACCCCAGGGTGCTTTTGAACGCGATGTTTTCATAGGTGCGAAAGGACGCACCCCCCTCATAAGCGGGACTAAACCGACCAAACGTCCAAACGGGCAAACGGGCCAACCGGCTCAACGGGCCAACCGGCCAACGGGCTAAACCGGCCAACGGGCCAACCGGGCCGCCAGGCCCCCCTACGCCCGCCCGACTTCCTTCAGGGTCTCCTTGAACACGCGGTAGAAAAATTCATGATCGGTGAGGCCGCGCTGGATGATTTTGCCGATGTCGTCGATGTTTTTCGAATTGACGATGAGATTGACGCTGTGCTTAAAGGCCATCATCTGGTCCATCGTCCGGTACGCGCCGCTGATCATGGTGACGTAGATGTCCCGGCGCGCGCTCATGTTCAGCCGTTCGAGGTACAGCAGCACCATGTTCGTGTCGGGTCCGGTGCTGTGAAAGGCCTCGTTGATCACCACCAGGTCATACTGGTGGTAGCGCATCTTCTTGAGCGCATCGCGGCCGCTCTCGGGAATCGTCACGTGATATTCGAGAATATTGAGCGTATCGACGATCTTTCTGAGCATCGCGGGATCGGATTCGCACACCAGTGCCGTGTCGCCTTCTTCCTCGATGAAGTCGAAAGGTTTGTCCGAGGCATCGTAGCCGGTCTCCTCGAACCCGTTTTTCATCAGGCCGCCGGAAGGCGGGGGCGGCGCCACCGTCATGCGGCCCTTGCACTTGGGACATGACAGGCGGGTGGACTTGCCGGTCGGAATTTTCTCATCCGGCAAATTGAATCTGCTCTGACAGTTCTCGCACGTGATTTCCATAATGACCGCTTCGACTCCCTGTCCGGTTGGCTGAACTTCCTCCCGCAGACCGGCGGCCGTTTGGCCCGGCCGGCGCGGATCGTCAATTGGCGTTGTAGCTGCGATCGAGTTCGAGCTTGGCGATGTCGGAGGTCGCCTCGCCGCGGGCGCTCTTGAGCGAGTCGATGCCGCGGCCTACGATGCCCTTGCGCGAGGCAAAGGCCAGCGCCGTATCCTCGGTTATCAAGCCGTGTTCATACAAATCGACGATGTGCTCGTCAAATGTCGTCATTCCAAAAGCCTGGCCGACCTGCATGATTTCGTAGAAGGTCTTGCCTTCGGACTCTCCGTTCATGATGGCGTCCTTGACCCGCAGGTTGGTTCCCAGAATTTCGAAGGTGGCCGCCCGCCCGCCGCCGATTTTCGGCAGCAGCCGCTGACAGACCACCCAGCGCAGGGTGTCGGCGAGCCGGATGCGGACCTGGTGTTCCTCTTCGGTGCTGAACATGCCCACGATGCGGTTGATGGTCGAGCCGGCATCGATGGTGTGCAGGGTGGTAAAGACCAGGTGGCCGGTTTCGGCCGCGCTCAGCCCGATTTCGACCGTCTCCCGGTCGCGCATTTCGCCCACCAGGATGACTTTGGGCGCCTGGCGCAGCGCCGCCCTGAGGCCGCTGGCATAGGTGTCGAAGTCAACGCCGAGTTCGCGCTGGTTGAAGGTCGAATTTTTGTGGGGGTGCTGGTATTCCACCGGGTCCTCGAGGGTGACGACGTGGACCGAGCGATCTTCGTTGATGACGTTCAAAATCGCCGCCAGCGAGGTCGTCTTGCCCGAGCCGGTGGCACCGGTGACGAACACGATGCCGTTTTTCTCCTTGGCGATCTTGTGCATGGCCGCCGGCAGGTGCAGCTCTTCGATGGTCGGGATTTTCGATTCGAGTTTGCGCAGCACGATCGAACTGTAGCCGCTCTGCGAGAAAACATTCACGCGGAAGCGCGCCTTGCCGGGCAGCGAGTAGGAGAGGTCGCAGGAACCCGAATTCAGGTAGGTGCGCGTCAGGCGCCGGTCCTGGCTCATCAGGTTCAGGGCGAATATTTCGGTTTGAAACGGCGTCAGCTCCTTGAACGGCGGCCGCATGTCGACCGGCACCAGCTCTCCGTCGCTTTCGACCTGCAGCGGTTTGCCGACCGTCAGGTTCAGGTCGGAAACGTTCTTGTGCGAGTCGAGCATGCGCGTGAGGATATGGTCGATCTCCTGCTTTTTCATGACAGCATCCTCTCGGGTCAGACTTCGGTGAAATCGGTGGGCGGCGAGGTCAGCAGCGGCCTGAACTTGGCTTTTTCATTGGCTTTGATGTAGGCTTCGTCGGCGCTGATCCAGCCGCGTTTGTAAAGTTCCATGATGGCTTCGTCCAGCAGCTGCATCCCGTATTTTTTACCGGTCTGGATCATGGAGGGCAGCTGGTGGGTCTTGGCCTCCCGGATCAGGTTCCGGACCGCGGCGTTGGCGATCAGAATCTCCAGGGCCACGCAGCGGCTTTTCTTGTCGATCCGCTTGAAGAGCACCTGCGCGATGATGGCCCGCATGCCGTCGGCCAGCGTCGAGCGGACCTGGGCCTGCTGGTCGGCCGGAAACACCTCGATGATGCGGTCGACGGTTTTCACGGCGCTGGTGGTGTGCAGGGTCGCGAAAACCAGGTGCCCGGTCGAGGCGGCCTCGATCGCCAGCGAAATCGTTTCCAGGTCGCGCATTTCGCCCACCAGGATGATGTCCGGGTCTTCGCGCAGGGCGCCGCGCAGCGCCGAGGCGAAGGAACGGGTGTGGATGCCGATCTCGCGGTGATTGACGATGCAGCCCTGGCTCTGGTGCACGAATTCGATCGGGTCCTCGATGGTGATGATGTGGTCCTTGCGGTTGCGGTTGGCCACGTCGATGATCGATGCCAGGGTCGTGGATTTGCCGCTGCCGGTCGGGCCGGTGACCAGGACAAGGCCCCGGGGCAGGCTGGCCAGCTTCGATATCACCGGCGGCAGGCCGAGCTGCTCGGCGGTCATGATGGCGGTGGGAATTTCTCTGAAGACGGCGCCGACGCCGTTTTTCTGCATAAAAAAATTGGCCCGGTAGCGGGCCAGGCCGGGGATCTCGTAGCCGAAATCGACATCGCCGGTTTCCTCGAAGACCTTGATCTTTTCCTCCGGGGTGATTTCGTAGAGCATGCCCCGCAGGTCGTCGTTGTCCAGAACTTTGTATTTGATCCTTTCGATGTCTCCCCGTATCCTCAGGGAGGGGGGCTGGCCGGCGGTCAGGTGCAGGTCCGAGGCACCCTGTTCGTGCATCAACTTGAAAAACGCATCAATTTTTGCCATCAATTACTCCGGAAAAAGCTGAAGAGTCATCTCGCCGACCGGCATCCGCCGCCGGTCGCGAAGGGGTGGCAGCCACTGCGGATCAGGCCTTGTTCTGCTGAAGCAGCTTGATCTTGGAGTCCTCGTCGTCCATCGCCTTCATGCCTTCCTTGCTGATTTCCAGCAGCTTGCCGTGTGCTTCGATCACCGCGCCGATCTGGACCTCGATCTGCACCCGCTGGCGTTTAAGCTCGGCGATGTCTTCGTGCAGCTGGGCCAGGCGGTTGTGGGCCTTGTTGAGGATTCGTTCGGCTTTCACTTCCGCTTCGGCCACGATGAGTTCGGCTGATTTCCGGGCGTTTTCCTTCATCTGCTCGATGACGTGCTGGGAATTGAGCAGGGCGCGCTTGAAGGCGTCCTCGCGGTTTTTGTAGCCCTGGATCTCGAGCTGCAGCCGGTGGAAATCCTCCTTGAGGGTCTCTTCCCGCTTCAGCAGCGACTCGAACGCATCGGCCATCTGATCCAGAAATAAATCCACTTCCTGGGTGTCGAAGCCGCGGAATTTCGTTCTGAACCGCTGTTGTTGAATATCGAGGGGTGTGAGATTGACCATGTAAAGACCTCCTCAATTGTCGATTACAGCAGCGATTGGGCAAACCGCAGGAGACTGTTGACAACGAAAACCTGAAGAAAATAGATGGCCAGAATGACGAGCACGGGGGCGAAGTCAATTCCGCCGAAACTCACCGGCAGTCTCGAGCGGACCTGATACATGACCGGTTCGGTCACCTTGTAGATGAAGCGCACGATCGGGTTGTAAGGATCCGGGCTGACCCAGGACAGCACCGCCCGCGCGATGATAATCCACATGTAGAAAAAGAGAACGTAGTGGAGAACATTGGCCAGGGCCATGATGAAATAGCCGGCGAAATACATGGCGATCAAACCCTTTGGCGTTGCCGGCCGCGCCGAATCGGATTCGCGCGGGATGGGAACCGGCGTGTCGGGAACCTCGGCACCGCAACCAGTCTTTTTCAGGAAGCCTTGCGCGGCGGCGATGTAAAAACGTTGACACGCCGCCCCGCGGGAAGATACGGTGTCCCGGCGGCGGACAGCGGGTGGTGTCAATTGTGTGATATACTAACACACATCCACTTTGTTGTCCAAAGGTAATACCGGCGGCGGCCGCAGGACCGCCCGAAGCAGGGAAAGGACAGGTGGTGGCAGAATTCGACGTGACTCTCGGGTTTGTCGGTGCCGGCAACATGGGCGAGGCCTTCATCGGGGCGGCGCTGCGCTCCGGACTGCTGCCGGCGGAAAAAATCAGCGTCGCCGATGCCGATGCGCGGCGACTCGCCGACCTGCACCAAAAATACGGCATCTCTGTCCGGCCCGACAACGGGGCGCTCGTCGAAAGTTGCCGCGTGGTGGTTTTGGCCGTCAAACCGCAGCAGATGCCGGCGGTTCTGAAGGAAATCCGCGCTTGCGACGGCTATCGGCTGCCGGAGCGCAAGCTCCTCATATCGATAGCGGCCGGAATTACGATCGGCCAAATGGAGCAGGTCCTCTATGCGTCGCTGGATGAGGAGAGCGTCCGCAACCGGCCGATCATCCGGGTGATGCCCAACACGCCGGCCCTGGTGCTCAGCGGTGTATCGGGCATGAGCCCCAATCGCTGCGTCACCGCGGAAGACGCCCGCGCGGCCCGCACCCTGCTGCAGGCGGTCGGCGATGTTTTCGAGTTCGAGGAAAAGGATCTGGACGCCGTGACGGCCCTGTCGGGGTCGGGGCCGGCCTACGTTTTTTTCCTGGTCGAATCGATGGCCGCGGCCGGTGTCCAGGTGGGGCTCGAAACCGGCGCGGCCGCCGCGCTGGCGGCCGCCACCCTGCGCGGGGCCGCCAGGCTGCTGGACGCATCCGCGGAGACGCCCGCCGCGCTGCGCCGCAAGGTGACCTCCCCCGGCGGCACGACCGCCGCGGCGATCGCGGTATTCGAAGAAAAGGGGTTCAAGTCCATCGTCGCCGCGGCGATCGCCGCGGCGGCCCGCCGGGCAAAAGAACTCAGCCGGGAAACTGCCTCCTGAAGGTAGAAAAAGGTTCAAAGGTTCACCGTTCGGCGTTCAGGGTTGAAGGATCGAAGTCCTTTAATGAACTTTGAACCCGGAACCTTTGAACCCGGAACCCTTATGGACTGTCGAGACACTTTCATTGCAACATGAGGCTATGCAGTCGAGCCATATGAAACCGGACTACCGGCAGTGGTTTTTCCGCGGGCTGCGCTTCTTTTTAGGCGGCGCTTTTCTGTGGGCCGGGTGGATAAAGATCGTCGATCCGCAAGGATTTGCCGCGATCATCGGCAATTATCACCTGCTGCCCGCGGTGCTGGTCAATCCGTTTGCCATCCTGCTGCCCTGGGTCGAGGTCCTGTGCGGCATCCTTTTGATCCTCGGCATCTGGGTCGACGGCAGCCTGCTGATCGTCAACGCGCTGGTGGTGGTTTTTATCGCGGCGCTGCTGTCCACCTGGGTGCGGGGTATCGATGTCGACTGCGGATGCTTTTCGGTAACCGCCACCCGGCGTCGAACCGACTATCTGACGGATATCGTCCGGGATGCCGTTTTTCTGGGCGCGGGCCTGTGGCTTGCGCTGCACCGCCGCGGAACCGGTCGCCGGTGACCGGCCCGGTTTTGGCCGGCCACCGGTTTTTTGGGTGGATTGCCGCGCGGCCTGACATTGAATGGATAGGAGCGGTATTGGTGAAAGCCGGATTTTTTACTGCCGTCGTCTTGATAGGAATTCTTGCCGCCGCGGCAACCACCGCCGGCGATTCGACCCCGGTCAGATGGCACGGCTTCGAGGAAGGCCTGGCGCTCGGCAAGAGCGAGGGTAAAGTCGTTTTCGTTCATTTCTGGGCCGATTGGTGCGGGTACTGCAAGACCATGGACCAGGAGACGTTTCACAACCCGGCGGTCATGAGCCTACTGAACGAAAAGTTTATCGCGGTCAAGGTCGACACCGATCGGGAGCAGAATCTGACGACCCTTTTCAGGATCCGCGGGCTGCCCGACAACTGGTTTTTTTCCAAAAGCGGCGACGTCTTGGGTCACCGGCCCGGCTACATTCCGGCCGACACCTTCATCAGGATCCTGCGGGGCATGGCCGACGGCGGCGGGGCAGGATCGTAGCGGCGGGCGCGCCTTCTTACCAATATTCCCAGTCCCTGACATGGCGACGCTTCCAGCGTTTGACCAGGCGAACCGTCGTCGAGAGCACGACGGCGCCGCTGAGAATGGCCAGCAGGGCGGGCAGCCAGACCATTTCCCGGAAGGCCGTGCTTTCCCAGGCCGACCGAACGCCGACAAGGGCGAACAGAAACACCAGCAACATGAAAAGGATTATCGCCAGACAAAGCGTCCGGGAGTCGTACCACGGATTGATCAGCTTGCGGTGCACCGGATTCCGATCGTAGAGCATGTCGAATTCTACCGGGCGGCAGGGAAAAAAGCAAGGCGCCCGCGGAATGTCCGTTTTCACCGGCGCCGATCCGGCGGGCTATGGGGCCCCGACCCTTCATCGGCACCGGTCCGGGCGGCGGCGCCCGTTGCCGTTCCGCTGCGGCCGTCACAGCCCAACATCTTGAATTTCTCTGTTGACACCCCCCCATATATTGCGATATATTGGGTTCATTCGATCTGGACGTTCCTGCGATCGACTGTCGTTCCCCCGGGGATCGCTTTCATCTGAACGCCAGAGCAATTCCGGAAACCATCATTCCCTTTCATTCATCTGTTCGTGCCACATTGACTGATGCGTCCTGCAGCAGAAGGGGGTATTTTGTTCGAAAAAATCAAGAAACGCGACAACCGGGTGGTCGAGTTCGATTCATCGAAAATTACAGCCGCCATCGTCAAGGCCGGCAAGGCCTCGGGCGAGTTCGAGGAACGCGAGGCGCGCAAGCTGACCCTGCGCGCCCTGACCCTGGCGCACGAACTGCGGCTCGATCCGATCCCCGAGGTCGAGCAGATCCAGGATATCGTCGAGCGGGTCCTGCTCGACTCGCCGTATTACAAAACCGCCAAGGCCTACATCATCTATCGCGAGCAGCACGCCCAGATCCGCAATATCGCCACGCGCGCGCACATCGACCTCGTGGAGCACTACATTCGCAAGCTCGACTGGAAGGTCAAGGAAAACAGCAACATGAGTTATTCGCTGCAGGGCCTCAACAACTACATTTCCTCGGACATCACCAGCGAATACTGGCTCAACCGCATCTACCCGCCGGAGATACGGGACGCCCACAAGTGCGGCGACCTCCACGTTCACGACCTGAACCTGCTCTCGGTTTACTGTGTCGGCTGGGACCTCAAGGATCTTCTGCTGAACGGGTTCAAGGGCGTGGAGGGCAAGGTCGAAAGCGGTCCCCCCAAACACCTGCGGTCCGCTTTGGGGCAGATCGTCAATTTTTTCTACACCCTGCAGGGCGAAGCCGCCGGCGCCCAGGCCCTGTCGAATTTCGACACCCTTCTGGCACCCTTCGTGCGCTTCGACAATTTGGCGTATCGCGATGTCAAGCAGGCCCTGCAGGAGTTCGTCTTCAACATCAACATCCCGACGCGGGTCGGGTTCCAGACCCCCTTCACCAACATCACGATGGACCTGTATGTTCCCAAAAACCTGGCCGACCACCCGGTGATCGTCGCCGGGTGCTACCGTGAGGAGACCTACGGGGATTTTCAACCCGAAATGGATCTCATCAACCGGGCCTTTGCCGAAGTGATGATGGCAGGCGATGCGAGGGGGCGGGTCTTCACCTTTCCGATCCCGACCTACAACATCACCGCCGATTTCGACTGGGACAACCCCAACCTTGAGCCCATCTGGAAGATGACCGGCAAGTACGGCATTCCTTATTTCTCCAACTTCGTCAACTCGGACATGTCGCCGGACGACGCGCGCTCGATGTGCTGCCGGCTGCGGCTGGACAACCGCGAACTGCTCAAGCGCGGCGGCGGGCTCTTCGGCGCCAACCCGCTGACCGGCTCGATCGGCGTGGTGACCATCAATTTACCCCGGCTCGGGCACACGGCCGAAAACAGGGCCGGTTTCTTCGAACGGCTGCAGCACGTGCTGCAACTGGCCATCGAAAGCCTGGGCATCAAACGCAAGATCCTGGAGCGCTTCACCGAAAACAACCTCTATCCCTACACCAAGTTCTATCTGCGCGAGGTCAAGAACGCCAGCGGCCTCTACTGGAAAAACCATTTTTCGACCGTCGGCGTCATCGGAATGAACGAGGCCTGCCTGAATTTTTTGGGCCGGGACATCGCGACGGCGGACGGCCAGGCCTTCGCGCTGGAAGTGATGGATTTTATCCGCGGACGCCTGGCCGAAATCCAGGAGGAAACGGGCGATATCTTCAACTTGGAGGCCACCCCGGCCGAGGGGACCTCCTACCGGCTGGCCATGCTGGACAAACAGCGGTTTTCCGGCATCATCTGTGCCAATGAAGAGGATTTGCGCGGCGGCGCCGTGCCGTATTACACCAATTCCACCCAGCTGCCGGTCAACTACACCGACGATCTGTTCGAAACCCTGCGGCTGCAGGACGATCTCCAGACCCGCTACACCGGCGGCACCGTGCTGCACATCTACCTGGCCGAGCAGGTGACGGACACGGCGGTGCTAAAGCGCCTGATCAAAAAAATCGCCGGCGGCTACCGCCTGCCGTATTACACTCTGACCCCCACCTTCAGCGTCTGCCCCTCGCACGGCTACCTGAACGGCCGGCAGGATGTCTGCCCGGCCTGCCAGTCGGCCACCGAGGTCTACTCGCGGGTGGTCGGGTACCTGCGGCCGATCAAGCAGTGGAACGACGGCAAACAGGCCGAGTTCAAACAGCGCAAAACCTTTTGCGCCGAACCGCCGCACGGTGGCGCGGAATCGCCGGGAGTCAGGGTGCCACCGGTGACGGCGCCGTATGCCGACAGACTGCACCTCGGGGCGGACGGCCCCCGTCACTTGACCGCATGATCGTCGGCGGGCTGCAGAAAAATTCGTATATCGATTTTCCCGGCCGCATCAGCTGCGTGCTGTTTGCGAGCGGGTGCAACTTCCATTGCCCGTACTGCCACAATCCGGAATTGGCGCGCGGGCTGCCGGACGCCGAGCCCGCCTTGACCCTGGAGCATTTCTACGCTTTCCTGGCGGCGCGGCGCTCGTTTCTTGAAGGCGTGGTCATCTCCGGCGGCGAACCCACCCTGCAGGCCGATCTGGCCGCCGTCTGCCAAGCCGTCAGGGAGCTTGGTTTCGAGGTCAAGCTGGACACCAACGGCAGCCGGCCGCACGTCCTGCGCCACCTGTTGACCGAGGGCCTGGTCGATTATGTCGCGATGGACATCAAGACCGATCCCGGCCGCTATGTCCCGCTGTTTCAGACCGCTGACGGCCGGGCGGCGATCCACGAGAGCATCCGCATCATCCTGACCTCGGCCCCGGCCTATGAATTCAGGACCACCTGCGTGCGCCCGATCATCGACGAGGGTGTCATCGACGCCATCGCGCACCTGATCGAAGGCGCCGACCGCTACGTGCTGCAAACCTTTCAAGACCAGCGACTGTTGAATCCCGCCTTTTTCCAGCCTGCCGAGCCGGCCTTTACCGGCGCCGAAATGCGCCGTCTGCAAAAGGTGGCCGGCAAGAGGGTCACCCACTGCCTGATCCGCTAATCACGGCTTTTGTTTTCACACCGTATGTGGTAACGCTCGGCTGACGGTTCGCCACGCTTGCCGGCAACATCAGACGGCACGCGATTCGGTCCCGTCCGGTTCAGGAGCGCAGCCAAATGTCAGAGGTCTCCCCCTGGAAAATCATACTGATCGACGATGAGGAGGATATTCGCGATGTCATGACGGTGGCCCTGTCGGACGCCGGTTACGAGGTGCAAACGGCCCCCGATGGCGCCGCGGGACTCGAGCGCTGTGAAACATTTTTACCGCAGATCGTGATCACCGACATTCGCATGCCCGGGATTAGCGGCCTGCAGGTGCTCGAATCCCTCAAACAGCGGCTGCCGGAAATCGAAGTGATCGTGGCCACCGCCTTCGGCGAGATGGAGCTGGCCATTCGCGCCCTTCAGCTCGACGCCTCGGATTTCATCACCAAGCCGATCAACGACGAGGCCCTGCATCTGGCCCTGAAGCGGGCCCGGGACCGCTACACCTCCCGCAAACAGCTGGCCGATTACACCGGTCTGCTGGAAAAGGAAAAGGCCGAGACCAGCCAGCAGCTCGTCAAGAACATCGCCTTCCAGAGAAACCTGATCGACAGTTCGATGGACGGTATCCTGGCCTGCGACCGCAGCGGGCTGGTGGTCACATTCAACCGCCATATGGAGTCGATTGCGGGCTACGGCCGGGAAGAGGTGATCGGCCGCATGCCGCTGGCGCAATTTTTCTCCCCGGAAGAGGAACGCCGGCTGCGGGCCGCCCTGACGAGCGGCGCTTACGGCGGCAAGAACCGGCTGACCCTTTTCGAAACCACGCTGTTCGGTGCCGCCGACCGCCGCATCCCGGTTCAGGTGTCCGCCGCGGTGCTGTTGGACCAGGGGCGGGAAGACGGCCTGGTGTGTTTCATCAGGGACCTGCGCGAGATCCGCAGACTCGAGCGCGAGATCGCCGACCAGGCCCGCATCCTCCACCAGGACAAGATGATGTCCCTGGGCCGGCTGGCGGCCAGCGTCGTGCACGAAATCAACAATCCCCTGTCGGGGATTCTGAACTACCTGCGGCTGATGATGCGCATCATCGAGCGCGGCGCGCTGGATGCCGAACACCACGAAAAGTTCAAACGCTATCTCACGGTGGTCGAAAACGAAACCGGCCGCTGCTCGCAGATCATCTCCAGCCTGCTGACCTTCTCGCGCAAGTCTCCGGCGACCTTCACCGCGGTCAACCCGGCCGAGTTGATCGAGCGCTGCGTCATTTTGAGCCGCCACAAACTCGAACTGAGCAACATCCGGCTTGCGGTGGACGTGTCACCGGGCCTGCCGCCGGTTCAGGGAGATTTCAACCAGCTGCAGCAATGCATCATCAACCTGATCTTCAACGGCATCGATGCCATGCCGGAGGGCGGCCGTCTCGAATTGACGGCCGGCAACGATGCGGATAAAAAAACGGTGAGAATAGCGGTGAAAGACACCGGCCAGGGAATTGCGCCCGCCGACAAGCCACACATTTTCGAGCCGTTTTTCACGACCAAGAAGGAAGGCTACGGGGTCGGGCTGGGGCTTTCAACCGTGTTCGGCATTGTCGCGCACCACAAGGGAACCATCACCTTCGAGAGCAAAGAAGGTGCCGGGACAACTTTTGTGATCAGCCTGCCGTATGCCGGCGGTCCGGAGACATGATGATGGCGATGGATCCCATTTTTTCCGATACGGTGACCCGATGAGCGGCCCGGGCATGAGACCAATTCATCCGGGCGGCGCCACCATCCGCTGCGACCAGTGGCTCCAGCTGCTCGACGAGCTGAACATCGGGGCTTTCACGGTCGATGGCGACCACCGGATCATCGCCATGAACTACAGCGCCCAGGCCTTGATGGGCCTGCGCGAGAACGAGGTCATCGGGCAGGATTGCCGGGAAGTGTTCACCGGCGTTCCCTGCATGGTGCAGTGCCTGCTCAGGCGAAACGGCGATCCGGCCACCGACGAGCCCGATGTGGAGATGTTGAATGAAGAGCACACCAAACGCCTGCTGACGCGGCTGGCGACCCCCATCTACGATGAGCAGCGCAACATCGCCGGCTGTCTGACGATTTTGCAGGACCATACCCCGATCGCCGATCTGGTCAACCGCATTCACTATGAAGAACGCAGCCTGAAGCTCATTCTGGACAACCTGGATGTCGGCATCTTTACCGTCAATCGCGGCGGCTATGTCACCTTTTTCAACCGCGAAGCCGAAAAAATCTCCGGTTTCGACCGGCGGCAGGTCATCGGAAATCCATGTGCGGCGATATTCGAAGGGGCGGCGGCCCAGGACGAGTGCCTGCTCAAGGAGTCGATCGCCAACGGCGCCAGCCGCAGCAGCCGGCACGGGAAAATGGCCACCAGAAGCGGCGAGACCATTCCGATCCGGGCCAACTACCTGGCTCTGCGCAATGAAAAGGGCACCATCATCGGCGGACTGGCGACCTTCCACGACCTGACGCTCGTCAGGCAGCTCGATCAGGTCATTCGCGAGCGCTACACCTTTCAGGACATGATCGGGAAAGACCCGGCCATGCAGCGGATCTTCGAGACCGTGGGGGTGGTGGCCGCTACCGATGCCACCATTCTCATCGAGGGTTCGACCGGCACCGGCAAGGACCTTTTGGCCAAGGTCATCCATTCGGTCAGCCGGCGGGCGCTCAAGCCGTTCGTAAAAGTCAATTGCGCCGCCATCCCCGACAACCTGCTCGAATCGGAGATGTTCGGCTACGTGAAAGGGGCCTTCACCGGTGCGGAGCGCGACAAGCCGGGGCGGTTCAACGAAGCCGACGGCGGGACGATTTTTCTGGACGAAATCGGCGACCTGCCGCTGGCGCTGCAGGCCAAGCTGCTGCGGGTGCTGGAGGACAGGGAGTTCTACCCGCTCGGCAGCCGCCACACCCGCAAGGTCGATGTGCGGATCATCTCGGCCTCCAACCGGGACCTCGCGGCGCTGGTGGCCCGCAGGCTCTTTCGCGAAGACCTCTTCTACCGGCTCAATGTTTTCCGGATCGAGGTGCCGGACCTCAAGGACCGCACCACCGACCTGCCCCTGCTGATCCACCATATTCTGCGCAAACTGGCCGCCATCCGCGACAACCGGCATGTCGGCATCTCCGAAGACGCCCTGCAGGTCCTGCTCAACTATTCTTTTCCGGGTAACGTGCGGGAGTTGGAAAATATTCTCGAGCACGCCCTGATCATCTGCCGCGGGGAGCTTATCGAGCCCGGCCACCTGCCCGATTACCTGCTGAATCGTCGGCCCGCTTCAATGCGTGGCCCGCTGCCGGCCTCTCCCCATGAAGCCGCCGCGGCCGAAAGTGAGCCGGCGCACCTGCTTTCGGTGCTCCGGAAGCACGGTTGGAACCGCAGTCAGGCCGCCGCCGAGCTGGGGATCGACCGCACGACCCTGTGGCGCAAGATTAAAAAATTCGGTCTTCGTCCCGCCTGAACCGCCCGGTTCAGGGTCACGGCACAAACAATTCCACAAGATTGCGCCGGATTTTGGCTCGCCTGCCCTCCGGTCCGCGCAATGGCCCCCATTCTTGAAACACATGTTGCGCAACAGCGTTGCAATGCTCTCGCCCTCCCGTCACTCCTGACTTTGATCCCGTGCGGGTCCACAGAAGCGTTGCATTCTTCGCAACGTTTCCGATCGGTGTCGCCCGCGGGTCGATCATCGATTTCATAAGACAATTAATTGATTAAACAAATAAAATAATTATTTCCGCGGCAATGGCACGCCCAGTGCTTAATCACAGCGAACAGGGCCGCATGTCAACATAATGATTGTTATTTCGCCTTTGCAAGCTTTAGAGGTGCCTCTTGTCCCCGGGAACGGGAAAAAAAAAGATTCTTGTCGTCGATGACGAGCCGGAGATGCAGATTTTCTTGTGCAACCTGCTGCACACCTGCGGTTTCCATACCGTCGTTGCGGAGTGCGGCGCCGCGCCGCTAAAGGAGATCATCGCCGAGGTGCCGGATCTGGTCATATTGAACATGATGCACTATCGCGACCGTCAATCCCTGCTGTACCGGCTTCTCAAAACGGACGAAAAATTAAAGGCCATTCCGGTCGTCATGCTGTCCTCACTCGATCGGAACACCTTCTTTCATTATCACGGCCTGAAAAATTTTCCCGTCGGCGGTGCGCTGCCCGAACCGGAAGCCTTTATCCCGAAGCCGCCCGAAGCCGAAGAACTGCTGCGGGTGGTGCGGGCCCTGACCGGCTCGCCCGCGACGCTGGCCTTGGAGGATCAAGTATAGCAGGAGAGGTGCCGGCAGACGAATCGCTTCTCGCCGACAGTTGCCAGAATATAAAGAAGACCCTTTCTTCAGCCGCCGGGGCGGCACATCGACCGCTAAAGGGGTTTTTATGCCAGTAAAAACAGGATTTTACATTTGCCATTGCGGGATCAACATCGCTTACAGGGTGCGAGTCGAAGAGGTGGCGGCTTTCGTGCGGGATCTGCCGAATGTCGTCGTCGCCCGTGATTACAAATTCATGTGCTCCGACCCGGGGCAGGCCATGATCGAAAAAGACATCCGCGACTTCGGCCTCGACCGGGTCGTGGTGGCCTCCTGCTCGCCGCGGCTGCACGGCAAAACATTCATGGCGGCCTGTCAGCGCGCCGGGTTGAACCCCTATTATTTTCAAATGGCCTCGGTCCGCGAGCAGGTGTCCTGGGTCACCGAAAACGAAGACGAGGCCACCGCCAAGGCCAAGAGTTTGGCGGCTGCGGCCATCAATCGCGTCAACTACCACGAGAGTCTCGAAACCCGTGAAGCCGACGTTTACCCCGATATGCTGGTCGTCGGTGGGGGGATTGCCGGTATGCAGGCCGCGATCGATATCGGCAATTCCGGGCACAAGGTCTATCTGGTCGAAAAAGATACCACCATCGGCGGTCACATGCTCCAGTTCGACAAGACCTTCCCCACCCTCGACTGCGCCGCCTGCATCGGCACGCCCAAAATGGTCGAAGTGGCCCAGAATGCGAACGTCGAGCTGTTGTCCTACAGCGAGGTCAAGGAGGTTTCCGGTTACATCGGCAACTACACCGTCACCATCCGCAGAAAGCCGCGCTACGTCAAGGAGGGCATCTGCACCGGCTGCGGTGAATGCGCCGCGGTGTGTCCGGTCTCTTTGCCCAATTTATGGGATGTGGGCCTGGGAGAGCGAAAAGCCATCGGCCGCGCTTTTCCGCAAGCCATCCCGATTGCCTTCAACATCGAAAAAAAAGACCGCGCGCCCTGCGTGACGACCTGCCCGGCCGGCATCAACGTTCAAGGCTACGTCCAGCTGATCGGTCAGGGCAAATACCGGCAAGCCGTGCAGCTGATCATGGAACGGCTGCCGTTGCCCGGCGTTCTCGGACGGGTGTGCCCGCACCCTTGTGAGACCCAATGCCGGCGGGCGGATGTCGACACCGCGATTGCCATCCGGGACCTGAAGCGCTTCGCCGCCGACCGGGTCGACCTGGCCGCGCTGCCGCAGCCCGAAATTGCCGAGCGCAAGCAAAAGGTCGCGGTGGTCGGTTCCGGCCCGGCCGGGTTGACGGTGGCGTATTATCTGCGGCTCAAGGGGTACCAGATCACGGTCTTCGAGGCGCTCGATGTCCTGGGCGGCATGCTGCGGGTCGGCATACCGGACTATCGCCTGCCGCCCGATATCCTGGAGCGCGAGATCGAACACCTCCTGCGCCACGGGATAACGGTTCAGACCGGAAAACGGCTCGGAGTCGATTTCACCTTGGCGGATCTTGAGAAGCAGGGGTTCGACGCCGTTTTTCTGGCCATCGGCGCCCATCTGGGCCTTGCCACCGGCATCGCGGGGGAAGACGAATTCGCGGGGGTGGTCAATGCCGTTGAATTCCTGCGCGACGTCAATCTGGGGTCGCGACGGCATCCCGGCGACCGCGTCGTGGTCGTGGGCGGCGGCAACGTGGCGGTCGATGCGGCGCGCGTCGCCCGGCGCCTGGGGAGCAAATCGGTGACGATCGTTTACCGGCGCAGCCGTGCGGAAATGCCGGCCTATGCGGAAGAAATCGAGGATGCCCTGGCCGAGGGCGTACAGATCCATTACCTGACCGCCCCGGCGCGGATTCTCGGCAAAGAGGGGCGCGTGACCGGGTTCGAGTGCATTCGCACGGAACTCGGTCCGCCTGATGCCGGCGGCCGACGCCGGCCCGTGCCGGTCGAGGGCTCCGAATTCGTGGTGGCGTGCGATGCGGTCCTGCCGGCCATCGGCCAACGGATCGATCTTGCCTGGGCGGCCGACGGGTCCGGACTCGAGCCTACCCGGCGCGGCACGATCCGGGTTCAGCCTAACACCCTGCAGACCTCGATTCCGCGGGTGTTCGCGGCCGGCGATGCGGTATCCGGTCCGGCCTCGGTGATCGAGGCGGTGGCGTCCGGCCACAAGGCGGTGGCGGCGATCGAGCGGTTCATCAACGGGGAGGACCTCGATGCCTATGCGGCCGAGATGGCGACGCGGCCGCCGCCCGGATCCGATTGGGCGGACATCCCCCGGAACGTCGGCCCGGAAAGGCGGGTGCGCTCCCGCCATCTGGAAGCCGCCGCCCGGCTGTCCACTTTTGACGAGGTCGACCGCAGTTTCACGGAAGACGAAGCCCGCCGCGAGGCCGCTCGCTGCCTGAACTGCGGCACCTGCTGCGAGTGCATGGAATGCGTGCGGGCCTGCGAGGCGATGGCCATCGATCACGGCATGATCGAGCAGGAGGTCCAGGTCAAGGTGGGCAGCATCATCCTGGCCACGGGCTACGATGCCATGGATCCGACCCCGATGAAACCCTTCGGCTACGGGGTCTATCCCAACGTTTTCACGGCCCTGGAGTTCGAACGGCTCAGCAACGCCACCGGTCCCACGGGCGGCAAAATCCTGATCCACGACGAAAACGGGGCGCTGACCCGCCCGCCCCGCAGTGTGGCTCTGCTGCACTGCATCGGCAGCCGGGATGTGAACTATCACGAATACTGTTCGCGCGTGTGCTGCATGTATGCATTGAAGTACACGCACCTCATCAAGGAAAAAGTCGGCCACGACACCAACGTATATGATTTTTACATCGACATGCGCTGTTTCGGCAAAGGCTACGAGGAGTTCTATCGCCGCTGCCAGGAAGAGGGCACGATTTTCATCCGCGGCAAAGTGGCGGAAATCTCCGACCGGGCTACGCGCGCCGAAGAGCAGGGCAAACTGATCGCCATCGGCGAAGACACCCTGCTGGGCCGACGGGTACGGGTGCCGGTGGACATGGTGGTGCTGTGCACCGCCATGGAGGCCCGCCACGACGCCGGCGACGTGGGGCGGCTTTTCGGGGTCAACCAGGGCGCCGACGGATTCTTCCTGGAAGAGCACCCCAAGCTCGGGCCGCTGAACACGGCCACCGACGGAGTTTTCCTGGCCGGCTGCTGCCAGAAGCCGATGGACATACCGGACACGGTTTCCCAGGCCTCGGGCGCGGCGGCCAAAGCCCTGTCCCTGGCCACGCTCGGCAAGGTCGAGGTGCCGCCCACCATTTCGTGGATCGACCCGGATATCTGCATCGGCTGCCAGGTCTGCATCGGCCTTTGCCCTTACGGGGCGATCGAATTCAACGAGCGGCTGGGCGTGTCCGAAGTGAATCCGGCGGTGTGCAAGGGCTGCGGAAGCTGCTCCGGCTTTTGCCCGAGCGATGCCGCCCGCAGCCGGCACTTCAAGAGCGAGCAGATCTTCGCGGAAATCGACGGCATCATGGATGCCATCGCGAAGGTGGGGCAGTAGATCAGTTAGCCGGTTTGGCCGGTTTGACCGGTTGGCCCGTTTGCCCGTTGACCCGTTTGGCCCGTTGTCACTTGGCCAACCGAAAAAAAGGAGCCGTTCATGTCCGATTTCGAACCTACCATCATTGCTTTCGTGTGTAACTGGTGTACTTACACCGCCGCCGATCTGGCCGGCACGTCCCGGCAGAGTTATCCGCGCAACGTCCGGATGATCCGGGTGATGTGCACCGGCATGGTCGATCCCCAGTACATCATCAAGGCGCTGCTGGAGGGGGCCGACGGCGTTTTGGTCAGCGGGTGCCATCCCGGGGATTGCCACTACATCAACGGCAACTTCAAGGCCCGGCGCCGGATCAAACTGCTCAAGGAGATCCTGCCACAGTTCGGTTTCGAGCCCGAACGCCTCAGGCTGACCTGGATCGGCGCCAGCGACGGCATCCAGTTTGCCGAAACCATGCGCGAGCTGGTGGCCCAGGTGAAAAGTCTCGGTCCGTCCCAGGCCAAACTTAAGATGGTAATTTAAGCAAATGCCGCGCCTGGGGCGGGGCATTTGCTTGAATTGAAGAAAAGCTAAAAAAAGCAAAAGAGAGAGAAAGCAAAAAAAACAAAAGGAAAAGCATATGACGGCTTCAGCATATATCGAGGTGACGGATCGGGACATTTTGGGGGCGGTGAGGCAATGGCTCGGGTCGGTTTTGCGCCTCGACGACATCTCGGCCCTTCTTGTTCCCGGCTGGCTGCCCATGAAGCAGATGGTGATGCCGCTGCTGATCACGGATCCGGACCGCCTGGAGGCGATCGATCCGCTGGCGCCGGTGTTTCCGATGAACGCCGCCAAGGTGGTCTCGAAGCTCTCGCGTAAACCGTTCGGTGGAACAGTGGCCGTGGTCTTGCGGCCTTGCGAAATCCGCGCCTTTATCGAGCTGGTCAAATTGAAGCAGGGGCGCCTGGAAGAGATCCTCATCCTGGGAATCGACTGCCTGGGCGCCTTCAGAAATTCGGATTACCTCCGCCTGGTCGGGGGCGATGCCGCGCCGGCGAGCCTTGATTTCTGCCGCAGCGCCCTGGCCGGTCAAACCGCGACGAAAGAAGGGATCGATATCGCCCCGGCCTGCCGGGCGTGCGAATATCCGGTGGCCGAGGGCGCCGATGTCATAGTCGGGCTGCTGGGCGTGGACGTCGACAACCACCTTTTACTGCAGCCTCGAAGTGAAAGAGGGCGCGAGCTGCTGAACCGGCTGGAACTGCCGCCGGCTGCGGCCGAGGAACACCGCGAAAACGCCGTGGCCGAGCTTGTGAGCCGGCGCAGCGCCGGTCGCGACGAAATGTTCGCCGCGACCGGTCAAGCCGTGCAGGACCTGGAAGGGCTGACCACCTACCTGGCCGGCTGCGTCAATTGCTACAACTGCCGGGTGGCCTGCCCGGTGTGCTACTGCAAGGAGTGCGTCTTTGTGACCGATGTGTTCAACCACGAACCGATCCAGTACCTGCAGTGGGCACAGCGCAAGGGCGTCATAAAGATGCCGACCGACACGGTTTTTTATCACCTGACGCGGCTGGCGCACATGAGCACGGCCTGCGTGGGCTGCGGCCAGTGTTCCAACGCCTGCCCCAACGACATCCCGGTGATGGAGCTGTTTCGAACCATCGCCCACCGCACCCAGCAGGCCTTCGACTACGCCGCGGGCCGCAGCGTCGACGAGAAACCGCCCCTGTCCGAGTTCCGCGAAAACGAGTTCAACGAGGTGGTCGGCATTAAGTGACATAAGTTTAGCCGGTTTAGCCCGTTTGCCCGTTAGCCGGTAAGGGTCATACACACATCGATTCTCGAACAGGCTGCCCGGTTAACCGGCGACAGGTCACGCGGCCTCACCAGAAAAAGAGATCTGACAAGGGTCAATAGACACAACGAGTTCAACGGCTCAACAGACAAACAGCCTAACCGGCAAACGGATTACCCGGCCAACGGGCTAACGGGCTAACGGGCCAACGGACTAACCAACCCAACCGGGCCCGACGGGCCCCCGGAGGTTTTATGCCGCGAAAAATCGGACGCGCCCTGGTCGTCGGTGCCGGCATCGGCGGCATCCGCGCCGCGCTGGACCTGGCCGAGACGGGTTACGGCGTCACCCTGATCGACCGCGCGCCGCACATCGGCGGGATCCTCAGTCAACTCGATTATCAGTTTCCCTCGGATCACTGCGGCATGTGCAAGATGCTGCCCCTGGTCGATCGCGACGCTTCTTCCCAGTACTGCCTGCGCAAGGGGCTTTTTCACGAGAACATCGATATCCTGCTGTCCACCGAACTGATGTCCCTTGCGGGCGAAGCCGGCCATTTCGATGTGACCCTGCGCCAGAAACCGAGCTGGGTGGATCCGGCGCTGTGCATCGGGTGCGGCGCCTGCACGCCGGTGTGCCCGGTGACGGTCCCCGATGCGTTCAATTCCGGGCTGACCGGCCGCAAAGCCATCTACCTGCCGGTGCCGCATGCCATACCGAACCCGTATGTGATCGATTTCAGCGCCTGCACCCGCTGCGGGGCCTGCGAGGAAGCGTGCCCGACGGGTGCCATCCGGATTTTAGAGCAGGAACGCAAGAAATTCCGAATTCTGGTGGTCGACGACGAACTGATCGTGCGGGACTCGCTGAAGGAGTGGCTCAAAGAAGAGGGCTTTTCGGCCGACATGGCCGAATCCGGCGCCGAGGCCCTGAAATTGTTGGCCGAAAATCCCTATCACCTCCTGCTGACCGACATCAAAATGCCCGGCATGGACGGGGTCGAGTTGCTGCAAAAAGCCAGGGAAGCCTGTCCCGAACTGTGCGTGGTCATGATGACGGCCTATGCCACGGTCGAAACCGCCGTCGCGGCCATGAAAATCGGCGCGCTCGAGTACCTGGTCAAGCCCTTCGAGCCCGACAAGCTGATTCCCATGGTCCTGCGCATCTACGAAGACCTCGAGATCGCCCGTGATCGGCGATTGACGGTGGGGGCCGTGGTTCTCTGCGGCGGGACCCGCTATTACGAACCGTCGCGCGGCAAGAACACCTTCGGCTACGGCGTGCTGCCGGGGGTGGTTACCAGCCTGGAGTTCGAGAGGATCTTGAGCGGCACCGGCCCCGCCGCCGGCCGGCTGGTGCGCCCCGGGGACGAGCGGCCGGTTCGAAAGGCGGCCTGGGTGCAGTGTGTCGGCTCGCGCGATCTGCAATCCGATGCCGATTTCTGCTCCAATGTCTGCTGCATGATCGCCATCAAAGAGGCTGTGCTGGCCCGCGAAAAAACCGGTGGCGCCGTGGAGACCACCATCTTTTACATGGATATGCGCACTTTCGGGAAACCCTTCCAGCGCTATCGCGATCGGGTGCAGGGCCAGGGCGGCGTCCGTTTCGAAAGGGGACGGGTTCATTCGGTGGAACATGACGAGAGCAGCGGCGATCTGATCATTCGATATGTCGATACCGGCGGCCGCGTGCATGAATCCCGCCAGGACATGGTGGTCCTGGCCGTCGGGCAGCGGCCGGCGGCCGGTTCGGGGGCATTGGCCGAAATGCTCGACATCCCGCTGAACCGGTGGGGCTTCGGACAGACGGTGCCGTTTTCCCTCACCCGGACGACGCGCGAAGGGGTTGTTTTGGGCGGATCTTTTTCGGGGTTGAAGGACATCGGCGAATCGGTGACTCAAGCGTCGGCCGCCGCGCTGGCGGCCTCGCGCACCATCCACGGCGCCGGCGGCGGGCTGGCCCCGGAGCCGGAAGCCGCAAGGGAATTCAGGGACGTTGCGCGGGAAGTGCCCAGGATTCTGGTGACCATTTGTTCCTGCGACAAGACCCTGGCGGAAGCACCGGTGATAGATGAACTCAGACGGCAGGTGGCCGCTGATCCGATGGTCGTGGGGGTGGAGGTCATCGACCGAACCTGCACGGCCGAGGGGTGGAATGACCTGGTTGAACGGGTGACAAGCCGCCGGCCGAATCGAATCCTGATCGGTGCCTGTCTGCCGTATGTGTATGCCCGCAAACTCCGGGAGTTGGCGGAAGCGACCGGGCTTCCTCCGTCCTTGATGGACGTGGTCGATATCCGGTCGCTGAACTCACCGCGGGCCGGCGGCGTTGCGGGGTCTTTGCCACCAGGCGGCGCCATGGTCAACCGGCTGCGGTCCGCCCTGGAGATGGGGCTGGCGCGCCTGAAGCGCATCGATCCGTCACCGACGGTGACGCTGCCGATTCAGCAGCGCGCACTGGTGGTGGGCGGGGGCGTTGCCGGTATGACGGCGGCCCTGGCGATCGCCGATCAGGGTTTTCCGGTGGAGATCGCCGAGAGGTCCGAGCGGCTCGGCGGCAATCTGAACTGGCTCAGGCAGACCCTGGAGGGGCAGCCGATCCCGGCTTATCTGACCGAAATCGTACAGAAGGTGGAAAAACACCCCCTGGTGTCGGTGCGCACCGGCAGCCGGGTTTTGGCCGCCTACGGGCAGGTGGGGCAATTTTACACCACCATCGAAAATTCCGGCGGCGGGGTCGAGACCCTCGCGCACGGTGTCACGATCCTGGCCACCGGCGGCGACGAGGCCGGCACGACATCCTACGGCTTCGGCTCCAGTCCGGCCATCGTCACGCAGAAGGATCTGGAGCAGAAACTGGCCGATGGCGGCATCGACCCGCGGGCCCTCGATACGGTGGTCATGATTCAGTGCGTCGATTCGCGTGAAGAACCCCGCAATTACTGCAGCCGGGTGTGCTGCGGGTCTGCCCTGAAACATGCCCTGCAGATGAAGGAGCTGAACCCGGACATCGCCGTTTATATCCTGTATCGCGACATGATGACCTATGGCTTCATGGAAACCTACTATACCCGGGCCCGCGAGCAGGGCATCACCTTCATTCAATACGCCCCGGAAAACAAACCGCGGGTCGCGGTCGAGGGCCACGCCGTGACGGTGAATGTCTTCGAGCCGATCATCGGCCGGCAGATCGAGATCGGCACCGATCTGCTGGTGCTGGCCACCGGCGTGGTCCCGAACCTTCCGGCCGACCTGGCCGCCGCTTACGGAATCGATCGCGATGCGGATGGCTTCTTCCGGGAAGCCGAGTCGAAGTGGCGTCCGGTCGATGCGCTCAAGGAGGGGGTCTTTGCATGCGGCCTGGCGCACTCGCCGCGCTCGATCACCGAATCGATCGCCACCGCCGAGGCCGCGGCCCAGCGCGCCTTGCGGCTTCTGGGCCGCAAGAACCTGCCCTCCGGCAGAATTCTGGCACGGGTTCATCACAGCCTGTGCAGCCTGTGTGAACGCTGCATCGAGGCCTGTCCCTATGGCGCCCGCCTGCTGGATGTCGATCGGCAGAAGGTGGTCGTGAACCCGCTCATGTGCCAGGGATGCGGAACCTGCGCCGCCACGTGCCCGAACAAGGCCGCGGTCGTGGAGGATTTGCGGCAGGAGCAGATGCTGGCCGTCATCGACGCGGCGCTGCTATGAGAGTGAGAGAAAGGGTGAGATAAGGCGAAAGGGGGGCGCCTCCACCCGGATAAACGGTTGCAGACGGCGGCTGAAACTCGCCGCCACCGGTCTCTAAGACCGGACCAGGCCCGTGATTGAAAAATGGGGTCTAAACCAGCTTCAAGGTTGTGGCTTTGAAGTGGTGTGGCATCGGGGCCGGTCCAAGAGTCCGTAAACGGCTTCAGACAGTCAGCCACCGACAGCAACCGCCTATCCGGGCTCCGGCACGTCATTTTGATGCATAGAGGCGGCCTTAAGGGTTGAGCGTCTATGTGATAAAATCGATAATTCACTTCAACAAACCCAACAAACCCAATAAACCCAATAAACTCAATAACAGACTCAACAGACTCAACAGACTCAACCGGCTCAACAGACTCAACCGGCTCAACCGACTCAACCGACTCAACCGACTCAACCGGCTCAACGGGCGAAACCGGCCAAACGGGCTCAATCGGCCAAACCGATTCAACCACGAGCGCTCTCGGAGGCTTTATTGACATGACAACGGCAGTGAATGGGGAAATCTGCTTTTCGGACGAGGCGGTACCGGACGGGTTGGCGCCGGTGCGCGAGATGGTGCAGGCCTGCATCCAGTGCGGCACGTGCACGGGGTCCTGCCCCAACGAATTTGCGATGGATGTCACCCCCCGGCGGCTCTGGCGGCTGGTGCTGGCCGGACAGAAAGAAGAGATCTTTCAGAGCCGAACCTTTACCCTGTGCTCTTCCTGTTACTATTGCACCCTGCGGTGCCCGCGCGGGCTGCCGCTGACAGAAGCCATGGGCGCGCTCAAGCAGATGGCGGCGCGCGAAGGCCAGGTTCGGCACCGGCAGAGCCTTCTCTTCTACAAAAGCTTTCTGGAAAGCGTGCGGCGCCATGGCCGGGTCAGGGAGATGGAATTCATGACCCTATACTTCAACGCCATGAAAAATCCCCTGCTGCCGCTGCGGTTTGCGGCGCTGGGCGTAAAGCTGATGCTGAAGGGAAAGGTCCACCTGCAGATTCCCTCCCAAGGCGATGGCACCCTCGCGGCGCTGTTCCAAAAGGCCGCAGAACTGGAGGAGGCCCCATGAAATATGTGTATTATCCCGGCTGTTCCCTCGAAGGCTCGGCCCGTGAATACGATCTGTCCACCCGCGCTTTCCTGGCGGCCGTCGGGGCCGAACTGATCGAAATCGAGGACTGGACCTGCTGCGGGGCCAGCGCCGCCGAAGCGACCGGCCGGCTCCTGGCGCTGGCCCTGCCGGCCCGCAACCTGGCGCTGGCGGAAAAGACAGGCGGGACAAAAGAAATGCTGGTGCCGTGCAGCGCCTGCTATCTCAATCTCAAGGCCGTGGAAGAAAAAGTGAAGCGCGATGCCGCGCTTTTGGATCGTATCAATGCGGTCCTTGACGTGGAAGGCCTGCAGTACGCGGGACAGATTCGAGTGCGGCACCTGCTGGAAGTGATCGTGCGGGACATCGGGCCGGGTGTGATCGCCGGGAAAGCGAACCGATGCCTCGCCGGGATGTCGATCGCCGCCTATTACGGCTGTCAGTGCTTGAGGCCCTACGCGGTCTTCGATGATCCGGAAGCCCCGCGGTCGATGACGCCCCTCCTGGAAGCCGCCGGCGCGGCGGTTCATCATTGGGACATGGGCGGCAAATGCTGCGGGGCGTCGCACATGAACACCAAAATGGCGGTCGGCATGGAACTGGTGCGATCGATCCTGTCGCAAGCCAAAGGCGCCGATGCCATCGTAACGGTTTGTCCCATGTGCCAGATGAACCTCGAGGCCTACCAGAGCAAGATTTCCAAGTTAAGCGGCGAAAATCTCGCGGTGTCCGTTCTCTACCTGCCGCAACTGCTGGGACTGGCGCTGGGCCTTTCCGAGCAGGAGGTGCGGCTGGAGTTGAATCTGGCCGTTACGGACGGCTTTCGGCAGAAACTGCGTCAGCCCGAGCCCGTCCCCGTTTGATGGCAAGGGCCGGGGAACATCCCGGCCGATCGAGGGCAGGGCCCGGTTCGGGCGACAGTGGTGCGGTGGATCCAAATGATCAATCCCGTCAAATATTTTCACCATCGACTGGTCACAAAGCTCATCCTGACCGTGGGCCTGACGCTGTTGCTGTCGATTTCCACCTGGGCGTACTTCAATATCGATTACCAGAAAGAAAAGCTCATGGACGAAATCGTCCAGGGGACCGACCGGTTGACCACGACCACCAAACTCGGCCTGCACTACTCGATGATGCTCAACTCCCGCGACGACATCAACCAGATCATCAACAACATCGCGCGCCAAAAGGAGATCGAAAACATCCGCATCTACAACAAGGCCGGAGAGATCAAGTTTTCAAATCAGACCGCGGAGGTCGACCGCACGACCAACATCAAGGCCGAAGCCTGCGATATCTGTCACCGCACCGAACCGCCGCCGACCGACCTGAAGGTCAGCGAGCGGATCCGGATCTTCACCTCGAGCAGGGGCTACCGGCTACTCGGGATCATCAGCCCCATTCGCAACGAACCGGGATGCGCCACCGATGCCTGTCACGTCCACCCGGAAGACAAAAAAATCCTGGGCGCCCTCGATGTCGTGGTCTCCCTGCGCGAAACCGACAACGAGATCCTGACGGCGGAAAAAGGGGTCATCGGCCTGGCGATGGTGCTCTTTCTGCTGACCTCCACCATCATTTTCATCATCGTTTTGAAGTTCGTCAGTCAACCGGTAAAAAAGCTGATCGACGGAACGCAGCTAATCGCCAGGGGTGACCTGAACTCCAAGGTCACCATCGACCAGGCCGACGAGATGGGGCAGTTGGCGGCGGCCATCAATCAGATGGGCAGTAAGATCCAGCAAAAGCAGGCCGAATTGAACAAGCAGCGCGATGAATACCAGACCCTGTTCGAGCGCGCTCCCTGCATGATAACGGTGCAGGACCGCGACTACCGGCTCATGCGGTTCAATCAGGAATTTGCCCAGCGCTTCGATCCGCGCGTCGGCGATCACTGCTACAAGGCGTATAAGGGACAGGACCGGAAATGCACCAATTGCCCGGTCGAGCCCACTTTCATCGACGGATTGCCGCACTACGGCGAAGAATCCGGCGTCAACAAAGACGGCACCGAAGCGCACTGGATATTTCGCACCTCGCCGATTTTCGATGCCGGGGGCAGGGTCGTGGCCGCGATGGAGATGAGTCTCGACATCACCGAGCGAAAATCGCTGGAAAAAGAGCTGAAGAAGTCGGAGAGCAAATACCATGAAATCTTCAACAATATTCCCAACCCCGTTTTTCTGCTCGACTACGACACCCTCGAAATCCTGGATTGCAACGAAAGCGTCACGACCGACTACGCTTTTACAAGAGACGAAATACTAGGGACTTCGTTTCTGGAGCTATTTGCGGAGAAGAACAAGGAGAAATACCGGCGTCGGCTGCGGTTTTCGACGATGCTGAACCAGGTCAGGCACCGGGGCAAGGGTAATAAAGTTCTTTTTGTCAACATCCGGATCTCGCCCTCGGAATTTCCCGGCAAAAAAGTCCTGCTGATCACCACCAGCGACATCACCAAGCGCCTCGAAGCCGAACAGCAGTTGATCCAGGCCAGCAAGATGGCCACTTTGGGCGAGATGGCGACCGGTATCGCCCACGAGCTGAACCAGCCGCTCTCGGTGATCAAGACCGCCAGCAGTTTCTTCGTGAGGAAAATCGGCAAGGGTGAAAACCTGGATACGCAAGTCCTGCATTCGATGTTGAACAAAGTGGACAAGAACGTCGATCGGGCGGCCAACATCATCAATCACATGCGTCAATTCGCGCGTAAATCGGATTTGGCTCTGGAGAAAGTCCAACTGAACGATGTGTTGAAAAGCGCCTTCGACATTTTCAGCCAGCAGTTAAAGGTGCGGGGGATCGACGTCGTGTGGGAGATCGACGGCACGCTGCCCGGGATTCTGGCGGACCCCGGCCGGCTGGAGCAGGTGTTCATCAATCTGCTGCTGAACGCCCGCGATGCGATCGAGGAGAAATTCGCCGCCGGAAGCGAAACGGGGGAAAAGAAAATCACCCTTAAAACCTGGCAGGACGACCGGAACGTCATCGCCGAGGTGTGCGATACCGGAGGGGGTATCCCCAGGAATATCGAAGACAAACTCTTCGAACCCTTCTTCACCACCAAGCAGGTCGGCAAAGGGACCGGCCTGGGGTTGTCCATAAGCTATGGGATCGTCAAGGACTGCGGCGGTGATATCAAGGCTGCTTCGCGCGAAGATGAGGGCGCCATTTTTTACGTGACCTTTCCCGTCGCCCCCGATCGGAAAGCCACGGCGGCCGCTGACAGTTCACAACAGCAGAAGCCGGCCGGACCAAGAACCGGTGCAGGGCAGACCGTATGACCAGCGAGACCAACGATAAGTGGCCGATCTTGCTCGTGGACGATGAAGAGGACATCCGCGAGGTGCTCAGTTTATCGATGGCGGACATGGGCTACCCGGTCCACACGGCCGAAGACGGCGAGCGGGCCATCGATATGTTCCGGCAGCTCGACCCGCCGATCGTCATGACCGATATCAAGATGCCCGGCATGGACGGCATCGAGCTGCTTCAGCAGATAAAGCGCCACAATCCCGAAGCCGAGGTGGTGATGATCACCGGGCACGGCGACATGGATCTGGCGATTAAGAGCCTGAAGTTCGAGGCCACCGACTTCATCACCAAACCGATCAACGTGGAGGCCCTGGAGATCGCCCTGAAGCGGGTGCGGGACAAAATCGTCATGAAGCGGCAGCTCGAAACCTACACCCGCAGCCTCGAGGCGCTGGTAAAGGAGAAGACCGAGCTGCAGGACCACCTGTCGTCCCTGGGCCTGATGATCGGCTCGATTTCCCACGGAATAAAGGGACTGCTGACCGGGCTGGACGGCGGTATGTATCTGGTCGAGTCCGGCTTTTCCAGGGAAAACCAGGAGCAGATCAAGGAAGGCTGGGAAACGGTCAAGCTGATGGTCGATCGCATCCGCAAGATGGTCCTCGACATTCTTTACTTCGCCAAGGAAAGGGACCTGCGTTGGGAACGGGTAGACCCCTTCAGTTTCGCGGAAGACCTGGCCGTCACTTTCGCGCGCAAGGTCGAAGTGGAAAACATCGAGTTCGTGCGGGAATTCGACGAGACGGTCGGCGAGTTCGAGATCGATGCGGGCTATATTCATTCGGCCTTGACGAACATCCTCGAAAATGCCGTGGATGCCTGCAAAAAAGACGCCTCCAAAACCACCCACAAGATTGTCTTCGGCGTCCGGAAGGATCGAAGCCACGTGATTTTCGACATATTCGACAACGGGACCGGCATGGACGCCGACACCATCGCCAAGCTCTTCACGCCCTTCTTTTCATCCAAGGGTCGCCGCGGCACGGGCCTGGGTTTGTTTATCTCCCACAAGATCGTCGGCCAGCACGGCGGCGATATTCAGGTCAAATCCACCGCCGGCCAGGGCACGCTCTTCACGATCAAGATACCGAAAACCCTGCCGGAGGCGGTGAAAAAGCCGACGGCCGCCGCCGTATAGTGCCCGTCCATGAACGGCACCTTTACAGTCCCGGCCGGTGTTCTCGCCCCTTGTAATTATCGACGTAGCACCGCTGCGCCTGCGGTTACAAAATCGCAGCGGCCGTGCCGGGGCCGAATCTGTCATCCCTTAACAAACTCTGAATTACAGGCTTTAAGATAATAATTTTGGCATTGCCATTTGTTATAATATAAGTTAGTTATGGTTAAAATACCTAAATGATTGATCTACCATATTCTTTAGTGATGAGAGCGATCTGGATATCGGAAAAATAGCGTCTTCTACGGTAAGCGAATCCGCGACGAGAGGTTGACAAATCATCGAGGAGTATCTGTCAGGAGAAATGTTCGAAGAAGCTTTGGAGCCATTTGTTCGGGAAATGCAAAGATTGTTGGATTTGAAAAATATTTTTAGAAGCTAAACTATATTGTATGGGTATTTTAAAAGGCATATATCGTTATAAGGAGGACTCTGAATCAGAATTCAAAGATTGGGCCCCGGATGTTCCCGGAGAGAGCTTTGGACATATATTAAGAAAATGGGGGAAAAAGGGTCATAGCCAGGATAAAAAGGCAATGAAGCAGTTCGTCAAAGAAGAATGCCCAGGCTGGTCTGATTGGGTAATTAAACTGATATGAAGCCATGTCGGTGCCTCCGTCATTGACGTGACTGAAATTCAATTTGACAGGTTCTTACGGCCCAGAAAAAAGGAAATCAAAATGAATTCAAGCATGGCGTATGTTGTAACAGGATTATTCTTTATGATCATTGGATGCGCTGTCACGCCGACCCCGAATCGGGGCCATTTCAACCCGGATGCCGTGCGCGATGGGTCCTACCAAGGCAGCGCCACTAATGGGCCGGTCAAAGCGGTCGTGCAGGTGGATGTCGAAAACGGCCGTATCGCCCGAATCGACATCCTGAAGCACAGGACCATGCTCGGGGGTCCGGCCGAGGAGATCATCCCCGCCAAGATCATCGAAAAACAGTCCACCAACGTGGATGCCGTCAGCGGCGCTACGATGAGCAGCGATGCGATCATGAACGCCGTCGAGCTGGCTATCGAAGGGGCACCAAAGCGCGAATGATTGGAGCAGGCAATGATTATCACGACAACACCCGGCATAGAAGGAAAAAAGATCGTCGACTACCTTGGCGTGGTCGCCGGCGAAGCGGTCATGGGGGCCAACATGTTCAGGGATATGTTTGCCGGCATTCGGGACATCGTCGGCGGACGCTCCGGTTCCTATGAAAAGGAACTGCGCAAGGCGCGGGACACGGCGTTCAAGGAAATCGAGCACTCGGCCAAGGACCTCGGCGCCAATGCCGTTGTCGGTGTCGACATCGACTACGAGGTCCTGGGCGAAAAAAACGGCATGTTGATGGTGAGTGTCAGCGGCACCGCGGTAAAGATCGAGTAGGGCAACCCGCCTGCTTTTTATAGGCTTTAAATTGATGATTTTGGCAAAACCAGAGCGAGGTGGCTGTATAGTCATGCGCCAACGCCCGACACCAGCAGCCAAAATCATTTTTGAAAATCCTATATCCCAGCGCCGCCCCGGTCTTTGGCGTGTCAAACCAGCGCGCTTTCACCACCTGAATCCATGGTGAAGAGACAGACTCCGCCGGCGGATTGGCTGGTTCTGCGAATCTTATCGAAGCCGGTATCGGCATCGAAGGCGAAGATGGTTATCGAAGCCGGGTTGTCATGAGTTGCCTTTTCTTCCCGTCCGGAAACCACGGTACGTGTTTGCGCGTTGGGTATTCGGGCCAGTTCCACTACCAAGCTCAAGAACCGTTCGGCCTCGTCCCGTTCATTGGCGTCGTCCAGGAGGGCGACCACATAGAGGCCCGCATTCCAGTTGCGCTTTAGCTTGTATCCCGTCAACAGGGCCAGATCCATATTGCCCAGGTCGGTGTCGAACTTCCAACCCCGATCAGGCCGTGCGATCCAGACCGCCACCCGGTCCTTTCGCTCCGGTATGGGCCGTTCCGGCGTGGCGTGAAGCAGAACGCCAATGCCGTGATTGGCCGCATGGCGTATAATGCTTTTCAGTTCTTCTTCCCGGTCTCCCTTTGGCGGCAGTCGCAGAAAGAGGATGTTCGACCGGAAAAAAGCCCCGCCCAGCGCCTGCATGCCGGCGGCCAAATTTTCCCCGAAAGAAGCCGCATCGACGATACTCCAGGTGGAAAAAACGTCCTCTTTTTGGAACCGCTCGGCCAACTCGGGAAGGTTGGTCTGCAGTTCTTCGAGCTGCCGCTTGCCGGTCAGCCCCAGCAGACGCACGAAGCCCTTCGGAAAGGCGATGTCTCGCAGAAGCTCATAATAATCGCCGGCTTGAGAAGACACCTCAACCGGGGCCAGGATATTGGCTTTCCAGGTCCGTTCGCGGGGCCCGGCCAGGGACTCGACCTTCTTGGCGGCCCATTCGGCCATGGCCACGAAGAGTCCGCTGCGAACATCGCCGAAAGGCGCCTCAAGGTGGCGGCGGACCAGCCAGGCGTGGAGTACGGCGACCACGACGAGTGCCAGCAGACCAAATGCCAGGTTGACGATGAACATGGCGAAGATGCACCCCAGCGCTCCGACGACAGGCACGAACCGGGGAATCCGCAGGAGGGGGCGGAAGCTGACCAGGCGCAGGTGCTGCTCGATCATGACCACCACGTTGATCATCGCATAGGTGACGAGAAAAAACATGGTGATCAGCGGCGCCACGGCGTTGAGGTCCCGCAGCATGAGGGCGGCCAAAATGATGGCGGCGGTCGGCAGCATGGCGTTACGCGGTTCGCCGGAGGACGTCCGCTTGGATAGGAAGTCACTGTAGGGCGTCACGCGGTATTGCGCCAAGGCCTGGAGGATCCGCGGTCCGCCGACCAGCGATGAGAGCGCGGAAGAAAAAGTGGCACCCAGGAGCCCGGCCAGAACGGCGGGGCCCCAGGCGGCGCGGTCGATCATCACGGTGTAGTTTTCGACCAGTTCATCATCCGTAGCAGACGTAGCCAACCAGAAAGCCAGGGCCAGATAAATCAGCAGACTCAGGCCGATAGCCGCCATGGTGCCGATGGGAATGCTGCGGCGGGGATTCTTCAGATCGCCGGACATGTTCGCTCCGGCCATGATGCCGGTCGATGCCGGAAAGAAGACCGCGAAGACGGCCCAGAACCCGACGCCGGTAAAGTTGTTCTCCGGTGATCCGCGGAACTCGCCCCACCAGCGGATGGCGTGCTCCATTGAGCCCGAAAAACCCGCCCACGCCACGGATATCAACGAGCAAACGATGATGGCCAGGATGAGGTACTGTATCCGAAAGGCAAGGCTCGCGCTGATGAAGGCGATGACGAAAAGAACCAGGAATACCCCCAAATCCACCAGCAGGGGATGGTGATCGGGAAAAATCCACAGCCAACCGGCTCGAAAGCCGAAAACATACATGGCTACGGCCAGCGTCTGCGACAGGTAGAGCGGTATGCCGATGCTGCCGCCCACTTCCAGGCCGAGTGACTGTGAAATGATGTTGAAGGCCCCGCCGGCCCCGATGCGGATGTTGGTGGTGATCGAGGACAGGGAAAGACCGGTAAATGCGGTGATCCCGAAGGCCAAAAGGATTATGGCCCACGCCCCCAGCAGCCCGGCGTTTCCAACCACCCAGCCCTCGCGCAGATACATGATGACGCCCAGGATGGTGAGCAGGGTCGGGGTGAAAACGCCACCGAAGGTTCCGAAGAGTTTGCGATCGGGTTCGGATGCGACCTTTTCTCCGGCTGCTTCTTTCAGATCGCTTTCGGGTTCGGCTCCGAGATTCATGTCGTTTGCAGGCATGGCCAGGATCCTCCGGGATATCGTTTTCAGGAGCAAAGTCTGGTTGTGCAAATAGCCGCATGCATCAATTAAAATATATTTCTGCCCTGTTAGACATGGGGTTCAGGGTCTATTTTGTTGTTATTAGAGGGGTATATCTCTTTGACCTATCGGCTCCCTGTTACAAAATTCAGCGCGCCGTATTTTACGGTCGTCACCGAGTTGCGATGGTCTCATTTCTACATCAATTGACAATGTCTTGCATATGTTTTACCTCATTGTCCAGAACAGGTCGGCCGCCGGCTTAAGCTGCTCCTGCGAATAGGTGCAAAACCATTACTATCCGGCGTTGTCGCGGCGGTAATCAGCCAACCGGACTGGTGAACGCTGCTTGAGCCGACTGCGAGCCAGCGCCGCAAGATTGTGTGGGGCGGCCTTCTTGATTTTAATCTCACCTTTTCGAAGCTTTTTTTTGATCTGCGACTATCGTGTGTCTAACGGGACGTTCCTCGGATTTACGGTTCACGAAACTCGCTTTTTTTGAATGAAATGCCTCGGAAGTCCGTGCAGACGCTCCTGGAGCGCTGCACCACATCATCGTGAGGGGACTCTTGCAGCGGATCGCAAAAAGCCGCGCCCGCTGAAGAGCGACGTTATGACTCCCCTAATGAAAGGAATTCAATTGTTACCCGAAAAACAAAAACAAACATATGAAGAGTTCTACGAGTCAACAGCCAAAAATGAGATATTAGATCAGAAAACAACCCTCATGATCCAGTTAGCAACATCGTTCGTCATTGGTTGTTACCCATGAATGGAACATTTCTTTGGAGTTGCCAAAGAAAATGGTCTCACGGACGTTGAAATCGGTGCAGTACAATCCATAGCCATGGGAGTGGCAGCAGGAAGAATAAGAGCACAATTTAAGCAGGTTAGAGAAAACATGGGCTATGAAGAATGACAATGGAATCAAGTGGCTGCACCTGACCGGAATTCCGCTGCGCTCCATCCCGGCAGATGAGCCACAGCGTATGTAGATATTATTTGCATAGCTGAATTAATCAGGAATGTTCATCATGTTCACCCCTGACCAGCTTCAAGTTAACGATGCTTGGATAGCCGTGAGGATTAATGAGGAGTTTCTATTCGTCAAAGAAGATCCTTATGACATGTTTGTGCTTATGGATGCTGCGAGCGCATATGTACTTGGATTTGTATTTTCAAGAGTTGTTGATGAAGCACCTACTGCGAAAGATGCAGAAGAACTTTTCAACAAGGCATGGGCGGCTAAGCGGCAATGGGCTAAAAAAATTATCGTTACTGACGATTCCATTGCCAGTAATGTTTTTATACAAGAAGCCAAAAAAAATGGAATCCCGTTTGAGATTGTTCCCATATCTGATTTATCTCCGATAATTGGACCTTTGAAAGAATCATTTGTAAAAGACTTTCTTGGAAATCGCATATAACAATGCGGCTGCAGCCGACGCAAAAAACCGCGCGGCTGAGGCCTACTGTTAGCATCAGAGAATTGACAACATGAATGAATTTTCCGAAGACTTTGACGGGGGTGACGGCATTTTTCCGAAGTATGAAGCTGAATGCCAAGGTTGTGATACATTTTTATCGGTTGACGAGGTAGGCCTCTGTGAAGATTGTGCCGGTAAACTTGAACGAGACTTGATTAGAAAGCGAGATTGGACGTATTCGTTTTTTGCCTATGGATGTCCCAAGGATAAGCTTGAAGATTTAAGAAACGACATTATCAAAAAGTACGGGAAAGAATGTGAACTGATATCTGAGGAAAAACCAAAAAAGAAAAAACAAAGGAAAAAAGGTAAAGGTTCACGCAAAAAAACACTGCTCAATCATTGATTCATAAATATGCAAGTAAAGACCGAATAATTCTCAGTAGAGGTGGCAGGCGACCCGGCGACCGGGTTCGATTTTCTGGAACAGGGGGCGTTCCTGCGAGCAGACCGGCATGCGGTGGGGGCACCGGGGATGGAATGTGCATCCCGGCGGGGGATAAATGGGGCTGGGCACATCCCCGGCCAGAATCTGCCGGTCGCGCTTCGCATCCGGGTCTATCACCGGCGCAGCGGAGAGCAGGGCCTGCGCGTAGGGGTGCAGCGGCTTGCGGTAGAAAGCATGCCGGTTCGCAAGCTCCACCAGGCGGCCGAGGTACATGACGGCCACGCGGTCGCAGATGTGCTCGATGACGCTCAGGTCGTGCGAAATAAAAATGTAAGTCAGGCCGAACCGGTCCTTCAGCTCCTCCAAAAGGTTGATGACCTGGGCCTGGATGGAGACGTCCAGGGCCGAAACCGGCTCGTCGGCCAGGATCAGGCGCGGGTTGAGGGCCAATGCCCGCGCGATGACGATCCGCTGGCGCTGCCCGCCGGAAAACTCGTGCGGATAGCTCGCCGCCTGGCCGGGCCGCAACCCCACCACCTGCAGCAGTTCCTCCACCCGCTCGCGCCGTTCGGCCGCCGTGCCGATTTGATGGATGGCAAGGGGCTCCTCGATGATGCTGCCGACGCGCTGGCGGGGGTCGAGTGCCGAATACGGGTCCTGGTAGATGAGTTGAGCCTGGCGTCTGAAACCTTTCAAACGCCGCCGGTCGAAAGTGCCCAGGTCCTCGTCCTCGAAGTAAACTCGGCCGGCCGTAGGCTTCTCCAGATAAAGGAGCAGTCGGCCGAGCGTCGACTTGCCGCAGCCGGATTCCCCCACCAGACCGAAAACCTCTCCATGGTCGACGGCCAGGCTCACGCCGTCCACTGCCCGCACCACCTGCCGGCGGCGGGCCGACCCGGCGGTTTTTACCGGATAGTGCATCACGAGGTCCCGGGCTTTGAGAAGAGGGTGGTTCACGGTTTACTCCACGGGATGCCAGCAGAGCGCCCGGTGACCTGCCCCGATTTTCGCCCAGGGAGGATCCCGGCGGCACTGGGCATCGCTGCGAGGGCAGCGGTCCTGAAAAGAGCACCCCGGCGGGAGCCGCAACAGGCTCGGCACCGCGCCGGGAATGGGCGTGAGCTTGGCGCAGCGGCCGCCTATCTTCGGCCGGGACTGAAACAGACCGACGGTGTAAGGGTGCGCGGCCTTTCTGAACAAGGTGCGCACATCGGCTTCTTCCACGATCCGGCCGGTGTACATCACCGCCACCCGCTGGCAGGTCTCGGCCACCACCCCCAGATCGTGGGTGATCAGCATCACCGCCATGCCGATCTCGGCCTTGAGCCGGTTTATCAGATCGAGAATCTGGGCCTGGATGGTGACGTCCAGGGCCGTGGTGGGTTCGTCGGCGATCATGACGGCCGGCTGGCAGGAGAGCGCCATGGCGATCATCACCCGCTGACGCATGCCGCCGGAAAGCTGGTGCGGGTAGTCGTGCGCCCGCCCTTCGGGATCGGGGATGCCGACCAGGGACAGCATGCGAACGGCTTCCTGCCGCGCTGCGCGACGGTCCAGCGGGCGATGACGACGGATGGCCTCCACGATCTGAAAACCGACCGGGTAGACCGGGTTCAGGCTGGTCATGGGCTCCTGGAATATCATGGAGATGTCGTTGCCCCGGATGCGACGCATCTGCTTTTCGGGCAGTGACACCAGGTCCCGCTCTTTGAAGAGGATCCGGCCGCCGGCAATGGTTCCCGCGGGCCGCGGCAACAGGCGCAGCACCGAGAGGGCCGTGACGCTCTTGCCGCAGCCGGACTCTCCCACCAGTCCCAGGGTCTCGGCCGCGCTTAACCTGAGGCTGACCCGATCGACGGCCGTGACCGGTCCGCGGCGGGTCGCGAAGCGGGTGGTCAACTCGCGAATGTCCAAAACGGCGCTGCTCATTGCGATCTCAGGGACGGGTCCAGCACGTCGCGCAGCCCGTCGCCGAATAGGTTGAAGCCCAGCACCAGCAGCAGAATGGCCACGCCGGGAAAGGCCGCCACGTGCGGGGCGATCTGGATGTACTGCCGGCCCTCGCTCAGCATCGCCCCCCATTCCGGTGTCGGCGGCTGGGCCCCCAGCCCCAGGAATCCCAGGGCCGCGGCCTGCAGAACCGCCATTCCCATTCCCAGGGTGGCGTAGACGATGATGGGCGGCAGGCAGTTGGGCAGTACATGCCGCAGAAGAATGCGCGCGTGGCTGCCCCCCAGGTGGCCCACGGCCTGCACGAAGAGCTGCTGCTTGAGGGACAGCACGCTGGAGCGCACGATGCGGGCGTAGTGCGGAATGTAGATGAACCCGACGGCGATCATGGTGTTGGTCAGGTTGGGTTCCAGGACCGCGGTGATGAAAATGGCCAGGAGAATGGCCGGAAAGGCCATCAGCATGTCCATCGAGCGCATGATCACGCTGTCGGCCCAGCTTCCGAAGTAGCCGGCCAGAAGGCCCAGCAGGGTGCCGGGCAAAAGAGAGATGGCGACCGAAATCAACCCGATCAGGATGGATATGCGCGCGCCGCCGATCACCCGGCTCAGGATGTCCCGTCCCAGGCTGTCGGTGCCGAAGGGGTGATCGGCGCTAGGGCCCTGGAGCCGGATGAGCGGTGCGGGCACCAGCGGGTCGTAGGGCGCCAGCAGCGGTCCGGCCAGCGCCACCACCAGAATCAGCGCGATGATGGCCATGCCGGCGACGGCGCTCCAGTTGCGAAACAGGTCCCCGAATGCCTCCCACCTACTCATGCACACGAATCCTCGGGTCGAGGAGCACGTAGATCAAATCGACCGCCAGGTTGATGATCGCCATCAGCGCGGCAAAGACCAGGATGCACCCCTGGACCACGGCGTAGTCGCGGCCCATGAGCGAGTCGACCACGTAACGCCCCAGGCCGGGCCAGGAGAAAATGGTCTCGGTCAGCACGGCCCCGCCCAACAGCAGCCCCAGGTTGAGGCCCAAAACGGTGACGACCGGCAAAAACGCGTTTCGAAGGGCGTGGCGCAGGATCACCACGGCCTCGCTCATGCCCTTGGCCCGCGCGGTGCGCACATAATCCTTGTTGAGTACTTCGAGCATGGCCGAACGGGTGATGCGCGCCACCACCGCCATGGGAATGGTGGCCAGGGTGACGGCCGGCAGAACGAGGTGGCGGGCGGCGTCCCAGACGGCGCCGAACCGGCCGCCGATCATCGCGTCCACTACCACAAGCCCGGTGACGACCGGCACCTCGAGCCCCATGCTCAGGCGCCCCATCATCGGGAAAACCGGGTACTTGACCGCCAGCAGGTAGATCAGCATCAGGCCCAGCCAGAAGATGGGCATGGAGACACCGACCAGGGCCAGGAACATGGCGGCGTAGTCCCAGACAGAATGAGGCCGCACGGCGCTCACGACCCCGGCCGCGATGCCGAAGATCGTTGAAATCAGCATGGCGGCCAGGGAAAGTTCGAGGGTCGCCAGCAGCCGGACCCAGATCTCCCCGGCCACCGGGGTGTTGGTGCGGATGGAGTGGCCCAGGTCGCCCTGGAGGATGTTGGCAAGATAGATGCCGTATTGGACCGCAAGGGAGCGGTCGAGCCCCAGCTGGGCTCTCAGCCGGGCGAGTTCCGCGGGGTTGGCATATTCCCCCAGGAGCAGTTGCGCGGGGTCACCGGGGATCATCCGCAGCATCAGGAAGACCAGCACGGAAACCCCGAACAAGATCAGGGCCAACTGCCACAGGCGTTTGGCGATGTACCCCAGAGGCATCGATATTTTCCCGCTGCGCAGTCAATACGAAGTAAATGGGCCCCTGCCCGTTCGTGGATGCCCGTAGGGGCGAAATATTTTTCGCCCCTACAAGAACGACATCGACATCGGGTACGGTTCAACCCTGCCGCTGGCTGCAGACTCGGATTGATTAAAGAGGAAACTTTGAGCTTTTCAGTCCTTGGACACCATCTGGAAGGAGTTCAACCCGTTGGGACGCAGCGGCACGTCGTGCAGCCGCTTGTTGTAGCAGCGCACGATGGTGCTGTGGGCCAGGGGCACCCACGGCTCATCTTCGTGAAAGATCACTTGCGCCTTTTCGTACATCTTGGCCCGCTTGGCCTTGTCGAAAACACGCTGGGCCTGAAGGCAAAGATCGGTGAACTCCTGATTTTTCCACAGGGCGACATTGGCCGCTCCGGGGGTCTTGGCCGTGTCGGCGCTCAACAGCCCGTAGAGAAAATTGTCCGGATCGGCGTTTCCGCCCAGCCAGCCCAGCATGCACATGTCGTGCTCGCCATTGGAGGTCTTTTTGAGATAGGTGCCCCAGTCCATGCGCACGATCTTGGCCTTGACGCCCACGGCCGCCAGGTAGGCCTGGATCAGCTCGGCCGTCTTGACCGGTTCGGGCATGTAGGCGCGCGACACCGGCATCGCCCAGAGTTCCAGCTCGCGGGTGAAGTCGAAACCGGCTTCCTTGAGCAGTTTTTTGGCCATGGCCGGATCGTAGCCATAGGGTTCGATCGCGTCGTTATAGCTCCAGATCGAGGGGGGGAAGGGGTTTTTGGCCGGAATGGCCAGCCCCTGAAAAATCGCTTCGATCAGGGTGGTTTTATCGATGGCGTGGGCGATGGCGCGCCGCACCCGGGCGTCTTTCAGATAGGGCTTTTCCGTGTTGAGGGCCAGATAGCCCACATTGACGCTGGGGCGTTTGATGACGGCCAGCTCGGAATTGGCCTCCACCAGGCGGATGCTGTCCGGGTCGAGGTCGTCGGCGATGTCCACGGCCCCGGACTGCAGTGCCATCAGCCGGGCGCTGGGCTCCGGGATCGACTTGAGGATGATCTGGTCCACCTTGGCCTTGTCGCCCCAGTAGTCGAGGTTTTTCTCCATGACGATCTGGTCGTCCTTGATCCACTTGGAAAAGGTGAAGGGGCCGGTGCCCACCGGATGCTGCCCGATCTGGTCCTTGTACTCGGCCATGGCCTTGGGCGAAAGGATCGGGCAGAGCCACAGGGCCAGGTTGTTGAGCAGCGGCGCGTAGGGCTTTTCGGTTACCAGGGCGATGGTGTAATCGTCGATGATCTTGATCTGCTTGACCGGCCCCAGCGAAAGGCTCAGGTAGACCCACTTGCCGTACTGGTGAAAGGGATGGTTGGGATCGATGACGCGGGCAAAGGAGTCGTAGACCGCCTGGGCGTTGAAGGGCTCACCGTCATGAAATTTTACGCCCTTTCGCAAGTTGAAGGTCCAGGTCAGTCCATCGTCGCTCACCTTCCAGGATTCGGCCAGCTGGGGCACCACATCCATGGACTGCTTGTCGAAGATGACCAGGTTTTCCAGCATCTGGATGCCGGCTTTGATGGATTCGCCATCGGTGGCCTGAGCCAGGTCCAGGCTGACCGAATCGCCGCCGCGGCCCCAGATCAGAGTGCCGCCCGGGGCGGCATCGGCTGCGGGCATCAGGACCGGTTCCAGGAACGCCGTCACCAACAGAAGAAGAATGATTCTACGCATACAATGGCCTCCCGTCAGGATTGAAGTGTTTCGGTTATGGCAAAAGCCGCCCCTGGAGCGGGCGGCACGAACAGCTGAAGATACCGGCGTCCCGCCCATCGGCGGTGGTTGGATGGCGTGATTACGGTCGTCGAAATGTGACGTGGTCTTCTGTCCGATGCCGGCGCGGGTGGTGGCCGGATCCGGTGTTCGACTTGTTGAACGGCTTTCTAAGCAATGCGCCCCTTTAAAAAGTACATTTTCTTTGAACGGTTTAGCGGGAAATGTCAAGGATGCAGGCGGCATGTTGTTAACCGGTTTCGGAACGGCGCCAGGCCAGGTAAAGGCCGAAACCGCCGTTTTCCAGCTCTTGCAGCGATGCCCGCGGCGTTCGGGCGAGTCGCCGCAGCAGCGTCATGGCCGCCGTCAGATGAGCGCGCACGCACATTTCAAGCCAGGGGCCTTCCACCACCTCGTCCGCAACTTCGGTGACGAGTTCGGTTTCGGTCAGCGGCCAGTGGACCCGGCCGAAGTTCGAGGGATCGATGTGCGGCGCCGTAGGGACGACGACCAGTCCCTCGCATACGGAAGCCGGGAAGACCTCGGGTGCGAAATTCAGGGCATAGCGAGCGTAGCGATCGGCAAAAACCGCGTTGCGGGCCGCGATGTCGGAGTGCGCCGCCATGTCTCGGGCCAGGTCGGCCGCAATCGCCCGCGCACTGGCGTGGGCGGGATGGGCCGGTTCATTCACGAAAGGAAGAATGGCGAAGACGAAGGCGCGCGGGATCCAGTATTCCCGAAAGCGGGGGTTGACGGTCCCGGCAAACGGCTGATCCCACTCGTGGCTGGGAACGCCGTGGGCGTCGAGCACGTAGCGCGGCAGCCAGCGCCGCCACAGGTCGCGCTTTACCCTGGCTTCCGGAAAGCGCGGCCGCTGCCGGTGGTAGTCCGCGTACCACTCCACTCCCGGGGCGTTGTAGCGGGCAGCATGCAGTTTGTGGTCCCGGCAGCCTGTCGAGAGCGCTTCCAGGGTGGCCACGCCGTCGGGGTTTTCCATGGGAATGACCGCCACATTGACCCTCTGCAGCAGGTCTTGCCCTTCGGCCGTTTGGCTCAAGCGCCAGGCCAGGCGCAGAGCCGCGTTGGTGGAGGAAACCTCGTTGGCATGATGGCGGGCGTTGAACAAAAGGGCCGGCTTGAGGAGCCGGGCCTTACCGAGAGAAGATGTGCCGGGGGCATCGAGCCTTGCCTCCAGCACGTGGATCGGCCGCCCCTCAACCGAGATTCCGCCCTGCCCGGCCTGCAGATGGGGCAGGCGAGCCAGCCGCCGGATCCATTTCTCATTACCGGAGAGATCCAGGCGACGATCGGCGGGCGGCTCCGGCACCTCTGCGACCGCTGACGGTGCCCGATCCATCCTGGCGGGATATCCGATGTCCAGGTGAAATTCGCGCTGAGACAGCCCCAGTTTAACCCCCCAGCACCCGGCAACCGCTGCCAGGTTTTGCGCGGTCGTGTCAATTACAGGACCATCGACTTCAAAAAAGAGCCTCAGCCCGCCGCCCTGCCGCCCGATACCGCAAACGGCCGCCCTCGATCTGCCTGGCTTACGCGTGATTTTCATCGGGCGGTAGGGCCTTGCCACAAGCCGGGCCTCCGGCCGGCCCGCCGGCGGGCAGACGACAATGGGCAGAATGCGTCCGAAGTTAAGATCATCGCGCAGTTCGTGTCGTTCGGCGTAGTCCCGGTAAAACTCCAGTAAACCGAAGTAAAGGTCCTCGTGCAGGGCTTCCAGGGGGCAAACGCGCTCTTGACCGAGCTGAAGCCGGTCGTCGCTTTCCGGAATACGGATTTCCAGATGGACCTCCTCCCAGAACGCCGGCACGCCGGCCAGGGTCAATTCGGACCGGCGTCCATCCATCTCGCGCGACAAATGCGGCAGCCACTGCTCCTGAAACCGTCGCCAGAAAACTTCACGGTCCGTGGGCAGGGTAATATCCAGCATCCACCCCTGACCGCTTTCGAGAAAGGCCCCCGCCGCCGCTGGGTGTGACCATCGACGCCCCGCTGCCATCGGCAGATATGGCAAACGCGAGAAGCGAGGGGTAAAGTCGGCTTCGAATACCGCATCGCCTTTTTTCCAGGCCCGGAACCGATAGACGTCGGGCAGATCCGGCAACTCGACCAGGCGCACGGCGGCAGGGTCAAGCCCCAGGTCGCGCGCCAGCAGGTCGGGCGCGGGAAAAGCCTCCTGCAGCCAGCGGCTCTTCATCTCCATCCCGCCCGTGCCGGCCTCGAAAGTCCGGAAGGCCAACTCCATCGCGTCCACGCCGCCTATCTCGGTCAACCGCGGCCGGATGACCTCCATCAGCCAGCACAACCCGGGCTTGTAGGCGTTGAGCACCCGGACGTCCGGATCATAGCCTTTTTCTCTTAAAACATGTTCCCAGCGGGTTTTCAACGCTTGCCGAATATGGAGGGGGCGGCTCACCAGGATCGTTCCCCGGCAGATCCCCCGGCCTGACCGGAGTCTTTGAAGCTGCTCGCTTATCCGCTCGTCCTCTCCTTTCCAGGAAAAACGGCGCCGCACGGCACGCCGGCGCGCCGGAGGCGGCAATGTCAAATTCAAGGCCCGGGCGGCCCGCCGGGCCCGGCGACGCTCGACGCCGGAAAAAGCCGGCAGCCGCTGGTCCTGGGCGGCGGCTTGCACCAGATGCCAGGCCAGGGATCCCTCGATGCCCGCACCGTCAAGCAGGTTGCGGGCGCGATGGATGGACCCAAGAGAGGTGTCAGCCGGGTTTAGGCCGCTAACCGGTCCGAGCAACAGGCGGGTCCATCCGGATATAATGGCCGCAAGAGACCGGCCGCCGCCTCGCGCCAGAATTTTTCCGTTTTCCCACGTCAGGCCGGGTTGCAGGGGAGAAGATGTGCCGGAAGATCCGTCGATTAACTCCTCTACCCGCAAAATCGTCCGGCCACCCGGAACCGGGCCGACAAACGCCACGGGCAGGTGAATGTCGGTACTCTCGAGGGCGGCCCAGGCGATCAGGTGGGTCAAGGCCTGTCCGACGGCAGGCGTGAGGATGCGATCGGGCAACTGGAGGGCCAATTTCAGGGCCCGGGCTCTGGGTTCTGCCGCCACACTGCGGAAAAACAGCCGGTCGGTGTCGAACAGGTCCAGCGGAGGGGCGGAATCGGACGTGTCCATCGCACCTGAACCAGGGTCGGCCACTGTCAATGGTGTCTTTTCAAGGACAGTTCCATCGTGGGAACACAACGACAGCATTTCTTCCTGTTCATCTAATTCTGCGGTGGTCCAGTTTGCGCTGGTGGTGCTCTCCATTGGGCCAAGCGCGAGTCCGGTGAGAAAAAGCCCCATGCCGCGGCCATCTTTTCCAGCCAAGGAGAGGGTGGCATTCCCGTCGCGCCGCAACACGGCCGCTCTTTTTTCTCCGGGGCCTGGCCGCCGGACGATCAACCGGCACCCTCGCCCTTTATCCGGCCGCAGCGCGGTGACCAGCGGCAATTGAAGTGCCGTGACATGCGCGGTCAGGCGGGCAGCCAGATTCATGATGCCGGCCCACACGGCCGGATCGTTCAATCCGGGCTGGAACTGCAGCGAAAGATCGATTCTATCGGGATATCCGTCGCCGTTGGTATCGGTGAAAAGACATCTGCCGGGGAAGAGCCCGTGCAGGGCAAAGATTGAAAGGTCAGTCATCGGGAGAGTCCTCACGCGTGAGGGGGTTTTCCGTAGCGCGAATAAAGGTGCAAGAGACCTTGCGATTGTGGCTAAGATCCCGATCAACACCTACGCTCCTGCCCGTATTGCGTCAACACCTACCAGATTATTAGATCTTGTCTTGGAAAATTTTCCATGTTAAGAGCCCTGACAATCGAAAGGCGAAAGGTCAAGGCCAAGGCCAATGCAGGCTTGACGATAAATATGTTCGGCAATGCCCGGAAAAGGCGGCTGGCGTGGTCATACGCCGCCGACCACTGAGACTGCCGGAATCATGATTGGATACCGCCTTGTTTCGGGGCGGCAGGGTAAGCCGGGTCATCCAACTCCGGTCGGAAGCGACGGTAAAGGAGGAGATACACATGCGCAAAGGCAACAATTTTTTTATTATTCTTTTAGTGTTGGCCGTCGGTGTCATGTTGCAGATTGTTTTGGTTTTTGCCGATCAGAAAGAGGCGCCGGCCAAGACCGCCACCGCTTTTACAAAGGCCTATTTCGCGCTCGATCCTTCGATGGCGAAATTTCTGTGCAGCGCCAGCATGTCCAAGGAAGATGGAGATGTGGTCGGTGCTTACCTGAGCCGCGTGGAAGAAGAGGCCCGCGTCGTGGGATTCGATCGCAACTACATGCGCAGCCGGCTGTACTCGGTCCACACCATTGTCGTCACCCAGGGCGATTCGGAGGCCGAAGTGCGGGTGCTTGCCCAACGGAAGCGTAACATCAATCCGATTTTCACCATAGTCGGTCGTCTTTTTTCGATCGGCGAAACCTACCCGGTTGACCAAACCCTCAAACTCGTCAGGGAAAACGGCCGCTGGAAGGTCTGCGGTAAGCCTTTTTCGCTGACAAGCTGAACTTTGCCCGGTATTTCCGCCGCCCACCCTGGAGGGTCCGGCAACTGGCTGGTTCGAATATAGACTTCAAGACAAATATTTTGGCTGCCGGTGCCGGTCGTCGGCGTATGACCAAACGGTCTTCTCCCTCGTACCTTACCAAAAATTTATTTTGAAGCCTGTTGCCTGGACCGCCGAATTGGCGATCCTGCCGATTCCCGCCTGATTCTTACAGCGGTGGCGGTTGAAACGGCCGGGTGCAAAGACGCGTCATCAGCCGGTTTCCCGCCATCTTCCACCCGGTTTCGGGCTGAGACCATCCGTATTCTCACCTCCTGCCCCTCTCACCCTCGACGCTCCTTTCCGCATTTTTTCGAATGGTTTATTGTACCGGCCTATGACAGAAAAAAGATGGCCTGACCGGTTCGAGCCTTTCGGCACGTGTGCCGGCGAGGATGTAGATTTTTACATAAAGATTCTGGCAAGAAGGCCAGCGTGAGGCGACAGCAGGGGAATGCATCGACATCAGGCCGGAAGTGATTATAAAGTCTTATTGGGGACCCGGCAGGTGTCGACCTTAGGTGTCGTCCTTAAGGGAAGCCCGCCGCCAGAGGCCGGCGATCCTGCCTTTCGCGGCCGCATTTGCCGCGACTCCGGCACGTGGTTATATTTACGAGCGCAAGAACGCCCGCTGGGTACGATCCGGCAAAAGACCGACACCTGTAGAAACCTGCGCGGGTGAGAATTGACCCGGCGATCAAATTAAGGATAATCATAAGTGTTTCAGATACATATTTCACCCCGGCGGCGGGCACGTATACAGAAGTTTTCGAAAGCCTCCGGCCGGATGACGCGGCCCGGCTGGGCGGCCGTCGGCGCCTGGGCGGTGGTGTTACTGTGCTTGACGACCGCTGCGGGCTCTGCTGAAACCCAGCCGGTCTTTTTACCGGGGGAAAAATTGACGTTTGACATCAAATGGGGCGCCATGCCCGCGGGAGAGGCCACGCTGGAAGTTTTGCCGATGGAAAATCGTGACGGCCAGCCCGTTTACCATTTTGTGATGCAGGTCAAAACCAATTCGGTCCTCGATCGGCTCTACTATTATCGCAGCCGGATCGACGCTTATGCCGATCTGCAGATGAACCACTCGCTGCAGTACCGTCAGATAACGACCACCCACCACAAAGAAAAAAGCATCACGGTTGACTTCGATTGGTCCGAAAACAGGGCGCATTTCCACCGTATCGAAAGGTTTCCCGATTCCAAGCGGGAGCCGCACGTCAAAAAGCTCGACACGCCGCTATTGCCGGGCACCTTCGATCCTCTGTCGGCTTTTTTTTATACCCGCCGGCAGGCCCTGCAGGAACAGACCCTGATTGAGCGGCCGGTATCCGACGGTAAACGGGCCTTGCTGGCCAACCTGGAAGTGCTTCGAAAAGAGACGGTTTGGCTGAATGATCGATCTTTTGAAACCTTTCTGGTGCAACCGGACCTCAAAGATGTCAATCCCGTTTTCGACAAGAAGTCCGGTGCCACTATTTTGATCTGGCTGTCGGCCGACGCGCACCGGATTCCCATAAAGCTCAACAGCCAGGTGCGGATCGGCAGTTTCACGGGCGAGCTGGTCGGCGTGCGGGGTGTTCGAGGGTATAACGGATTTGCGGCCGGCGATGGCTCGATGTCTACGGCGTTTGCCGGTGTGCCTGCCGGTATTCCGGAATCATAACAGACAAAAAGGATGGACTTCCCATGGAAAAAGCGTTTCAGGAGTATTATCCCGACCATTCCAGCCACTGCTACGGCTGCGGGCGGCTCAACGAGGCCGGTCTTCAAATCAAAAGCTACTGGGACGGCGATGAAAGCGTCTGCCGCTTCGATGCCAAACCCTACCACACCGCGATACCGGGGTACGTCTATGGCGGCCTGATCGCTTCCCTGATCGACTGTCACTCCACCGGCACGGCGGCGGCCGCGGCCTACCGGGCCGAAGGGCGGGCGATGGACACCGATCCGTCGCTGAGGTTTCTAACCGCCTCGCTGCACGTCGATTACCTGAAGCCGACGCCGATCGACGAGCCGCTGGAGGTGCGGGCCAAGGTCAAGGAGATCAAGGGACGCAAGGTGGTGGTGACCTCGGATCTTTGGGCCGGCGGCCGGATTTGTGCCCACGGAGAGGTGGTGGCGGTCCAGGTGCCGGAGAATTTCATGATGCAGGGGAAGTAGCTGGTGTCGGCGAGCGGGTCTCGAGATTGCAAAGTACACGAATCCCGCCAGTTGCTTGACATGGATCCACTTTAGATCTAAATTGGATCTAATAGATCGAGGAGATCCTACATGCCAATCAGTATTTCCATCAAAAACGTTCCGGACCATATCGCCGTAGAGTTGCGCAATAGAGCTGCCAGAAACCACCGTTCGCTTCAAGGGGAACTGATGGCTATCATTGAGGCGGCTACCGGTAAAAAGAGCCCTTTGAGCCCTTCAGAATTTCTGGCGGCGGTGCGGTCGCTTGGGTTGCGCACCCCGGCCGAGGCTTCGGAAATGATCAGAGAGGATAGAATTGGCCGTTAAGATAGTGGATGCATCAGCCTTGGCGGCGCTGGTCTTCGGCGAACCGGAAGCGGAAGCCATCGTGGCGCAGCTTTCATCATTCAAGCTGGCAGCGCCGCAACTCCTGTGGTTCGAATTGGCCAGCGTCGCCCGGAAAAAAGCGGCTAGGCAGCCTGACTCGGCGGAGCGGATTCGGGGCGCCTTCAGCATGGCGGGCAGACTGGACATCGATATTTTGTCGGTCGACCACTTGGAAGTCATTGACCTGGCAGAGAAAGTGCACCTGACGACCTATGATGCCTCTTATCTTTGGCTGGCCATGAAAACGGGCGGGACCCTTGTCACTTTGGACAAGCGCCTGCGCGAGGCCTGGACCGGTCAATCCTCCGGCAGATGATTCACCGTGCGTTTCGATGCTGCGGACCATTCGGCCTCGTCGGCCCCGAGTTCATCTTCGATAAGGATCGCACGGTCGGCAACGGCGGGACAACTGCCGGGAGCGAAGACGGCGCTGGTTCAACAGCCCCCGATTCCAATTATTTGAAATCGGCTTGCGAGGTGGTGCGCGAATGTCAGGCCCTTCAATAATTCAAAATTTTGGCAGATCGAGGCGGTTCATCTGGTTCAGGATCCAGGCGGCCCGGGCCCGCATGTAGGGCGAGGGCCGGTCGACGCGCAAGTGGCGGGGATTCGGCAGGGCCGCGGCGAGCAGGGCGGCCTGGGGCCGGGTGAGACGATCGGGGGTAATGCCGTAGAAGGCTTGGCTGGCGGCGGCGACGCCGAAAGTACCGCGGCCGAATTCGGCGATATTCAGGTAGACCTCGAGAATGCGGCGCTTGGGCCAGATGGCTTCGATCAGCACCGTGAAGTAGGCCTCGATCCCCTTGCGCACGAAGCTTTTCCCCGGCCACAAAAACAGATTCTTGGCCACCTGCTGGCTGATGGTGCTCGCCCCGCGGATTCTCTTCCCCTCCTGGCGCTCCTCCCAGGCCTGTGCTATGGAACGCGGATCAAATCCCCAGTGGACCGGAAACCGCTGGTCTTCAGCCGCGATCACGGCCCGGGCCGCACGCGGCGAAATTCTGTTCCAATTGGCCCAGCGGTAGCGGATTGTACTGTTTTTGAGGTCGTTCCCAAGTGCCTGGACATAACGCTGAAGCATGAAGGCGCTGGTCGGCGGCGGCACCCAGCGCAAGACAATGACCGGCAGAATCGTGACGGCGAGTGCGATGAGGACAAAGCGTCTTATAAAAACCAAGGGCCGGATTTTTTTTCTTTTTTTCACGCCTTCGCTAGGTTTTTTAATTATTTAAAGATGTCCCGCCGCCTCGTCCCCGGCAGCGCTATGCACTGATTGGTGACAATAGAGTCAAGAGGGGCTTGTTCGATTCAGACGGATGTATGATCTCACCATGGCCCATCGCTGATGAGTTGAAGACCCGGTGCGGCTAAGGCAAGCCGTCTTCTGCAAGGGAAGCGTACAGAAAACGTCGCGATAGGTAGCAAAAGTTTCGCTTTATTTAAAAATATTATGATATATATCTGATATATAAATGATTCCAATGGGTTTGTTGCGCTCCAGTACCGGCAGTCGACGGTATCTGTTCTTGATCATATGATCCAAGATCACGATAATGTGGTCATTGGGGTTGGCACCCATCACGTTCCCACTCATTATCTGTTTCACCTTTTTAGCTTTAATCACGGCGATACACTTATTTAGCTGCCCCGTCCACGGAAACTCATTTGCATTTAACCCAAAATTCAAAAAGTCCGGTCGCAGATGATAAAGAATATCGTACATGGTTATCACCCCGGTCATTTGACCATAATCATCCACCACAATGAGGCTGATGGTTTTATGCCCGGTTTTTCTCACTTTACCTTTGAGGATCAAATTGATGGCTTCGTCAACCGATGCTTCCTGATGAATTGTATCAAATGAGGTGACCATAACGTCTTTGGCAGTTAACATGATGAGTTGCTCCCCCGGTAAAGTATTGCTGTATTGGAACCGCCTGTGATTGAGACCGGCTGATGTTGCTTATGTGTTAACGCGTGAGCGATAGAGGCGAAACGCCATAACGGGACTAATCGTAAGAGTAGACTCTATACTCGGTCGGCGCTCCTAAGACGGCATCGATTTTGCCTTCTATGTCCTCCCGTTCTCTATTGGCAAACCACCGCTCCCAGTCTTCAACCGATTTCCAAGTGCTTATTACTAAATATTCATACGGGTCGGTCACGTTACGCATTGTTTCTCCGGAGATATATCCGGGCTGGCGAAAAGCCAATTTTCTCGCCTCGGACAGCAATGGGCCCAACTGTGGCAACAGATCAGCCTCCATTCCGCCATACAAACGGGGCATTTTTCTGAACATGAGCACACGTATTGACATTTTTCCCTCCAATGAATTTACCCGGGTCAAGCCTGATGGCAGCCGGCTAATGGCATATTAAGATCTTGGCGACGTGTAACCCGGCTACGTTATCTCATCAGACCCGGTTATACCATAAGGTTTTTTAATGTCAGCAGCACACCGGCTGCCACCGCTGATCCGATCACACCGGAAACGTTCGGACCCATGGCGAACATCAACAGCATGTTTTCGGGATCTTCCTCAATACCCATTTTTTGACTGACGCGGGCAGCCATAGGCACTGCGGATACACCCGCAGAGCCGATCAACGGGTTGATCTTGTTGCTTGAAAACTGGTTCATGAGCTTGGCCATCAAAATGCCGGACGCCGTTCCGATGCTGAAGGCAATGACCCCGAGAAGCAAGATTCCCAAGGTCTCCAAACTCAAGAAGGTATCTGCGGACAACCGCGAACCGACCCCCAACCCGAGAAAGATGGTAACGATATTGATCAGGGTGTTCTGGGTAGTTTTGGAAAGACGATCAACGACCCCGCATTCTCTCATCAGGTTTCCGAACATGAAAAAACCGATAAGTGGTGCGGCCGAGGGCAGTAAAAACATACACAACCCGAGGACGATAAGCGGAAAGACGATCTTTTCCACTTTGCCCACGTAGCGCAATTGGGTCATGCGGATCTTCCGCTCAGCGGAACTGGTCAATGCCCTCATGATGGGGGGCTGTATAATGGGAACCAGCGCCATATATGAATAGGCGGCCACGGCAATGGCACCGAGCAGATCGGGGGAAAGCTGGCTGGCCAGGAAGATGGCTGTGGGGCCGTCGGCACCACCGATAATGCCGATGGATGCCGCGTCTAAAATATCAAAATTGATTCCGGGAACCAACTCCGTTAACACCAGTGCTCCGATGAGTGTGCTGAAGATGCCGAACTGCGCGGCTGCACCCAAAAGGGCGGTCTTGGGGTTGGCGATCATGGGGCCGAAATCGGTCATGGCGCCGATCCCCATGAAGACCAGCAGTGGAAAGACGCCCGTTTTGATGCCAATTTGATAGATGTAGTATATGATTCCTCCCGGTTCCGTAATGCCCGCCAGGGGTATATTTGCCAAGAGGCATCCAAAGCCCATGGGCATCAGGAGCAATGGTTCGAACCGTTTGCCGATAGCCAGAAACAACATCAATAGGCCGACCCCCACCATTAAGACTCTGCCGATGCCCTCGGTCCATTTGCCGGACACGGGGTAGAGGTATCCGTACAGACCCGTGGACTTGCCGAACTCGACCAGCATGGTCCCCATGGGCGCCAATTCGGTTCGGGCGGAAGTCTTCCCCGACGAGGGGGTGCCAGACAGCGCCACGGCGGAAAAAATGAGAACCGAAACAACGACCGCCAAACCGAAGGCTAACTTTTTATTTCGAATCATTGGATCTCCTGGCCGAAGCAATCGTTGCGACCAGTTGTTCGGGTTTCACGACCTGGTTTTTTTCCACTTCAATGGACGCCACCTTACCGTCGCAGGGGGCCACGACAGGGGTTTCCATTTTCATGGCTTCAAGAATCATCAGCGTATCGCCCCGATGCACTGGTTCACCGACAGCGACAAAGATTTCGTAAACGATGCCCTGCAATTTGGCCTTGACGCTTACTGCATCGACCGGTTTGGTGGCTGTCGCAGGTTCTACGGTTTTCACTCCGCCGGTGGATGCTTCGACCGTGACCCGGTAGGCCTTGCCCTCCACGGTCACTGTGTAATCGGCGGGCCCGCTCATGACCGATGTTGACACGAGCGCGGCGGCTGCGGGGGCAGCCTCCCCGGTTTTAGCTGCCACCTTGCGAACATTGATGGGTTTATTGCCTTTTAAAAAGTCGAGCCCCTTGTTGCCCCCGGGGGTTTGTAGTGCACCCACGATGAAAATGTTTTCGTCGGTGACCGGCAGGCCTTCTTTTTCAAGGATCGCCTTGGCTTTGGGAATACCGGGCTCGAGGACGTCCAGCGGATCTCCTTTGAACACCGGTTTGCCGAGTTGTTCCTCGGCTATCCGGACGATTTCCGGATCCGGTGCCACGGGCGTGCGGCCGAAATAGCCGAGCACCATCTTCCCGTAGCCGTCGGTCATTTTTTTCCAGGGTCCTTGAGTTACATTTGCGTAGGCCTGCTGGAAATAAAACTGCGATACCGGAGTTACGGAAGTGCCGAAGCCACCCTTGGCCACGCATTCGGACATGGCTTCGATTACCTTGGGATAGAGGTCAAGCGTTCCGGTGTCCCGCATCATCATGGTGTTCGCCGTCAAGGCCCCCCCCGGCATGGGCGAGAGGATCACTTCAGAGGAAACTTTCTGCGCTTCAGGGGGAAAGAAGTAATCCTTGAGGCATTCCTGAAGGACCCGGTTGGCCTCCAAAATCTTCTTAACGTCAATATCCAACGAATAATCAGTATCTTTCAGCGCATGCCACAAGGACAACATGTCCGGCTGGCATGTGCCGCCGGAAAGGGGGGAGCGGGCGAGGTCCACGCCGTCGCAACCGGCCTCGATGGCGGCTTTGTACTGGGTGATTCCCACGCCGGCGGTTTCATGGGTATGCGCCCAGATGATGGTATCCTTTCCCAGAAGCTCTCGAGCGGCCTTGATGGTCTCGTAAACCTTTTTGGGGTTACACGTCCCGGAGGCATCCTTGAAGCAGATGGAATCATAGGGAAGTCCGGAGTCTAATATTTTCCGAAGCGTCTTAATGTAAAACGGCGCATCGTGGGCGCCGCTGCAACCCAGCGGCAGTTCCATCATGGAGACGACCACCTGGTGGTGCAACCCGGCATTTTTAATGCACTCTCCGGAGTAGATGAGGTTACGAACGTCGTTCAGCGCATCAAAATTTCGTATGTGCGTCATCCCGTGTTTTTTGAACATCTTTGCGTGAAGGTCGATCATATCTCTCGGCTGAGCCGAAAGAGCTACCACGTTGATGCCTCTGGCAAGGGTCTGAAGACTCACGTTCGGCCCCGCGGCTGCGCGGAAACGATCCATCATGTCAAAAGCCGATTCCCCGCAGTACATGAACAGCGCCTGAAAACGAGCGCCGCCGCCGGCCTCCATGTGTTCGATACCGGCATGGACGCCCGCTTCCACTGCAGGAATGAAATCATCGGTAAGTGCACGCGCACCAAAAACCGACTGGAACCCATCGCGCAGAGACGTATCCATAAATCGAATTTTCTTCATGATCTCCCACTATCTCCTAAAAATTTAAGTATCTAAAATGTATTGATATAAATATCTATTAAGTCACATCCGAGCACGGTGGGCCGCAATGGCCGCACTGATGATGGCCATCAACTTTTCATCGTCTTTCGCAAAGGCGGATCTCTTCCTTTTATTCAGCTCCGCGGCTTCGATCTCGGCAATCTCTCTGGCACTTCCAGCAGCGAAAAACTTATAGGAAATTTTGATACACAGAAACAGCAGCAGAAGGAAGAAATATACAACCGCCATGCCGAGAAAAGCCAGTTTGAGTCCAGCTACAATCATTCCTCATCCCTTGCAGGCCTTCGGCCGCAACCAAAAAGCGTTAGAAAAAAAGGCGCTAATCTTTTTATCTGACTTTTCTGAATGTATGGTGAGTTTAACCCAGATCCAACGATAACTAAAGCATCAATTCGTGCCACGATTTTATGCGAACCCCGGCTTCAGCATCCGCGTGATCTCCTCCGGAAAGGCCATGCAGAGGGTTTCGTTGAACAGGTTGCGCAGGGCGCCGATGTCCGGCGTTCCCAGGGACTGGTTGAAGAAGGTCCGCGGGGAAAAGAGCAGGTGGAAGCGCGCGAAGCCGTCCGACGACCGGCCGGTGAAAAAATTCATGTTGAAACTGTAAATGCCCATCTCGTCATAGGATTTCATCAGGCGCGCCAGCCCGGCGGCGATGTCGGCCAGGTCCTGATCGGTCAATCCCAGCGTGCCGCTCACGCCCTCGACGACCGCCAAAACGTCGCCGGCTACCCCCATGGGCGCGTAGCTGAGCAGCCAGTCGGTGCGTCCGGTGCGGCCCAGATACCTTTCTCCCGCTTCGCGTTCATGGGCGACGAGATCGTCCCAGTAGTTGGACCCGTTACGCTCCGTGTAGGCCTTGGCCGCCGTCAGTTCCTCGCGCATGAGGTTGGGGGCCGAGGAGGTGCTGAAGACCTGCAGGTGCGTGTGAATCAGGGAACTGCCCGCGGGCGGCATGTAGTTCCAGTTGATCAGGTGGTAGACCGCTTCGGGGTGACCCAAGGCCTCGATGCGCCTGAAAAACGTCATGGCCAGCTGAAAAGCCTTCGCGATCCGCTGCGGCTCGATCTCGGTCATGGGGAGATAGTGCCGCGATCCCATCGTGGCCACGGCGCCTAAACTGTCATAGGGCGCGATGTTGGGGAACAGCACCATGTCTTCCAATGTCAGGCGCCCCTCGGCCAGAATCTCGGGCGGAAAACAGGGCGTCACCAGCATGACCTTCTCGGCGCAGAAAGGGCAGGTTTTCTCCGTGCCGGCCACCATTTTCTGAAAGTCGGGCTTTTGCCATTGCAGCTTCATGAAGTGGCAGATCCTCGCGGTCCTGCCGGTCAGAGGGTCTTCGCGGATTTCGCTGGGGATCGATTTGCGGGCCATCTCTTTGGCGGGGTTGAGCACAACCGTTTCTTTTCTGTGGGCCTTGAATTCCATGGGACCTCCCTTGCGGGTTACGGGTTTCGGGTTACGGGTTGCGGGTTGCGGGTTTCGGGTTGCGTGTTACGGGTTACGGATTGCGAGTTATAGTTGCCGTGTGCGCATAATGAGCATCTGTGTGTAAGCGAGCACGAGATACTTCTATGCGGACCACTCACGGTCTTTGATTGCCAGGACGCATGATTTCCGGGGTTCCGCGTTCCGGGTTCAACGTTCACAGGTTAACCGACCAGAACCTTGAACCGCTCAACCGACATTCTATTTCGTGCTAAAATTTCAGCACGAACATCTGTTCCGTTATCTGCCGCCCCCACTGGTGCACCGCGTGCTGCCCGACGAGGCTTAATCCCATCTCTTCATAGAGCTTGCGGGCGCAGGTCAATAATAAATTTCGGAGTAAACCATCGAACCGGCGAAACGCTCGTCCACGATCCAGGTGGCATCCCTGACCATGTCCCCGCGGCCGCACAGGTAAAAGTCGTAGGGGCCGGGCTCCAGATGCGCGGCCAGGTAATCGGTGACCCGCCCATAAAACGTTCCGCTTCCCGGCGGGCCTTTTTGCGACAGGCAGGCGAGGTAGCGCCGGGCCCGGGAGCGAAAGAGGGCGGCGTAATAGCACTCGCCGGCTCGCCGCGCGCCGTGCAGGAGCGTAAAGCCTTCGACGCCGCTGCGGGCCATGGCGGCAAACGGCGCGATGCCGGTGCCGGTGGCGACGAAAACAGCCGGCCGCGCGGACGGCCGGAAAACGAAATAGCCGTGGGGACCGCTGAAGGCGAAGGCGCTGCCGACGGGCACCGAGGAGAGCAGCGGCGACAGCCGTCCCGTGGCGACACGCCGGATGCAGAGCGTCAGCGCCTCGGCACCGGGGGCGTTGGCCAGGGAGTAGTCCCGGTCGAGGGCACCGTGGACGAGCCGGATTCTCTGGCCGGCCGTGAAGTCGAAACCGGCGGGACGGGAGAAATCAGCTTCGAAGGTGACGGCCGAAAGCGACCGTCTTGCCAGCAGTTCGGTAGTGTAAAGGAACCTTGCCATTTGAGGTTTTGAATACCCCCCATACCCGGGGTGGCGAGCGGGTAGGTTGGGGCGAGTGCAACGAACCCCAACAGATGATGGACCTTCGTCAATGTTGGGTTTCGCTGCGCTCAGTCCAACCTACGAGGCTGAGATTCAATGATAATGTTGGATCGGTTCGATTCCTATCTGCGAGTTTCCAGTATCCAGTATCACGTTCCCGAGCACCGGTCGGGTGACGGCCTTTGGACAATTTATGCGTGACAAGGCGCTTTAAGTGGCCGATGACTTCTCCCAGTGGACATCCTGTTCGCCTGCCAGGTGGTTGCAGTAGCGGGCGAGCACGAACAGATAATCCGAGAGCCGGTTGAGGTAGACGAGAGCCGCCCGGCAGGCGTCCGGCGTCCGTTTGTCGGTTGTGGCTTCGGACAGACCCACCAGATGCCGCTCGGCCCGCCGGCAGACGGTCCGGGCGATGTGGGCCAGGGCGGCCGGCATGCTCCCGCCGGGAAGGATGAAGCCGGTCAGGGTCGGAAGATGCTGTTCCATGCGGTCGATGGCTGTTTCAAGAAAGCGGCTGCCCTGGTCGCCGAAAGGCTCAAGCGCCGCAGAAGTCGGCGAACCGGGTGTCGTGGCCAGCAAGGCTCCGATGTGAAACAGGTCCGACTGGATCCGCCGCATGTCGGCAATGCTGGCATGGCTCTCGCCCAACGCCGACGTGATCGCGCCGAGGCAGGAATTCAGCTCGTCGACGTCACCGTAGGCCTCGACGCGCGCATTGTTTTTGGTCACTCTTTCGCCGCTGAAAAGGCTCGTTTTTCCCCGATCACCGCCGCCGGTATAAATCTTCATCACATCCTTTTTTTCTCGGCAATCCGCGCCATAGCCATAGCTTCAAAGAGCCCTCTGTACCGAAGATCGCCGTCGGTCACGGCAACCGTTTGACCGCCAGCATGGTGATGTCATCGAACTGTTCCGCCCGGCCCATGTGGGTGTCAAGGGCTTCTGAAACCGTCTTCAGCAGCCCCTGCGCCGAAACGCCCGCCGCAGCCGCGATCAGCTGCAACAATTTTTTTTCACCGAAAAAATCGCCTGCGTCCATGCGGGCTTCGGTGACCCCGTCGGTGTAACCGAAGAAAAGGTCACCCGGGGCCATGATCGTGCGGCGGATGTCGAAAACGGCCTCGGCCTGCACGCCGACCGCCGGGCCGGTTGGGCAGAGGCGGGTCTTTACGGCGCCGGATTTATCCAGCAGGCAGGGTGGGTCGTGTCCGCCGTTGATGTAGTTCAACTCGCCGGTGGACGGGTTCAGCACTCCGAAGAAAAGGGTCGCAAACATGGCCAGTTCTTCGTGGTTTTTAACGATATAGGCGTTTGTCAGCTGCACGGCATCGAGCGCCCTGCGCCGCGAAGGCTGCAGGGCGGCGGCCGTGCCGGGCGCCGCGCCGTTTTCGGGTTCGGTGGTCGCCGGGCAGTCGAGGCCCTCCAGGGGAGTCTGGCCGGAGAAGATCCGGATGAGGCTGCGGAAAAGCGCCATGAAAAGGGCCGCGCCGACCCCCTTGTCGCAGACATCGGCGATGACCAGGCCCACCGAACCGTCCGGCAGGTCGAACACATCGTAGAAATCACCCGACACCTGACGGGCGGGTTCGATGTAGGCCGCAAATTCCCAGTCCTTTCTTTGCGGCAGCGCAGCGGGAATGAAATTTTTCTGCATGTCGCGGCCGCGGTCCATTTCGGTGTCAAGGGCCTGCGAATAAGATTTGACTTGATCCAGGCTCTGCCGCAGGGCGGCTTCGGCCTTGCGCCGCTCGCTGACGGCTTCCGATATCCGGCGATACATCTGGTTGAAGGCCGCGATTACATCGCCCAGTTCGTCTTTGCGCTGCACCGCGGCTGAAAAAAACTCCGGGGTCGAACGGTCAGTGCTGATGGCCTCACCGGCCAGCACCAGGTCTTTTCTCAGGCGCAGGATGGGGGTGACCACGATCGGGTGCAAGGCGCTCCAGGCGCCGATGGTGACGAAAATCGATATGATAAGGATCAGTCCGGCAATGCGCAGGATGAAGGCCTTGACCTCCCGCTTCACGGTGGTGGTGTCCTGCCGCAGGACCAGCACGTTGGCCCGTTGCAGCTGAGGCGGCCGCCAGGCCGTGTCGATGCGGCGGCTGTCGTTGCTTTTGGCCGCCTGCACACCGGTGGCGGCAATCTCGGCAAACGCGAGTTCCGGAGGCTCTCCGAAGCTGCCGATGCGCTGTCCGTCGAGGGCATAGAGTGTTCCGCCGACAATTTCGGAACAGCCCTGCAAGTGATTGAGCTGGTCGAAGATCTCTTGCGTGCTGGCCGCGGGCGGCAGTAGGTTCAGGAGGATGTCGACCTGGGCCGCCGCCAGGGAGCGCACCTGCTGGACCAATTCCTTTTCCCGATTCATGGTGGACGGGATCAGAATGATCGTTTCGATCACCACGACGCTCACGAACACGTAGAAAACAATGCGCCGGGACAATCGCGATCGGGCCGGCTTCAGCCGGCGTTTCAGGCCGTTTATCATAATAGGGTGATCCTCGGGGCGGCGAGATGCGGTCCGCCGGCCGCTTTCTCGCAGTCCTCACCTGAGTATACAATACCGCCGAATGAGTCAAATTAAAACCAGCCGATTGCCGGGCGCCGCATGGCCGGATTCAGGCGCCCGCGCGGCATCGGGTTGACTTGCCGCAGCCTGGAATTTACAGTGGCCCTTTAAACCGCGCCGCTTCTCCCGGTAAACGGATCGGCGCCGGAGGCGGGTATCGGCGGGGCATCTGTGAAGAGAAAACTCAACATTGCCGTTCGCGAACTGGTCGAGTTCGTCTGCCGCTCGGGCGACCTGGCGGCGTCATTTTCCGGCGCGCGGCGGGCGGTCGAAGCGATCCGCGCGCATCAGAAGATCCAGAAGTCGCGGCCGCCGACCTATCGCCCGGAAGTGACGATCGGCCTGCAGCACGAGACCGATGCTTTCTTGCTGAGCCTCAGCGGCCGCATCGACGGGGTTTTCAGCGAAACCGCGGCGGACGGCTCGATACGCGCGGTCATCGACGAGATCAAAACCACCGACCGCGACCTCGATCAGCTGGCGGCCGCGCCAAACCCCCTGCACTGGGGGCAGGTCAAATGCTACGCCTACATGTACGCGGTCGCGCAGGAGCTGACGGAGATCGACGCGCAGCTGACGTATTACCACTTCGATTCCGGCGAAACGCGCGAGGTGCGGCACCCGTATACCATCGATGAACTGGGCGTTTTTTTCGGTGAGCTGATCGAGCGCTATCTCGGCTGGGCCGCGATCCTGATCGACTGGCAGCAGTGCCGCGACGCCTCGATCCGCTCGCTCGCCTTTCCCTTCGCCGGCTATCGGCCGGGGCAGCGTCAGATGGCGGTGGAGGTCTATCGGACGATCCGCTCCGGCGGGCAGCTCATCGTCGAGGCGGCCACCGGGATCGGCAAGACCATGGCAGCGGTTTTTCCGGCGGTAAAGGCCCTGGCCGAGGGGCTGACCGCCAAGGTGTTTTACCTGACGGCCCGCACGACCGCCCGCACGGCGGCCGAGAAAGCGCTGGCGTATCTGGGCGGCGGCGGCCTGCGCCTCAAATACCTGACGTTGACCGCCAAGGACAAGATCTGCTTCAACCCCGAAGGCGACTGCAGCGGCGAGGGCTGCGAGTACGCGCGCGGCTACTACGACCGCCTGCGGGAAGCCCTGCCGGAGATATTCAGCCGCGATGCCCTCGACCGGGCCGCCATCGAGGACGCCGCGCGCCGCCACCGGCTGTGCCCGTTCGAGTTGTCCCTCACCCTGGCGGTATACGCCGACGGCATCATCTGCGACTACAACTATGCCTTCGACCCGCGGGTCTACCTGCGTCGGTTTTTTCTCGAAGGCGGCGGCGACTACACCTTTCTGATCGACGAGGCTCACAATCTCGTCGACCGATCACGCGAGATGTTTTCGGCCGAGATCTTCAGACAGCCCTTCCTGAACCTGCGGCGCCAGGTGCGCAAGGCGCTTCCGCGGCTGTACAAGAGCTTGGGGCAGGTCGACGCGCAGATGCGCCGCCTGCGGGAGGCCCCGGGCGCGGCGCCGCCGGCATGGGCCGAAAAGAATCCCCCCGATGACCTGTATCCGGTGCTGAGGCGATTTGCGCAACTGGCCGAGGCGTGGCTCGGCCGCAACGAGAAGGCGGCGTTTCGCGAGGCGCTGCTCGAACTGTATTATGCGGCGATCGCCTTTATCCGCGTCTTCGAGACGTATGATGCGCGGTTTGTGACCTGTTACGAGGCGCTGGAGCCGGAATTCAAAATCAGGCTTTTCTGCATCGATCCCTCCGATCAGCTGGCAGAGGCCCTGGGCCGGTGCCGGGCGGCCATCTTTTTCTCGGCCACCATGACCCCGGCGGCCTACTTCAAAAAAATGTTCGGCTGCCAGCCGTCGGCGGTCCACCGCCATTTTCCGTCGCCGTTTGCGGCCGAAAACCTCGGACTCTACATTTACGACCGGGTGTCGACTTATTTTAAACAGCGCCGCGGCACGGCCCCGGATGTGGTGCGGGCCATCGCGGCCACGATCCGCCCTAAAAAGGGCAATTACCTGCTCTTTTTCCCGTCCTATGCCTACCTGCGCCTAATTTACGAGGGTTTCCGGGAAGCCTGCCCGCGGGTGACCGCGATTCTCCAGGCGCCCGACATGGCCGAGGGCGAGCGCAGCGCTTTTCTGGAACAATTCAGGCGCGACAACCCGGAGACGCTGGTCGGGTTCGCCGTCATGGGCGGCATCTTCGGCGAAGGGATCGATCTGGTCGGAGAGCGGCTGAGCGGGGCCGTGATCGTGGGGGTGGGGCTGCCCGGCATTTGCCTGGAAAAGGAACTGATCCGCGACTATTACGAAGCGGCGCACGGGGCGGGGTTCGAGTTCGCCTACATGTACCCGGGCATCAACCGCGTCCTGCAGGCCGCCGGCCGGGTCATCCGCTCGGAGACCGACCGCGGAGTCGTGCTGCTGATCGATCAGCGCTTCGGCTCGGCGCGCTACCACGCCCTTTATCCCGCCGAGTGGCGGCCGGTGGCGCTGGGCGGAGAAAGCGATATAAAAAGCCGCCTGGACCGGTTCTGGAGCGCGACCGGATCCGGCCGGGAGGACAAGTCGTCCCGGTGATCCGGCAGAAGTTTGTTCCATCCCGTCTGCCGGATGGCGATCGGCAGAAGGGTGCCGGGTCCGACGTCACCGTTCTTCCCCGGCGGCAAGATGGCCAAACCGGTCGTCTCACAACTCTTGCCACACGGCGATTCAGTGGTCGACCGCGCGAGAGGTCGAGTCCGGTTCAAACACCGGGTGCCGAACTTTACGAAAAATCGGTCACACTTTTTTCAGCCCGGCCGGGGTTCTTCCAGCTGCTTCTTGAGTTCGGGAAGGATTTCAAACAGGTCGGCCACGGCATAATAGTCGCAGTTGGCCATGATGGCGGCGTTGGCATCGGTATTGACGGCGATGATCATTCCAGCGGTTTTCATCCCGGCAAAATGCTGGACGGAGCCGGAAATACCGACGGCGATGTAGACCTTGGGGTTCACCTTCACGCCGGTCTGACCGACCTGCATGGCGTAGGGCACCCAGCCGTTGTCCACGGCCACCCGTGAGGCGCCCACGGAGGCGTTCATGAGCCTGGCGCAATCGAAAAGCAGGGCGAAGTTTTCAGCGCTCTTCAATCCACGGCCGCCGGAGATGATGATGTCCGACTCGGCCAGGTACTGGGCGCCGCCGGCGTCGGTGCGGGTCTCGACCACCTGGTAGGCCGTGCTGCGATTCTTTGCGAAGGTGAAATCAACGACCTCGGCCACCGTCGGCGTCTCGCGCGGGGCGACCACATTGGGCCGGATGCCGTAGATGAAATGGCGGCCGGTCAGGGCGATGGTGGCGATGGCCTTGCCCGAATACTGCGAGGTTTTGACCCGGTGGCCGTCCAGGTCGATCTCGGTGCAGTCCATCACCAGCGGGGCATCCAGCCGGGCGGCGATGCGCGGCAGCAATTCCCGGCCGGCGGGACTGGTGAGGCCGATCAGGTTGGCGATCTCGAATCGTTGGATCGCGGCCACCACCGCGGCGGCCTGCACGGCGGGATCCCAACCGCGGCCGCCGGTGCCGATGTTGATGATGCGGGCCACCCCGTGGGCTTCCAACGCCGCTTTGGCAGCGCCGGCCGGCGCATCCACGACCAGGGCGACGAGTTGCCGGTTTTCTCCGCGGGCCGCCGCGGCCATGCCGAAATTGGCCTTCTTGACGCGGCCGTCCTTGAATTCGATGAGCAATCCGATCGGGTGCATGGTCAAATCACCTTGGCCTCGTTTTTCAGGATGCGCACAATCTGCGCGGCGATGTCGGCGGCACTGCCGGTGAGCGCTTTGGGGGTGCGCGGTTCCACGGCCGGCGCAAGTTCTTCGATTTCCATCCCGGCCGCCGGTTTCGCGATCGCCAGTTCGGTCAGGCCGATTTTCCGGACCGTCTTTTTGCGGGATTTCACGATGTCCGGAAAGGTCGGGTAACGGGGCGTGTTCAACCCTTTGCCGGCACCGAGCACGCACGGGGTGGTCATTCGGACCACGTCGACGGTTCCCGCCTCCCGTTCGCTTTCCACCCGCACGCCGTCCTTGTCCACCTCCACCTTGACCACGTTGGTGGCGACGGGCAGCGCCAGGTTGGCCGCCAGGCGGAAATGGGTCTGCATGCCTTCGCTGTCGATGGATTCCTTGCCGGTGAAGATGATCCACGGCTGGCCGTCGGACCGGATGGCGGCGGCCAGGGCGCGGGCGGTGACAATGCTGTCCTGGGATTGGTCGGTTTCGATCAGCAAGCCGCGGTCCGCTCCCATGGCCATGGCCGAGCGCAGGGTGTTTTCCGCGGCCGGTTTTCCCAGGCACACGGCGATCACTTCGACATCCGTGCCCGCGGCCTTGATCTTAGCCGCCGCGGTGACGGCGTGCTCGTCGTAGGGATTCAACAGGAAGGTGATCTTCTCGTTGATCCCGTTTTTCCCCGCGATGGTGATGGTGGCCGCCGAATCAGGCACATGCTTGACGCAGACATAGATGTTCATGGTGTTCACGCCACCTCGTCTTTCTAAGATGCAAATCAAACGGGCCTGCCGCGGCAGGCCCGTTTTGATTCAATGGCACCGCGCCCCGCTATCACGAGCGGTTGCCACCGGTGTTATCCGTTGACGGAAAAACTGGAGTCGTAGTTGATTTCGCGCTTGCGGGAGAAAAAACCCACATTCAAGGTACGGCCGAGATATTTCATCTTGTACTGGAAGGGCGTCTTGTCGTGGTCCAGGCCCTTTTCACAGGCATCGATCAGCTCGGCCATCATGCGGCCCACCACCGGGGCGTTCTTGTACTGGTTGCCGCTGGTTCCGACGGCCATGTAGAAGCCGCCCAAATCGGACTTGTCGTAGACCGGAATCCAGTCGTCGGAGATGTCGTACAGGTCGCAGACACCCTTGGGCTGATTGGGCACCTGCAGGGTGGGGATGCGGCGTCCCAGGCGGTAGCACTGGGCTTTCCACTGCTCCTCGGAGAGATGGTTGTCGCGGCCGTGGCCGCCGCGGCCGGCGTAGAACTCGTCCGGATCGGGAAACTCCTGCGGGTCGCATTCCGGGTCCTCGGAGCCGATGAGGAACAAGTTGCCCACTTCCGGCCGCACGTAGACGCCGACGTCCCCGTCGCTCTGGTGGTAGCCGTCGTTGAGGTAGTCGTAGCCTTCCGGCGAGGGGCAGTACATCACCTCATGGCGCAGGGCCTTGGTCTTGATGTTGCAGCCCTCCCAGACGCCCGGGGCCATCCGGTTGATCTTGAAGGAGTGGGGACCGGCGACATTGACCACGATCGGCGCGTCGATCCGGCTGCCGTCGGCCAGGGTGATGCCCTGAACCTTGCCGCCTTCGGCCCGGATCTCGACCACTTCGGCGTTGAACATGAACGTGGCGCCCTTGGCTTCGGCGGCACGCATGATGTTGTGGGCCGACAGGGTCGGGTCGTTGACGTAGCCGCCTTCGGGGCAGTACAGGCCGCCCTCGAGCATTTTAGTCGGCTCATCGAAAAAGGCCGGGTTTTCCGGGCGCTTGACCGGCCAGAACTCGTGCAGGTCCAGCACCGGCACCATTTTCAGGATCTCGTCGTTGGTCAGTTCCCTGTACTCGACCCCGACGGCGTCGTAGTGCCGTTTGACCTTGCGCCAGTCATGACCCTGGGATTTAAGCAGCAGCGAGCCGGTCTTCATGAACCTGGCCAGGCCCTTTTCGTCCTCGACGTGGTCCAGGTAGGCTTCCCAGTCGTTCCAGTACTTGAACCCTTCGTAGGCAAAGGCCACGCCGTCCTCGGTGGAGTAGTGTGCCCGGACGATGGCACACGATCCGGCCGTGGAGCCTTCACCGGCGTCGGCCCGTTTGTCGACGTTCACGGTCTTGTAGCCCATCTTGGAAAGCTCGTAGGCGATAGGGGCGCCGATTACCCCGGCCCCGATGATAATGGCGTCATACTTTTTGGTCATGGTGTCCTCCGTAGTCACGTTTCGATGGTGGGTGTTCGATGGTCGATGGCCATCTGTTCAGTACCCGAACAAATTTTTATGCATCTGGGTGGCCTGAGCGGCCGCGACCGCTCAGGGCCTGGATCCAACTGCTGAAACGGTTTTCGCCGGCCGGCCGGAGGCCGAACTCGGCGCCGGCTTCCAGCACGGCGTGGACCATGCTGTCGCCGTAGCCCCGGCTGCAGGTCAACAGGAACCCGCCCTGGCCGTCGGCGTCTTTTTCCAGGGTGACGATCTGGCAGGGAACGTGGCAAAAGGGTCCTTGCAGCAGGAAGGGCGCCACGTTGCCCGGATTCATGAAATCCAGACTCGTCAACTTTTCGGCGACAAGGAACACCTTGGGGCCGAAAAGGGCCATGAATACCGTCGATTCGGTGACGTCGGTGTAGCCTGTAAAATCAGGTCGGGCCGGTGCCGCATCGCCCAGGTGATAAATGGACACTTGGGTGCGGTTCATGCGGTTGACCAGCGTGCCGCCGGCAAAGGTGCACGCGCCCGGTACTGCCGGCACGCCCAGGCCGCAGGGGGTCAGATCGCCGAGCTGGTTGGCCTGCAGGTCCCAGCGGGTCTTGTGGGCCAGGTCCACCACCCAGGGCCCCTGACCCTCTTTGTCGTATTCCATGGCCACCGTCCAGTTGTCGCGCACCTCGGTCGTGACAGGGCTGGCGGTGAACCGCACCGGTGAGTGTCTTCTAATTTCAGCCATGATGGTTACCTCGTTTATATTTTCAGACCATGATGTTGAGCAGGTCGGAGGGCGGCAGCCCCATGTGTTCGGGCATCGACGACCCATACTGCCCTCAAAATCCATTTCTGGAAAGGCTATAGTTTCATCCGTTTGCCTTCGGGATCGTAAAAGGGCATGGGAACGACGCCGGCATGCAGCCGCACCCCCTCGCACTCATCCTCATAAATCTCCAGCCGGGTGCCGACATCCGCCAGCTGGGATTCCACCAGGGCCATGCCCACGGCCTGGCCGGTGGTGAAGCTTTTGCGCATGGTGGCCACGTAGCCGCGCACCTTGTTGTCGACGATCAGGGCGCCGTCGCGAGCGGGCCGGTTGTCGTCTTCCATGCGGATGCCGACCAGCTTGAGTCGGCCGACATCTTTTTCGGCCTGGTGCAGGGCCACGGCACCAACGGTCTTGGCATCGGTCTTCTTGCGGTCCCACAGAAAACCCAATCCCAAATCGATCAAGTTGGTGCGCTGTTCGGATTCGGAGCCGAGAATGACGTGGCCCTTTTCCATGCGCAGCACGTTCTGAGCTTCCACGCCGAAGTTGCGGATATCGAACTCGGCGCCGGCCTCTTTCAGCATGTCCCAGACCGCCTGGGTGTAGGAGGAAGGCAGGTGCAGTTCGTAGGACAGTTCACCCACGAAGCCCAGGCGCATGGCGCGTGTGAATATGGTGTCTTTAATGAAAAGCTCGCGGTACCCGGAGAAGGGGAAGGCCTCGTTGGAAAGGTCGATATCCACGACTTTGGCCAGAACCTTGCGGGCATTGGGGCCGGAGAGGTTGATCACGCCCATGGCGTCGGTCAGATTGACCAGGGCGAAATCCCAGCCGTCGAACCGGGTGTGGTAACGGATCCATTCCACCGTCTGCCCGGCCCGGGCAGACGAGGTGGTGAAATAGTAGTCGTTTTCACCCAGCTTGACCACCACGCCGTCGTCGATGACGCACCCGTCGTCGTTGCACATGGCCGAGTATTTGATGCGGCCCTCCTTGACCTTGCTCATGTCCGACACATAGACCCGCTGCAGGGCTTTGAGGGTGTCGGGTCCGTGGATACGGAACTTGCCCAGGGTCGAGCCGTCCAGTATGCCCACGTTGTTGCGCACATTGAGGATTTCTTCCTTGCAGTCGACGTCTTCGGAAAAGTAGCGGGCCCGCTGCCAGACGCCGATGTTGCGGAAAATACCACCCGCTTTGATCTGGGAGTCGTGCAGCGGAGTGTGCTTGAACATGTGGTGGTTGTAACCGGCATAGGTCGCAATGAAGGTGGGCACCAGTGGCGGACGCACCGTGGTGGGCACCGGTTTATTGATGGAGGCCGTGTACTTGGCCACGAACAGCGGCAGGTTGTGCCCCGGAATGCCGCCCTGGCCCGGGCCGGTGCCGGCCGATGTAAAGCGTTTGATCAGCTCGGGGACATCGAAGCCCATGTCGATAGCCTGCTTGATGTTTTTGATCGTGGTGTCTTCATCAAAGCAGATGAAGCTCTTGCGCCCCTTGACCGGGGCGGTGACCAGCTTGCAGCCGCGCTCCGGGCCGGGGAGTGTCGCTACGGTCTTTTCGGCTTCAGCGACTGCCATGCCCATGTCCGCACCGGCGGAAGCGGCCGCCTTGAGGCCGGCCAGGCGCCCGGAGGCTTCGATGGAAGCGGGGTTGTTGACACCGGTGACGCGGCCGGCGGGGAACATCTTTTCGGGTAAATCCGTTGGCAGGAAATAGCCGGTGCGGCTGTCGTAGCCCATTTTGGCCCCGGCCAGAATAAAAGGGCCGGTCAGCGGCGTAAGACCGGCGGATGCCACCAGCAGGTCGCAGGGAAGCTGCCGCTTGACGGTACCCTCCAGGGTGGAGAGAGTGACCTTTTCCACCTGCTGGGAGCCGTGGGCTTCGGCCGCCACCCAGCCTCTGAGGACCGGGATTTTACGCTCGGCCAGGGCCAGCACCAGTTCGGGATCCTGGCCGTCTTCGCGTATGTCGGCCACACAGTTGATTTTCAGTCCCAGGTCGAACAAGTCGACGGCGGCTTCGAGACCCAGGTCATGGCCCACGGAGAAGACCGCCTCGCTGCCCGCCAGCAGGCCGTAGGTGCGGGCCAGGCGATGGGCGCAGCCCACCTGCATGACGCCGGGGCGCTCGTTGTGGTCGAAAATCAGAGGGCGCTCGATGCAGCCGGTGGCCACGACGACGCTCGCCGAGCGGATCTCAATGTAGCGCTCGGCGAAGATGTCGCCGGCTTCGCCCACCTGGAAGGCGGTGAGAAGGTTGTTGCTGTATGTTCCCACCAGCGCGGTGTGTTTGAACACCCGGATGTTGTCGGTCTGTTCCACCTTCCCGGCCAGTTCACGGGCCCGCTCGTAAAGGGGTTTGCCGTCGTTGGTGGTGCCGGCGCGATAGTCGAAGCATCCGCCCAGATGGGGGCGGGATTCCAGCAGTACCACCCGCAGCCCCGACTCGGCGGCTGACAGGGCTGCGGTCATGCCGGCGGCGCCGCCGCCGATGACGGTTACTTCGGCATTGATATATATTTCCTCGTACCGTCCCTTCATCTGGTAGTCGGCAGATATGACACCCAGACCGGCGGCCTTGCGGATCTGTTTCATGGCCACGGGCCACATGGACGCGGGCTTGTGCATGGTCTTGTAGTAGAAACCGGCCGGCATCATCCAGTCCAGCTTGTCGATAAAAGCCAGCCAATCACGATCAGCCGACCCTTTGACATTCTGTTCCTTGACCACCATGCCGTCTTTGAGCAGCATGTTTTCGGTGCGCACGTTGGGAACGCCGTCGACATCCATACAGGTGTTGCTGCACTCGCCATCCAGGCTGTAGAGACCGCGGGGTCGGTGGTATTTCAAACTGCGCGCAAAGATCCTGACGCCATTGGCGAAAAGGGCCGTTGCAACCGTGTCTCCGGCCATCCCATAGAAAGTTTTGCCCCGGTGCTTCAGGGACAGTTTCTCCGAGGGGTCGATCCGGAGGGTGGGCAATTGGTTAAGCCTGTTCATTTGCTCGCCTCCGGTTGTTCCACTTCGAGGTTTTTGTTTGTGTCACGATAGGTGGTGAACCAAGACCCGCATCCATCGCGGTGAACCCACCACTCTTTCTGGATGCCGGCCGTGCACTTGTTCATATGGACGTAGTCACACCAGGCTTCTGGGGTCAGCCCCTCTTCAGCCGGGCGCGGTCCCTTGTCTTCTCCCCCATAGCGGAACTCGTAACCGTTGCGTTTGCCGCAGACGGGGCAGGTAAGCGTTAGGGCCATTGTTCAATCTCCTTGTGAATATCGCGGTTAAGGCATCGACCGTGCGGTGAGCGCGACACCCATCCGGTTAGTTGTTCGGCGTGTAGCAGACCAGTTCGGCGGTTTCACCCATCAACCGGTGGTTTTCATAGCGACGCAGGTTGAACGGCTTGAGCATGTCCGGGCAGCTGCCGGTGGCCATGAAGGCGGCCATGTGTTTGCCGACGGCGCTGCACGATTTGAAGCCGAAGTAGCCCCAGCCGCAGTCCATGTAGAAGCCCTCGATGGGGTCGTTGCCGTCCATTATGGGTGCCATGTCCGGGGTCATGTCGGCCAGGCCGCCCCAGATGCGCATGAATTTAACCCCGCGCAGGCAGGGCAGCCAGTCGGACAGGGCCTCGGCCTGGTGTTTGATGTAATGGGCCGTGTTCTGGGTGGTGTAGTTGGGCCACTGGTCCATGTGGGCGCCGGTGGCGATCTCACCCTTCAGGGTCTGGTTGGCATAGCAGTGGTACGCTCCGGAAGAGACGACGTGGTTGAGCAGCGGCTTCAGCGGCTGGGTGACCATGGCCTGAATCGTGAGCACGGCGATGGGCAGCTTGATGCCCAGCATCTGGTATATCAGGCCGGCACTGTAGCCGCCGGCGCTCACCAGCACCCGGGGCGTGCGGATGCGGCCGCGGGAGGTCTGCACGCCGGTGATCTTGCCGTCTTCGGTGTCGATGGCGGTGGCTTCGGTCTGCTGGTGGATGTGCACCCCGTGTCGGGCGCACCCCTTGGCCAGGCCCCAGACCACGGCGTCATGGCGCACGATGCCGCCGGGGGGGTGGTACATGGCGCCGTGGATGGGAAAGGTGATGTCTTCGGAAATGTTCAGTGCCGGAACCATCTCTTTGGCCTGTTTGGCATCGATCAGGTGGCTCTCGACGCCGTGGAACTGGGCCGTGGCGATGGTCATGCGCGCTGCCTTCATGGCCGCTTCGCTGTGCATGAGGTTGAGGTTGCCGCAGTTGTTGAACATGAGGTTGAAATCCAGCTCCTTGGTGAGCACCGGCCAGAGGTCCAGTGCTTCCTTGTAGAGCGGGACGTTGTACTGCGTCCGCTGGTTGGCCCGCACGATCGCCGTATTCCGGCCGGCACCGCCGAACCCGATGAAGCGCTTTTCAACGATGGCAACATCCGTGAGGCCGTGTTCTTTTGCCAGGTAATAAGCCGTGGCAAGCCCGTGAAGACCGCCGCCGATGATTACCGCATCGTAGCTGGACTTCAATCCGGGCTTGTTGCCCCACAGAGGCTTGGATTTCCGGAACATACGCTCTCCCTGCATGGTTAGAAATAAAAGGTGAGTGGGTGAAAATAAGCCGCCGAACTTCCAATTGTCGGGGGATGGTAACCGAATGAAACAAAACATGTCAACAAAAAAGTAAACAAGGGCTTTAAAAAAATTTTATTGTTCTTGACAACACATGTGTATAGTAATAAAGCCATTAATAAAAGTAGGTTAAACATAGTCGGGCAGAATGAAATTATTTTTTCATTCCCGCCGTTGCAGAGGAACCGACGATGAATGATTCACAGGAACATCCGGTGATCAAGGGCATTGTGACCCGCATAAACACGCTGACCCCCAAAGGCAGGATCCTTGGCAGTTACATTATTCAAAATCCCCGCAAGGCGGTTTTCATGACCACCAGGGAGCTTTCCGATGCCTGCGGGGTCAGTGAAGCCACGGTTGTCCGGTTCGTGGGGCAGTTGGGGTACAGCGGGTATGGTGAATTCCTCCAGGCCCTGCGGGACTTCGTGGATTCGGGCCTGACCCTGCCGGACCGGGTGGACCTGCCGGGAATGAAAGGGCCCGGATCCGATCTGCTGCACCGGGTGGTTTTCGAAGAGATGAGCAATCTGCGGCAGTTTTACGAAACCATCGACATGAAGGTGCTGGACCGGATCGTGGAGCATCTCAGGGACAGCGCCACCGTTTATGTGATCGGCTCCCGGGTTTCCTACACCTTCGCCTATTACCTGGGCTGGTCGCTGACCAAGGTGCGCCGGGGGGTTCACATATTAAAAGGCAGCGACAGCACGGCGATCGACTGGCTCACCAATGCGCCCGGAAACAGCCTGGTGGTCCTCGTCACAACCTCGCGCTACCCCAATGAGCTGATCAAGCTGGGCAAGGTCGCCCGCCGGCTTCAGCACACCCTGCTGGTGATCACCGACAACACCCTGTGCCCGGTGATCCCCTTTGCCCATCTCTCGCTGGTGGCGCCATCGCGCTCCATTCCCCTGATCGGGTATCCGACCACTATCTTTTGCATCATCAACTACCTGGTGCTGGAATTGGTGAACCGGCAGCACCCGCAGCTCAAGGAACACCAGGAAAAGCTGGAGCAGATGTACCTGGAAAACGACATTCTGTTCAATATGTACGCCTGCGATTACAAGTGATCTTGACTCAGAACCGGCCGAGCGACATGAAGGCATCAGACCAAAACCGGATATCCTACTTCGAGGCCATTGTCGAAGCCTTCGACGGCATGGTGTATGTCTGCGCACCGGACAACCGCATCGAATTCGTCAACCGGCAGGTTGTGGCGCAGCTGGAAAGGAACCCGGTCGGCGAGCCCTGCCACAAGGCCCTGTACGGTAACGATGACATCTGCTCGTGGTGCCCGGAACAGGGGGTCTTTCACGGCAAGACGGCCCGCTGGGAGTTCAAGAATCCCTTTACCGGGCGATGGTATTACAACATGGCCACCCCTATTTTCAATCCGGACGGCACCATTTCGAAACTCAGTCTTTCTTTTGACATCACGGAAAAAAAGCGGGCGGAAAATGCCCTGATCGAGAGCGAGCGCCGCCTGTCCACCCTAATGAACAACCTGCCGGGGATCGTTTACCGCTGCCGGGCCGACGAGTCATTCACGATGGAGTTCGCCAGCCAGGGCAGCCAACGGCTGCTGGGGTTCGCGCCGCGGGAACTTCTGGACGAGGGGCCCAACTCCTTCCAGCGGATCGTTATCCCCGAGGACCGCGAGAACATGCTGCGGCTAATACGCGAAACCGTTGCCAGTAAGCGCCCCTTCAGCTTCATTTACCGCATCCGAACGGCCGGTGGCGAGGTCAAATGGGTCTGGGAGCAGGGGGAGGGCGTCTACGATGACGAAGACCGGTTGGTGGCCCTGGAGGGATTCATCAGCGATGTGACCGCCTACAAGGAGGTGGAACTGGACCTTCGCAAGGAAAACGTGCGCCTGCGGTCATCCATCAGCGAGCGCTACCGGTTCGGTGACATCATCGGCAAAAGCCAGGAAATGCAGGAGGTCTACGACCTGATCCTCAAGGCAGCCGCCAGTGATGCCAGCATCATTGTTTTTGGCGAATCCGGTTCGGGTAAAGAGCTGGTGGCCCGCGCCATCCACAATTTGAGTGACCGGCAGGCAGGCAATTTCGTGCCGGTCAACTGCGCGGCCATTCCCAAGGACCTGATGGAGCGGGAGTTTTTCGGCCACAGGCAGGGGGCCTTCACCGGAGCCAACTCGGACAAGGGCGGAATTCTGGATTCGGCCGACGGCGGTACACTTTTTCTCGATGAAATCGGGGAAATACCCCAGAATATGCAAGTGAAGCTGCTGCGGGTGCTCGACCATTCGGCCTACAGCCCGCTCGGCGGGATAAAGCTCGTCAAGAGTGACTTCAGGGTCATCGCCGCCACCAATCGCGATCTTCTCAAAATGGTGCAGGACGGTCGCATGCGCGAAGATTTTTTCTACCGGATTCGAATTTTGCCGATCCAGCTGCCCCCGCTGCGGCAGCGCAAGGAGGACATTCCTCTGCTGATCGACCACTTTCTGGCCCGGTTGAACGAGGGCCGCAAGGAATCGCGCAGCCTGCCGGCAGCGGTCCGCGATGCCTTGGAAACGTACAGCTGGCCTGGCAACGTCCGCGAACTGCAAAGTGCCCTGCACACCTACATTACCTTGGGCAAGTTGGACCTGATGGGTCAGATATCCATGACCGCGAGTGCCGATGATACCCTATCGGAGCCGTTTCTTCGAGCCGGCATCGGGCTGCGGGAACGGATCGAGAACCTGGAAAAAAAGATCATCATCACCGCACTGGACGCCGCGCGATGGCATCGCGGCCGGACCGCCGAAGCGCTTCATATCACCACCAAGACTCTCCAGCGGAAAATGAAATCGCTTGGGATAAAATAGTCGTAAATTAAGACAATAATGTCCGTATTACATCAATATTGTATAAGTTCAGGATAGTTGCACTGGTTTTACCCCAGTTATCGGACATATTTGTCCAGTCCACGTTCAGGCGATCCGACACCATTAAATGAACATTCTTCATTGATTTCAATCCTCTAAAGCACTTCTCGCCGGTTGGCACACATATTGAAATATTTCTTTCATCAATAGGCGAGCGGGCTTGATCGAAAAAATTCACATTGGAAGCGATCGGTCTCTCGTGCCCTCTTCCGGAATAGACAGCCCTGTAACTGCATGGGTTTTCGATTCAGCTGTTGTGCTCAATTCTCCAACCGGTAAGTGCCACCCATGATGCCGACGATCATTCACGAATACTGCTCCGGCTGCGGAACCTGCCGTTTAGCCTGTGCGCTGGAAAATTTCAGCGCCGTTCAACCCAGCCGCGCGCTTCTGTGGATCGAGGGCCGATTTCCCGCCCCGGGGGACTATCGGATCCATTTCTGCACTCATTGCGGTGAGTGCGCCGACAACTGCCCGGTGGGGGCAATCGTCATGGAATCCGGCGTTTACCATGTGGACGAGGACCTCTGCACCGGTTGCATGACCTGCGTGGCGGTGTGCCCCGAAGGGGTGATGATGGCGCCGCCGCCGGATTCAGGGTTTCCGACCAAGTGCAACCTGTGCGGCGCCTGCGCGCGGATTTGCCCCCGCGGCGCTATTTTAATGCCGGAAATGGTCAGCGGAAAAAGGTGATGTCGATACGGCAAGGCCGCGCCGGATGAAAGACGATTTGATTGACAACCGCTTCCATGGCGCCGGAAACGGTGCGAAACTATAGAAAACTTTAAGCGGTCGGCCGCCCCGGGCCCACCACTGCCGGAGGTCGCGAAGCCGTCGGCTTGACCCACTCATTGGGGATTTGAGTTTATGTTCGGATATGCGGGCACCCTGCTCAGAGTCAACCTCGTTGCCGGGAGTATCGAAAAGCAACCATTAGACAAGGATTTGGTGGAGCGCTTCATCGGTGGGCGCGGTTTCGTGGCCAAATTGCTTTTTGACGAATTGCCGCGCGGAATCGATCCGTTTGATGAAAAAAATCTTTTCATTGTGGCGACGGGGCCCCTTTCCGGACACTTTCTGCCGGCGAGCGGCAAGACCCACTTCGGCACCAAGTCGCCGGCCACCGGCGGATATGCCGACAGCAACATGGGCGGGCATTTCGGCCCGACCCTGAAATACGCCGGCTACGATGGACTGGTCCTTACCGGGCGGGCGGATGTACCCAGTTACCTGTTCATCGAAGACGGCCGGGTGGAAATCCGGCCGGCCCATCCATACTGGGGTCAGGGCGCGTTGACCGCCGAAAAGAACCTGAAAACCGATTTGGGAGAGGACTTTCAAATTCTGACCATCGGTCCGGGCGGCGAAAAAAAGGTACGCTATGCCTGCATCTCGCACGACTTCGGGCGCCAGGCGGGCCGCGCCGGGGTGGGGGCCGTGCTGGGGTCAAAAAATATCAAGGCCATTGCCGTCAAGGGCACCGGCAGTCTGACGGTATTCGACGTCCAGGCGGCATACGCAGCCGGCAAGGATGCCTACCGGAAAGTAACTTCCAAGCCCGGTTATAAGGAGTGGACCCCGGAAGGGACCGCCGGCATCACCAATTGGACCAACGAAATGGGCGTTTTTCCCACCCGTAACTTTCAGACGTCGTTTTCGGACCATTACCGGGCCATCAACGGCAAGGCCGTGATGGAGCGGCTGAAAATAACCGATAAAGGCTGTTACTGCTGCCCGACCCCGTGTGGCAAATACGGCCATACGAAAACCACGTTGGGAGCGGCTTATGTGGAAGGCCCCGAATACGAAACCATCGCCCTGTTCGGCGGGAATTGCGAGCTCAAGACCATCGAGGAGGTGGCCTATGCCAACTACCTGTGCGATGAACTGGGCTTGGACACCATATCGGCCGGCGCGGTGGTCTCCTGGACGATCGAATGCGTCGAAAAGGGCATCCTCACCCCGGAACAGATCGGCCGGCCGGTGCAGTTTGCCGATCTGGAAACGATCCAATTTCTGCTGGAAAAAATTGTGGCCCGGGACGGCATCGGCGATCTGCTGGCCGAAGGGGTCAAACGGGCATCCGAAAAGACCGGCCAGGGATCCGAGGCCTTTGCCATTCACGTCAAAGGGCTGGAGTGGACCGGCTACGAGTGCCGCAACGCGCCTTCAATGATGCTGGCTTACATGACTGCCGACATCGGTGCCCACCACTCCCGTGCCTGGGTACTGGGTCATGACCTGGCTGGGTCCTGGAGCAGCGTCCACGACCTGGTCAGCGGCGGCGGCAAGGTGGAGAAGCAGCCCGAGGCCCAGATAAAGGCGGACTGCGCCAGGTATGTCATCGATTCCCAGCACACCCGCCCCTTGTTCGACGTTCTCGGCGTGTGCCGGCTCCAGTACATGGAATTGGGATTCGAACTGGAGAACTATGAAGGCCTGTTTCACACCATCACGGGCCGCAAGCTCAGTTGGGATGAATTGCTGAAGGTCTCCGAACGCATCTGGAACCTGACCCGGGCCATCTCCATGCTGGAGATCAAAGGGTTCGGCCGCAAATGGGATTACCCGCCCAAGCGGTTCTCCACCGAACCGGTTCCCACGGGTCCCAGCCAGGGCTATTACCTCTCCAGGGAGAAGTTGGACCGCTTGCTGGATTGGTACTACGAGGCCCGGGGGTGGGACGATAATGGACTGCCCACCAAGGACACCCTGATCGATTTAGGGCTCGCGGATGTGGCCGACGTGCTGGTAGACGAGGGGCTATTGCATTAGGAAAGGGACTCTTTCCGAAGAAGCCCGGCGTCGGGAGTATGCGGCGGTGGTCGAAAGTATTCGATTCGCCTGGGAATAGATAGGGGTGGGTAGATAATTACGTGCACGTCTGAGAGGTCTCTGTCATGCGGAAAATATTGACTCCTGAGAATTTCGGCCAAGAAAACGCCGATGCGGTGATTATCGGTGGCGGAATCATCGGCGTGGCCACGGCCTTCTGGCTCTCCCGCGCCGGCATGTCAACCATTCTGGTGGAGATGCGCGACGGACTGTCCACGCTCACCACCACGGCGTCCATCGAGTCCTTCCGGGCCCAGTTCACCGAACCGGCCATGGCGGCCCTGGCAAAAGAGTCCATCGAGGTTTGGGAGAACTTTGCCCAGGTGACCGGCCTGGAGGGCTATGAAATCGACCTGCACCACGGTGGCTACCTGTTTTTGACCACCGAGGAGCAGAAGGTGGCCGATGTGAAGGCCGCGGTCGAGGGATACCACATGGTTGGCGTGACCGACGCCGAATGCCTCAACCGCGACGAGATTCTCAAGCGCTGGCCTTGGCTCAACCCCGAGATCAAAGCCGGCACCTACCGCGCCAAAGACGGCTGGTTTTCCGCCCACGAGGTGACCCAGGGGTTTGCCCGCGCATCCGACCATGCGCGGTTTTTCGTGCGGACGCGGGCACTCGGCATCGAAAAAGACGCGGGGGGCGTTTGCGCCGTGCTGACCGATCGGGGACGGATCGACACGCGGGTGGTGGTCAATGCGGCCGGGCCCTTTGCCATTACGGTGGGGCGCTGGGTGGGACTGGATCTGCCGATTTGCCAGATGCGCCGCCAGCGCGTATTCGTGGCGCCGCACCCCAAAATTCCAAAGGATGCCCCCCTGATCATGGATGTGGACAACGACTCCTACTGGCGGCCCGAAACCGGCGGGGCCCTGCTCGGCTGGCACGACCCCGAAGAGCAGAAGAGCGAGCCCATGGAAGATCCGCAGGGAGACTGGGATTTCCCGGCCTTCACGCTGGAGATGGTCTCGCGCCTCAGTCCCTTCTGGTCCGATGTGGTGAACGACCTGAAGCAGGAGGACTTGTCGGTTTACGCCGGGCAATACGTGCATTCGCCCGACGATCAGCCGCTGATCGGGCCGGTGAACGGCATTCCCGGCTTCTATCTCAACTGTGCCTACTGGCCGGGGGTGATGCTGTCGGCGGCGGCCGGCCGCTGGACCTGCGATCTGATCACCGGCCGGATGAAGCCCGCAGACAACCCGCTGCGGCTGAGCCGTTTCGAAGAGGGTTTGACCGCGTCGCGGGGGGCATTCATGCGTGGACGGCATTAGGGATGCGTGCGTCAAGTCGAATACCGTCAGATTATGTGCATGCGGTTTTCAGACGGGCGTATGAGAGTGTCCGGCGGACACTGCCCCGCAGTGAAGGCCGCTACCGAACATAAAACCGATTGAGGACGAGGAGGAACCCCGATGCAGCGGTTTGAGTATTTTACCGACGATGATGTTCAGAGGATTCACGAAGCGACCCTGCGCGTGCTGGAGACGGTGGGCGTGGACTTCGGCTATGCCCCGGCCGTCGATGTGTTCAAAAAGGCCGGCTTCAAAGTGGAGGGGTCGCGGGTCTTCCTGTCACCCAAGATGGTGATGGAGCAAGTGGCCAAGGCGCCCTCCGCGTATACGCTGCAGGCGCGCAACCCGCAGAAGAACGTGGTGATCGGCGGCGACAACATCGCCTACATACCCTGTTATGGCTCCCCCTTTGTCTGTGATCTCGATCGCGGCCGGAGAGAATCCACCCTGGAAGACTACACCAACTTCGTCAAACTTTCCCAAACCAGCCGGAGCATGGACATAACCGGCGGCATGATGGCCGAGCCCAACGACATCCCCCACGCCCGGCGCAACGCCGAAATGATGTACGCCTCCATGCGCTATTCCGACAAGCCTTTCATGGGCGGGGCCATCGGCGCCGAGGCGGCCCGTGAAACCATCGAGATGGCGGCCATCCTCTTCGGCTGCACGGAAGCGATGCTGGCGGAGAAGATGCCCATGATCAGCATCCTGTGCACCCGCACGCCCCTGGCCTACGACGACCGCATGCTCGGCGCCATCATGGAGTACGCCAAAACCGGCATGCCCCAGTTGATCTCCTCCCTGTCCATTGCCGGGGCCACTTCGCCGGTCACGATGGAGGGCACCCTGATCGTTCAGAATGCGGAAGTGCTGGCCGGTATCGTGCTGACCCAGCTGATCCGGGAAGGCACCCCGGTGGTTTTCTCCGGGTCGTCCTCGGCCACCGCCATGCGCTACGGCAGCTTGAGCGTCGGTGCACCGGAGATGGCGGTGAATACGGCCGCCACCGCCCAGATGGCCCGATTCTACGGCATCCCGAGCAGAGGGGGCGGCGCCATTACCGATTCCAAACTCCCCGATGCCCAGGCCGGGATGGAATCCATGATGAGCCAGCTCATGGCCACCGTGTCCGGCGTTCACTTCGTGCTGCACTCGGCCGGGATCCTCGAAGGTTACATGGCGGCGTCATACGAAAAATTCGTCATTGACGATGAGATCTGCGGCATGTGCAAACGCATCAAACGCGGGGAGAAGGCCGATCCTGAAAAAATGGCCCTGGACGTGATCGCCCAGGTGGGGCCGGGCGGCGAATACCTGACGAACACGCACACCTTCGAAAACTTCCGCAAGGAGCTTTACGCTCCCATCATGGAGCAGAAGGAACCCTACGAGCGCTGGAAGGAAAAGGGCGGGGAGCCCATCGAAAAGGCGGCCAACCGCAAATGGAAGGAAATTCTCGCGAACTACCAGGAGCCCGGCATGCCCGCCGAGGTCCGGCACGAACTGGAGAAGTACATCGAAAAGAAATACGGCAAGTAGTAATTTATAAAACCGTATCACCCAATGAGATATTTCGGGTATGCCGGATTTTAACCAATATTTACTCGCAAAGGAGAGATGCATATGGCAGTCCAGGACATTTTTAATGCGATACTGGCCTACGATGAGGCGACGGTAAAGGCGCAGACCCGGGCGGAGATCGAGGGCGGCACGGATATCGCCACGATCCTCAACGAGGGGCTGATCGCCCCGATGGACGTGGTGGGCGAGCGTTTCAGCGCCGGGGACCTGTTCATCCCCGAGATGCTCAAGGCGGCGCAGGTGATGAAGGCGGGCCTCGAGATCCTCAAGCCGCACCTGAGCGCCGGTCAGAGCCGGAGCCGGGGCACGGTGGTGATCGGCACGGTCAAGGGGGACCTGCACGACATCGGCAAGAACCTGGTCACGATGATGCTGGAAGGGGCCGGGTTCGAGGTGGTTGACTTAGGGGTGGATGTGAGCAGCGAGAAGTTCGTCAAGGCCGCGGCGGAGAAGAGTGCCCAGGTGATCGGGTTGTCGGCGCTGCTGACGACCACCATGCCATCCATGGACAGCACGGTCAAGGCGGTCAAGGAGGCGGGCCTTGCGGTAAAGACCATTGTGGGCGGGGCGCCGGTGACCCAGGCGTTTGCCGACACGATCGGTGCGGACGGCTACAGTGCCGATGCCCCCGGGGCGGTGAAGCTGATCAAGCAAATCGTGGGCCAAGCCGGAGAATAGGAGCCATCTGCCATGATCATCATCGGAGAGCTGATAAACGCCAGCCGCAAGGCGATCAAAGCGGCGATCGAGGACCGGGATGCCGGGGCGATTCAGAAAGCGGCCCGCGAGCAGGCCGAAGCGGGCGCGGACTACATCGACGTCAACGCGGGCGTGTTCGTGGGCCGGGAGCCCGAGCACCTCAGGTGGCTGGTGGAAACCGTGCAGCAGGTGACGGACAAGCCCTGCGCCATTGACAGCCCGGACCCGGAGGCGATTAAGGCGGCGCTTGCCGTCCATAAGGGGATTCCGTTGATCAACTCGATCTCGCTTGAGAAAGAGCGCTACGAGAAGCTCATGCCGATCATCTCCGGCACCGAGATGAAGGTAATTGCGCTTTGCATGAGCGACGAGGGGATGCCTCAGACGGTGGCGGACCGCATGAAGGTTGCCGAGAAGCTGGTTGGCGGGCTGCTCGCGAACAACGTCAAGCTGGACAACATCTTTGTGGACCCGCTGGTGCAGCCGCTGTCGGTGAACGGCAGCTTCGGGGTGGAATTTTTAAATGCCATCGCAGAGATCATGCAAAGGTTTGAAGGCATTCACACGGCCTGCGGGCTTTCGAACATCAGCTACGGGCTGCCGGCCCGGAAGTTCATGAACCAGACGTTTATGGTCATGGCCGTGGCCAGGGGCCTCGACGGGGCGATCATGAACCCGCTGGATAAGAAGATGATGGCCGGCATCATCGCGGCCGAAGCCCTGGCCGGCCGGGATGCCTTCTGCACGGATTACATCGGGGCGTTTCGCGCCGGCATGTTCGAGGGGTAGTTATCCCTGCCCGCGCGGGTGCTTTTTGGCCGTGGCCGAAGACTCGGAGTTCCGCCGCCACAGCAGGCGGAATGCATTCTCATCATCGATCAGGTTGCCGTGACGGGCGGATGACCATACGACTAGCGCATTTGGTGTATCGTGAAAACGGATACTTTACGGATGCTTTAAAGAAGTCTGACTGCGGTGTTTTTGATGTTAGGAATAAGTAGCATAATTTTCTCCGGTATGTTATGGCTTGAATAAAATCACTTCATGCCGGCGTTTTGGTTTTACTTTTAGCGAAGCAAGTCAACCCCCAACCTCAAAGGAGAAGCCCATGAGAGCAAAGAAGTTGATGGTAAGTGTCGTGATGGTTGCCATTCTGGCAGTGTTTATCGGCGCCGCCCCGGCGGCGGACAAAGTGCTCAAGGTAGGCGTCCTGGGTCCTTTCACCGGCCCATCGGCTAAAAACGGAGCCGAGTTCAAGGCGTCGGTCGAGATGGCGCTGGATAAAATCAATTATAAGGTGGGCGACTACAAGCTTGAGATCGTATGGATCGACAGCCAGAGCGATCCGGCCAAGGCGGCCAGTGCCTACGCCGAAGCGGTGGAACGCAAAGGCATCGACTGTGGCATGCAGAATTGGCACAGCTCGGTGGCGGTGGCCGTCATGGACGTGGTCGCCCAATACAAGGTGCCCCACTGGTTCGGATTCGGCGCCACCGAAGTGGTCAACCAAAAATGGCGCAGTGATCCGGAAAAATACAACTACTGGGGCGGCAAAGGTTGGCCGATTCCGGCCAAGTTGGCCCAGGGGTATGTGGAATGCCTGGAAAACGCCATTGCCGACGGGTCCTGGAAGCCCAAGGGCAAGACGGTCGCTATTTACGGCGAGGACAGCGACTGGGGCCGCAGCCTGGGCGGGGCCTTGAAAGGCTTTTTCGCCGCTAAAGGCTGGAAAATCGTGTCTGAAGACTACTTCCCGCTCACCCAGACCGACTTTTACCCGCTGCTGGGCAAATACAAGAAAGAGGATGTCGCTGTTCTGGCCGGCACCTCCACCGCCGCCCCGACAATGACGGCCTTTGTCAAACAGGCCGGCGAGGTGGGCTTGAAATCGGTGATCATCGCCGATGGCCTGGGCTGGATGGGAGACTGGTATAAAATGGCCGGGCCCGCCTCCAACGGCGTGCTGGACATGATTCCGCAACTGACCACCAAGGAAGCTCAGAAGTGGGCCACGGACATCCAGGCCAAATACGGCTTCAATCCCAGCCCGTCGGCGGGGGGCCTGTGCTACGATGGCACCAACATGTTTATCAAGATCCTCAAGCGCACGCTGGAAAAATACGGCCAGCTGGACAAGGAGAGCATCCACAAGATCTTTGTCGAAGAGGTCCAGAACGGCAAACTGACCTTCAGCAAAGCTGACGGCGCCATCATCATGAATGAATACCGCTACACCGCCGAATCGGTTCCCGATCCGGTGGTGGCCAAGGACGGCTACTACTTTCCGGTCATTCAATACACCAACGGCAAAGGCGAGATCGTCTTTCCCGAAGACTGGAAGACAAAAGCGTTTACAGCCAAGTAAGGGCGAAAATGCACAACGCGCGGAGCCGGAAGTTTCCCGGCTCCGCGCCCGCAACGCACCTCGACATGGAATAAGACACTTATGATCGTACTTGAGACCAAGGAGTTAACCAAGCAGTTCGGCGGGCTGACGGCGGTCAACGCGGTGTCGATGCACATCGACGAGGGGGACATCGTGGGGCTGATCGGCCCCAACGGGGCGGGCAAGACCACCCTGGTCAACGCCATCGCCGGATTGAACCCGCCCACCTCGGGCCAGGCGTTCATGTTTGGCGAGAACACAACGGGCAAGACTCCGGAGAAGATGTGCCGGAGGGGGTTGTCCCGCACCTTCCAGATCCCGATTCCCTTTCCCAAGATGAGCGTGCTGGAAAACGTGATGACGGCGGCCATCTTCGGCAACCGGCCGGGCACCATAAAGGACCCGGCGGCCCACAGCCGCAAGATGCTCGCCTTCGTGGATTTTCCCATTGCCGAAGACACCATCAGCGAGCAGCTCAACACGGTGCAGCTAAAGCGCCTGGACCTGGCCCGGGCGCTGGCCAGCGGCCCGAAGCTGCTCTTTCTGGACGAGCTGGCCTCGGGGCTGAGCGAGGGCGAACTCAAGGACATCATGCAGCTGATTTTAAAGATCCGCGACCAGGGGATCACGATTTTGATGATCGAGCATATCATGCAGCTGATCATGGGTCTGTGCAACCGGCTGGTATGCATCCAGTTCGGCATCAAGATCGCCGAAGGCACCACCGAAGAGGTGGCCAACGATCCCAAGGTGACCAAGGCCTACCTGGGCGATGCGGCCGACAGTTGCCCGCCCGAGGCCCGGCCACCCGCTTAGGGCCTCGATTCGCAAAATTGAATAAATGCCCACTCAGCACGAAGTTCTGACTCAATAAATTCGTCATCGAATTTATAATCGATGGACTTCGCCAACGGAGACGCGATGTTACTGGAAGTGAAAAACCTCAATGCCGGCTACGGTTTTCTGCAGATCCTGCGCGACGTCTCGCTGACCGTGGACACGGGTGAGTACGTGTGTCTGGTGGGTCCCAACGGGGCCGGCAAGAGCACCACCCTTAAATCCATTGCCGGTCTGCTCGCGCCCATGAGCGGGGAGATCCTGTTCAAGGGCGAACCCATCGGTGGGCTTCCGGGCAACCAGGTGGCCGGCAAGGGGATTGCCTTCGTGTCCGAGGAGATGAACCTGTTCGTCAACATGACGGTGCAGGAGAATCTGGCCATGGGGGCTTACACGATCCGCGACAAAAAGCTGCAGAAGGACCGGCTGGCATTTGTGTACGACCTGTTCCCGCGCCTGGATGAGCGGCGCAGCCAGCTGGCGGGCACCATGAGCGGGGGCGAGCGCAAGATGCTGGCCATCGGCCGCGGGCTGATGTCAAACCCGACTCTTTTGCTGGTGGACGAGCCCTCCTTCGGCCTGGCCCCACTGCTGACCGAAAGCGTGTTTCAGTCCCTGGACACCTTGATCGAGCGGGGCGTGACCATCATGCTGGTGGAGCAGAACGTGACCAAGACCCTGGCGGTGACCGACCGGGGCTACGTGCTGGAAAACGGTCGCATCGAGCTGTCCGGCAAGAGCAGCGAGCTGGCCTGCGATGCCCACGTGCGCAAGGTTTTTTTAGGGGTCTGATACCGAAAGGAAACGGGTCATGGTTGAACAGGTAGAAAAACGCGTTTGGGAACGCATCTTCAAGTGGGGCGGCTCGGCCGCCGGGATTGCGATGATTTCAACCGTGGTGGTGGCTGCGCTGGCCACCTGGGACCGCGGCCCTTACTTGCTGGTCAACACGGTGGTCATCGGCGGCATGCTGGCCCTGGTGTCCATGGGACTGGCCCTGGTGTTCGGCGTGATGAACATCCCCATGTTCGCCCACGGCGAGTACTTCATGATCGGCACCCTGACGGCTTACTATGTGTTCACGCCCATCAACACTTACATCACGGCGAACCCTGACTCGGTCTTAACAGTTTTGGGACCGCTGATCACTATCGTGGCGGCCATGATCGTGGGGGCCATCATGGGGGTGGCCTCTGAGGTTTTGGTCTTTTCCCAGCTGAGAAAGCGCAGCCGGGAGAACTGGGTGATGAACTCCTTTCTGCTCACGGTGGGTTTGGCGGTTGTTTTGATCAACGCCCACCAGCTCTTTTTCGGGGCGGACTTCAAAGGCATTACCCGTTACTGGGCCGGCATGCCCATCACGGTCATGGATGTGTTCGTCTCGCGCGACCGGGTTATGGCCTTTTTGCTGGCGGTCATCGTGGTGGTGGTGTTCTGGTTTTTCATGACCTACACACGCACGGGTCGGGCGATCCGGGCGGTGTCCCAGGACGAGAACGGTGCCCTGATGGTCGGTATCGGCATAAAGGGCATCCTGATGCTCACCATGTCCCTGTCGTGCGCCCTGGCGGCCATTGCCGGCGCCAGCCTGCTCTTTATGTATCCGTCCTATCCCTCGGTGGGGCTGGAGCCCTTGTACATGGCCTGGTTCGTGGTGATCCTGGCCGGTTTGGGCAACGTGCTCGGGGCGGTGATGGGCGCCTTCATGGTGGCTCTTTTAAAAGTGCTCACCGTGGAGTACATCGGCTCGGGCTGGGATTTTGTTGTGGCATCGGCCGTGATTATCGTGGTTCTGATTTTCAAACCCAGCGGCATATTCGGCTCCGAAGTGCGCGGCGTCCTGGACAAATAGCGGAGGATTCATGGAACAGACCAACCCTGTGAACAAGCTGCTGAACCTGCTGTGTTTCACCCCGGCCGGCCTGATCGCCCTTGGGGTGCTGTTCGTGCTGCCCCTGATTCCGCCCTTTAACGATGAGTATCTGATCCGCTGGCTGATCAGCGCCGCCCTTATCGCGGCCCTTGCGGTAGGCTTTGACTTTACGGCCGGGTTTATCAACATCGTCAATTTCGGCTATGCGGCCATCATGGGCCTGGGGGGCTACACCTCGGCCATCCTGGCCGAACGCCTGGGTCTCAACCCGTGGCTGGGCATGATCGCCGGGAGTCTTATGGCGGCCTTCCTGGGCTTTGTGATCGGTGTCATCACCCTGCGGTCGCGGGGCATTTTTGCCGCGGTTCTGGCCTGGTTCGTCGGTCTGGCGCTGATGGGCCTGGCCACCAAGATGATCTGGCTGACCCGCGGGCCTTTGGGCATGCGGGTGGACCGATTGTTCGAAACCCAGTCCAACGTGCCCTATTACTACCTGTGCCTGATGATGATGATCGTTGTCTATATCGTGTGCAAGTGGTGCACGCGCACCAAGATGGGCCTGGCTTTTAGAGCCATTGGGCAGAACATGGAGGCGGCGCGCACCTCGGGGATCAACCCGGTGTTCTACCGGCTGATCAACTTTACGCTGAGCTGCGCCCTGGCCGGGTGGCTGGGGGGCTTTTACGCCCACTATTACGGCATCCTGACCCCGGATGTGATGCATACCTCCAAGACCGTGGAGATCCTGGCAGTGGCCTACATCGGCGGCCGGGGCAGCCTGTGGGGCGGGGCGGTGGTGGCCTTCCCCTTCATCTTCGCCATGGAGCTGGTGCGCTCGTCCTTAACGAATCTGCCGGGACTGAACCTGCTGCTCTACGGCCTGCTGCTGATCCTGGTGATGATCTACTACCCGGGCGGCTTCGCGGAATTCTTCAACACCGCCTTCAGAAAAACCAAAAACAAAGCCATGGGCTACTTCCTCAATGGGGCCTACGCCAGCGCCAAATGAGGACTGAGCGTAAAGCAATATCTTAAGATAACGAACAAAGGAGACAAAACACTATGAAGACTCATGCAAGAGTCGTGGTCATCGGCGGGGGCGCCATCGGTGTCAGCACGGCCTATCATCTGGCAAAATACGGCTGGAAGGATGTGGTTTTGATTGAAAAGCACGAACTGACTTCCGGCTCCACCTGGATGGCGGCGGGCAACTGTTCCTTCTTTCACGGCAACTACTACTGCACCCAGGTCAACATGAAGAGCATCGAGATCTACCAGCACCTGGAAGCCGAAACCGGGCAAAGCGTGGGCTGGCACACCACCGGCTCCATCCGGACGGCGGACAACCCCGGCCGCATGGAGGAGCTGGGCTATATCTACAGCATGAACCGCTGCCTGGGGCTCGATGTGAGTTGGGTCACTCCGGAGCGGATCAAAGAGATGCATCCGCTGATGAACACCGACGGCATCATCGGCGGTCTCTACTGGCCCGATGACGGTGACGTGGACCCCAACGGCATCACCATGGCCATGAGTATCGGCGCCAAGAAGCACGGTGCGGAAATCAACAGCCACACCCAGGTCACCGGAATCGAGCACACCGCCTCCGGTGAATGGCTGGTGCACACCGACAAGGGGGATGTCACCTGTGAAGTTGTGGTCAACGCCGCCGGTCTGTGGGCCCCGCAGGTTGCCAATATGGTGGGCCTGGAATTCCCTCCATCGCCGGCGAACACACCCATATCCTTTTCGAAGCCATCGACGTGGTGGAAAAACGCAGCACTCCGCTGCCCCTGGTGCG
>CAVSIM010000029.1:0-283045 GCA_963728055.1 uncultured delta proteobacterium | reverse complement strand
GATCTCTTCTCCACATGATAGGGGTTGGGGTAACAGATTCGCTAAGCCAAGGATTCCTCGTTCGGTCGATTTAGGTTGACCTTTCGTCTGCCTGCAAGTGTCCCTATCATTCATCTTTTTGGCCGGGAGGGTAAATGGGGGCAACACACTATTTACCGTCATTTTAGGTGGTAACACGGAGGGAACGGAGGCGAAGAACCGAGGGATATTCGCGGGATTATCGCAGTTGACCATCAGCGATCTGCCGGCCGCAAGAGGATCGGCCGGCAGGTCGTGCCCAAAAAAGCTGCTCCGGGTCGAGCTTCACTCAGATGAAGGGTTATCCGAGGGAAATCGGCTCGCGTTGGTTTTTATCCGAATATGACCCACAAAGGTGCGGCCAAAAGGCACCACAAAAAAATGGACGTGGTCGCCAACGGTAAAATGTACGCGAGCCAGGACGGTCGCAGCACGATCTTTATGGTGTCTCTTTGTGCGACCATTACGGGAGTCTTTTCTGCAGCGAAATGCCGGAATCCGTTACTTTCAGGTCGAACTCGTCACCGGACTTGAAGCCCGTCCCATCGAGCATGTCCGGACTGATCCGGATTCCTTCGGATGTATACTCCGCCCGCAGGGCGGCGCGTCCGACCAAGCCGGGAATGACGACCGATTCGCCGCTTTCGCGCATCATTTCCTGCATGATCTGTTCCAGAGCGGCCATGTCGCGGATGTCGAATTCTTTTTGGAGTTCTTCGGCGCTGTGGCCGCTTTTAGCCATTTCCCACATTCTCTTTTTTTCGATCTGTGAATATTCAGCCATCTGATACCTCTCCTTCTTTTTCTTCCGTAGAACGTTCTTTGGTTTCCCTTATGGTAGAATCGGCTCAGTCATCCGATAATGGGGTTTACACCGTATTTTTCCTAAATACAGGCGGTTTTTCGATCTTGCTTGAAAGATATTTTGGGTGAGGTTATCGGCCATTGGCGTATGAAAAAAAACCGCCTTCCCCTGGCCGTGTCAGGATTGTTATCTTGAAGCCCAATGGCAAAAACCCGGGCGTGCCTCCTTCTGAACGGAAGCCGTTTGCACTCTTGCCGAGAAGTGGTCATTGTAGTGGTATCGATCGCATCGGTTCGATGTTGCGTCATGTTCCACTTTACTTACAGCAGGAGGTCATCATGATGGACGAGGGCATTCTAAGAGATATCCGTCGGCACCTTTTGTGGCACCGGGACGAGGTGACGGCCACGAGAAACACGGCCAATCAGTCCTGGCAGGACCTGCAGGAACCGGAGATAGAACGGGAGGAGAGGGCCGAGAAGGCAAACCTTTCGCGCGGCGTCAACGCCGTTGCGGATCTCGAGTACGGCCGGCTGCGGCAAATCGACGCCGCGCTCGATAAAATCGATGCGGACCGTTACGGAGACTGCGAGCGATGCGGGCAGCCAATTGCCCTGGCGCGGCTACAGGTGATCCCATGGACGCCTTACTGCCGGCCATGTGCGGAAAAGCTGGAGTCCACCGACTATCGGAAAGGCCAAATCGAGGATGTCGAGAGAGGCATCGGTAGACAAAGCGATGCAGAGATGCGGGAAACCGTGCTGGACACGTTGACACAGGACGGCCGGGTGGAGATGGAAGAACTCGACCTCGACTGCCGGGGCGGCGTGATCTATGCCTCCGGGGTGCTGCCCGCCGAAGGCAGTCGTGAAGTCCTGTGGGAGATCGTTTCCGACACGCTGGGATACACCCGGTTTGTGGAAAATATCAGAATCGATCGCCAGCCTTGGGAACGGCCACAAAGAAATCCCGGAACGTCAGGCATCGAAACACCGTCAGAGGAGATTCTGATGGAGGGTGAAAACGAGGACGTGGACACCTATACCGCCCTTGACACCGGCGAACCGATTCAACCGCCCGACCGGCTGTCGCCGGAAAGGACCAGCGGAACGTAGGGACGGGAGCGCGTGAATCAAGCGGGCGCCGGCACCGAAATAGAAAAAAAAAACCTGCAAAGGTAGAGAGCGGAGCCGGCGCCGCGCGTGGTTAGCCCAGCGACAGGGACTTCGAATTTTCCCACAGGCCGTGAATGTTGCAGAACGCGGTGGCGACCAACGTTCCCGCTTTCTTGATTTTCAGGCTGGCAGTGGCGCTGTGATTGGTGTAAACAGGCCCCTTGTCGGCCCCGTCGGCCGATTCGCCGTGTGCACAGAATTCGAAATTGCCGATCTGGTAGGCAAATTTGTCACCCTCCGGCTTGAAATACAGCTGGATCCAGCGGATGTGGTGTTCGGTGGTGTTGGGGTGGGCCACTTCCTTTCCGAGCGACACCTTGACCTCGAAGGTCTCATCGGCCTTGACGCTGTCCATGCACTCGATAACCGGAACGTGTTTTTCAGATTTCCAATCCGCCGTTTGATACAGTTCCCCCATTTTTCCCATCTGATCCTCCTTTGTCGCTTTTGGTTGTGCGGTTTGCCAGGCGAAGTATCCCCCTACGCATCGTTCAAGATGCACGCCGACACTATCGGACCAGCCCGCCAGATAAAATACGGTCTTGACCGTATTTGGGTTTGTTGCAGGCTGTAGCGGGGTTTTCCGCTCTGGCCGGCACCGGGCGTTGCAGGGAGACTTTTTCGTCGGTAAAGGCCTTCACAGGATTCCTTGTCAAGAAAGATAGGTGAATTCTACCTTTGAGTGACGCTCATTATACATCGTTCCCCCCATGGCGTGAGCGCTGTCGGCGTTCTATCTTTAAGAGCAACACCCGCAGACGCAGCGATACGACAGTTGCGTGATGGCACTTTTTAGAATCTGGCTTTGAAAACAGGTAAACAGCAAATTCACCGGAAAGGAGATTTACCATGTCGATGCCCAAGGATGAAATGCAGCAGGAATACGTCAACTCGTGGCGGACCTATCTCGATTCGCTGGACACGGCACTCAACAATCTGGAAAAGGACATCAAGGAAGCCTCGGACATGGCCGGCGTCTGCACGGACGAATGGTGCGAGGCGACCCAGCACGTCATCGACGATCTGAGCAACGCTCTTTTTTCCATCAGTGAGCCGCGGTGGTCCAACGAAGAGGATTCCAAGCGGATCAAACAACTCAAGCGCCGCGTGCACGATCTTTATGCCGATTACCGCACTGTATACACCCAGGTCGGCGCAGCATAAGTAGTGCCTCACCGAAAACTCCCCTCCCCGAGTGGGAGGGGCTGGGGGAGGGGGATGCAGGCGGCCCTCCCCCGTCAAGGGTGATGAAAAACAGGTACCCGTTCAACCACTAAAATAAAAAACGAAGGGCCCAGGGAGGTACATCTCATGCCGAAAAGAAGTGCGCAGGCCAGATGGGAAGGGGGGCTTCAGCAGGGCAAGGGCGTCATGAAGCTGGGTAGCGGCGCTTTCGAAGGCGCCTACTCCTTCAAAACCCGCTTCGAGGACGCCGCCGGCACAAATCCTGAAGAGCTGATCGGCGCCGCTCACGCCGGGTGTTTTTCGATGGCGCTGTCGATGCTCCTCGAAAAAGCGGGGCATCCGCCCAAGGAAATCAATACGCGGGCCGAGGTGACACTGGAAAAGGACGGTGAGGGCTTCAAAATCGGTCACATCGAACTTCACACCGAGGCCGATGTCCCCGGCATCGATGGCGCCGAATTCGAAAGGCAGGCGCAGGCGGCCAAAGAGGGCTGCCCCGTGTCCAAAGCACTGGCGGGAACTCAGATCGATTTACAGGCAAAACTGAAAAGCTGACACTTCAGGAGTTCGGGCACTCGGAATGGCCTAAAAAGATCGCGGTTGGCACTAATGAGTGCTCGTTCACGTTTCATTTAAGGCACTGATTCGTTTTCGATCCCTGAATGATTTTTTGACCGGGAAACAACCGAAGCGCTCGCGGACCCCCGCGGGCGCTTCGTCGTTCAGCCGCGGGAAATTTTCTGGCGGGGAGTCGTCAAAGCTTGCCGCTGCGGCCGTCGTCGCAGGGCATGTCCAGATCGGAGAGCCGCTGGTGTTCGGCCATTTCCGGCGCCTTGGTGCACACATCGGGCGGAACCGGCTGAGAACCGCCGGATTGGCCGAGGATCTCCTTGACCTTTCTGACGATGGCCTCCTTCGAGATCTCCTCGAACTGCAGCAGTTTGTCGGGCGGACCGCTTTTGGGCATCTGGCCTACCGCCAGCGAATGCACCGGCACAGGATGATCGCCCAGCGCCGCGGCGACCGCCTCGCCGATGCCGCCGGCCGGATAGTGGTCCTCGACCGTTATGATCCGGCCGGTTTCGTCGGCCGCCGTTCGCAGCGTTTCGATGTCCAAGGGCTTGACGCTGTAAAGATCGATCACCCGGATCGACACACCTTCCGACTGCAACTCTTCATAGGCTTTCAGCGCTTCGTGCAGCGTTATGCCCGCCGCGACGACGGCGGCCTGGTCTTTTTCGCTGCGCTTGAGGACCTTGCTGCCGCCGACCGGGAATTCCTCGTCGGCGGTGTAAATTATCGGGGTGGTGTTGCGCGTGGTGCGAATGTATACCGGGCCAAGATACCGGGCGGCCTCTTCGACCAGTTTTTCGGCGGACACGGCATCGGCAGGGTAGAGCACCGCGCAGCCGTTCAGGGTGCGGAACATGGCGATGTCCTCCAGGCCCATCTGGGACGGGCCGTCCTGGCCGATGGCCACCCCGGCGTGCGATCCGCAATATTTGACGTTGGAGATAAAATACTGGCTCATCCGGATCTGGTCGAAGGCGCGGGACCAGAAAGCGGCGAAGGTCGAGGCAAAAGGGATCTTGCCGCGACCCGCCAGTCCGCAGGCGGCGCCCACCATGTTCTGCTCGGCGATGAACATTTCGAAGAACCGCTTCGGCCAGGCTTCTTCAAATGTCTCGCTGTAGGTCGAGTTGCTCACTTCGGCATCGAGCACCACGATGTTGGGATAGGCCGGATACAGGCGCGCCAGCGCTTTTCCATAGGCCTTGCGGGTCGCAAGGCCTTCGCCGAGCGGGTAGTTTGCCGGCTCCGCGGCTTCCGGGGTCCGCGGTTCGGGAATGCGGTCCTCGGGCATGGCCACGGCCCCGCGCAGCTCGGGATCGACATCGCCCAGTTCGCTTCAAGGCGGCGGCCAGCTGGTCCTCGTCCAGTGCTTTGCCGTGCCAGCCGTCCTTGTCTTCCAGAAAGGAAACGCCTTTACCCTTTCACGGTCCGGGCAATGATCATCAGCGGACGGTCGGGTTCGAGGCCCTCGGGCTTTAACGCCGTGAGGACCTGTTCCATGTCGTGGCCGTCGATGACGCGGGTTTGCCACCCGAAAGCCTCGATGCGCCGCCGGTAGGCGTCGAGATCGTGCCCGTAAAGGGTTTCCCCGCGCTGGCCCAGGCGGTTGACATCCAAAACGCCCACCAGGTTGTCCAGGCGGTAGTGGCGGGCCACCTGCATGGCCTCCCACTGGGAGCCTTCGGTCATCTCGCTGTCGCCCAGCAGCACATAAGTGCGGTAGGGTAAATGGTCGATGAATTTGGCATTGAGGGCCATGCCCAGCCCGATCGAAAGCCCTTGCCCCAAAGAGCCCGTGGCGGCTTCGGCATAGTGGAAGGTGTGGGTCGGATGGCCCTCGAAGGGACTGCCGAACTGGCGCAGGGTCATGGCCTCCTGCTCGGTGACCTTGCCGGACGCCACCCACAGGGCATAGAGCAGGGGCGCGGCGTGACCTTTCGAGAAAATCAGACGGTCGTTGTTGGGATGTCCCGGACTGTTCGAGATCATAGCGGTAAGTGCCGCCGAACATCAGGCCGCACATCAGGTCGGTGGCCGACAAAGACGAGGTCGGGTGACCCGATCCGGCGGCGGTGGTGGTTTTTAAAATAAGGTAGCGGACGGTTCTGGCGATCTCCTGCAGTCTGCGCACATCGTTCATGATGGCCTGCCTCCTTATGCATAGTATTTTTCTACCGTCGCGTGTAGCGGCGATAAGCAATCATTGTCATATTTTTCATTTTTGATCTTCAGGCGGGTACTGTCCGAAAGAAATACCGCTCACACCCCATTTGCATCGGCAATCGCGTGTATAAATAAATTTTTCGTAGAAAAATTTATGAAACGCAGCTGCGCTGCTCAAAAAACAAAAAGTTGCAATTTGGATTACAAAGGCTAAAGTTTAGAAAGGCGAAAGGGAAAGGCGAAAGGTGAAAGGTGAAAGGCGTAAGGCGAAAGGCAAAAGGCAAAAGGTGAAAGGTGAAAGGCAAAAGCGTAAGGGAAAGGCGAAAGGCGAAAGGTGAAAGGTGAAAGGCGAAAGGTGAAAGGCGAAAGGTGAAAGGCGAAAGGTGAAAGGTGAAAGGCGAAAGGCAAAAGGTTAAAGGCGAAAGGTGTAAAGGTGAAAGGTGAAAGGTGAAAGGCGAAAGGTGAAAGGCGAAAGGCGAAAGGCAAAAGGTGAAAGGTGAAAGGTGAAAGGTGAAAGGTGAAAGGCGAAAGGTGAAAGGCGAAAGGTGAAAGGTGAAAGGTGAAAGGCGAAAGGCGAAAGGTGAAAGGTGAAAGGTGAAAGGCGAAAGGTGTAAGGCGAAAGGCTAAAGGCGAAAGGGAAGAGTGGCAAAGGGCGGACGGTGAAAGATGAAAGGTGAAAGGTGTAAGGCGGAAGGTTGAAGGCTGAAAGGCGAAAGGTGAAAGGCAAAAGGTTAAAGGCAAAAGGTGAAAGGCGAAAGGGAAGAGTGGCAAAGGGCGGACGGTGAAATATACTGCCAATAAACTCAACAAACTCAATGAAACTCAATAAACCCAATAAACTCAAAAAACTCAAAAAACCCAAAAAACCCAAAATAATTTTTTCTACGAAAAATTTATGAGAGACAGGATATGGAAGCATCGTTTGGCAAATCGGTTTCGGCGGTTGAAAAGGTCGAAAGGCTGAAAGCCGTTGCCGGTCCCGGCGACAGCCTGGCCATTCTGGTCAATGCCGACCCCGATGCCCTCGCCAGCGCCATGGCCCTCAAGCGCCTGTTCTGGCGCAAGGTCCGGCCCGTGCGCATATTTCGCATCAACCGGATCGATCGCGCCGACAACCTGGCCTTCATCCGGCTGCTTCGCATCCGCAACCGCCACATTCACGACCTCAAAAAATCCGACTTCAGCAAATGGGCCATCGTGGATTCGCAGCCGTCTCACAGCGAGCGGTTTGCCGGGATCGATTTCGACATGATCATCGATCACCACCCGCCGACCGAGGGCCTCAGCGCGGAGTTCATCGACATTCGTGAAGAATACGGCGCCAATGCGACCCTGATGACCGAGTACCTCAGGGCCGCCAAAATCGACCCTTCCCCGCGTTTGGCGACGGCCCTGTTCCACGCCATCAAGACCGACACCAACGATTTCGTGCGTTCGACGGTCAACCGGGACGTCATGGCTTTTCGCTACCTGTACGATTTCGCCAACCTGAACATCATCAAGAAGATCGACTCCTCGGAAATAACCCGCCCCCTGCTCGGCCGGCTGCAGAAAGCCATGCAGGCGCTGGAGCTTTTCAATCAGACGGCCGTGGTCCACATGGGCCGGGTGCAGCAGCCCGACACCCTGGTTCAGGTCGCCGATTTCTTCCTGAAGATGGCCGAGGCCACCTGGAGCATCGCCTCCGGCGTCCACGATCACCGGCTCATCGTCGTCTTCCGCAATGCCGGCTTCAGGCGCAATGCCGGCAAAATGGCCCGGGATCTGTTCGGCGAAGTCGGCTCCGCCGGCGGCCACAGGCATTCGGCCCGCGCCGAAGTCCCCCTAAAGAACATCGACTGCGGCGGAGGCAGCGACGACGACTGCCGCCGGTATGTTTTGAAGCGGATCAAGAAGGTATCATAGGCGGCTGACCGACGAAGACCCATATCCCGATGCCTTATGGACTTTGTTGCCGGTTTACGATAGATTGTTGCCATCGGGTCGTGGACTATGGGTGCAAGGTTCCGGGTTCACGGTTCAAGGTTAAAATCAGAATAAGGACTTCAATCCTTCAACGCCGAACGCCGAACGCCGAAAGCTGAACCTCTTCTAACCTTTTCATCACAATGACCAAAAGTCGCAATCACAAACCTGTTCCTACCCACTTCATCGCCAAACCGCCCTCAGATCCGACAGTGTTTCGACGTGCGCCGGAGCGCTTGGACGTGTGTCTGTGGCGGGCGATCGGCTGCATTCTTCTGGCCGTGCTTTTTCTCCTGCCCACCGGCTGCTCCGAGAAAAAGCAACGGCTCACCTTCTGGGTCGGCGGTGCACCCCAGGAGGTCGACTACTGGGAGGAACTGGTGGCCGAGTTCGAAAAGAGCGCCGGGATCGCGGTCGAGGTCATCCGCCAGCCGGCCGCCACCGACCAGCGCAAGCAGGGGCTGGTGATCGCCCTGGCCTCCGCGCGGCCCGACCCGGACGTGTTCCTGATGGATATCATCTGGGTCACCCAGTTCGTGCAGTCGGGCTGGCTCGAACCGCTGGACCGCTTTTTCGCAAGCGGCTCGGCCGCGCGACCGCAGGCTTTTTTCCCCGGGGTGATCGAGGCCGTCGACCGCCACGACAACACTACCTTCGCCCTGCCGGCGTTTCTGGACGTGGGCGTTTTGTATTATCGCACGGACCTGCTGCAGCGTTACGGTTTCGAGGGGCCGCCCGCGACCTGGGAGACGCTGGTGCGGCAATCGCTCCTGGTGCAGGAGGAAGAACGACGCCGCAACCCGGGCTTCAACGGGTTTGTCTGGCAGGGGGCCCAGTACGAAGGGCTGGTGTGCACCTTTCTCGAATTTGCCGCCACCCACGGCGGGGGATTCACCAACGCCGGGGCGGTGGACCTCACCGGCGGCGGCACGCTGACCGCGCTGCAGTTCATGCAGGACCTGATCCAGCGCTACCGCATCTCGCCGCCCAACACGTACACGGAAATGCAGGAGGAGGAGGTCCGCCGCAGCTTTCAGCGCGGCAACGCCCTCTTCGAGCGCAACTGGCTCTATGCCTGGAACCTTCACCAGCAGCCCGGCTCGGCGGTGCGCGGCCGGGTCGGTCTGGCGCCGCTGCCGCACGGTCCCGGCGCGCAGACGGCGGCGACCCTGGGCGGGTGGCACCTGGGCATTTCGAAATCCTCGGATGCCAAGGAGGCTGCCTGGCGCCTGGCCGAATTCCTGCTCTCGCCCCAGACGCAGAAAAAGCTGATGCTCAAGCTCGGCTGGTATTCCGCCCGGAAGGACCTGTATGCCGAGCCCGAGGTGCGGCGTGCCGTCGCCAATGTCGACGCGCTGGAGCAGATCGTCGCGCGGGCCGTCAGCCGGCCGGATCTGGCTTACTACGACCAGGTCTCGCGGGTCATTCAGCGCTCGGTCAACGCCTGTCTGGCCGGCAAGCGCGCGCCGGCGGAGGCCGTTGCCGCCATGCAGCGCGACATCGAAAAAATCGAGGGGCTTTATGGCGGACGATAACCGCTCATCGGGCGGCGACGGCCCGGTCGCCTGGCTTTTCAACCTGCCGCTGCTGCTGCTCACGCTGGCGTTTGTCCTGATCCCGGTTGCCGGCACGTTCCTGACGAGCCTCGAGCGCGATGTGACCTTTCTGCCCACGGCGTTTGTCGGTCTCGAAAATTACGGGCGCCTGCTGGCGGACGTCAACTTCTGGCAGTCCGTGCGCTTCACGCTGCTGTTCATCCTGGCATCGGTGAGCCTCGAGCTGGTGTTCGGAATGGCCTTTGCCCTGCTGCTCAACGAGGCCCTGCCCGGCCGCGGGTTTCTGCGGACCGTCGTGCTGGTGCCCTGGGCCATTCCGATCGCGGTGTCGGCGCGGGTCTGGCAACTCGTCTACAACTACGAATTCGGGCTGTTCAACTTCCTGATGCTGCGGCTCGGCCTGGCCGATGCCCCGATCAACTGGCTGGGGTCCACGGCCGGCGCGTTCGCCGCCATCGTCATCAGCGATGTCTGGAAGACCACGCCCTTTATGACCATCATCCTGTTGGCGGGTTTCTCCACCATCCCGCAGGACCTCTACCGCCAGGCCATGGTGGACGGCACCCACTTCGGGCAGCGCTTCCGATTCGTCACGCTGCCGCTGCTGCGGCCGGTGATCGCGGTGGCGCTTCTCTTCAGGACCATCGATGCCATCCGCATCTTCGATCTGGTGTACGTGTTGACCGGCGGCGGGCCGGGCGGCGCCACGACCTCGCTCTCGCTCTATTCCTTCCGCTACTATGTCTCCGGGGATTTCGGCTACGGGTCGAGCATATCGCTGGTGGTCTTTCTCCTGGCCGGGCTGCTGGCGGTGGGTTACATCCGCGTCGGAAGATTCGCCGAGGAGCTGCGATGAGCGAGGCGCATCTGAAGGCGGTTCTCAAGATCGGCGGGGCCATCGCGCTGCTGAGCTTCTGCCTGTTGCCGTTCGCCTGGATGCTGGCGGTCAGTGTCAGCCGCCAGCCGGATTTCCTGTTGCCGGGGGTGCACTTCGCGCCGACGCTGAAAAATTTTTCCGACGTGCTGACCGACGACTCGCTGCACCTTCTGGCCTATCTGCGCAACAGCCTGGTGGTCTCGGCGGCCTCGGCCGTGCTGGCCACCCTGGCGGCCGGCCTTTCGGCCTACGCCGTCACCCGCCTGCGGTTTTTCGGCCGCGTCCTGATCCCGGTCGGCGTGCTGGCTCTGTCGATGTTCCCGCAGATCAGCATCGTCGGCTACCTGTTCAAGCTGATGGCCGGCCTGGACTGGATCAACACCCGCGCGGCGCTGATTTTTCCCTACACCACGCTCGGCCTGGCGCTGGCGCTGTGGATCATGCTGAGCTACTTCGCCCGCATTCCCCTCGATCTGGACAAGGCCGCCATGATCGACGGGGCCTCGCGGCTGCAGATCCTCTTCAAAATACTTCTGCCCCTGGCCGCCCCGGGGGCGCTGTCCACGGCGCTTCTGGTCTTCATCTACTCTTTCAACGAGTTTCTGTTCGCCCTCATGCTGACCACCGACTACGGCGCCCGCACCATCCCGGTCGGGATCGCGCTCTTCGAAGGCCTGCACGGGCAGCTGCCGTGGGGCCACATCATGGCCATCGCGGTGATTGCGATGCTGCCGGTCGTGCTGCTGACGGCGATCTTCCAGCGCCGCCTCGTTCAGGGACTCGTCCAGGGAGCCGTCAAAGGATGAATGGCATCGTCGTCAAAAATCTGCGAAAAGACTTTTTCACCCTGCGGCGCGGTCGCATCCGGGCCCTCGAGACCCTCGATCTGACCGTGGAGCCGGGCGCTTTTTTCGTCCTGGTGGGGCCCAGCGGCTGCGGCAAGTCGACCCTGCTCAACATCATCGCCGGCATCGAGAACCCGAGTGCGGGCGAGATCAGCATCGGGGACCGGCAGGTGGTGTCGGTCGCCGCCAAAAAGTTTCTGCCGCCGCGGCGCCGCGATATCGCCATGGTCTTTCAAAGCTACGCCCTTTACCCGCACATGACCGTTTTCGCCAACATCGCCTTTCCGCTCAAAATCGCGGGCCTCGACCGCCGCGACATCGATCGCCGGGTGCGCGCGGCGGCGGCCACCCTGGAAATCGAGGATCTGCTCGACGCGCGCCCGGCGGAGCTGAGCGGCGGCCAGCGCCAGCGGGTGGCCCTGGGCCGCGCGATCGTGCGCAAACCCAGGGTGCTGCTGCTCGACGAGCCGCTCTCGAACCTGGACGCCCTGCTGCGCACGAGCATGCGCGGCGAACTCAAACAGATCCAGCGCCGCCTGGCCGTCACCACCATCTACGTCACTCACGACCAGACCGAGGCCATGACGCTCGGCGACCGCATCGCCGTGCTCAAAGACGGGCGCCTCCAGCAGACCGGCACGCCGGACGACATCTATCACCGGCCCGCCAACAGCTTCGTGGCCGGCTTCATCGGCACGCTGCCCATGAACCTGCTGGACGGCGTCCTGCTCGAAAAAGCGCAGCGCCGGATCGCGCCGGCCGGCATCGAGGACATCGCCGGTGTCCAGCTGGGCCTGAGGCCCGAGCAGATCCGCATCACCGCCGCCGAGGCGGGCATCTGGCGCGCGCGGCTGGACCTGATCACCTCGCTTGGCAGCGAAGCGCTGCTGTACCTGGACCTCGACGGCCGCCAGATCCTGGCCAAAACCGCCGCACCGCAGGGGCTGCAGGAAAATCAGACCGTGGGCATCGACTTCGACGAAAACGACCTGTACCTTTTCGACCGCACCGACGGCCGCCGGATCGGGTAGAAATTTGGAATTTTGAAACTCGAAGCTTGAAACTGGCAAATAGGAAAGAATAATCGGTAATGAGGTTCAAAGGTTCACCGTTCGGCGTTGAAGACGCCTTCCTTTCGCCGTTTGCCTTTTGCCATTCGCCATCCCATTTTCAGCCACTCCATCCCTCCACCACTCCATCACTCCAATCCCGCTTCCCCGCTTCCCACCCCAAATTCCCATCTTTTGCGCCTTCTCCCTTCGCCGTTTGCCTTTAGCCATTCGCCTTCCCATCTTCCACTACCCCATCCCTCCACCATTCCAGCACTCCAATCCCGCTTCCCGCTTCCCCCCTCGGTTGCAAGGCCGGATGATGTATGGTAATCGTTTGGCAAACGAGTACGCATGCGCAAGCAGGCTCCCATGACCTCCGACGATTCCCTGTTGAAGTTCGAAATTCCTGAAGTTATTTACGGCACGAACTCCCTGTCCCAGATCGGACAGTGCGCCAGACGGCTGGGGGGTGAGCGGGTGCTGCTGGTATCGGATCCGGGCGTCATCGAAGCCGGGTGGGTGGCGGCCGCCCAAACCTTTCTGGCCGGGGAAAACCTGGGCTGCATCGTTTATGACGACGTGGTCACCAACCCGCGCAGTTTTCAAATCGAACGGGGCGCCGCGCTTTACACCGCCGAAAATTGCGACGTGATCATCGCCCTGGGGGGCGGCAGCCCCATGGATGCCGCCAAGGGGATCGCCATTCTGGCCACCAATCACGGCCGCATCCAGGATTACGTCGGATGCAACCTCATTTCCCATCCGATACCGCCCCTGATCTGCGTCCCCACGACAGCCGGCACCGGCTCGGACGTCAGCCAGTTCGCCATCATCGCCGACCCGCGCGACAAAATCAAAATGACGATCCTGAGCCGCGCGATCATGGCCGACATGTCGCTGATCGATCCGTTGCTGCTGCAGACCAAAACACCGGACCTCATCGCCGCCACCGGCATGGACGCCTTGACGCATGCCATCGAAGCCTTCGTCTCCTCTCTGGCGTGGCCGATGACCGACCCGCACGCCATCCATGCCATCGAACTGGTCTTCAAGCACCTGGTCGATGCGGCCCGAACCAGAAACATCAGGGCGCTCAAAGGCATGGCGATCGCCAGCCTCGAAGCCGGCATCGCCTTTTCCAACGCCATTCTCGGGGCCGTCCACGCTTTGGCGCACCCCCTCGGCGGCCTCTATGACCTCCATCACGGATTGGCCAATTCGCTGCTCCTGCCGGTCGTCGTCCGGCGCAACCTGGAACATGTGCCGGCCAAGTTCGCCAAGATCGCCAACGCGATGGGGGCCGAAACCCGCGGGGTCCCGGTCGCGGAAGCCGCCCGGAAAGTTCCCCCGAAAATCGTCACCCTGATTTCGGATCTCGGTCTGCCCACGCGCCTGTCGCAAGTCGGGGTCAGGGCCGCCGATATCCCGCTTCTGGCCAAACAGGCCCAGCAGGACCTGTGCATGCTGACCAACCCGCACTGCTACGCCCTTGCGGACATAGAGGACATGTACCGGGAAGCCTTTTAACCGACAACCGTCGCGACAGCTGCTGGAAAGCGTCCCGAAATGATGATCCAGAGCGATTCATCGGGTAAAAACAGTGCCGGCGGCCTGAACTCAGGGGCGATGCCATGACCCAGCCCATACACGATTTCAAGGGAATCGGTTTTTCAAAAATCGGCTACTTCAAGGAGGTCCGCAAGAAGATAACGGAGCTGGAGAATGTAAACGTCAAGCTGGCCCGGCGTCACAACCGGCTCGAGGCGATTTTCAACAGCATCAGCGACGGGCTGACCATTCTCGACCGCAATTTGACGATCGTATATGCCAACCGGCTGCAGCAGGCCATGTTCGCGGGTGCGTCGCTGGTGGGCCGCAAATGTTTTCAGGCTTACTATCGCAAGGAAGCCACCTGCAAAAATTGCCCGGCGTTGAAAACCATGGCCGAAGAGTCCACGCTGCAGGGCGAAGTCATTATCAAAGACGGCAAATTCGCCGGACATTACCTCGAATGGACGACCTCGCCCATCATGGATCAAGGCGGCAGTATTGCGGAAATCATCCTTCTGATGCGCGATGTGACCAAACGCAAGGAATACGAGTTCAAACTGATGCAGGCCGACCGCATGGCGGCCATCGGTTTTCTGTCAGCCGGCATCGCGCATGAACTCAACAACCCGTTGACGTCCATATCCGGTTTTTCGGAAGGCCTGCTCAAAAGACTCAGGAACGACACGGTCCAGGACTTCGACAAAAAGCGGGAATCCTTTAGAGAATATCTCGAGATCATCAGCGCCGAAGCTCATCGCTGCAAAAATATCATTCAGCGGCTGCAGGAATTCAGCCGCATGTCGGGCGACGCCTACGAACCGCTCCGGATCGGCCCGATTATCGAGGACACCGTGTCCATTTTCCGCCAGCATGCCAAGGACCGTAACATAGTCGTTTCTTTCGAAAACCGCCTGACGCGCGGTTTCGATAAAATAATCGGCAAGGAGTCCCTGCTGAAACACCTTTTTCTGAATCTTTTCAATCACGCGTTTCTGTGCATGGAAAAAGGCGGTACGCTGACATTGACCTCTTCCAATGATGAAAAGCGGGTCGAAGTGACCGTGTCCCACACGGCCTGCGTCCAGCCCGACCGGTATCACGTCAACATCTTCGATCCATCCTGCCTGACGCAGGCCACCGGCGACGGCAACCCGATCGATTTGTCGATCTGCTACAATATCGTGCATCAGCACAAAGGCGACATCCGGTTCAGCAGCAAGATCGACCGGGGCGCCACATTCACCATCCGCTTTCCGGTGCACCCGAGTGCCCCGTTATAGACTTCAAGAAAAAGATCGGCCTTGAGGCGGTAACGGCAGTGAATCGGACACTCCCGAAGTGCCTTGACAGATCGCGGACGGTCATCCATCGTGAACGGAGGCGTGAGTTGTCGAAATCCGGCAGCAAGGCATTCCCGGAGCAAGCGGCCCGGGGCGGCAGGGATGCCCGGTTTGCCGGCAGAGGAGATCCGCAGATGAGTCAGGGAAAAATTCTGGCCATAGACGACGAGGAGAATATCCGGCATCTGATCCGAAACGAATTCAGCCTTGAGGGCTTCGACGTCACCACCGCCGGCAGCGGTGAAGAAGGTCTCGGGCTCGCGGACGATCAGGATTACGACGTGGTTCTGCTGGACCTGAAGCTGCCCAAAATGAACGGCATCGAAACCCTCAAAATCTTGAAGCGCAGGAATCCGAGATCCGAAGTCATCATGATCACCGGTTACGGTGATATCCACTCGGCGGTCGAGTCCCTCAAGCTCGGCGCGCGCGATTACGTCACCAAACCGTTCAGGCTCGAGGAGCTTCTCAGCCTGGTCAAATACGCGGTGAAGGACAGCCACGGGCCGGGGCCGTTTCTAATGCCCGGCGCGCCGGCCGACACCAGCGGCAAAGGCCGGGGCAAATTCCTGATTTGCCCCAGCCGGGTCATGCAGGACGTTTACGGCCTGGTGAAAAAAATCGCCCCGACCGAAAACACGGTCCTGATTCAGGGCGAGACCGGATCCGGCAAAGACGTGCTGGCCTTCCACATTCACGAAAACAGCTCCCGCAAAAGCGGCCCGTTTCTCACCCTCGACTGCGGCATGCTGGCCCCCAACCTGGTAGAAAGCGAACTGTACGGGCACAAAAAGGGGTCTTTTTCGGGCGCCGCGGAGTCCAAAACCGGCCTGGTGGAGAAGAGTCACGGCGGCACGTTGTTTCTGGATGAAATCGGAAATATCGACCCCGACATTCAGAAAAAATTCTTGCGGTTCCTGGAAACCGGACGCATCCGGCAAGTGGGCGAAACCAGGGAAACCCGCGTCGACACCCGGATCGTGCTCGCCACCAACCTGCCGGTCGAGGAAGCCGTGGCCCAGGGCCGAATCCGTTCGGACCTGTTCTACCGGATGGCCGAGTTTTTTATAACCCTGCCGCCCCTGCGACAGCGTCCCGAGGATATCCTGCCGCTGGCGCGGCATTTCCTGAGCCAGCGCGCCAATGGCAGCGCCATGAAAAAAATCTCACCGGCGGCCGCCGAAATCCTGATGTCTTATTCCTGGCCGGGCAACATCCGCGAACTCAAATCAGCCATCACTAAGATCGACATCCTGACCGATTCCGACAGTATCGAGAAGAACCATCTGCCGCCGCACTTCACGTTTCAGAAATCAAGCCCGTGCCCCTCTTCAAAAACACTCGAAGAGATGGAAAAGGAACACATTCTGCGGGTGCTGGCCGAGACGGACGGCAATCAGAGCCAGGCGGCCACCGTCCTTGGTATCAACCGCAAGACGCTCTACAAGAAAATAAGCAAGTACAAAATCTTCTCGTGAGACCGCCCCGTCGGCCGGTCTGTGGGGACTTGTCCATTATCGCCCCAGCGGGTCGTTAACGCTGTAAGTAGTATCATTTCGGTGCCTTATCCTTAAAGAAGCCATTTTCCGCTGACCATCCGCCGCGGTTCGACCCGCAAAGCCCGGCGATCGTGGAACGCCGGATCCCCATAGAGGCATTTAGGCCCCGCTCTTTAACAGGTCGATATCAATAGATAAGTAAGGTATAGACCGGTTCCCGCCCCCCTCCGCGGACTCTTTGCGCCCCCTACGGCACACCATTTGCAAAAATGACGGCATTTCGCGGAACTGGGTCGAGTCCACGCCTTTTTCCGACGGCCGCCGATGAATGCGGCCGCCTGTCCCGGCCGTGATTCGGCGCGGCCGGGTCTCTGCGATTCATGACCGACAGGCGGAAGCCTTCGGAAAGAGGGCTGCCGTAAGACAATCCGGGCGGAAAGGAGGTGAGGGCCGGAAAAACCCCTCGATAGGAGGACCGCCGCAATGGTTTCGCGCCGCGAGGCAACGTTTCATCATGGAATCATCCCGGCGGGAATACACCATCAAATGCTGGGAACCGAAGGAGGTATCGTCAATGGTCGAGCACAAGTACGAGCCCACCAAGTGGCACGAAATGAAAGGCCCCGTGCAAGGGGGGCGAGACACCTACCAATCCAAGAGCTGGAATCCCACCAAGAAAAAATGGGGCCCTTTTACCACCGAAGGCGCCGCCCCCGTCTGGTTCGCGGAAGCCAACGCCACCAACTGGACCGAATCGATGATCTGCAAGACAAAAGATCTCTTCTACGAAGCCAAACTCAACGAGTGCTTCGAAAAAGGCGATGAAGTGGCGATCAAGATCCACTACGGCGAATACAACCGCACCGCGGTCCTGCGGCCGGAATACATCGCCGCCATCGTCGAGGAGGTCCGGGCCTGCGGCGGCAACCCGTATGTCGTCAACGACACGACCCTGTCCTACCACACCTACAACAGCATGGCGATATCCCAGTACCAGATGGAAGGCGCCATCCGCCACGGCTACACCGATGCGACCTTCGGCTGTCCGGTGCTCATCGCCGACGGATACTCCGGCGAAGACGATTACCGGGTCGACATCCCCGAAGGCCTGATCATCAAGGAGACCTACATCGGACGGGCCATCGCCGAGGCCGATGCCATGATCGTCCTCGCCCACGCGCGCGGCCATTCCATCACCATGTATGGCGGGATCCTGAAGCAGCTGGGCATCGGCTGCCAGTCCAAGCGCGGCAAGTACATCACCCACCTGGCCCACTGGGGCGATCCGCACGATGCCATCGGCTGGCCCAAGTTCACCGACAAGTGTCCCGGCAAGGCCTGCAAGTTCCACAAGATGTGCGACGACTCCTGCCCGCGCCAGGCGCACCATGTCGCCGAACACGGCAAAGTCTGGTATCCCGAACGCTGCCGGTTGTGTTACTCCTGCCAGGTGACCTGTCTCTTTTCGGGCATGACCGGCATCGGCTTCGAGGAGAACTACTTCCCCAATGCCATGATCGCCCATGCCGACGCCGCTTTAGGGGCGCTGAAGTGTTTCGACCGCGGCAAGGTCGGCTTCATCAACTGCGCGATCGACGTGGTGCCCGAGTGCGATTGCTTCCCCTGGGCCGGCCTGGCGGTCGCCCCGGACGTCGGTATTTTCGCCGGCAAGGACCTGATCGCCATCGAGGAGGCCACCCTGGATGCCATCGACAACGCACCGGTCAGCCCCGGTTCGGTGGCCGACGAGAAAGGCTGCAAGCCGGGCGACGACCGTTTTCGGATCGTCAACGGGTTCAGCCCGCGCATTACCCAGGCCGCCGGGGAAAAAATCGGCCTCGGCACCCGCAAGTACAAGCTCACCAACTACGAGCCGCCGATGACCCCCGAGCACATTGCCAAGTGGCAGATCCGCAGGGGCGGCATCGCCAACCACAAACCCACGACCGTTCGGCTGCGGGAGGTGTTTCAAAAGCACGACCTGACCACCGAAGTCATGCCCTTCCGCCGCAATGACTACGAAAAGGAGTGGGCCTTCAACGAATGGAAGAAGTACGACCCGTTCAAGGGCGAGACGCCCGGATAACGATGGCCATGGTGCGGGAGGGTGGTGTCACCCTCCCGCATCACCCTCTTTCGGCCGGAACAAACAGGGCCTGAACGGGAACGCTTGTCTTCCTGGCCCCTGCGCGAGAAACGGACGGGTGCGGGGCGGTGGGGCGTGACAAGGGGAGGAGAGGTCCCGGTCAGGCGCTGGATAGGCTTGAAGATAACGTTCAGGATAGGGCCGGCGGGAAGGCGGCTGCAAGCTGAAACGCCGACGACCTGTATCGCAGTCTGATTTTCGTCCTAACGCCGGCAGACCGGAAGGCAGCACCATGAGCGACGTCATATGGGTAGACACGGCCCGCATGGGCTTCGACAACTCCATCAGGCACAAATTGGCGCGGCTGATCGAATCTTCCGGCGCGACCGCCGATCTGTCGGAGGGGATGCGGGTGGCCTTGAAGATCAATACGGCCGAAGAAGGGTATCATTACGGCCTGCGGCCCGAATTTGTGCGCACCGTCGCCGAGGCCGCCAATGCGGCCACGCACACCCGCCCGGTGGTCTGCGACGGTTTGAAGCTGATCGACTACTGGAAACAGGCCCGCGGCAACACGTTCATGTCATTAACCAACTCCCAGGGATTTTCCAACGAAACTCTGGGCGGCCATTTCGTCATTAACGGCGGCTTCAGCGGCGACGAGGGGGATCTGTTTCCCTGCAACCTGTCCGACTCCGAACTGGGCGGTGTGGAAGTGGGCACGGCGGTATGTCGCAGCGATGCCCTGTGGGTGCTGTCGCACGTCACCCTGCATCCCCTGCTCGGGCTGAACGGCGCGTTGATCAACGGCGGTTTCGACTGCCTGGTCGGCCGCGCCCGCAGCCGCCTGCTCAAATCCATCAACCCCTATATCTTCAACGGACAAAAACCTTCCCTGCAGGACCTGCGGGCTTTCCAGCGCCGGGCCCTGGAAAGTCATCTGGGGGTCAAGGCGGCGGTGGACGGCAACATCTTTTTCATCAACTACCTTTGGGACGTGACGCCGCAGCCCGAGTTTTATCCCTTCAGCGAAAACCCGGTGGTCGAAAACAAGGGGTTTCTGGCCTCGAGCGACCCGGTCGCCATCGATGGCGCCAGCCTGGAAATCATCCAGAAAAATGGCCTGGAGGTGTCCGCTGTCTGCGGGGTGGATGCCGCGGCCGTGCTGCGGGAGGCCGAACACATGGGAGCCGGCAGCCTGAAATATACCCTTACACGCCTGTCATAACCGGTATCGACGTCAAGGAGGATGCAATGGAGGAAATGGAGGAGTTGACCCGCACGGAATTCAGAGAAAAACAGCAGCATCAGCTGGCCGGGGAAGGTGCCATCGCCGAAGCCTTGAAGTACGTCAAATACAAGATCGCCATCCTGTCAGGCAAGGGCGGCGTCGGTAAAACCGCCGCCACGGTGAACCTGGCCGCGGCCCTGCAAATGGCGGGGTTGCGGGTCGGGATTTTCGATGCCGATCTGCATGGCCCCAGCGTACCGAAAATGTTGGGCATTAAAAAAGAGGCCAAGCTCAACGGCGCCTTCTGGCTCGACCCGGTCGTGACCGAACACGGCATCAAGGCCCTTTCGGTGGCTTTGTTCTGGCCCGGCGACATGACGCCGGTCATGTGGCGCGGCCAGACCAAGAGCCGCACCATCCGGCAGCTGCTGTCCTCCGCCAAATGGGGCGGCCTGGATTTTCTGCTGGTGGACCTGCCGCCGGGAACGGGCGACGAACCGATCGCCATCCTCAAATCGATTCCCGACCTGGATGGCGCGATCATCGTCACCACCCCCCAGGAAGTCGCGACGCTGGTGTGCTCCAAGGCGGTCAACGCCGCGCAGACCCTGGGGGCAAAGGTGTTGGGGCTCATAGAAAACATGAGCATGTACGTGTGCGGCGGCTGCGGGGACACGGTCTATCTCTTCGGCAAGGACAAGGGCAAACAGCTGGCACGGATGATGGAGATTCCTTTCCTGGGCTCGATCCCGATCGATCCGCAGTTTTCCGAGGCCGCGGACAGCGGCGTGCCGGTGGTGAACCTGCACCCGGAGAGCATCACCGCCAAGGCGTTTACCACGATTGCAGACACCCTGCGGACCCAGCTGCCGCCCAAGCACGTGCCCGACGCACCCGCAGAAGAAAGCCGCCCGTGTCCCGGTGCCGGACACCATCACCATGACCGGCACGGCGAGGGGTGCACCCATGCGCATCACCATCACCACCGGCACTGATCGGTGAGCGTGGCAATAAATCAGCGCAACTTAAAACCGTCTACACAAGGAGATGTTATCGTGAGCGAAGAAAAAACCGGAACCCAACTCGTGCGGGAAATGTGCCAGACTTTCCGTGAAGTGGCCGAAGCGACCCCCTATGACACCGTGAAGGAAAAGCTGGTGTCACTTGCAGATGCGCTCGAACCCCTCGATAAAAAGCTCTATTTCAAGACCCAGAAGGGGACGGAAGACATGCAGGAGCTGACGAAAGAATTCGAAGAGCTGCAGGGAAAACTGGCGGCCTGCCAGGAAGCGGGCGCGGCCCAGGCGTTTTGTATCCCATTTTACGACAAATTGGAGAAAATCGTCAAACATGTCCAGACGATGAAGGTCCGCATGACCTGAGGAGAGTGTAATGGAGCTGAATCAAACCGACCGGGAAATGGTCAAGGACATCACGCGCCTGGGAGTGCGCACCGCCGTGCTGCTCAGGGGCGTGATGCTGCAGAAAGTCGGCCGTGAAACCCTGGAATGGGGCTTGACGGAACTGGCGCCCGGTGATGTGATGGACAGGCATTTCCACCGCCTGGTCGATCGGCCGGATTGGGTGTACCTGCTCAATTTGCTGCACATCATTGTCAGCCTGGAAGGCCAGCTCGATTTCCAAATCCGCGAGTACGGCTTCGATTCTTTGAAGGACGACCTGCAGGAGATCAACTTCAGCCTCCAGATGATCGGCGAGCAGTTTGATCTGGAAGGATTGCGCGAGACGGTCTGAAACGGTGCGGCAGGCCGCGGGGCGACGTGTTGCGGAGGCGTGCCGCAGGGCGACGTCGCCGGTAGATTGCCGGAGTGGGCCGCACCGCCTTCGACGCCGATCGGATTGTCCCGTCGATTGTTTGGAAATCATGGCCGACCAGGAGACTGTCCTGCGCGGCAATATTCACAGAAAGGAGTCATTGAATGGAGCTGGAAGGCAAAGTGGCCATCGTCACCGGTGGTGCCCGCGGCAATGGTCTGGCGGCGGCACGGTGCCTGGCCGAAGAGGGGGCCGATATCGCCATTGCCGACATCTGCGCCAACATGAACACCATTCCCTATGACATGTCGACGCCGGACACCATGAACCAGGCCGTGGAGGGCATCCGGAAACTCGGCCGCGAAGCCGTCGGCATCCGGTGTGACGTCCGCAAAGCCGCCGATGTGGAGGCCATGGTCAAACAGGTCGTCGAAAAATTCGGCAAGATCGACATCCTGGTAAACAACGCCGGCAACACCTCCATGGTGGCCATCGCGGAAATGGCGGAAGAGGTGTGGGACGACGTCGTCGACACCCACCTGAAAGGCATGTACCTGTGCTGCCGCTATGTGCTGCCCCATATGATCGGTCAACACAGCGGCAAGGTAGTCAGCATCTCATCGGTGGGCGGTCAGCGCGGGTTCGGCATGGGCGGCCACTATTGTGCCGCGAAGCACGGCATCATCGGGCTGAACAAATCGATCGCCATGGAAGTGGCCGATCACAACATCAACGCCAATGTGGTCTGTCCCGGGACCGTGTGGACCCCCATGATGAAGGGCATTGCCGAGAGCTTCGGCATGGACGATGAAGAGGGCAAGGAGCAGTTTTTTGCCGGTCACCTGCTGAAAGAGCGCGAACTCACCTCCGAGGACATCGGCCGGGCCGTGCTGTGGCTGTGCACCGATGCCGCGGCGAACATCACCGGCAACATGATCACCGTCGATCAGGGCTGGACGGCCCAGGCACCTTGATCATAGGTTCCAGGAAACACGGCGGCCGGGTGATGATGCGGCCAAGGACCGGTCTGCCGAAGAGTCGTTTGCAAAAAAAAACATATCCGCCAGGGAGCCGCCAGCCAAAGAGCGATCGGCCCAAGAGCCATCAGATGTCACGGATGATCATTGGCCCGGCAACCTCGGTATACCTATTCAGTCGTAAAGGAGTGACGATTATGCAACTGGAAGAAAAAGAGATCAAAATGACCCTGGAGCAGAAAAAGGAGGCGGATACCGCCGAACAGCAGACCATCGCCGCCCCGATCCTCGAGGAAATCACCATCGAGGAGCTGGCCGTGGACGGGATTTGCGGCATCTATTAATAATCAGTTACTGACCGCTAAGTGCTTTCCTCCTTCTCCCTTGACGGGAGAGGGCCGGGGTGAGGGTCCCCGCCCACCGAAAAGGGGGACTTGCGGCCAGACACCATGATATGTTGGGTGAACCAGTGAAATTGGATGCGGTCTACCGGCTGGCGGAGGGGGTTCAGGTGCGAAACGAAGTCTTCGGGCTTTTGTTTTACGATGTCAGGGGACCGCGGCTCTACTTCGTACCGTCACAGGATCTGATCGCCGACGCGTTTTTCGAGGGCCAACAGCGGGTGGGGGACCTGCTGGAGCGCCTCTGCGCAAAAGTGCCGCGGCCGCGGAAATGGATCCACGCTCACGTGGGGCAGGTATTGGAAAAACTCGAATCGAAGGGGCTCATCCATGGGCAATCGCTATGTTGAGATGGGCCTTTCCGCGCCTGTCAACGTCACCTGGGAAGTGACCTACGCCTGCAACCTGGCCTGCGTCCACTGCTTGTCGGATTCGGGCAAAAAGCGGGCCGCGGAGCTGTCTACCGCCGAGTGCCGCCGCGTCATCGACGAGCTGTCCGCAATGAAGGTCTTTCAGTTCAATATCGGCGGCGGCGAGCCGTTCATGCGGCCGGATTTTCCGGATCTCATGGACTACGCCCACGACAAGGGCATGGTCACCTGCATCAGCACCAACGGCACCCTGATCGATCGTAAGATCGCGCGCAGACTCGACCACCGGCTGGTCTACATCCAGGTCAGCCTGGATGGGGCCGCCCCGGAATCAAACGATCCCATTCGGGGCCGGGGCAGTTTCCAAAAGGTGCTGCAAGCCCTGGAATGCCTCCGGGAGAGGAACATCGAGGTCAGCATCAATACCGTGCTGACACGGTCGAGCTATCCCGAGCTGGACCGGATGGTGTCGCTGGCGGCCGAATACGGCGCCAAACTGCGGGTGTCCCGGTTCCGGCCTTCGGGCAGGGGCAAGCGGTCCTGGTCGCAGCTCAACGTGTCGGCGGAGCAGATGCTGGCGTTTTCCGGCTGGCTGAGCCGCCACCTGGCGGTATCCACCGGCGATTCCTTCTTTTCCGTCTCCACCGCCGAGCGGCGGTCCCTGGGCCTGAATATGTGCGGCGCCTGCAAGCTGACCGCTTGTATTTCTCCCGAGGGCGGCGTCTATCCCTGCGCCTTTCTCCAGGAAGCCGATTTTCGGGCCGGCGCGGTGCCCGCGGAGTCTTTCGGCGATATCTGGCGGCATTCCCCGGTTTTTCGATCTTTCCGGGAACTGGAGATCAAATCGTGCGAATCCTGTCATCGGTTCGACCTGTGCCACGGCGGATGCCCGGCCATTGCCTATCACACCCAGCGCAAGCTGGGCACGGCGGATCCGGGCTGCCTGGAAAATTGCGTCCGCGTCAGGACGCCGGCCACGGAAAATGCAGGAAGCGGTAAGTTGAAACGGGTAAATTGAAGGCGCGGTCGGGACGTAAAGCCGATCCGAATCCGGCTCTTGACAGGAGAAATCGAAACGTGGAACCTTGAAATTTTCTTATATATCGGACGGGGTGGCCGGCGGCAGGGCTTATCCCGGAATCATTGAAACCTTAACGCCGCCTTAAGAGAGAGAGCCAATGGATACGCAACACCTGATGGATTTGCTGAAACGGGTTCAAAGCGGGCAGACGGATCTGGACGCCGCCCTGAACCAGCTCAAAAAGCTGCCGTTCGAAAATCTCGGCTACGCCAGAATCGACCATCACCGCTGTGTGCGCACGGGGGTGTCTGAGGTGATCTATTGCGAGGGCAAGACCATCGAGCAGACCCAGGGCATCGTTCAGCGGCTGGCGCGTCAGCACGACAATATCCTGGCGACCCGTGCGAGCCGCGAGGTGTACGAGGGTATCCGCGCGGTGACGCAGGATTGCGAATACCACCCCATGGCCCGCATCGTGGTCATCAATCCCCGCGAGACCGAGCGGGTGGGAAATATCGCCGTCGTCACGGCCGGCACCTCGGACATCCCGGTGGCCGAAGAGGCGGCCGTCACCGCCGAAACCCTCGGCAACCGGGTCAATCGCATATATGACGCCGGGGTAGCCGGCATTCACCGGATCCTGAACGTCCGGGAAGACCTGTTCCAAGCCAACGTCGCGGTGGTGGTGGCGGGCATGGAAGGCGCGCTGACCAGCGTCGTGGGGGGCCTGGTCGCCTGTCCGGTGATCGGCGTGCCGACCAGTGTCGGCTACGGGGCCAGTTTCGGCGGCGTGGCCGCACTGCTGTGCATGCTCAACAGCTGCGCTTCGGGCGTTTCGGTCGTCAATATCGACAACGGGTTCGGCGCCGGCTATCAGGCCAGCCTGATCAACAAGCTCGGCGTGCGGCACGCAGAAAGCCGAACGACGGCAACGGACGCCGATGGTCAACCGCAAAGGAAGGACGGCCCGGGCGACGCTAAAATCATCCTGGTGAAGAAGTCCTCCTGAACTCACTGGAAACGTACGTTGAAGATCGCTTACTTTGACTGCTTTGCCGGCGCCAGCGGGGACATGATCATCGGTGCGCTGCTGGACGCGGGATTGACCATCGAGCGCCTCCGCGAGGAGACCGCCAAGCTGCCGCTGTCCCATTACGAGCTGAAAGTCGACCAGGTGGTCAAGAAAGGGATCGGCGGCAGTCAGGTGCATGTCATCATCGACGAGCGCCATCACGGTCACCGCCACCGCCACCTGGCCGACATCGAAGCCATCATTCAGGCCAGTGACCTGGATGCATCCGTCAAGCAGTCCGGCTTGGAGATATTCAATCGGCTGGCGCACGCGGAAGCCCACGTGCACCGCACATCGGTCGACAAGATTCACTTCCACGAGGTCGGGGCCATGGACGCCATTCTGGATGTGATCGGGGCGGTTGCCGGCATACGGGCCCTGGGCATAGACAAGGTGGTGTGCTCGCCGCTTCATCTGGGTTCCGGCACGGTGGAATGCGCCCATGGCACTCTGCCGGTGCCGGCCCCGGCGACGGCCGAACTCGTCAAGGGCAAACCCGTTTATGCCGGCGGGGTGTCCGGCGAACTCCTGACACCGACCGGGGCCGCCATCCTGACCACGCTGGCGGCGGATTTCGGCCCGCTGCCGCCGATGACCATCGAGGCCATCGGATACGGCGCCGGAAGCGCGGACCCGGTGATACCCAACCTGCTGAGAGTGATGATCGGCAGGGCCGTGGAGCCCGTGATACGATGATCTTTGCGGCCATGCACCGTGCGAATGTCTCTCTCGAAATTTGATTTCAACAGAAGGAGGAGAAACGTTATGGACAAGATACTGAGGATCAATATGGGAGCCGATTCGGGACCTCGGATTAAAGAAGAGCCGCTGGGCGCCTACGCCGGCCTGGGCGGGCGGGCCATGACCTCGGCCGTCATCGCCAAAGAGGTGCCGCCGCTGTGTCATCCCCTGGGCGAGGACAACAAGCTGGTCATCGCCCCGGGGCTGCTCAGCGGCACCACGGCCGCCATGTCGGGCCGGCTGTCGATAGGCTGCAAGAGCCCGCTGACCGGCGGGATCAAGGAGTCCAACGCCGGCGGCCAGGCCGCACAGGTGATCGCCCGGCTGGGCTACGCCGCGATTGTCCTCGAAGGCCGGCCCAAGGACGATACCCTCTACAAGATCCTGATCGACCAGAACGGGGTCACCATCACGGCCGACAACGGCCTCAGGATGCTCGGCAACTACGATCTTATCGAGAAGATAAAATCCGCCCACGGCGAAAAGGTCGCCTGCATCTCGATCGGCACCGCCGGGGAGATGAAAATGGCGGCCGCCTCGATCGCGGTCACCGACATGGAACAGCGGCCCACGCGCCATGCCGGCCGCGGCGGCGTGGGGGCCGTCATGGGCTCGAAGGGCGTCAAGGTGATCGTGCTCGACGATGCCGGCATGAAGATGCGCGCCCCCAAGGACCCGGAGAAGTTCAAGGCCGCCAACCAGGCCTGGGTCTCCGGGCTGCGCAAGCACCCGGTCACCGGCGAGGGCCTGCCCACCTACGGGACCAACGTGCTCACCAACGTGATCAACGAGGCCGGCGCCTACCCGACCAAGAATTTCATGTGGGGCCGCTTCGACGGCTGCTCCAAGATCAGCGGCGAGACCCAGGCCGAAACCGAGAATGCGCGCGGCGGCAAGGGCGCGGCCACGCACGGCTGCCACCGGGGCTGCGTGATCCGCTGCTCGGGGACCTACACCGACAAGGACGGCCACTTTCTCACCAAGCAGCCCGAATACGAAACCGTCTGGGCCCACGGGGGCAACTGCGGCATCGACGACCTGGACGCCATCGCCATGCTCGACCGGCTCGACGACGACTTCGGGGTGGACACGATCGAGATGGGGGCCGCCATCGCGGTTGCCATGGAAGCCGGGATCGTTAAATTCGGCGACGCCCAGGGCGCCATCGACCTGGTGAAGCAGGTCGGCAAGGGCACGCCGCTGGGGCGCATCCTGGGCGGCGGCACCGAGGTGACCGGCAAGGTTTTCGGCATCGAGCGCATTCCCACCGTCAAGGGCCAGGCGATGCCGGCCTACGACCCGCGCGGGGTGCAGGGCATGGGGGTCACCTACGCCACCAGCACCATGGGCGCCGACCACACCGCCGGCTACGCGGTCACGGCCAATATCCTGGGGGTGGGCGGCAAGGTCGATCCGCTGACGCCCGAAGGCCAGATAGAGCTGTCGCGCAACCTGCAGATCGCCACCGCGGCGGTGGACTCGACCGGCATGTGCCTTTTCATCGCCTTTGCGGTGCTCGACCAGCCCGAGACCTTTCAGGCGCTGATCGACATGATCAACGCCTTCTACGGTGGGGAGCTGACGGCCGACGGGGTGGCCGAGCTGGGCAAATCGGTGCTCAAGACCGAGCGCGACTTCAACCGGCGGGCCGGGTTCACGGCGCAGGAGGACCGGCTGCCGCAATACTTTCTGAAGGAAGAACTGCCGCCGCACAACGTCACCTTCAAGGTCAAGGACGAGGATCTGGACCAGGTCTTCAACTGGTAGAACGCAGAGCGGAAACCTGATATAGGCATAAAGATCAAGGTTTTGGCTGCGTTATTGGTCGTTGGCGTATGCACAACTGAGAGGTTCAAGGTTCAAGGTTCAGGGTCAGGGTTCAAAGGTTATATGATTCTGATTGCCAAAATCTTTTTCTAAAGCCTATTAAATATGGGGAGTCACCTACGGGTCTCCCCATTTGCCGTTTATAAAGGAATTCGAGCGGTGATCCGATCGGCAACCATAACGACCATGGAGGCGTATACGCACGCGCGGGGCCGGCGCCTGGCGGAGGGGTTGATCGGCAAGCTGGAGCGACCGCCGGACGCCTGTTGGCTGTTCTGTGCGCCGAAAAATGGGATCGAGGCCCTGCTGGGCGGCATTTACGAGGTGCTCGGGATCGAGACCATCGTCGGCTGCACGACGGACGGTGAAATCTCGAGCCGCGGCCTGACGACCGGAACGGCGGTGCTGGGCGGGCTTGCCGCCGATGAGTTGACGTTTCACGCGGCCGTTGCCGAAGGGCTCGGCGGCCGGAGTGAAACGGCGGGTCGGCGGCTGGCCGGTCAGCTTCCGTCATCGACGCGTTATGTGCAGTTGTTTTCAGATGGGTTGACCGGCAACGGGTGTGCGCTCCTGAAAGGCATGGCGGCCGTGCTGGGTCAGGAACTGCCGATTTCCGGCGGCACGGCGGGCGACAACGGAAAGTTCAGCCGCACCTGGCAGTTTGCCGGCCGCCGGGTTTTCAGCGACGCAGCGGTGGCCATCGGTTTTTCTGGCGACCTGAAGCTCGGAACCGGCATCCGCAGCGGCTGGACCCCCATCGGGCTGCCTAAAAAAGTCACCCGCGCCGCGGGGAACATCCTTTACGAACTCAATGGCGAGCCGGCGCTGAACGTCTTCGAGCGCTTTCTGGGCAAGCATGCCGAGAAACTGCCGGCCATCGGTGTCGAATACCCGATCGGCCTGCTGGGCCAGGCGGGGGATGTGGGCGCGGATGACTACTGCCTGCTGCGGGCGACCATGTCGGTCAACCGGGCGGACGGCTCGATCAGCTTCGCCGGCGACATCCCCGAAGGGGCCATGGTCAGTCTGACCTGCGGCGACCGGATCACCATCCTCGACGCCGCGGAGAAGGCGACGCGGCAGGCCCTCGCCGATCTGGGCCGAGCGGTGCCGGCCGTGATTTTCTGTTATTCATGCATGGCGCGCAAAATCGTCCTCGGGCGGCGTACCCGAGAGGAAATCGAGCGCATTCGCGGCATCGTCGGCCCATCGGTGCCGATCCTCGGATTTTACACCTACGGCGAATACTGTCGCACGCGCTGCAACGGGCCCAGCTACCTTCACAACGAGACGCTCACCTTGTCGATCATCGGAACTTGAGGCATGCAGGCCATCCAGATTCACATCACCCGCATCCGGGAACTCGAGAAACTGCTGGAGCAGGCCGAACAGAAATCGGACATCCTGACCAATCTGCTGAAAGAGGCCAGCGCCGAATTCACGCAGGCCCTCGAAAAAGTGACCAATTCCGAGGAAAACTTTCGCGCCGTTTTCGAAAATGCCCCCGAAGCCATTTACATCATCGATGCCGCCACGCATCGGATCCTCGACTGCAACCCGTTCACCGCCGATTGGCTGGGATATCCGCGCGACCATATCCTGGGCGCCAGAGTGGAAGACATCCTCGAGGCCGGGTCCTCGGGGATTCCCGAAAACATTCGCAAGGCACAGGACGACGGCAGGGTCCACATCCAGGAACGACGATTTCTGAAGCGCGACGGCAGCCTGGTCGATGCCGAGATTACCGGCACCACGATCGAGTACCTGAACAAAACCTGTTTCGTGGCCTTGGTGCGGGATGTCACCGAAAGAAAACAGATCGAGGAGCTTTCCCGCTACAAGGAGCTTTTCGAAAACGTCACCGACCCGGTCTTCATCAACGATGCCTGCGGCCGGTTTCTCGAAGTAAACGACGTGGCCTGCACTTCCCTGGGATTCTCACGAGAAGAGCTGCTGCAGCTGGCCTTGCGGGACCTGACGTCACCCGGCCAGACTCGCATTCTCATCGAGGCGGCCGAACGCCTCCAGCGGCAGAAAAATGTTCAATTCGAACTGGACATCCAGACCCGTCTGAACGTTCCCATCCCCTACGAAATCAATTCCAGCCGGATCCGCTACAAGGGCAACACCTGCGTTCTGAGTGTGGCCCGTGACCTGAGCGTCCGTAAAAAAATGGAGGAAACGCTCATCAAGACCGAACGCCTGCTGGCCGTGGGAGAAATGGCCGGAGGGGTGGCCCACAATTTCAACAACCTGCTGCAGATGATCATGGGCGGCGGCGAGGCCGCCCTGGTCAAACTGGATGGCGGAAAAATCCGGGAATGCCGGGAGGCGGTCGACAGCATTTTGAACGCCTGTCGCAGGGGGTCGGGCATCGTGCGGCGGATCAAGGATTTCACCCTCTCGCAAACCAACGGCATGGATGATATGCAGGTGTTCGACCTGGAAGAACTGGTGGCCGAAGCCCTGGAACTCACCAAGCCGATGTGGACCGCGATCTCCGAGCCGCACAAGTATCGTGTCAATGTGATCAAGTGCAGCGGCTGCTGCATCCGCGGTAAACCGACGGAAATTTTCGAGGCGCTGGTCAATCTAATCAAAAATGCCCTCGAGGCCATGCCGGAGGGCGGAACCCTGACGGTCGTCAGCCATATCGAAAACGAGCGGGTTTATCTTGAAATAGCGGATACCGGTTTCGGGATTGCCAGGGAAAATTTCCAGCGGATTTTCGAACCGTTTTTCACCACCAAGGGCAGCCGGAGCACCGGGCTGGGATTGTCGTCGAGCTATGGGTTCATCAAACGGCACCAGGGGGAGATAAAGGTCAGCAGCGCGCCGGGGGAAGGAACCACCTTTACCCTGATTTTCCCCCGGTCCCGCAAGGTCCTGCAAGCGGAAACCAAAGCGGCGCCGCCGGTCCGGAGGGCCAAAATCAGATTCCTGCTGATCGATGACGAGGTGAATATTCTTCGATCGATGGAAATGTTCTTCGAAGATTCCGAAATCGAAATTTTGACCGCTCGAACTTCCGCGGCGGGGATGCACGCCATCGAAACCGCCGGTCTGGATGTGGTTTTGTGCGACCTGGGCATGGATGACATGAACGGTCTGGAAATGGGTAAAGCCGTCAAGGCGTATTGCAGCAGGATCAACATTCCCAAAATTCCCTTCATCCTTTACACCGGCCTGGACAAGAAGCTCGCGCCGCCGACACTCGAAGAGTGCGGCGTCGACCGGGTCGTCCAGAAACCGATCGCCTGCGAGAAATTGCTGACCATTATCCAATCGGTTGTGGCCGAACAGGGACCAACCGGCGAGCAACAGTGCCGATTGAATATCAGCCGGATGTGACGATGGTGATACCAATTCCGTCCGCCCCAGGGGTTCATCTATCATACCGGTCACAGCATGCAGCCCTTAGAGGACGTGCGGCGTTGCTTCTTCGAAAATCGCTGGCTTCAGGCTGCCACGGTCACCATGGCCCGTGCGATGGTTCAGCTGATCCAGGCGACCAAACCCCTATCATGGGTCCAGATGCAACACAGGTCATAAAGGTGGAAGTATTCGGAATGTGGTCGTGTACCGAGAAGACATCGAAGAGATAATTCATTCCATTAGCTCGTGCCCATCCGCGATCTTTTTTAGGCACTTCTCAGTGTCCAATTCATAAATGTGGATTTTTTTCGCTGGACAAGGCCGCACAAGGGTTTGCGGCGAGGCGTACTTTATGTACGCCGCAGCCGGAAACCCGCGGAGAACGCAGTTCAGCGGAAAAAAGACCATTTATGGATGGACACTAGCTCTAAGGAAATGTCAGTTAATATTTCTGACTCTGGTTTTGAGTTTGAATCAATCGATGAAATAATCAATCTTTTTTGCCCAACCATGCTTTTGCAGCGGATCGCAAAAACCGCGCCCGCTGAAAAGCGTCGTTATGCCTAAATTTCCCCACTTGACAAAACGTACGTTATGGCGTACTGTTTGACTATTCGAAACCGTGATTTTTAGAGGTCGATTATGCCCACTGTAACAGCAACTGAAGCAAGATCAAAGCTTTACCGACTGATTGACGAGGCCGCGTCATCTCATGAGCCGATTGTCATAACGGGGAAACGTGGCAGCGCGGTTCTAATTTCGGAGGATGATTGGCGTTCCATACAAGAAACTCTCTATCTGCTGAATATCCCCGGGATGCGGGAATCAATCCGTAAAGGATTGGCCACCCCGATTGAAGAATGCTCTGAGGATATCGATTGGTAATGTGGCGAGTCGTTTTCACAAAACAGGCTCGAAAAGACGCAAAAAAACTATCAGCAGGCGGATTGCGGTCAAAGACTGCGACGTTGCTGGAAATCTTGTGTGAAAATCCCTATCAGACACCACCTCTCTATGAAAAGCTTATAGGCGACTTAACGGGAGCCTATTCGCGTCGCATAAATATACAACATCGTTTAGTATATCAAATCATAGATGATGAAAAATTGGTCAAAGTTATTCGGATGTGGACCCATTATGAGTAACTTGGCATAACAAAGCGGCTGGAGTAGGACGCTCGTTAATTCGCGCCTCTCAGCCGCAACGTTAGGCCGCACATGAAGCATCTGGCCAATATTTCAGCCATGATGATCACGGTGCTGTTCGCGATTCTAATTCAAGTTCCAAATTCGCGCAGGAGGCGAAAGATCTGATGACTTCAGCAGAAACCAAAAGTGCGCTGGTGGTTGTCGATGCTCAGGTTGGAGTCCTTGGTGCCGTTTGGGATTCGAAGCGCATCGGGAAAAAAAGAGGGACGCCCTAATTTATAAACTTATATATTTTTCAACAAACTGATATAGCATTTCCATGCCCAGGCAATCGCGCATAGACGCTCCCGGTGCCCTCCACCATGTGATCGTGCGGGGCATCGAACGCCGGAACATATTCCGGGACGATCAGGACCGGTACAATTTCCTGGAACGAATGGGCGCCCTCGTTGAAGATACCGCAACCGTGTGTTACGCTTGGGCGTTGATTCACAACCATTTTCATCTGCTGCTGCAAACCGGCGCGGCCCCGATCGCCACCTTTATGCGACGGCTGCTGACCGGCCATGCCGTCAGTTTCAATCCCGCTTTCAGCGGGACCACCGCCGCCATGGGCACCTGTTCAAGAACCGGTACAAATCGATCCTGTGCCAGGAAGATTCCTATCTGCTCGAACTGGTGCGCTACATTCATCTTAATCCGCTGTGGGCATTGCCTCGCTAACCTTGTTTTTCAACTTTGACCGGCACGACCTTGAGCGCCGGCATTCTGGCCTTGGGGTCGATGGGCACCGCACTCATCAAAGAGTTAAAATTGGGTTCGCTGAAGTGGATCGGAGCGAAAAGATACCCGCGCTGCAGGCTCGCCTCAATTTTCAGCGGCAATTGAACCGATCCGTGGGGGCTTGTTATGCGCACTTTGTCATTTTCTCCAAGGCCGTCAGCCTCTGCGTCCTCCGGGTTCATATTCAGATACGATTCCGGTTTGAGTTTCAAGAGTTTGGTGCTTCGGCGTGACATTTCACCGGTGTTGAAATGCTCCAGCAGGCGTCCGGTGATCAATACATAGGGATATTCCTCCGTGGGTTCCATCAAGGTGTCGGGCAGTTCAACCGGCATGAAGCGAGCCCGACGATCCCGAAAGCCGAATCCGTCCTCGTACAAGCGGGGCGTCCCCGGGTGAGATTCATCGTAGCAGGGCCAAAAAATTCCCGGCGAAGCTTTCAGTCGACCGTGACTGATGCCGCTGAAAACCGGGGCTGCTTCGCGAACTTCTTCCCAGATATCTTCGGCTGACGTATAGGACCAATTCGCTCCCAGTGCATTGGCGATTTCCTGAAGTATCCACCAGTCCGGTCTGGCTTCCCCCGGAGGCTTCACGCCGGCTGCCGTGTGCTGAACCCGGCGGGCCGCGTTGGTAAAGGTGCCGTCTTTTTCTCCCACTGCGGCGACCGGCAGGACAATATGGGCGTACTTGGCGGTCTCATTGGCGAAGATGTCCTGTACAATGAGCAAATCGAGCTTCTGCAGCATCCACTTCACAAAATTTGATTGGGGCTCGGAAACAACCGGGTTTTCGCCGATAACATATAAGGCCCTTATTTTGCCCGAAGCAATGTGATGGATCATTTCAGGCGCTGCCAGACCCGGCGCGCAAGGGACATCCGCGCCCCAGATGGCGCCGACATGAACGCGGGCGGCTTCGTCGTCAACCTCCATATGACCGGGCAGCAGATTGGGCAACGCGCCCATATCACCGGCGCCCTGTACGTTATTTTGACCTCGAAGTGGTGAGAGACCGCACCCGGGCTTTCCGATGTTACCGGTCAGCAAGGCCAGGTTCACCAGGGCGGTGACGTTATCGGTCCCATGCGCATGCTGGGTTAACCCCATGCCCCAGATGAAGATGGTTTTTTTGTCGTGAATCAGTTCGGCGGCTTTTTCCAGTTCTTCGCGCGTCACCCCGGCGCGCTGGCAGGCCGCATCGACTTCGAGGTTCTCGATCGTCTGGCACAACGCCCTATACCCAATGGTCTGTTTTTCGCAAAACTCCCGGTCATGCCAGCCCTTGTCGATGATGATTTTGCTCAATGCCTTTATCCAGAAAATGTCCGCGCCTGGTTTGACTTTCAGGTGGACGGCCGCATTTTTAACGAGGTCCGTTTCACGGGGATCGGCCAGGATCAGGTTGAGGCCGCTTTTTTTGGCGCGTTTTTTGACCTGCATCCAGATGACCGGATGGGTAAACGTCGTATGCGCCCCCACCAGAAAAACCGTTTCCGTGACTTCATAGTCCTCAAGAAAGGTGCTGACCGCGCCGTATCCCAGTTGCTGTCTCAGTGCCACTTCAGATGGGCTGTGGCATAGTCGGGCGCAATTGTCGACGTGGTTGTTGCCGATGATGGTGCGCTGAAACTTTTGTGAAAGATAGGCCTCTTCGTTGAGGATTTTGCCGCTGCAGAGCATCCCGATACTTTCCGGGCCGTACTTGCGGGAGATCTGCTTCAGGCGCCGGGAGGCGAATTGGATGGCTTCATTCCAGGAAACAAGCTCCAGTTGGACAGCTTTGCGGATATAGGGCTGGGTCAGACGCTCCGGATGATTTAAAAGCTCGTGAACCGTGAACCCCTTGACGCAAGCGTATTTTGCGTTCAACTCGGGATTCCGCCCCGCCGCACCGCTTCTAAACGGCCGGCCGTTTTCATCCAGCGACAGTTCCAGGTTGCAGCCAACACCGCAATATGGGCAAATGATGGGTATTTGTCTTTGCAAGGTCAAATTGATCCCCGTTTAAATACGAAAGACGTTTTTACTTGTTTGGATGTTCATTGCCGGGTCGAATTAGCCCGATATGGCGCTTGGACTCGACAAAGGAGATGTCGGGAAAGAGGCCCAAGGACTTGAGGCTTTGAGGGCCTTGGTAAAAGACCCATGGCTTTTTTGCTCAGGAAAATAAACGGGTGACACCCGAATCCCCCCGGGTCGACCGAGATTATCCGGCATATTTGTCCAGGCCCATGTGGTGATGAAACTCTAAAAAGGCCGTTCGGCCGAATTTGGGGAGAAGCGACAGATAACTGAACCCTTCCATCGGCAGACTGAACCGTTCGAGACCGGGTTCCGTGCAGGAGCGGCACTCATCGAAGTGACCGACGCTTTTGCGTATCCGGTTCGCCCCCTCCGAAAAGAAGATATCCGCCAATGATTGGCGCCGGATGTTGCCGACGAATCGATCGACCAAGGGGCACAAGTACACATCGCCGTTGCTGCGGACGAAGAAGTAATTGTAGCCGCAGGTACACGGCTTGTGCATGACGCCGGTTTTAAAATACCCGATCAGGCGACGGCTGTGGTAACTCCAGTCGGAGCGCTCGCGCCGGTAAAAGCGGATCATTTTGGCCACGTCTTCGGAACTGAAGGCCATGTCGCCGGCCAGATCGGGATTAAGGTACCGACCTTTCGTGATGATGCAGGGCGAAATAATCGCAAACAGGCGATTTGCTGCGGCATAGTCGGCGATTCCATCGAGTTCGTCGACGTTGAACGGTAGAATGGTGGTCTTCACACCGATGATCAGGTTGGGATAGCGCCGGCGAAGGTCGATCAGGCCCTGGATGGTTGCGTTTAACTTCGGCCAGGCATCCTTCAGCCGGCGGATCTTTTCGTGGACCGGCCCCGCCGCGTCCATCGCGCAGACCATCACCAGCTCGATGTTTTCTCGGTGCAGCCGGCGGGCGATATCCCCAACGGTCGCGACGACCCGCCGGGTCAAAAAGCCGTTGGTGGTCACGGCCACTGCGCGCAGTTTCTTCAGGTTGGTATTCTTGAGGGCACAGATACCGTCGAAGAGTTCGCTCAGGTCGTCTCGAAGAAATGGTTCGCCGCCGGTGACATCCAGCTCTCGCAGGTCGTCCAACACCGGCGAGGAGAGCAATGCCAGCCAGTCCGAGATGGGCAGGTTCGGCACCCGGGCGGGGATCTTCCAGATGTTGCACATGATACAGCGGGCGATGCAGTCGTGGGTGATCTCGAAGCTGATCGCGGCCGGTTTACCCGGCTTTCCGGTGAGGCGCCGATAGCGATGGCGCAGACCGTTTCGGCCTAGCTGCGGTATCAGTCTCAACAGTTCGTGATTCATTGCGATCGCCAACTCTGAAATTCCCCCCCTTTTGAAAAAGGGGGCGGAGGGGATTTCTTGCCATCATTTGAAAATTCCCCTCGATCCCCCTTTTCAAAGGGGGGACGTGCAGGAGATATCCTTTAAGTTAATGACCTCCTTCTATTTCCAGCAGTACGCTGCTTTTCTCAGCGCACATCGATCTTCAGGCGCCATCAGAACGCCGCTGTGGGCGAAGGCGCGTCCCATACATCCCCCCCCGCAGTGAGGCCGCCCCGGACAGCCCTCGCAGGTTTCAAGCTCTGCCATCCGCCGGCGGCTTATCCGGGGCAGCTCGGCCCAAATCGATAAGCCTTCCGACATGATATCTTCGAAAGAACGGTGAAAAACATCCGCGACGGCGTATTTTTCCGAAAGGAGCATGACGCAGGGATAGAGTCGACCGGCGGCCGATATAAACGGGTTCTCCATGCAGCTGCAGACTCTATCGGCCGGTTCCGACCGGCCCTTGTACCACTCGATGACCGATACGCCGGCCATGCGATCATACCGATCCCTGAATGCCCGATCGTTATGATAAAGATCGAGAAGCTCACACGCCTGTGCGGTCGACGGCGCCGCCAGTTGCCGCGCTGTCGCCGCGCGTCCGCCGCGAACCAGGGTTCCGCTGACCAGCCGTGAAATTCCGATGCCGTCCAAAAGCGCCAGCAACTGGGGAATTTCATGAAAGTTGTGCGCCATCTCCGTAAAGGCCACGTGGGTCTGCTCCCCGAGACCCTGCCGGATTGCCGACCGAATTCCCCTGAAGGCGGCTTCGAAACTGCCCGGGCCGCGAACCGCATCATGAGTAAGGGCCGTGGCGCCTTCGATGCTGACTTGCAGCCGGAACCGCTGCGGGGGCAGTTTTATCAGCCGGCGGACCGTTGCCTCGTCCAACAGGACGCCGTTGGTCTGCAAGGTGACTTGCGCAAGCTCGGACCGGCGGCAGGCATAATCAACGATTTTCCGCCACTCCGGGTGTGTCAACGGCTCGCCGCCGGCGATATTGAGCTTGTTGACGCCGGAGCCGATAAAATCCCGGATTATTTCAATGAGAGGCTCCGATGGCACTGCCGACTCGGCTCGCGATGGTCCGCAGTCGAGCAGGCAGTGGTGGCACTGCAGATTACAGCCACTCGTCACCATGAGCGTCAGCGATTGCGGTGGTTGCAATCCAAAGCGTCGAATTCGATTGGGCAACACTTCCGTTGCAGTCATCCAAGCCGTTATTTCTGCGACGGCTCGCTGATCATCTCCCATAGGGTGATATTCAGCGGTTCTGCCAGAATCTCGTCGGCCTTGGCTTTAAACGCTTCCAAATGGGGCATCGCCAGGTGCTCGTCCAGAGCTTTTTTACTGACCCAGTTTTCGTAAAGCATCAAGACGGCCGGGTCCTCGGATGATCGATGCAGGTCGTAATTGATGCAAGCGGCTTCCGCACGGGTCGGTGATACCAGTTTCATCACCTCTTTCTTCACTGTCTCTTCCAGTCCTGGTTTGGCCTTGAACCGTGCGATCACGGTGACTTTGCGATCAGCCATGAGTGACCTCCTTTGGTAAAGAATTATCCTTCGGCGCTCGTCGGATCGATCTTTCGCCTGACTTCCGAGATTTTGTTGGCCGGAAAGCCGCCTTGCTGCGCGTGCTTCTCGATCAATTCCTTGCTGGGGGCAATGTAAACACAGTATATCTTGTCATCGGTGACAAAGCTTTCCACCCATTGAATTTGGGGCCCCAATTCACTCAGCACCTGGCAAGATTTTTGTGAAATGCCCTGGATCTGGTCGTCTCCAAGTGCGCCGGCGCCCGGCAGTTCGCGTTCGATAATGTACTTCGGCATGTGATGTCTCCTTTCGGGTTTTGGGTTCTGGGTTCCGGGTTCAGTCCGGCCCCTGACTGCTATCATTCAGCTTGATCGAAGAAGAAACTCTAATGCTTCAGTGAAAAATTCCAAAATTCAAATGACAAATAACAAATTTTCCTTCCTATTTGCAAGTATCCAGTTTCAAGTTTCAAGTTTTAGTTTCGAGTCCATGCGCTTATGAATGATCCGCGGCAGCACCGGGTGGAAGTTGACCCGATGAATGCACTCCCACCACACACCGGATTGATAGGATACCTGTTCCAGAGTGAAAAAGAGCAAAAACGACAACGGATTCAGGCGCGGTTTCTTGACCATATATTCTACAACGCCGGCTGTCAGATGCATCCCGAAAATGACGGCGGCGGTCAGTGGAGAAAAGAGCAAGACCACCGGCACGACGACCAGGTAATAACGGGATATAAAACTGCAGCAGTGATAGACGAAGGACAGATAACCGCGGATGATGGCTGTGAAAACCTGGCATCGTGTGACGGGGATCTGCCGGGCCTTCAGTTTGCCGTGTTTTCTTATACCGTCCACCAGAAGCAACCCCGCGGCCGGGAAAAGAGGAAGGGTGGTTTTCAGGGCCATCGACAGGACGACCGCCAGCCAGAAAAGCGATTCGGGCCAAGGCAGAAACAGGGTTTTCACCCGGCCGGTGTGCAACTGCTGGAGCATGGGTTCGGAGGTCCCGTAATCGAAGCGTCTGGTGCAGAAGGCAGTGAGGCGGTTCCGGTGCTTGTGGGCCACCCTTCCCATGGGCCGATATTCCAAGATATGTCCCGCGTCTTGCAACCGCCAGCATAAATCGACATCCTCGCCCACATACAGGGTCTCCCGGAAGCCGCCCAGGCTTATAAAAGCCTCTCTTCGCACCAGGAAATTACAGGTGGGCACATAAAAAAACCGTTCGGCCTGTTCGGACCGCTTGAACCAGGCCCCTATTTTAAGGGACGACTTGACCTCTTCGTAGCGGTCCAGCCCGTTTTCTTCGCAGGCGGCATCGACCCGGCCGCCCAGTGCGCCGAGTGACGGGTCTCGAAACGCAGGTACCAATTCCTTGAGCCAGGTGGGATCGGCCAGGCAATCCGAATCGATGAATGCCAGGATGTCGCCCCGGGCGGCTTCGGCGGCCCGGTTTCGGCAAAAAGATGCCTGGCGGTGATGCTGCATCCGGAGCAGGCGCGCCGCGGGGAACTGCGTCACCGCTTCGGGCGTTGCATCTTCGGAGGCATCGTCCACCACGATGATCTCCAGCTTTTCGGCCGGATAATCGAGGCGGTTCAATGAGCAGAGGCAGGCGGTGACCTCCGCCGGCCGATTTCTGACCGGTACGATGACGGTCACCGCCGGATACTCGGCTTCATCGAGCGAGGGAAAGCCTTCCTGGGCGACATACCCCTTCTGGACCAGGGTGTTCAGGAAGTGCTCGACCTTCTCGGGGGGAACAGGGGCAACCGTTTCGGCGATACGGTCCAGTGGCACCCCCTCATCGTGGCCCAGGCAAGCCGGCACCGGGTGCCAGGAAGCATGAACAAACACCGCCCGCAGCGGGAAGAGCAGCACCAGCGCCGCCTTCCCGTCCGGTAGACGGTGGTATCGGGCTGAAGGTCTCAGCCGAAAGGTCAATGGGCGATTATGGGTCCGCATTGGTCGACACGAGAAAGTTATTGGCTCTCAGAAAAGCGATAATGCCTTCGACCTGAGATTCAGGACTCCCGGTCAGCACCTCTCCTTTTTTCTCCACTTTGCTGCCGGCGAGAAGCTGCATGATGCGTTCGTAGGCCTGCAGGCGGCTGTCCGGCGCGGGGACGATCTTCGGACGGGGGCGCGGCTGAAACCGGTGGGTGCAGACCGTCTTTGGGGCATCGACGTCGGCGCCGTAATCCAATTGCCGCGGAGCATAGGCCGCCGCCCATTGTCGCTTGGCAAATTTGGGCAACCGGAGATCGGGCCCCAGATCCACGCTGAAGACGGCCGGCAGCCGGCAGGCGATGATTTCCCGAACCCCGCGACCGGCGCTGCGCTGCACCTGAAGGGTGCCGTCGGATTTATTCGTGGAAAAATCAGTTATCGTAAGATCTGTGATGGCCGACACAAAGGGCCGGTCGAGGCGATGTGCCAGCAGCGCTCCCACTTGGCCGCTGCCTTTATCGAGAGACGCTTTGCCGCAGAGCACCAGATCCCCCTCGAGGTCTTTCACGGCTCGGGCCATGAGATCCGATTTGACCCACGGGTCGGGCTGATCCAGGGGGTCTGACGCATCAGGCGGGTGCCCGGTGAGGTTGATCCGATACAGGTCGTCGGCGCCGGTGGCCAGGCACCGTCGAATTTCTTCTTCGGCGATCATCGGTCCCAGGGTGAGCAGCACGACGGTGATGTTTTCGTGTTCGTCTTTCAGGCGCAGGGCCAATTCCAGGGCCGTTTCATCGTGAGGGTCAACGCGATACACCCCGTCTTCGGGGCGGATGTAGTGTGATTCGGGCGATATTCCCGTTCTCGCATAGGTGTGTCGAATTTGCTTGGCACAGACGATGATTTTCATTTCATCCTCGGCTTGCAACAAAGTAGGTCAAATTTATTTCATGGTTCTCGGAGCCAATTCAAAGAACACGGCTCTGGGATAACGAGGTGCCGGAGTGAAAAAGGCGAAAGGCAAAAGGCGAACGGCAAAAGGGGGAAGGATGAAGGTGCAAGGTTGAAGGGGCAAGAAGATGGGAAGTTGGAGGATGGGAGGCTGGAATGCTGGAATGATGGAATGGTGGAAAAACAGAGTGATGCAATACCCCTGAGTCCCATTGTACCGATAATGAGACTGGTTCTTCTCATCTCACAACACATGAGTCTTCCTCATTGCCCCGCCGTCTTCCAACCTTCCAGTATTCCTATATTCCAACTACCCGCCCTTTGCCTTTAGCCTTCCTAATTTCCCATCTTCCACCACTCCATCATTCCATCATTCCTAACATACTTCCCGTATTTCATCATCCACCACTCCAATACTCCACCACTCCAATACTCCAGTACTCCACCAGTCCCGTACGCCAACAATCCCGCTTCCCCGCTTCCCGGCCTCCGACTTCCCATCTTCTTGCGCCGTCATCCTTTCGCCCTTTGCCTTTAGCCATTCGCCTTCCCATCTTCTACCACTCCAATACTCCAGCCCCCCAAGTTTTCACCCCATCGCCTCGGCGACGATGTCGATAATGTCGGCCACTTTCGGCGTCTTTTCCAGTTCGAGGGATTTCACCCCGTCGTCCAGCATGACCAGACAATAGGGGCAGGCGGTGCCGATCACATCGACAGCGGTCTTCGCCAACTCCTCGGCCCGGACTACGTTGATGTTCTGACCGATGTTCTCGTGCAGCCACATCCGTCCGCCGCCGCCACCGCAGCAGAAGCCGCTGTCCCGGCTGCGCGCCGGTTCCGTGAGTCGGGTGCCCGGCACGGCCCGGCAGATATCCCGCGGCGGCTGATACACCTGGTTATATCGGCCCAGATAACAGGCATCGTGTATGGCCATTTTATCCGCCACGGGATACTTCAGGGTGATGCGTTTGTCACGGATCAGGGTCATGACCAGTTCCGTGGCATGAATCACGTCCATTTTACATCCCAGATCCGGATATTCATTTTTCAGGGTGTTCAGGCAGTGAGGGCACAGGGTGACGATTTTTTGCACCCGATAGTGGTTTAATCGGGCGATGTTCGCCCGGGCCAGCTTGCGGAAGAGGATCTCGTCACCCAACCGCCGGGCGGGATCACCGCAGCACATCTCCTCTTTTCCCAAAATGGCGAACCGGATGCCGGCGGCCTTGAGGATCTTCACCATGGCCCGGCTGGTCTCCTGGTTCCGGGGATGAAACGCCCCGGAACAGCCGACCCACAAGAGGGTGTCCACATCGAATCCGCCTTGATCCGGAGTCCGGGACATCCGGGGAACCTCCCGGTTCATGGCCCAGTCCGTCCGATGGGCCACGCCCTTGCCCTGAACATCGCCGTAGAGGTCCAGATCGCGGATCATCGGCCGCGCTTCGGCCGGCAGCCGGGCCTCGCCCATGACCTGGTAGCGTCGCAGGTCGATGATCTTGTCCAGGGGCTCGATAAAGACCGGGCAATGTTCCACGCAGGCCATGCAGGAGGTGCAGGCCCACATTTCATCCGCGGTGACGACGTTTTTTAGAAGCGGCGGTTCGGGTACGTTCCCCGGTACATGTCGTCGTCGCTTTTTATCGGCGATAACCGTCTCCATCTGTTCCCGGATATTGCGGATGATCTTCCGCGGGGACAGGGGTTTGCCGGAAATGGCGGCCGGGCAGTTTTCGTCGCACCGGCCGCAGGCGACGCAGGCTTCGGCATCCAGCATCTGTTTCCAGGAAAGGTCTTCCACCGTTTTTGCACCGATCTCGCCGTTTTCGATCGCCGGGAGCGTCAATGCCGCCCTGGCGCCCTGCTTCCTGTAAAATACGTTCAGGGGCGCGGCTGCGGCATGGCGCATGAAGGTAAACGGAACGGCGGCGATGAGAGCGAGCACGGCAAGGAAATGAAGGCGGATCATCATCTGCATGAAGACCGGCGAGGGCGGGGATATCAGGGAAAAAACCCATCCCAGGGGCGAGGGCCACGGAAACCCGTCGCCCGGGAGGATGCTCAGCCGGGCGCCTTCGGCCAGAAACCCGAAAACAAGGATGGCCAGCAGCAGTACCATGGGCAGCAGGGTGCGCGAGGGCCCTTGGACATCCGCGCGCCCTATTCGTCGAACCAGCAGGAACAGGGTGCCGAGCAGCAGCGCCAGGCCCGCCAGGTCCTGAACCAAAGAGAGCAGCCTGGCCGGCGTCTGGGGGATGATAAACCCGATTTGAGCCAGAATGATCACGACCAGGGGGATCACAATGCCCCAGAAGGCCGCCACATGCGCGCCACCCACCGCCGGCCTTTTCAGAATGTCGCGCTGCGCGATCAAGGCGGTCTTCAGCGCCTGCCAATCGCCGGCGGTGCCGGCCGGTTTTCTCGTCCGCCACACCGCCCAGCGCCGGCTCAGGCCGAGCGCCATGATAAGAACCGCCGATGCCACCAGCAGCAAATCGAATGAGGTTAACAATGCCTGCACAGCTTATCTCCTTTGCAGCAGAATACCATCCCTCACCCCGGCCCTCTCCCGCAATGGGCGAGGGGACGCTGCTCCGACCGGTGTCCGTTTAAAAAGCAGCTTCGATGATATCCGCCGGTATCCCTTCAAGGGGTGTGGGCATGAAGCACCGACCCGCGTTTCAATAATCCGGAGCCGATGCCTCATGCCTCCCTCGCCCCTTGCGGGAGAGGGCCGGGGTGAGGGGTCGATTTACCGGTCCGACTTTCGCGGGAATCGGTCGAAGACAAGGTTTAAAAACTTGCCCAGGAGCGCGATCAGGCCGAGGGCGACAAAGACCTGGTAAATCGATGCGGCGGCAAAAACGGCCGGCTGCGTCTTTACGTCCGGCTGGGGATGCATATACCCCCACATGGCGCCGGCCGCCTCCGGCGGCCGGTGGCATGTGTAACAGTCCTGCGCGTCGATCGGCCCGGTTTCCCCGTGTGCGGCGGCGCCCTGATGACATCCCAGGCAATTGTCTTTTTCATAGGCGACGGCAAAATCCGCCTTGTTGTGGGAAGCGATCCGGTAAGTGGGAAACCACGCGAAAAAGCCTGTTTTACCGGATGCCGCCGGATGACACCCGGCGCAGGTGCTTGCCAATTGATCGGGATGGACGGTGGACGCCGGATCGGTCTTCGATAACACGTGATGCCGGGTATGGCAGTCGTAGCAATGGGGACGCTGTTCCTCCGGACCCTTCAGACCGTGCCGGTTTTCCTGTTCGTGGCAGGCGCCGCAGTCCACGGCCCCCGAGCCCTTGGTGCTCTGGTGTCGATCGTCGACCACACCGGTGTGGCACTCCTGGCAGGTGATTTGCGGGCCGTGGACGGAGGCTTCATATTCTTCGGCGGAGATATGAAGTCCGCTTTCCTCGCTGCCCGTTCGATGGCACTCGATGCAGTCCGCAGGGGTGTAGGCCGTCGCGGCTTTGGTTGCGGATGCCCGCGCATGCCCGGCGATCAGTACGGCGACGATCATGGGGATCACCACCGTGCAGCCGCCGAAGTACTTGAACAGGTGTCGATTCATTTCCGGTCCTCGATTCGGGAGATCAGCAGGGGCAGGAGTTCATGAACATCGCCGACCACACCCAGGTCGGCAAACCGAAACATCCGGGCCCGCGGGTTGAGATCGATGGCGATGACCTGCTGAGATTTTTCCATGCCGGCCGTGTATTCATTTGCACCTGAGATGCCGCAGTTGATGATCAGTCGGGGGGAGACATACTTGCCGGTCTGGCCGATCTGGCGTTCGTAGGGCAGGACGCCCCAATCGATGATGGGCCGGGTGCCGCCCACCGAACCGCCGATGGCCCGGGCCAATGCGTGGACGACATCGAAGGATGCGCCCTTGCCGACGCCCCGGCCTCCGGCCACGATGATGTCGGCTTCTTCCAGGTCCAGGTCTTCCGGCGCGGCTGCGATAACCTGCACGGTGCGGGTTTTCGGGTCATCCGCCGGTTCCGGGACCGGAACATCGATCACCGCGGCCGCGGCTTCCCGGTCGGGTTTCGTATCGAACAGCACGGAAGGCAGAAACAGGACAATGGGCGGCGGGCAGGTGGCGAGGGCCACGTCTTCGAAAAGATACCCGTTGGCTACCGGTCGAATGGCGCGGGCGGTACCGTCGGCCGTCAGGGTAAAATCCATGGTGCGGGTGACCAGGGCCGTTTTCATCGAGGCCGCCACCCGCTGCGCCAGGTCCTCGGTTTCAGATGCCTGGGCCATGAGCAGGAGGGCCGGATTTTCTTGTTGCACGAGATCAAACACCGCTCGGCCGAAGATTTCGCCCTGATAGCGATTCATCCGGGCGTTGGAGACATGCAGCACCCGGTCGACGCCATAGTTTCCGAGTGTTTCCAGCACCGAGTCGGAAATGGGCCCCAGAGCGACGCCCGTGACCCGACCGGTTTCGCCCGGCTGTGCGAGGAGCCGCCTGGCCTCGGCGACAAGACCGTAGGTGGCCTCCTCGATTTCGTCGTCTCTGTGCTGAACGACTATCCAGATATCGAACATGGCCCCCCCTGGTGCCTATCTTTGGTTATTTTTACGGCACTGTCGAGTGTCCAAATTATAAATACGGCGCAGTTCGCCGGGCCCGGTCGCATTCCGCGGCGGCACCCAGCGGAAAAAAGGCCATGTGTGGGTGGCCGCCTACTATATGGTTCTGCCGATACGGTGGCCTTCGATAATGGCCATGTCCGTTTTCCGGGGCGCCACGCAGTCGCCGACCCGGTACAGTTCGTTTACTTTGCCCTTCAGCTCAAAATAAAGGCTGTCGTTGGCGATGTTGCCGGCGGCCAGCACCACCGTATCGTAGCCGTCGAAATCGATCAATTCGTTGGAATAGACGTTCAGGGCCTTGACCAGCGTGCCCTGGATTTCGAGCACCGCGATGTCGGGGGTGAAGGTCACCCCTTTTTTGGCCAGCCGGCTGCGGGTGAGGTAGAGATCCTGAAGGGGGCCCAGGGCCGATCCGATAAACAGCGCCGCGGTCAGCATGTGAACCTTTTTGCCGCGATCCGCCAGAAGCTCCGCCGTGCCGGTGGCCTGATGATGGCCGTCCTGGTCGATGAGCAGCACCTTGTCGCCGGCTTCGATATCACCCGTGAGAATCTGCATGGTGGTCACCACTTGCGGCGGACCGTATTCGCCGGGAAACGGCGCGGTCTTGGGGGTCGAGCCGGTGGCGATCACCACGACATCCGGCCGTTCTTCGAGCACCGTCGTCGCGCTGGCCTCGACGCCCAGTCGGATGTCGAGATCGAGCTTGTTCAACTGGCTCACCAGCCAGCGGGTGACGCCGGTGATCTCCTGCCGGCCGGCCGCTTTTCCGGCAATGATGTTCTGGCCGCCGACCTCGGCCGCCTTTTCGAGCAAAACGACGCGATGTTTGCGCAAGGTAGCCGCCCGGGCCACTTCGAGACCGGCGGGCCCCGCGCCCACCACGACGATCTTTTTGGGGGTTGCGGCGGGCTCGAGGGTGCCGATGCCGAGGGCTTCTTCTTCGCCGGCGGCCGGGTTGTGCAGGCAGCCCAGACGGTAGCCGAGTCCCATGCGGGCGATGCAGCCCTGGTTGCAGGCGATGCAGTTGCGGATGTCGTCCGTCCGTCCTTCCATGGATTTGTTGGGCAGCTCCGGATCGCAGATCAGGGCCCGCACCATACCGATCATGTCGGCCTGGCCGTCTTCCAGGATCTTTTCCGCCAGGTGGGGGTCGTTGATGCGGTTGGTGCAGAACACCGGCAGCTTGACCACCGACCGCATGCCGGCCGACAACGGCACCGTGTACGCCAGCGGGGTGTGCATGGAGCCTTCCACCAGGAAAAGGTTGTAGAAGGTGCCCAGGCTGAGGTCCAGAAAGTCGAGTTGCCCGGAAGCCTCCAGCCGCACGGCCACCCGTTTGGCGTCTGCATGGGTCAGCCCGCCGCGGGGGTGCATCTCGTCGGCATTGAGGCGGACCCCGAGGGTAAAATCGGGTCCCACGGCCTTGCGGACCGCATCGATCACTTCGAGGGCGAATCGGCAGCGGTTCTCCATACTCCCGCCGTAGGCGTCCTGGCGGTGATTGGTCAGCGGCGAAAGAAACTGCCGGATCAGGGAGCTGTGCCCCAATTGAAGCTCGATGCCGTCAAATCCGCCTTCCACTGCGTTTTTGGCGCAGATCGCGAAATAGTCGATGCATTCGCGGATATCCTCTATTTCCATGGCCTTGCAGGTTTCGCGGAAGATGGGATCCTTGCCGGGCGACGGTCCCCACACCGGCAGGCGCGAGATCTTGCCGTCGCCCTGCATGCCGTTGTGGTTGAGCTGGGCGAAGATTTTGGTGTCGTAGTCGTGAATGGCACGGGTCAGGCGTTTGAAACCCGGAATCACCTCCGGTTCGTAGACATCCACCAGCTTGTCATAGGGGTGATCCGTGGGATGGATCCCCATCTCCTCGGTGGTGATCAACCCGACGCCGCCCTTGGCCCGCTCGCGGTAATAGTAGATGTGCCGGTCGCTGATCAGATTGTCCACCGCGTAGTTGGTCATGTGGGCGGCGAAGTGAATCCGGTTGGGCACGACCGTGGCGCCGATTTTGAGCGGTGAAAAAAGATACTTGAATTCGCTCACAGCAGTTCTCCCACCCGCCGGCCTTCGATAATCGCCATGTCGATTCCCCTGGGCGCGACGCAATCCCCGGTTCGGTGGACCTCTCCGACGTTGCCTTTCAACTGGTGGTAGAGTTCGTCATCGGCCGTATTGCCCACATCCAGGACCACCGTGTCGTGGTCTTCGAAAACGATGGTGCCGTTGGTGTATATGTCGCGCGCCTTGACGCGCGGACGCCCGTTGCCCGCATCGATTTCCAGGATTTCCAGATCGGTTCTGAAGGTGGCCCCCTGTTGCAGCAGGCGCTGACGCCCCAGGTAAAGTTCCCCGCGCGGGGCCAGTTCGATGCCGATGAACAGGTCGCTGGTCACCATGTCCACCTTTTTGCCCTGCTCGGCCAGCAGCTCCGCCGTGGCCATGGCATGGTGCCCGCCGTCTTCATCGATAAACAGCACCCTTTCGCCCACCGGGTGGGTGCCCTGGATGACGTCCCAGCCGGTCAAAACGGCCGGCGGCCCGTACTCGCCGGGAAAGGGCCGTGAAACGGGAACCGAACCCGTGGCCACCACCACCGCGTCCGGGGCCTGGGCCAGGATCATCTCGGCCGTAGCGGTCACGCCGCGTTTGATCGGCACCCCGGCCTCGATGAGCCGATGCCGGAGATAGCGGATCACCCCCTGCATGGCGCCGCGTCCCGGCCGCTTGCCGATGAGCTTGACCTGGCCGCCCATATTGTCCGCCTTCTCGTAGAGCGTCACGTCGTGGCCGCGCGCGTGGGCGACCCGCGCGGCTTCCATGCCGGAAGGCCCCGCGCCCACCACGATGACCTTTTTTTTTCGAGCGGCGGGGCGCAGGGAGGCCTCTCCGCTGAGCGGCTCATACCCGACGCCGGGATTCTGGATGCACCCCAGGGCCTTGAATTGATTGATGCGGCCGATGCAGCCCTTGTTGTCCTTGACGCAATAGCGGATATCGACCATGCGGCCTTCGCGGGCCTTTTTGACCATGTCGGGGTCGCTGATCAGGGCCCGCACGTAGCCCACCATATCCGCCTTGCCATCGGCGATGAGCCGTTCGGCCTTGCCCGGAAAACCGATCTGATAGCTGGCCATCACGGGCAGGCCGATGCCCTTTTTGACCTCCTCGGCCAGCTCGATGGTGAATCCGAAGGGGATGTGCATGGAGGGCATGATCAGGTGCAGATTGTAGTAGGTGCCCACGGCGACATTGATGAAATCAACGGCGCCGGTGGCTTCCAGCGTCCGCGCCATCTGCACCGATTCCTCGGGATTGATGCCGCCCCAGAATTTTTCATCCGCGCACAGGCAGACCCCGATGGTGAAATCTTGTCCCACGGCCGCGCGAACGCGTTCGAGCACATTCAGCGGAAAGCGCATGCGGTTTTCGAGGCTGCCGCCGAAGTCATCGCCGCGGTGGTTGCTGATAGGCGACAGGAACTGGCGCAGCAGCGATTCGGGCCCCATGTCGATTTCGAGCCCGTCGAATCCGCCTTGCCGGACCCGTCCGGCGGCGCGTCCGAAGGCTGCCGCGACGGCCTCCATGTCTTCGGGCTCCATCGGTTTGCAGGTCTCGCCGAAGACGATATCGGCGACGGCGGAAGGCCCCAAGATCGCCTTGCGGGTCACCTGCCCGCTGCTCTGAAATCCGCGATGGTTCAACTGGGCCATGATGCGGGTGTCGAAATGATGGATCGCATCGGTGAGTTTTTGAAAGTCTGCCGTCACCTCCGGGCGATGAACCTCGATCAAGGTTTCCCACGGGCGGTCGTCGGGGTGCACCGCCAGCTCGCCCACGATGATCAAGCCGCACCCGCCCTGCGCCCGCCGCCGGTAATAGGCGATGTGCCGGTCGGTAAGCCGACCGGATTTGCTGAAATTGGTGCGGTGGGCCAACAAGGCGATACGGTTCGGCAGTTCGGTTTCGCGCAGGTTTAACGGCGAAAACAGATTTTCATGCATAAGCGGGTTCACTTGAATCAAATTAACTGCTGATGAAGGGCCTTTTTCATGATTATGGAGTGAGATCGCAAGACGAAGGCGTTATCCGTCAAACCATTCGCTGAGCAACTATTGTGCCATCCGGCGGTCAGAAAAGGCCGCCGAGGATGAGGGGCCTTTTAGCGCAGGCGGCCGCTTCCCGGAAAATCCTGTTCCGGCGGAAGGTTAGCCGGTCTGCGGCCAAAAGGGTGCCGGCACGGTCCCGGCTGAAATCGGCAATGAGGGCGATCGGTCAAAAAACTCAGGCAAGGTGTCGGTGTCCAATGTTGGGACAGTCAGCCCCATGCGGCGTCCCCCCTCACCCCGGCCCTCTCCCGCAAGGGGCGAGGGGGACATGGACCCAACCACAGAGCATTAACGGATCGGCGCTAATCTGCATGACCTTCGGCACAAGTGACGGGAAGCTGGGGTACACACATAAGGATCATCGACGCAACAACATGAGTCGAACCGGCTCCCTCGCCCCTTGCGGGAGAGGGCCGGGGCGAGGGGTCGGCTGGAATACTGATCGATAACAGCCGAAATAAGGGAACGGCCGTATTGTTCCTCGATAACGGTTACGCTAGAATTCCTAAAATGAGATAAGAGACGATAATGCTGAAGCACTCATTTTACATGCGTCGAGCCGCTCGGCAACCAAGATCGGGAGTCACACGCGCAGCATGCCGGGAGAAAGGGTGACAGCGATGAAGAACTTTACCATGGAAGACCTGAAGCGTTTGAGCGACATTCACAGCGACATGTGCATTTCCATATTTATGCCTACCGAACTGGCGACCGCTACGACCGACAAGCAGCGGCTGCGCCTGAAGAACCTGCTGGCGCAGGCCGAAAAGGCCGTCCAGGAAGGCGGAACGAACAAAAAAGACCTCTACGACAAAATTGCCGGGGCAGGACGCCTGATGGAGGGCGATGATTTCTGGCGCCGCCGCAGCCGGGGACTGGCGCTGTTCATCGCCCCGGAGGTGTTTTTATACTACCGCCTGCCGCTCGCCTTCGAAGAATCGTTTGCGGTGGCACGCCGCTTCGAGATCAAGCCCCTCATTCCGCTTTTCATGGCCGACGAGCGCTTTTATGTCCTGGCATTGAGCCAGGCCGAGACCCGTCTGTTCTCCTGCACGCGCCACCACGTTGCCGAAATCGATCTCGCGGACGTGCCGCAGGGCCTCGCCGAGACGCTGCAGTACGACGAGAAGCAGGCCCAGCTCCAGTTCCACACCGAAACGGCCGACGCGGCCGGAGACCGGCCGGCCATGTTCCACGGCCAGGGGGTGGGCACCGACGAGAGCAAGAATGATATCCGGCGCTACTTTCAGGACGTCGACCGCGGTCTGGCGCGGGTCCTGTCCGAACCGGAAATCCCGCTGGTGCTGGCCGGGGTCGATTTCCTGCTGCCCATATTCAGGGAGGTCTTCTCCTATCGCTGGGTGATGGAGGAAGCGATCACCGGCAATCCCGAAGAACTGCGGGCCGAAGAACTCCAGGAAAAAGCCTTGGCGATCGTTCGGCCGACGCTGGAAGCAAAGCAGCGCGCGGCCGAGGAACGTTACCGCGAGCTGGCCGGCAAAGGGTACACGGCCGCGGGCGTGCGCGCCGTGGTGCCCGCCGCGGCGTACGGACGGGTTGAAACCCTTTTCGTCGCCCTTGAAGAGCGCCGTCCGGGCGTATTCGACCGGCTGAAAAACGAGGTGACCATGGCGGAAGAGTCGGGGGATGCGGCCGAAGACCTGCTCGATCTGGCCGTGGTGGAAACGATCCGCGCCGGAGGCAGCGTCTTTGCGCTCGCCAGGGAGGATATGCCCGAAGAGCATGCGGCCGCCGCGGCGATCCTGCGATATTAACAAAATGGAAACTGGAAACTTGAAAATGGAAACTGGCAAAAAGGAAAAAAAACCATTCCGAAAAATAACCCAGGCACCCGAACCTTGAACGGGGAACGCTGAACGCGGAACCCCGAACGCAACAGGTTCAAAGGTTCAGCGTTCGGCGTTCGGGGTTGAAGGATAGAGTTCTTTATTAAACCTTGAACGTGAAACCCGGAACGCGGAACCCCGAACCCCGAACCTTGAACCCCTAATCGAGACACCCCCATGGCCGGAAAAGCGACCGAAAAAGGACTGGACGGACTCAACGAAATCGAACTCAAAGATGCCGAGCGGCGCTCTTCTCCGAAAGCGGCCGTGGTCTACGAGGCGATCCGCAAGGAAGGCGAAGATGAACTCGGGCGCGACACCGCCGCCCTGCTGTGGTCGGGGCTGGCCGCGGGATCCTCGATGGGGTTTTCGTTTCTCATGGAAGCCCTTTTGGCGCACTACCTGCCGGACACGGACTGGCAACCGCTGGTGTCGAAGTTCGGCTACTGCATCGGCTTTCTGATCGTCATCCTGGGCCGCCAGCAGTTGTTCACCGAGAACACCCTCACACCGATCCTGCAGCTGCTGCACCGCCGCAACCGCTTCACGCTCATGCACGTGGGACGCTTGTGGAGTGCCGTGCTGGGCGCCAACCTGGCGGGGGCGCTGCTGTTTGCGGTGCTGATGCACGCCATGGGGTATTTTCGCCCGGACCTGCGCGCCGAATTGGTCCCGATCGGAATGAAGGTGTACGCGACAGGTTTTGCCGCCACGCTGCTCAGCGCGGTGTTCGCCGGGTGGCTGATTGCGCTGATGGTCTGGCTGCTGCCGGTCGCCGAAACCGGGCGCGTGACGATCATCATTCTCATCACCTATGTCGTCGGCATCGGCGGGTTCTCGCACATCATCGCGGGCGCGGTGAATGCCTTTTACATCCTGATGACGGGCGGAGCGTCCTTCAGCGCCTTCCTGTTGCGGTTCTTCATTCCGACCCTTGTCGGGAACATCATCGGCGGCGTGGCCTTCGTGGCCGCCCTCAATCACGCCCAGGTCAGCCCCGAACGCCACGCGCGCGGCTCGCACCCCTGATGGACGTCAGGCAGATTTTTCCCGCATTTTCTCTTCGTACCACAGATCCTCGTGCTGCTTGGCCCATTCGGCATCCACCTCGCCGCGCCACATGCCCTCGAAGGTGCCCTCGACCCCGATGGTCCCGATGTAGATATGCCCGAAGGAAGCGGCCACGAACAGGATCGCCACCGAGGCATGGATCACGTGCGCCAGCTGCATGGTTTGCCGCGACTGCCCCCAGACGGGGAAATCCAGGATGACGCCCGTGATCCCGGTGGCCGTGCCGGCCAGGACCATGAGCCAGAACCAGGCCTTTTCACCGCCGTTGATTTTGCCGGCATGGGGCCGCGGGCCGCCGATGATGCCGCCCAGGTTCCTGAACCAGCGCACATCCATTTTTTTGGGGATGTTGTCCTTGACCCAGGCGAAGAACTCGACCGCCAGCCCCGCCAGGAAAAGCGGGCCGCTGACGTTGTGCACGAAAAGACCGACCTGCATGTAGCCGGCAAACCCCTGCGGGCCGAAGACGGGAATCAGCACGGCGCGCCCGAAGAGCAGGCTCAGTCCGCTCACGGCCAGCAGGACGAAAAGGGTGGCCGTATACCAGTGCAGGATCCGTTCCGCCAGCGAAAACCGGTGCAGCAATATGCCCGAACGGCCGTCCTCCAGCTTGTCCTGGCCGAAGATCAAAAAGAACACGCCGATGGCCGCCAGCACGCCCCCAAGCAAGTAGGGGGAGATGGATGCCAGGGGTCCGTTGCGGAATTCCCGCCACAGCTGCCCTTCGGTCTGGATCAGCACCTCGTGGGCGCGAGCGTTCGAGGTGGTGGTGCCGGTCTCGCCCCGCCTTACGGCGCGCCAGGTGTCGGCCCGCGGATTGACGGCGTCTGCGTCGGCGAGCGCGGCGGCGGTGCAAAGCAGCATCCCGGCGACCATCATCAGCCCCCAGAAGACAAGGACAAGGACTCGTAAATGATGCTGTCCGGTCATCGGTCGGCTCCTTCAAATAGAGAATCGATCAGGGACAATTTAAACAGGAACTTGAAAAAACTTGAAAATGGCAACCAGGAACCTAAAAACCGTTCATAATGGTGATGATTGGTAGTAAAGCCTGCAGCCAGATCCCGGAACCCCGAATCCCGTACCTGCCGCTTCTTCAGCGATCGGTCTGGACGGACGTAAACCGGTGACGCAGCGCCATCTGCGCCTGGTCAGATCGGGAGCGCTCCTGTTCGAGCCGGTTCGGGCCGCGCACCCAGGGATCCTGCACGCGCTGGCAGCCGGCGGCCAGGGCCAGCAGACCGGCCGCCAGAGCCGCGGCGATGATTTTTTTCAGCTTGTCGATCGGCATCTTACTCCTTCCAACCGGTCGCCGCCCCTCGCCCCTCAGCGGTCGGTCTGCACGGCGCGGAAACGATCCTGAAGCCGTTGCTGCAGCCCGGTATCCTGCAGCTTGCCCAGCAGCGGGTCGTCGGAGCCCTTGTACACGCCGGCTTCGTAAAAGGTCATGCCGGCCGAGTCGTAGCAGCCGGACATCGAGACACCGGCGAGCAGGGCTGCGGCAACGACGATAGCGACTTTAACTCTCATTTTCTTCGATCTCCTGCAGGCGCCATAGTAAACAGCCTTCATTTCCCCGGCGGATAGGCCGTCTGCCAGCGCCAGAAGTCCGGGCTGCCGCCGCGTTTCATGACCCGCTGGCGGTAGATCTCCGAGACGATGTCCCCGTCTCCGGCGAGCAGCGCCTTGGTGGCGCACATCTCCGCGCACAGCGGCAGTTTGCCCTCGGCGATGCGGTTGCGGCCGTACGTGCGGTATTCCTCCTCGGAGTTGTCCGGCAGGGGGCCGCCGGCGCAGAAGGTGCACTTGTCCATCTTGCCGCGCACGTTGAAGGCTTCCTGCTGGGGATACTGGGGCGCCCCGAAGGGGCAGGCGTAAAAGCAGTAGCCGCAGCCGATGCACAGGTCCTTGTCGTGCAGTACGATGCCGTCCACGGTGGTGTAGAAGCAGTCGACCGGGCACACGGCTGCACAGGGCGCATCCGTGCAGTGCATGCAGGCCACGGAAACGGACTTTTCCCCGCGGCGGCCGTCGTTCAGGGTGACCACGTGACGGCGGTTCATGCCCCAGGGCACATCGTGCTCGTTGTTGCAGGCCGTCACGCAGCCGTTGCACTCGATGCAGCGCTCGAGATCGCACAGAAATTTCATGCGGGCCATCTAAAGGTTTCTCCTTTTCTTGTCTCAGGCCGGTTCGATCCGGCACAGGGTGGCCTTGGTTTCCTGCATCTGGGTCACCGAGTCGTAGCCATAGGTGGTGGCGGTGTTGCAGGATTCACCGCGCACGAACGGGGCGGTGCCGTCCGGGTAGCGGTCGACAAGATCGCGGCCTTCGTACCAGCCGCCGAAGTGAAAGGGGGTCCAGACCACCCCGCGGCCGACCCGCTCGGTGATCATGGCCCGCACCTTGATGCGCCCGCCCTCCGGTCCCTCCAGCCACACGTACTGCCAGTGTTTGACGCCGGCGTCGTTGGCGTCGGCCGGGTTGATTTCGACGAACATCTCCGGCTGCAGCTTGGCCAGCCAGGCATTGGAGCGGGTTTCCGCGCCGCCGCCCTCGTATTCCGTGAGCCGGCCGCTGATGAACGCCAGGGGGTAGCGGCCGGAGTGGTCGTCCTTTTGAATCGAACGGTACAGCGTCGGCAGACGCCAGAAGACCTTGCGGTCCTCGTAGGTCGGATATTTGGCCACCAGGTCGAAGCGCGGCGTGTAGAGGGGTTCGCGGTGGACCGGCACGGGGTCAGGAAAGGTCCAGACCACGCAGCGGGCGCGGGCGTTGCCGTAGGGCGCGCAGCCGTGGGCGATCGCCACGCGCTGAATTCCGCCCGACAGGTCGGTCTTCCAGTTGACCTGGCCCAGATTGTTCGCGCCGTGGGACTGCGCCTTGCCGGCCGACCCCATGTCTTGCTTGGGCGCGCCGTTTTCGGTCGCGCCGGCGATGCGCCGGATGACGCCCATTTCCTCCGCCGTCAGCTCCCCGGCCCAGCCCAGCCGTTCGAGCATGGCGTAGGTGAACTCGGGGTAGCCGCCTTGTATGTCCGATCCCTTGCTGTAGACGCCGTCGGCGGCCAGCAGGCTCTGGCCGTTTCTTTCGGTGCCGAAGCGCGCGCGGAACACCAGCCCGCCTTCGGCGACGCTCTTGCCGGGATCGTAGAGGATCGGCGTGCCGGGATGCTTCATTTCCGGGGTGCCCCAGCAGGGCCAGGGCAGGCCGTAGGTCTCCCCGTCGCAGGGGCCGCCCGCGGCCTGGAGCGTCGTCGTGTTGAAAGTGCCGCGGTGCCGGGCGTGCAGTTTGAGCCGCTCCGGGCTCTGGCCGGTGTAGCCGATCGTCCAGGCGCCGCGGTTGATCTCGCGCAGCGTGTCTTCGATCGACGGCTCATCATCCACGACCCGGATGTTCTTGAACATCTGATCGGCAAAACCCAGCTTGCGCGCCAGTTTGCAGAGCGTCACGTGGTCGGGCAGGCTTTCGAACAGGGGCTCGATCACTTTTTCGCGCCACTGCAGGGACCGGTTGGACGCCGTCACCGACCCGTAGGTCTCGAACTGGGTGGCGGCCGGCAGCAGATAGGTGTCGTTTTTGCGGTCGCTCATCACGGCCATGTGGGTCGGGAAGGGGTCGTTGATCACGACCATCTCCAGTTTTTCGAGGGCCTTTTTCATCTCCGGGCCGCGGGTCTGGCTGTTGCAGGCGTGTCCCTGGAAGAACACCGCACGAAAGTTGGTGCGCTGCGCCATGTTCTGAGGGTCCTCGAGCACGCCGTCGATCCAGCGCGAGACCGGAATACCCTCCAGAAACATGGGATACATCATCTTCCCGTCGCCGTCCGGATACTGCCGCGTGCGGTCGAAGCGGTCCTTGAGCCACTCGTAATCCACGTCCCACACACGCGCCCAGTGCTGCCATGCTCCTTCGCCCACGCCGTAGTAGCCCGGCAGGGTGTGGCTGTTGGGGCCGACGTCGGTGGCGCCCTGGACATTGTCGTGTCCGCGGAAGATGTTGGCGCCGCCGCCGGACACCCCGATATTGCCCAGGGCCAGCTGGAAGATGCAGAAGGCGCGGGTGATGTTGTTGCCGATATGATGCTGGGTGCCGCCCATGCACCAGACGATGGTGCCGGGCCGGTTTTCGGCCATGATCCTGGCCACCTCGCGCACCTGGGCCGCGGGCACGCCGGTCACGTTTTCGACTTCCGCGGGCGGCCATTTCTGAACCTCGCGGCGGATCTCGTCCATGCCCCAGACGCGCTGGTCGATGTACGGCGCGTCCTCCCAGCCGTTTTCGAAGATGTGCCAGAGCAGTCCCCAGGTAAAGGGCACGTCGGTGCCGGGGCGCAGGCGCACGTACAGGTCGGCATGTGCCGCCGTGCGGGTGAAACGCGGATCCACCACGATCATGCGCGCGCCGTTCTCCTTACCGCGCAGGACGTGCTGCATGGCCACCGGATGGGCCTCGGCGGCGTTGCTGCCGATAAAGAGCATGGCCTTGCAGTTGTGCATGTCGTTGTAGGAGTTGGTCATCGCGCCGTAGCCCCAGGTATTGGCCACCCCGGCCACGGTGGTGGAGTGGCAGATGCGGGCCTGGTGGTCGCAGTTGTTGCTGCCCCAGAAGGCGGCGAACTTGCGCTGCAGGTAGGCGCCCTCGTTGCTGGCCTTGGAAGAGCCGCAGAAGAACAAGGCATCCGGACCGGATTCGGCGCGGATATTGAGCAGGCGGTCGCCGATTTCCTCGATGGCCTGCTCCCAGCTCAGGCGCGTCCAGCGGCCGTCGACCAGTTTCAGGGGATACCTCAGCCGCTTGTCGGCCATACCGTGGTGACGCACGGAAGCGCCCTTGGTGCAGTGCGAGCCCAGGTTGATGGGCGATTCCATGTCCGGCTCCTGACCGGTCCACACGCCGTTCTGCACCTCGGCGATCACGCCGCAGCCGACCGAGCAGTGGGTGCAGATCGAGCGCCGGATCTCGGTCTTCACGCCCGGCTTGGGGATGTTGGTCTTATCGGCGCCCCGTGCCGTTCGCATCAGCGCGAGCGGCAGCGCGCCGGCCAGGGCGCCCGCGCCCACGATCAGTCCCGAGCGGCGCAGAAAGGCGCGCCGGTCGATCGCTTCCGGCTTGGCGGCCGGCGGGGTGATGGGCTTCAGCCAGGGGTGATGTCGCATGGTCGGTCTCCTTTTTAAAGCGCGGCCCGCTCGTAATATTTGCGGATATGCGCCGTCAGCCGGTAGCCTCCGCACGGCCCCGGGACCGGTGCGGGGCCGGTCTTTACGGCGGCCGCCGGGCGCCGGCCGCCGGCGGCTGCGCAGACGGCCGCCGCGCCCAGGATAACGGCTTTTTTAAAAAAATCGCGGCGCTCCTTCAGTGGAAAATGGTTTTTTCGTCGCATCGTGTTCAGTCCTCCTCGCCCAAATGTTTCTGCAGGAGCCGTTGCTCCAGCAGCAAGAAGTCTTCACCCAGGCGGCCGACCGCGCGGTAGAAAACGGCCGCACGGGCCTGCCGCAGATCGCGGAAGAAGCGGGGCATCCAGCCGGCGATATGAGCACCGAAGAAGTCCGCCTGCTTTGCAATGGTCAGCTGCGGCCGGGGGATGATCAGGACCATGGTTTCGCACAGCGCGCCGGCATGGTCCTCGGACTCGCGCACACCGTCGCGGCGATCGATCCCGAGCGCCGCCAGGTCCCGCCGCAGCCGCGCCAACGGGGAGGCCGCCAGCAGCTTTTCGTGGTACCAGGACGCATACGGGACGAGTTCGCCGCGCCCGGTGCCGATGAAAAGATCGGTGTATTCCCGTTCCACCGTCAGGGCGTCGGTTTCAGCAGCGGCGTTGCTGAGATCGTCGACGGCGGCCTCGATCGGGGCCGGTGTTGCGGGCAGCGTTTCCAGATGCGCCAGCCCGGCCAGCGTGCGGGCTGCCGGGGGCCGTACCAGAAGGGCGGCCAGCAGCGAATAGACATCGCTGCGCAGCTGCGCGGGGTTCACGCGCCCGGTGGCGCCGTCTATCGCGACATGGGTCGTCATGACGGGTCGTCCTTGTCGCGCGCCTCGAAAAGATCCCGCACCCGGCAGTCGCGGCACATTTTGAGGCGCCGGATCTGCTCTTCGCGGCCATACATCCAGTGGCCCTCTAACCGTGCGGTCATTTTCGCCACCAGGCTCGGCGGCGCAAACCCCCTGCCGCAACGGACGCAGGCGAAGGGCCGTTCGGCATGCAGGCGCCGCGGCAGTTCGCTGCGGGCGGGATCCGTCGCCAGGCGGGGGTCCAGCGTGACGGCGGTTTCCGGGCAGATCTTTTGGCACCGCCCGCACTGAAGGCACTCGGATTCCACCAGTCTCAGCTCGGGAACATCGCCGGGAGCGACCAGCGCCCCGGTCGGACAGGCCCCGGCACAGGCCAGGCAAAGCGTACAGGCGTCCGGATCGACGTGAATCGCCCCGAAAGGTGCGCCGACGGGCAGGGTCACCCAGGCGGGCGGGTTCGCGGCACGGGCGGCCAGCTGCGTTACCGCGCACCGGACCAGGACGCGCTTGGATTGAAACGGCGAGAAGCCGGCGTTCGGGACGCGTTCCTTACCGAATTCGGGAACCGGGCTTTCGGCGGCGTCGGCCGCGATCAGTTCTATCCGGTCCGGCCCGAGGCCCAGGTTCTCCGGAATCGCCGCCGCCCATCGCAGCTGCTTTTCCAGGGCACCGCGCAGGCGCGGCGGGTAGGCGGCCGGCAGCCGGACGATCACGCGCCGCGCCCCGAAGGCCAGGGCGCTCAGCCACACCTCAGGGCCGACGCAGCCGATTTCCGCCACCGGCAACCACACCGCCAATGGGTCGTCGGCCCGCGGCGGATGCCCGTCGGCGTTTTCGCGCGCTTCACAAAATATAACCGTCGGGGTCCGGCAGTGATTCCGCTGCGCTTCGGTGAGACGACTCCTGACGGCCGTCAGCAGTTTCTGCGGCGATTCGTGCAGGCAGCGCAGGGCGCCGGTGGGACAAACGGCGGCGCACACCCCGCAGCCGACACAGGCCGCCTGGTCGATGTGAAGCCGCGCTTCCGCGACCTCGAGCGCGCTCGTCGGGCAGATATCGCGGCAGCGGCCGCAGGCCTTCAGGCCGGACCGGGCGTGCACACAGTCGGTGTCATCATAGTAGAGGAAGATCGGTTTTTCGAAGTCGCCGACCATCCGCGGCAGTTCTTCAAGGACGCCCTGCAGGTCGTCCGCATCACTGCCGGGGGCGTAGTATCCCGGTGGCGGCAATTCCCAACCGTTTGCGGCCGCCGGCCGCAGGTCCAGCACCAGGTCGAAACAATCCGGCGCGCCGGCCAGCAGCCGGCTCAGGGGCATGCGGGTTTTACCGCGGCGGGCGGTGGCCTCGAAACGGCCCAGGCTGCCGCGGATGCGAACATCCGACACGTGCGGGGCATCGCCTACATCGAGGCTTTTATTTACCGGCCGGCCGGCAGCCGTTTCTATAACCGTCAGGCAGGGCAAGTGCCGCGCCAGACGCCCTTCGCAGGCCGCAACCATGTCCGCTTCGCGGCCGACGATCAGAAGGCGGCCATCGGAATGCAGCCGGGCCGTATCGGGTCCGGCACGGGGCGCCGGCCGGGCGGAGCCGGCCGCCGGGCGCGGCGCGGCAGGGGCAGCCTCCGGCGAAAGAGATGGGTCATCCGGCTGCGGGCGACAACGGCGGGCGAGAATGGCGGAGATTACCTCCGCGGCGGGTTTTTCGAAATGGCGAAAATCACCGCCATACTCCTCCAGCCCGTCTGGCGGTCCGGTCTCTGCGGGGCAGCGCCACCGCGCGCCGCCGTCGGCGGGCGACGCCGTTTCGTTCGCTTCGATAAACACCTGGGGCGGTAACCGTTCGGATGGGGAAGTTTTCACGCGGCGCCTGTCAGCTTCGTCCGAAAGCGTCTTTCTTACATCACCTTTGCACGGGCGGCTGAAATGCCCGTGTGCCGGTCGCATGCGGACAGTAGATCGGATGCGGGTGGGGATTGCAATGGGGTGAAAGATGTATTTATTCCGATTTTCATTTCAAGTTGCGGGAAAGAGGGTTGCGGGTTACGGGTTGCGGGTAACGAGCATTGTCCGGGAGTTTAGAAAGTAGGCGCGCCCCGTGTGGGTGCCCGATGACAGGTGGTTGGTGATCGATGTTTCGTGGTCAGTTCCGGGATGTGCGGGTTTCAATCGCCGATACCAGATCGGGTTCGAGTTCCTATTTGCGAGTATCAAATTTCAAGTTTCGAGTTTCCTATTCGGGTTGCGGGTTACGGGTTACGAAGTGTGTTTGGTGTCTGGTGGTTTGTGTTTCGGTACTATTCAGGAGGAAGAATGTAGGGGCGCCCCTTGTGGGTGCCCGATGACCGGGGGGTTGGTGTTCGATATTTCGTGGCTGGTAGCGCTGTACGTGCGTTTCATTTGCGATATCAGATCGGGTTCGAATTCCGATTTGTGAGTATCGAGTTTCCAGTTTCGAGTTTCTATTCGAGTTGCGGTTTGCGGAGTGTGTCTGGTGTTTGGTGTTTTGGGTAAGGGTGTTATCCGATATGTTGGACTGTAGGGGCGCCCCTTGTGGGTGCCCGATGACCGGTGGGGTGCTATTTCGGCTCAGCTTTGGCGGCGGGACGGGGTTTAAGAACGGCTGCGGTGAGCCTGTCTCCATGGGATACTGCATAACCCGTAATTTTCTTCTGCATCCCGTGCCGGGATTGTCAAATGCGCGCGGAGGGACTATTGTCGGTTTGTAGCAAACACAGGGTCTACTTTTTTTCACTGCTTCTGGTGATTTGATTGGTCGACATGCACGGCAAATCTTCCGGCGACGATCGTGAAAAAAAATCCCCGCCGTCGACTGTCCGGCGGCCGCCGGTAAAGATCCAGGAGGAGCTCGAGCAGGCCCTCGAACAGCTCGAAATGGCGGCGCGGGGAGCCGGCCTCGGGGTTTGGGATTACGATCTCGCCAGCGGCACTAGCCGCTGGAACGCTCAGCTCTACCGGCTGCTCGGAGTGGAGCCGCGACCGGGACCGGAAGCGGCGGAGCGGTTTTTCGAGTTCATTCATCCGCAAGACCGGGTCGGCAGCCTTGCCAACCTGCAGGCGGTACTGGACAGGCAAGGAGATCATCTCAATGAAGAGTTCCGCATCCGGCAAGCCGACGGGAAAATCCGCTGGCTGGCGTCTCGCGGCCGGATTTTTCGTGATAAAGACGGACGGATGGTGCGCATCTGCGGCATCAATTTCGATATCACCGACCGCAAGCACAACGAAGAGCTGGTGCGCCTGGCCCAACTGCGGCTGGCCGCGCAGCTTTCTGAAACCGAGCGGGTCAACGAGGAGCTTTCGCAGTTCGCCTATGCCGTTTCACATGACCTGAAGAGCCCTTTGCGCGCCATCCGCCACTATGCCGAATTTTTATACGAGGATTTGGCCGGCACGCTGACCGGCGACCAGAAGAAGTACCTGGAGGGCATGAGAACGGCGGTCGACCAGGGCGACGCCCTGGTCGACGACCTGTTGAGCTTTTCACGCATCGGCAAAGTCCCCCTGGAAGCCGAACCGGTGGACATCGCCGAGATGGTGGCGGACATCCGTTTCCTGCTCGACCTGCCGGCCGGTGTTAAATTCCTCGTCGATCGAAACTGGCCTGACATGACGATCGACCGCGGGTTGCTCCGGCAGATTCTGCAGAACCTGATCTCGAACGGTTTGAAGTTTAACCGGAGCGCGACCAAAAGCATTCATGTCGGATGGCGGCCGCTGGATGACGACCACCTCGAGATTTTCGTGAAAGACAACGGCATCGGTATCGACCCCCGCTATTGGGGCCAGGTCTTCCGGATTTTCCAGCGGCTGCACCCGGCCTCGAGCTACGAGGGCACCGGAATCGGATTGGCCCTCGTGCAGAAAGCGGCCCAGATGCTGGGCGGCTCGGTGCGCCTGGAATCGACCCCGAGCGAAGGCAGTATCTTTTACGTGCAGCTGCCCCGGAATGCGACCAACGCATGAGCGGAGCGGGATTGGGGGTTGCGGGTTGCGGGTTACGAGTTGCGGGTTTCGAAGTGTGTTTGATGTCTGGTGGTTTGTGTTTCGGTACTATTCGGGAGGAAGAATGTAGGGGCGCCCCTTGTGGGTGCCCGATGACGGGTGTTTGGTATTCGATGTTTCGCGGTTGGTTGCGGGATGTGCCTGTAAATTCTCGATATCAGATCGGGTTCTAATTCCGATTTGCGAGTATCGAGTGTCCAGTTTCGAGTTTCCAATTCGGGTTGCGAGTTGCAGGGCGCCGGTTCCCAGCTTTAAATGACCGCCTTGCACCCCATACCCTATACCCTATACCTTTCGCCTTTCGCCGTTAGCCCTTTGCCTTTACCTATAACCTTTTTGCCTTTTTGCCTTTCCCCATGACCACTTCCAAACGACCATCTCAACTTCGCATCCTGCTGGTGGAAGACAGTGTCCACGACCGGCGGGCCTTTGAAAGAGCGCTGAAAAAGTCGGAGGTTCCTTTTCACCTGGTCGTGCGCGAGCGCGCCGAAGAGATCCCGATGGCGATGCAGACCGGCAGCAACTGCTTCGATCTGGTGGTGGTGGATTACAATCTGCCGGGGCTCAACGGCCTGGCGGCCTACAAGGAGATGCAGCAAAAGACCGACCTTCCGCCTTTCGTGATGCTCACCGGTACCGGTTCGGAGTACCTGGCCGTCGAGGCCCTCAATGCCGGCATGTACGATTACATCATAAAGGACTCGAAACAAGGCTACCTGCGGCTTCTGCCCTTGAAGCTATTGGAAGTGAGGCAGCGGCACGAGGATCGCATGGCCCGGCTGAAAGCCAAGGCCGAACTCAAAAAGGCCCATACCGAGCTGGAAAGGCAGGTCAAGGAGCGCACGGCCGATCTGGCGCGGACGGTCAAAGCCCTGGAACAGGAAAATGCCGAACGCCGTCAAACCGCGCAGGCCCTGCGCCGGTCCGAGCGGATTTTGCGCGCGCTTTCTCTTAAAATTATCGAAACCCAGGAAAACGAACGCCGGCTGATGGCCAAGGAGCTGCACGACAGCATCGGTTCGAGCCTGGCCGCGATCAAATTCGCCCTCGAAGGCCGATTGCAGACCATGCGTGAGGCGCCGCCCGGGGATTTTATCCCGCTCGAAAAAATCATCGGCCACATTCATGACACCATTCGCGAAGTGCGCAGAATCTCAACGAATCTCAGGCCGGCCATGCTCGACGACCTGGGCCTGCTGGCCACCATGCGCTGGTACTGCCGCGGCAGCGCCGAAATTTTTACCGATATCCGGATCGAGACCGAATTTACGGTTCGTGAACACGAGATACCCGACTTTACCAAAATCGTCATCTACCGCGTGCTGCAGGAGGCCTTGAACAATGCCATGAAGCACAGCCGTGCCGACACGGTGCACGTGGGCCTCGAAAAGGTGAAAGGCTGTCTGCGGCTGCGTGTAAAAGACAATGGCTGTGGTTTCAACCCACAGGAAGTCATGCGAAATCCGGATTCGCTGACCGGCTACGGCCTCAAGTCGATGCGCGATCGCGCCGAGGTGGTGACGGGCTCGCTCTCGGTCGAATCGAGCCCGGGCCATGGAACCGCGATCTGCCTGGAGCTGCCCTGCGAAGTCAATTTCACCACCTGTGACGCCCTCCTTTGACTGAAAAATGGGGGATAGACCCCATTGTTCTCGACTTCCATAATTCGGATACTATTGACCGTAATTGGTTGTTTTTCAGCCGGGTCCACATCCGGCACGACATCGGCGGAATGCCGGGCAACAGAGATCCGAAGGAGGAGTCGTTCATGGCTAATCGTTACGTTTCCGAGCGGGGCATCGAAAGGCTGATCAAGAAATATGTGCGGGAATTCAGAATTCCGGAAAATCTCATGCATTACGCGCCTAATGATTTCAGCAAGGCGGAGAAGCAATTCGTCAAATTCTGCCTGGCGAACGGACTTTTCACCGAAGCAAGGGAGGGCGCCCGGTGAGACAGCATCAAACGGCGGCAGCCGGTAACGGTTTCCAGCGGCAATCCGACAAGGTAAAAGCGGGGCGCGCGGTCAGACGCGTGCTGATCGTGGACGACAATCAGGGCCTGCGGCGGCTGCTGGTCACGTTTTTTTCCGGCCTTCAGTACGACGTGTCCGAAGCCGCGGACGGAAAAGAGGCGTTCGAGCTGTTTCGGCAGCAACCTTTCGACCTGGTGGTCACCGACGTGCAGATGCCGAAGTGGAACGGGCTCCGGCTGCTTTCGAGTATCAAGGCCATTTCGCGGGAAACGCCGGTCGTACTGATGACCGGTATGGCCATCACGGAAATAGCGCCGCCGGCGGCGGCGGCCGTCCTGCACAAGCCTTTTCGCTTGGAAGACCTTCAGAAGACGGTCAGCATGACCTTCGGGTCCGGCCGCCAGAGTAATGTACGCCGCGCCGAACCCGTTTTTTCCTGAGAGCCCATCTTTTATCCATCCAATCATCCCGCCGAACGGCCGGATGCAGCCGGTTTTCGGCCGCGGCGTGCTTGAAATACGCCGCGGTGCAATCCCTTATGTGGCCTTGCCCAGCAAAAAAATCCTCATCTAACCAGCTCAATCTTAATGCCTATGCGCTGACGCGGCGCTTCCATGCAGACTCCGCGGTCAGCGTTTGGGGCAAGACCGCATTGCGGCTCGGAAAATAATCCTCCAAAGGCGGGAATGCAGCCAGATCGTGGGCGAAGACCGCTTCCAGGAAGGAATCGACCCACCAGTAGATGTCCTGCTTGCGGACTTTGCGCCTCAGAGCATGCATTCGCCGGCGTCTTTCCACCGCCGGCATGGTGCAGGCCCGGGCAATGGCTCCGGCCACCTGTTCAACATCGTAGGGGTTGACGAGAAGCGCCTCCGCGTGCAGCTGTCCGGCGGCGCCGGCAAACTCGCTCATAATCAGCACGCCGCTTTCGGTGACGTTGGCGGCGCAGTATTCCTTGGCCACCAGATTCATGCCGTCCTTTAACGGGGTAATCAGGGCGATATCGGCGGCCCGGTAAAGGGCGAGCAGTTCGGTGCGCTCGACGCTGCGAAAGATGTAGTGAATGGGCAGCCAGTCCATTTGCGCATACTTGCCGTTGATGTCACTGACCATGCGTTCGATCTTCAGCTTCAGATCCTGGTATTTTGGAATGTGCACGCGACTGGGGATGACGATCTGCACCAAGCTTATCTTCTCGCGCAGTTCCGGGAAACGCTCCAGGGCATTTCCGAAGGCCGCCAGCCTCTCGGGAATGCCCTTGGTGTAGTCCAACCGGTCCACTCCCAGCACGAGCGTTCGCCGGTTCGAAGCGGCCCCCAGATCGTCCTTGATTTCACCCACGCGGCGGTTGACCTCGGCGCCGGCGGCCGCCAGTGCGAACTCGTCGTAGTCGATACTGATCGGAAAGTTTCCGATCCTGACCTCGCGCTGGTGGATTTCGGCGGTGACCACCTGTCCCTTGCCGCGCACCGGCACGTCTTTGAGCATGGAGCGCACGCAGTGAATGAAATTGCGCTTGTCGCGCTGGGTCTGAAATCCGACCAGATCATACGCCAGCAAGGCATTGAGGATTTGATACCGCCAGGGCAGCTTGAGGAAAAGGTCCAGCGGCGGGAAAGGGATATGAAGAAAGTATCCGATTTTCGAGGTGATGCCGAATTCCCGCAGCTCCTGACCGACACCGATCAGGTGGTAGTCGTGCACCCAGATGTGATCGTCTTCGCCGGTGTTGCGATAGATGACCTCGGCGAATTTGCGATTCACGTCCTGGTACACCTTCCAGTACCCCGGATCGAAATTGCAGCGGGTTTGCAGGTCGTGAAAAAGCGGCCATAGAATCTCATTGGCGAACCCGTAGTAATAACCGCCGAGTTCATCTTTGGTGATCGGGACGGGCTGGTAGGTGTAGCCGGAGTCTTCGGACGCCTCGCGCAGCAGCCCCTCCAGATCCATGTGTTCCTCTTCCGTGGTTCCCGGCCAGCCGATCCAGAGCCCGCCGCGATCCTTGAGCACGGGTGCCATGGCGGTGACCAGGCCTCCGGAACCGGGCTCGGCCCGCCAGCGGCCGTCAGCGTCCTTTGCAAGCACGATCGGCAGTCGGTTGGACACAATGACCAGCCGGTTTTTTGAACGATAGAAAGCATTCATATCAACGCCTCGCTGCGGTTGCGGCCGGAGGTCGAACCGCCGATTCCGAACAAACCCTCAAGGGAACGAACACTAAGAAGAAGGGACATCATTATCCATCTTCGGACGCCAGTAAGGCGGCAGGCCGTAAAAATTGTAGACGCTTCGTTCGTAACCGCGGTCCACGGGCTCGCCGGGCTTGTATGGCGGGCTGTCCTTGATCTGGTCCTGCCGCAGCTTTACGGAGACGATGCGGTTGGCCCAGCTGATATTCTCGAACCAGTCGGCGGCGATCAGCACCTTGCGCCCCGGCAGCCAGTTGCGCGTATCGATCACCAGATAGCGGATCGTCCAGGAGTCGGTATCAGCCAGAAAATCTTCCACGTGCCCGATTTCGCCGTCCAGGGCTTGGAGATGATACCCATCGACTTCTTTGGTCGACCGCAAGTGATTGTCGGATCGCTCAAACTCCTTCTGTCGTTCGCGCCGGACCTGCTGATCGACATACAGCAGCTGCGGTTCCGGATGAGTGCCCCATGGATAGGGGCCCGTCCAATAGTATGGCCAGTGATAATAGTCGAAATAAAGATTTTCGTACTGGCGCGATACCGGCTGGTCTTCCGCCAGGGACGGGCTCCGCTGTATCTGCTCGCGTGTGAGCTTTACGGGCAGCCGGTCGCCTTGCCAATCGGGCTGCCCGAGCGAAATCGGCGAGACGAGCACCTTGCGTCCCGGCAGCCATTTGCGGGTGTCGGCCACCATGTACCGAACGGTCCAGTGCATATCGTCGAACAGAAAATCATAACAGCGGCCGATTTCACCGTCTTCGGCCTCCAGCACGGCGCGCCGGATGTCGCTCAAGCTGCGCAGCATTCGGTCTCCTTTCGCTCTATGGACGCTATGATAAAGATATTGGCTCTATAAAAAGAACGAGACGGGACTGGAAGGCCGATTAATCAGCGTTTCCAGCCCGCCGGCTGCTCGACCCGGGGATCGGAGACTTTTGCGGCGCGCACGCCCGGTTTGTCGACGATCTGCACCGTGCTGGCCTGGGGGCCTTTTTCTCCCTCACCCGGAAAATACCGGACGCCGGTGCCGATTTCCAGCCGGTCGAAATCCTCGTTGAGGACGCTGTTGCGGTGAAAGAACAACTCACGGCCCTCGACGGATCGGATGAACCCGTAATCGTTTTCAGGGAAAAGGCGCACCACATGCCCGATCAGGTCCTGCTGCGGGTGGGCTTTGACCTCCCCTTGCTGTTTTTCCTTTTGCTTGAGAAGTTGGCGGCGGATGGCGTCGAAGGCGCTGTTCACCGCGGTGGTCAGCCGCTCGTTTATCTGGCCCTCTCCGGGTTCGCGGGTGGCCACCAATTCCTTGCCCGGCGGCACGCGCAAGATGATGCGCACGCGATAAGGACTGCCGCTGCTCTGTTCCTGGGCCTTTTCCACGGCAATGCGGCAGCTGATGAGCTTTTCGTGCAACTCATCCAGTTTGGCGGCATGGTCGCGGATCAGGTCTTCCAGTGCGTCGCTCTTTTCGATGTTTCTATAGACAATTTCGGGAGGTATCTCCATCTCTTGCAAGTCCTTTGTTATGAAGTGCCCATGCACCTGTCCCAGCATCTTTTCGGGCGGCTGCACGGCGCTTGATACGGTGGAAGGGTCAACGGCTGCGTCATTTTTGGAAGCACTGAATACAATCAAAATAGCCTGTTAAATTAATGATCCTTCGGCGAGAAAACATAAATGGGGTTTATACCTTATTTTGACACTGCCCGAGGTTCAAATGCCGATATAATTTCCCGGTTTCCTGTGGGAATTCCCCGGGAAAGCAGCCGCGAGCAACAGGAAAGATCCTGCTAAAGACAGCGTCCCGAAAAGCCTCCATGTAATGTGCACTAGGATCGAAATTCCGCGGCTACCGGGCCGTGTAGCCGCCGTCGATCACCAGTTCGCTGCCGGTCACGAACTTGGATTCGTCCGCGGCCAGGTAAAGCGCCCCGTAAGCGATGTCGTCGGGCTCGCCGACATGGCCGATGGGATGTTTGGCATCGAGGCTGCGTCGGAAATCTTCCACGCCTGCTCCGGACGCCTCGGCCAGGGCCGCCACCAGCGGGGTCCAGATATAGCCCGGGTGGATCGAATTGACGCGGATGTTGTCGCCGGCGTAGAGCAGGGCGTCTGTTTTGGCCATCAGCCGTATGGCGCCCTTGGAGGCATGGTAGGGGGGCAGATCCGGCGCGCCGACCAGGCCGTAGATGGAGGAAAGATTGATGATGCTGCCGCCGCCGCCTTTTTTCAAATACGGCACCACGTGCTTGGTGCACAAAAAAACGCCCGTCACGTTGATGCTGATCACGCGGTCCCACTCCGCGACCTCTATTTCGTGAGTGGGCTTGTTGGTGCCCGATATGCCGGCATTGTTGACCAGGATGTCGATGGCGCCCCAGCGGTCGTTCACTTCGGCGAACACCCGCGCCACGGTGTCCTCTTGTGAGGTATCCAGATGCCAGTAACCGGCTTTGCCGCCGGCCGCCTCGATCTGCTCGACCACCTGCCGGCCCTCCTCGTCGATAATGTCGGTGACCGCCACCGCGGCGCCTTCGCGGGCGAACATCAGGCAGATGGCGCGCCCGATGCCCCGGGCCGCGCCGGTCACGATGGCTACCTTGTTGTCGATGCGCCCCATTGAATCCTCCTTTCGCATCATTGCGATAAAAGTCGTGGATAAAAATACGCGCTTGCGTCTCGACCCTATCCGATTCGGGATGAGAATACATACCTGCCGGCATTTACTTTGGTTTCCCAGGGACGGTAGTCGGAAAGTAATTGCCGATTAGATTCGGGGAATAGAATTAAATGGCGGCTGCGTGAAAGCGCCGCCTCTGGGAAGTGGGTTTCCGGGAACAGGAACGATGATTTAAAAACGACGGGTGGCAAAAACGGGCGCGGTGTCTATAGGCTTCGGGATAATTATTTTGGCAAGGTACGAGGGAGGAGGCTGTCTGTTAATATGCCCACGACCGGCACCAGCAGCCGAATTATGTGTCTTGAAACGTATTGGCGGCATATCAGCTGCGCGACGACGCGTCCGAAGGAAGATCGAGAATGAAGGTGCTGCCGGTTCCGGGCACCGATTCGCACCGCAGCGTTCCACCCAGCAGGCGGGCGGCCTTGCCGGCGATGGCCAGGCCGATTCCGGTGCCTTCGCCGGCATTTCCGGCGTGAAGCCTTTTGAAGATCCCGAAGATCAGGTGCTGCAGTTTGGCGTCGATGCCGATGCCGTTGTCGCGCACGAATATGTCGATTCGGCCGGTCGTCGTATGCTGCCAGCCCACTTCGATGCGCTTCTTGTCGGAAGTGTTGAATTTGACGGCATTCGAGATCAATTGGCCCAAAATCATCTTGAGCAGCGTCGGCTGCACCTCGATTTCGGGCCAATCATCCGGGACGGCGACGTCAATGACCGGCCTCAGATGCTGAGCCGCGATGACTTCCTTCACGAGTTGATCGAGATCGACGGCCTCGCATTGTTCCTGGTGCTTGCCGATCTGGGCAAAGGACTTCAAGTCTTCGACCAGCGCATGACCCCGTGCGGCCGCCGTTTTCAAGCCATCCAGGTATTGCTGCTGCTCTTCCTTCAGCTCGCCGCCAAGATCTTCGTGCAGAAAAGCGGCATAGTTGAGCACGGCGCGGATCTGTTCCTTGATCTCGCACGTGACGGCGGCCGAGTATTCGGAAAGCTCGCGGTTGGCGTCCTTAAGCGCTGTCACGGTGGCGGCCAAGTCGAGGTGGGCCGCCCGCAGGGCCTGTTCGGCTTCTTTTTGGCGGGTGATATCGCGGCCGACGCATTGAATTTCAAGCGGTTGCCCGTGCTCGTCGACAATCGCTTTTTCGATCCACCTGATCCAGCTAAGGCGGCCGTCGATAACCGCCCGGCACTCGAAATCGGTCGGGGTAAAAGCGTTGTCCGGTCCTTTGAAACCGATCTTTGCGCCAGGGGCGCCGACATCCTCGATGCCCGTCGGGTCGAACCGGCAACCGATCAGTTCCGCCCGGGGGCGTCCGAAAAAACGGCTGTACGCTTCGTTGACAAAGGTTATCACCCCGTCGGGTGTTCGGCGGCAGACAAGCTCCACCTGGTTTTCGACGATGCTGCGGTAGCGCTCCTCGCTGAGGTGCAACTGCCGCTGCATCTTCTGCAGGCTGAGAACGAGGACGTTTTCGCGGCCGATGATCGCATCGACTTCCTCCCTGCGCAGCGCCTCGATGTAGTCTTCGGCGCGCTGCAAACGATCCAGTATCATTTTGTCCTGGGTCATAAGTATTTGTCCCGCCGCCGCACCCGCAGGCGCCGGCGAAAATAGGGTGCACCGTCCGGCGGCCGCTGTCCGGTGCTACGGGTTATTCTCGATCCGCAGCGCCGAACACAATTTGTGTCCGTCATTCAGGTTCCCGATGAGAATGACCGGCGGCTGCGGCTCCAGGACCAGCAGGGTGGGTGTCAACAAAATGTTATGCTCCGCGGCGAGGGTCATGTCCTCCAGAACGTCCACCACCATCAGATCGCAGGGGCTCTTCAAGCGGTCGCGACAGATCCGCTGCAGGTTTTCAAGAGCCAGCAGCGAATTCCGCTCGCTGCCGGCGATGAAGAGGATCAGGCGATAGGCGGGCGTCGATTCACCGGCGGCGCCGGGAGGACCGGCCGTCATTTCGAACTCTTTGCCGCAGCGGCGGCGGTGCCGGCGGCCTGCGGGGCTTCCATCGAAATCACGATGCCGCGGCCGGTGATGCGCATCGAATGATAGCGCTGCGAGTGATTGGAGCCCCTCGATTTCAGCACCGTCAGCCGGCGGCCGATTTCCTCGGCGCCGAACACGTATTCGAGGACGATGACGGTGTCGAGCAGCGACGAGATGCCGAAACCGCTGAGCTGCTGATACCTGTTTTCGTTCTGGTGCTGATTGACCAGGATCAGCGTCACGCCGCGCTGCTTCATGTATCCCACCAGGCGAAAGAGCATGTCGAAGCCGCCGCGGGCCGACCCCATGCGTCTGACGGCCGAAATGGCGTCGATGATCACGAGTTGCGGCGCAAATTCTTCGCAGGTGTCGAAGATCCGGATCAGTTGCTCCTCGATGCCCATGGCCTCGGGCAGGAGGTCCATGATCCGCAGGGTGCCGGCGGCGAGGTGCGGATCCAGGTCGATGCCCGCGCCGTGCATGTTGTCGATCATAACCGCGCCGGTTTCCTCGTAGGTGACATACAGGACGCGCCGCCCCTGGTCGCAAACCCCGGTGGCGATGGTGGCGGCCAGGCTCGTCTTGCCGGTGCCCGAGCGGCCGGTCAGCAAGATGCTGGATGCCGGCCGGATACCGCCGGCCAGAATGCCATCCAGAGCCTTATTTCCGCTGGACAACCGGGGAACCGCGGCCGTGGCGCGCAACGCCACCGCCTCGACCGGCAGGAACCGCAGGCCCCTGTCTGAAATGACATAGGGGATTTCATTGCTCATGAAACCCGAGCCGCGGTACTTGACCACCTTGAGCCGCCGCGTTCGCAGCTGGTCCTCTATGCGCTGGTCGAGGTGAAGGACGCAGTCGGTCATGAACTCGAGAAACGGATAGAGCTTCGCCTCCCTGTCCGTCACTTTCGACGTCAGGAGGGCGGTGACGTTTTTTTCCATGAACCAACCGTGGAGAAGCTCGATTTCCCGGCGCTCCCGCCGCGGGTCCTCGAAGCTGCGCATCAGGACATCGAGCGCATCCAGAACGATGTAGCGCGCGCCGATGGCCGCCATGCGGCCCGACAGATTGGCCAGCAGGCCCTGGATGCCGAATTCACCGGCCTCGATGTACTCGGGCGGCAGTTGGGCGTGCAGGACCATCAATTTTCGGGTGCGCGCCAACTCCCGCAGGTCCCAGCCGAACGACTGCGCGTTGCTGAAAATGCCCTCTTCGCTTTCCTCGAAGGTCACGAACAGGCCCGGTTCCTGCTTCAGGGCCCGGCGATAGAGGATTTCCAGCGCGAAGACCGTTTTGCCCGCCCCCGGCCCGCCGTTTACCAGCGTCATCCGCCCGGCCGGCAGCCCGCCGTGAAGCACGCCGTCCAGGCCGCTGATGTGGGTGGCGAACTTGGGGAGCCCCGGCCGATCGGCCTGATTTTCCGTGAATGACGGTGTCATGGGTATGCCATGTAAAATTGGATGTCTCGTAAAGCTCGGGAAGTTTCGAATCGGAACAGAAGACTCTGAATTTACTGGTATCAGGAACCTTTGGGGTGTGTCAAGAATTAGTGCGCCTATCCGAACCGGTGTGATCCCGACGGGTGCGGTCGCGACGGGGTCGGCCGATGGGCGCGACGGATCAGGATATCGCCGGATGCATCATCGGGTGTTTAATGGGGGAGCTGTTCCCCGTCAACCCGGTGGGTCAGGCGGTGATGGCTTGTATGTCAAATTCCGTCCCGTTGCGGTCACCCCGTTAAAAGTAGGCGGAATCGTGATCCGGATGCAGGGAAATAAACCGCAGGAAGTCTCCATCGATAGTCAGGGTGGCCCGAAAGGATTTGCTGATGCGGATCGAATAAATCGTTCTCTGCCTGATGGTTTTCAAGCTTTTGATTTTTTCAAGATTGAACCCGGATGAGTTCCGGAGTTGATCGATATCTAATTTGGCGAGTTTTTTTAATGACTTGATCAATGCATGGAGGTGATTTTTTTGCAGCTTGAACAGATCTTTTTGAAAATCCGGGAAATTCAGATCAAGCTTCACTGCATTTCTCCAGGTCCTTGAGGTCGGTTTCGGTCGGTTGACTTTCTTTTTCCCAGCGATCGAAGGCCATCAGCCTGTTTTGAAATGCCGGATCCCTCAACAGACGCATCTCAAATTCCGAGATGATTTCAACGGGGCGCAAAACGATGGTCCCATCAGGGTATTCATCAACCTTGACGGTTTTGCCGGAAAATTTCTTGCCGATCGAAATCTGGCCCTGTTTATTGACTTGTTTGACTTGAAGGGTTGCCATGGGAATTGTCCTCGTTTATTGATTTTTTTAATTGATTAACAATATACAATCTTTTTATTTTTGTAAAATACAATTTTATTGTTACTCTCCATAGGGCGGATGGGATATCGGTTGGAAGGAGAAAGTTCGCAGGATAGGATTTTAAAGGGGATTGTCTGCCTGACGGCGAATAAAAAAAGAGGGAGGGGCCGGAGCCTCCCCCTCTCTTATTGTAAAAACCGTGCGGCCGTGCACATCTCGGCCGGTTTTTTAAACGTGACCTCCAAGCTCGCCCGGCGGATTGTCGCGCTTTTCGGCGCCCGGGGCCTTCGGGTAATCTTCGGGGGCTTGAACGTTTTCATTTTTGAGATCTTCCTGCCGCTCTTTTTCGCCTTCTTTGACGCGATCGCGGCATTCACCTTCACAGTCTCCCGTGACGTCTCTTTTCGGCATTTTCTCCGACATACTGACCTCCTTTTGTTTGGTTGAAAATTGCAGTAAACGACTGCTCGATGCCGATTAACTTAAAGCATCCGGCGAACGGAAGGAATACCGTGTTCCATGTAAAACGCCGAACCTCCGACAGTATTGATCGGCAGCGGCAATCGAAAGTTGCGGGAAAGAGGGGTTGCGAGAAAGAGGGGTTGCGGGTTGCGGGTTACGGGTTACGGGTTGCGAGTTGCGGGTTGCGGGTTGCGGGTTGCGGGTTGCGGGTTGCGGGTTACGGGTATTATCCGGGAGTTTAGAAAGTAGGGGCGCCCCTTGTGGGTGCCCGATGACAGGTGGTTGGTGATCGATGTTTCGTGGTCAGTTGCGGGATGTGCGGGTTTCAATTGCCGATACCAGATCGGGTTCGAATTCCTATTTGCGCGTATCAAATTTCGAGTTTCGAGTTTCCATTAACCGGTGATCCGGTCGGGAGAGGCGATCTAGTGCCCATCCGCGATCTTTTTTAGGCACTTCTCAGTGTCCAATTCATAAATGTGGATTTTTTTCGCTGGACAAGGCCGCACAAGGGTTTGCGGCGAGGCGTACTTTATGTACGCCGCAGCCGGAAACCCGCGGAGAACGCAGTTCAGCGGAAAAAAGACCATTTATGGATGGACACGATCTATGATTGTCCGGGTCACGTACTAAGCCGGATTTGATTGTCACACCCTATCGGTATATGAAACACCCGATTGGGAAAATCACTTGCTTTCGGGTCTTTTTAGGACAGCCAAATGAATTTATTCAATAAGTATCCTCACCCGGATAATTTTCGTTTTGCCGATCGCTTGCGGGACAACGTGATGTCAGTCGGCACGGAGTCACTCGACATTAACGTCGCCGACCCCGGTGACGATGTTTATATCATTCGCCTGGTCCATCGGCGGCTGTGGCCTGACGCTGACATCGGCGTGTCGCTTAGTGGATCGGAAAAAGGCAAGCCCGGCCGGGCCGGCCGCAGCCGACTGCACCTCCTGCCATCGGCGGGAATGCGCTTGCGGGGGCCGGACCGGAAGACGCTGCTGACGTCTAGCACCGGCGGCTGGTTCGGTCTCAGCGCAACGGCGTGGATGTTTCGCTTTCAGGCGCGGCCGACGATGCAGTTCTACGGACTGGGTGAAAAGCACACGCCTTTCGAGCGAACTGGCCGCTCCTACTGGTTCTGGAACACGGACGTCTGGGCCGACCATCCCCAAGAGATGGTGCGCGACGGCGATTACGATCCCGATTACCTCTCCGTTCCTTATCTTATCGTAAAACAGGAAAACACCTACATCGGGCTGCTGGTGGATTCACCGTATCCGGCAATGATTTCGGCCGGTGCCCCGTTTTCAAGCCTCGAAGGGATCGAACCGCCGCCCGAGGCCGGGCGGGAAATTCTTATGGGGGCCGGCGGCGGACCACCCGCGCTGGTTATCATTGTCGGCCCCTCGTTGGCCGAATTGACCCGCAAGTTTCAAATGGTAATCGGCGTTACCCCACTGCCGCCCCTGTGGAGCCTGGGCTATCATCAGAGCCGGTGGGGCTACCGGGGAGCGGCGGACCTGACCGGCCTGGCCGATCGCTTCGAACGCCACCGCTTTCCGGCCGACGGCCTCTTTCTGGACATCGACTACATGGACGGCTACCGGGTGTTCACCGTCGATGACCGCCATCTGCCGCATCCGGCCGAAACCGTCGCCGCACTGAAGAAAAGGGGGTTTCGGGTGGTGCCGATCCTCGATCCGGGCGTCAAACGCGAAGAAGGCTATGCGGTTTACGACAGCGGTCTGGCCGCAAACGTTTTTTGCCTGAACCCGGCCGGCACGGTATTTACCGGCATCGTCTGGCCGGGACTGGCCGTGTTTCCGGATTTCAGCCTGTCCGATGCCAGGCGCTGGTGGGCCGGATACGCGCGCCGCTTCTTCGGCATCGGCTTCGAGGGGGCCTGGCTGGACATGAACGATCCCTCGACCGGGTCGGTCGACAGCCGTGACATGCTCTTCGATCAGGGACGCGCCGCGCACGACTGCTTCCACAATTCCTACGCGCTGCTTATGGCCCGCGCGACCCGGGCGGGATGGCTGGCGGCGCGGCCCGACCGGCGGCCTTTTTTACTTTCGCGCTCCGGCAGCACCGGATCGCAGAAATCCTGCGCCCACTGGACCGGCGACAATTACTCGACCTACCGGCATCTCCGGCGCTCGATCGGAAAGTCGCTGAACCTGGCGTTGTCGGGGATCCCGTTCAACGGCGCCGACGTGGGCGGCTTCGGCGGCGACTGCTCCGAGGCGCTTCTGATCGACTGGTTCAAGACGGCCTTCCTGATGCCGTTCTGCCGCAACCACACCAGACACGGCAGCCGCGCCCAGGAGCCCTGGGCCTATTCACGCGGCGCGCTCGGCATCATCCGCCGCTTCGTGCGCCTGCGCTACACCCTGCTGCCTTATTTGTACACCCTGTTTGTCGACCAGGAGGAAACGGGCGAGGCGATCCTGCGCCCGCTGTTCTACGATTTCGATGACCATCCGGCGCTGCCGCTGGGATTCATCGACGATCAGTTCATGGTGGGGCCCGCGATCCTGCAGGCGCCTTTCGTGTGCGAAAGAGGCTCGCAGCGGGCGGTCGTGCTGCCGGATGCCCGCTGGCTGCGAGCCGACACCGGCCGCTGGGTCGCAGGCGGACGGCGGCTGGTCGTTCGCCGGCAGCGCGACACGACCCCGCTTTTTTTTCGCGACGGCAGCCTGGTGCCCTTTCAGCCGGGCGAACGGACCACCAACCGCAAAGACCTGAAGACCATCGGCCTGCTGTGCTGCCTGTCGCCCGGTTTTTCGGGGACCGCACGTCTTCGGTATCGGGCCGACGACGGCATCAGCTTCGCCTACCGCCGGGGCGCGCGCACCAGCCTGGAGATTGCGGCCCGCATCGACGGCCGGCATCTCGACCTGACGGTCGACACCCTGGCTGAAGGGTTCGGGCGAGTTGAGATAGTGCCCTTCACATTCAACAGACTCGGATCGCTCCGGATCCGGATCGACGGCCGCCAATCGATTCTGCACCCGGTGAGAGAGCGCGTGCAGCTGACCGGCAAGCCGTTCTTCCGGTATCGCTGGCAGGGAGAGCCGCGATAGCGAGAAAGAGGGTGGAGAAGAAGTTCACCGCCGAGGCGCTGAGAGCGCAGAGGACAGGCTGGGAGGCTGGGAAGCGGGGAAGCGGGGAGGCTGGAAAGCGGGGAAGCTTGAGGGCTGGAGTGATGGAAGACAGGAGTGATGGAATACTGGAAGGCTGGAATGGTGGAATGATGGAATGGTGGAATACTGGAAAACTGGAATGCTGGAATGATGGAATGGTGAATAGGAAAGGATGGAATAGTGGAACGGTGTAAGGATCGGGGGCTGGCGGCAGGAAGTGGTGGAGGGATGAGGTGATGGAAAGCTGGGAGGCGGGGAGGCTGGGAAGCGGGGAAACGCGGGGAGGCTGGGAGGCGGGGAGGCTTGAGGGCTGGAGTGATGGAAGACAGGAGTGATGGAATGTTGGAATACTGGAATGATGGAATACTGGAAAACTGGAATGCTGGAATGATGGAATACTGGAAAACTGGAATGCTGGAATGATGGAATGGTGAATAGGAAAGGATGGAATAGTGGAACGGTGTAAGGATCGGGGGCTGGCGGCAGGAAGTGGTGGAGGGATGAGGTGATGGAAGGCAGGAATGGTGGAATACTGGAAGACTGAATGGGGCCGTGGTGAAATGGCGGCAGGGCGCAAGTGTGGCAAGTTTTGATTGGTGGAGTATGGAGCATTGAAATGATGGAGGGCTTGAATGGTAGGGTGGTGGAGTGGCAAAGTATAAGGGGGTTGCTCGACAGATTTGCAGTGTCTTGCTATTATCGAATTCTATCTTCCCATTGCCCCGTTGCCTGCTTTTCATGAAGAGATGCAATCAGCTTGAGCAGCGCATTTTCCACTTTGAAGTGCAGTCGGTCCAAGCGTTCGAAGTCGTCTTTCGATATCTGCCTTGCATGTTCACAGCTGAAGTAACAGGAGTGAAGTTCGCCACAGGAGCCAAGAGCGATGTTAAGGTAGTTGAGGTATTCTTTTAAACTGCGTCTGCAATAGCCTTCCGATATGTTTCGTGAGATGCTGTGAGCGGCATCTATGCTATTGGATGCAACTTTCTTGAGTTCGAATGGAAAGTCAGAAAAAATGTTACAGGCCAAAGCATAAAGAGAAACTGCGTCCTGCCAGACGCGAAGCTTTTTAAAACCCCTGTTAATGTTCTTACGATCCATTTCCAACATTCCATCGTTCATCAATCTGTCGCTCCCATCACTCCATTCTCCCAGTCCTTCCCACTTCTAAACTTCCCCATTCCATCTTTCCAATTTTCCAATATTCCATCTTTCATTCCATTATTCCATCCCATCTCCATCATTTCTTTCTCCCAGCATACATTACTCCAACAACTCCATCTCCTCCAGCTACTCCGGTATTCCAGCTATTCCAGCGCGCCAGCAAGACTCTTTCCCCCAAGGCCACAACCCTCCAGCATCCCAGCCTCCAGCTTCCCATCTTCTTCCGTCCTATGCCTTTCGCCTTTAGCCCTTTGCCTTCCGCTGTTCCAGCCCCCCATCATTCCAATACCCCATTGCTCCATCACTCCAACACTCCATTTGTCCATTCCCCCAATTCCATCATTCCAGCCTTCCAGTCTTCCAGTATTCCAACATTCCATTCCTCCAACATTCCACGACTCCATTCCTCCAGCTTCCCAGCCTCCCAGCCTTCGTTCCGCCCTTTAGCCCTTTGCCGTTAGCCTTTCGCCTTCCGCCTTTATCCTTTCCATCATTCCACCGTCCCATCATTCCATCATGCCAACACTCCCGCCCTCCATCGTTCCCTCGTTTCCTCACACCATCCTTCCATCATTCCATCGTTCCCTCATTCCACCCTCCCCACAGCCTCCTTTCCCCCCCGCGCCCTCCGCGCCTCAAACGAGCAAAGCGAGTGGGCGGTGAACACATCTAATTCGCTCTGACGTCGCGGGGGTCTACCGCCACCTCGGTGTAAGTCTCCAGGGTCTGGCGGGCGATGCTCTTCCAGCTGAAGTGTGTTTCCACCCGGCGGCGGGCGGCCGCGCCCATGGCGGCGCGCTTCTCCGGTGCGCGCAGCAGGGAATCGATCGCCGCCGCCAGATCGCGTGCGAACTGCCGGGGGTCTCTCGGCTCGGAATCGTCCGGGCCGGCCGGGTCGAAAGACACCAGAAGCCCGGTTTTATTGTGGACCACCACCTCCGGAATCCCGCCCACCGCCGCGGCGACCACCGGCGTGCCGCAGGCCATCGCCTCCAGGTTGATGATTCCGAACGGTTCGTACACCGAAGGGCACACGAAAACGGCCGCTTGGCTGTAAAGGGCGATCAGGCGCTCGGCGGGGACCATTTCCCGGAGCCAGATCACCTTGTGGTTCGTGCCGGCCCGGACGGCGGCCACCGCGGCGCTCATTTCCTCCTCGATCTGCGGCGTATCCGCGGCACCGGCGCACAGCACGAGTTGGACCCGCGCTTCGACCTGCTGCATGGCCCTGAGCAGATGGACTATGCCTTTCTGGCGGGTCAGGCGTCCGACGAAAAGCACGTAGGGCATGTCCGCATCGATACCACAGGCGTCGATAATACCGGGATCTCGCACGGGCCGGTAGGTGTCGGCATCGATGCCGTTGTAGATCACCGGCACTTTCTGCGCGGCCACCCCGTAGAGGTTCAAAATGTCCGCCCGCATCGCCCGCGAGACCGCGATCACCCGGTCGGCGTCGTGCAGGGCCGTTTTTTCCAGCCAGCCGGCGGCGTAGTACCCGTTTCCAAGCTGCTCCTTCTTCCAGGGCCGGCACGGCTCGAGCGAATGGATCGTGAGCACCAGCGGGATCTGCAGCAATTGTTTGATGAGACTGCCGGCCAGGTAGGTGTACCAGGTGTGACAGTGAACGATGTCGGCGGTCTCGACCGAACCGGCCATGACGATGTTGCGGTACAGGGTATCCAGAAGCTTTGGATGCTTAAGTTTCATGGCGGCCAGCGCTTCCGCGGAACCGATGCCCTGTACCGTCCTGCCGGCGCCGCCTTCCTGCTGGTCGCCGAAGCACAGCACCTGCAGATGGTTATGCCCGTTGTCCAGACGCCCCAGGTCGCGCACGAGATGCTCCACATGCACGCCGGCGCCGCCGTAGACATGGGGCGGGTATTCGTTGGTCAGGAGCAAAATGTTCATAACAGATAAAAGTCCTTTATGGGTTTTGTCGTTTACAGATCAAATCCAGCCGGCTCAACTCTCCACCCTTCCACTATTATAGTCCTCCACCATCCTTCCAGCTTCCCAGCTTCCCAGCCTCCCAGCATTCCCGCTTTCCGAGATGCCTTCCACCAATCCGTCCAACAATATCCATTCCAGTAAAATTCCAGTGTTCCACTGCCTCACCATTTCCTCCCGCATTCACTACTCCAGTATTCCAATACTGCAGCGCCTCCAAGACTTCGTTCCGCCCTTTAGCCCTTTGCCTTCCGCCTTTATCCTCCCCATCTTCCATTCCTCCGGCTTCCCAACCTCCCAGCCTCCCAGCTTCCCTTTCCCTTCCGCCATTAGCCTTCCGCCGTTAACTGTCCAGAGTCCGGTTCAGGTTGAAGGCGGCGCTGATCAGCGCCAGGTGGGTAAAAGCCAGCGGGAAGTTTCCGAGCGCTTCGCCCTTGGGCCCGGTTTCCTCGGCGTAGAGGCCCAGGTGATTGGCGAAGCTGAGCATCTGTTCGAACACCAGGCGCGCGGTGTCCAGGAGCCGGCGGTCGAACCGGCCCGCGCGTGTCAGGGCTTCCACCAGCCAGAACGAGCACATGTTAAAAGAGCCTTCTTCGCCTTTCAGACCGTCGATCGGGTCCTTGGGGTTGTAGCGGTAGACCAGGCTGTCGGCGGTGAGCCCGCCCTGGCGCGGTGATTTCAGGATCGCCTCCAGGGTCCTGAGCATGCGCGGATCGTTGGGCGAAACGAAGAACACCAGGGGCATGAGCAGGTTGGAGGCATCCAGGTCCGGGCTTCCGTAGGACTGCACGAACGCCTGTCGTTCCCGGTTCCACCCGCGGCGCATGATTTCCTCGTAGATTTTATCGCGGTGTTGCAGCCAGTGGGCCCGGTTCGCCGGAAAAGAGCGCTTTTCCGCCAGGCGCAGCCCCCGGTCCAGGGCGACCCAGCACATCAGTTTCGAAAAAACGAAGTGGCGCTTGCCGCTGCGCACTTCCCAGATGCCCTCGTCTTTCCTGTGCCAGTTGTCGCACACGTAGTCGAGGGCGCGGTGCAGGTACAGCCACAGTTCGTAGGATATCGGGCTGCCGTATTTGTTGAACAGGTAAACGGCATCCATCAGTTCACCGTATATGTCCAGCTGCAGCTGGCAATAGGCGGCATTGCCGATGCGCACCGGCGCCGAGCCGCGGTAGCCTTCCAGATGGGTCAGGATTTTTTCGTCCAGGCGGTGCCGGCCTTCTATGCTGTACATGATCTGGAGCGAGTCGTCCGGGTCGAGTTCATGGCTGCGGGCCGCCAGCCAGTCCATGAAGGATGCGGCCTCATCGGTGAACCCGATGCGCAGGAAGCCATACAGCGTGAAGGCCGCATCCCGGATCCAGGTGTACCGGTAATCCCAGTTGCGCCCGCCGCCGATGGTTTCCGGCAGGCTGGTGGTGGGAGAGGCGATAATCGCGCCCGTAGGTACGAAAGTGAGCAGCTTCAGCACCAGGGCCGAGCGATACACCATTTCCCGCCAGCGGCCGGTGTAGCTGCACTTGGAGAGCCACCGCTGCCAGAATTCGATGGTTTGCGCAAACACCGCCGCCGCTTCCTTGTCGGAAAGGCAGGCCGGGCAGCTCCCGTCGAGCGCGGCCGCCTGGAAAACGAAAACCGCCGTTTGTCCTTCCCGCAGGGTGAAATCCGCCACCGCCCCTCCGGCCTGAGCCTGCAGCGGGACGCGGGTAGACAGCGCCAGGTTCAGTTCCGCGGAGTGAAAAACGGCCCCATGGTTTGAAATGTTCACCTCGTGACGATGGCGGGCATAATTGAACGCCGGCCGGCACTCCAGGCGGAAAGTCACATCACCGCGGACGGCCGCGACTTTTCGATACACCTGGTGGCGATGGTCGCCCGCGCCCCCGGCCCGGTTGCTGGCGGTCATGTAATCGGTAATTTCGCCCACGCCCTCGGCCATCAGAAAACGGGTGATCAGCACGTTGGTGTCCGGCCAGTAGTGCTGGCGACAGGTCGGTTTCCCGTAAGCGGGCGCAATTTTGAAGCACCCGCCCTTTCCGTGGTCCAGGATCGCGGCGAACACGCTGGGAGAATCGAAATGGGGAAAACAGAGCCAATCTATGGAGCCGTCCATCCCCACCAGTGCGGCGGTGTGCATGTCACCGATGATGCCGTAGTTCTCGATCGGTTGATAAGGGCTCACGTGGCGGCCTCCGGATGTTGCGTAATTATGGGCGGCATTCACACAGGTAAAATGCGTCGATTTTACCCATCCGCGCCATAGGTTGTCAACCGGCGCCATCGCAGGCACCGCCAAAGCTGCGGACCGTTCACTGTTCCGCTCTCCCGGATCGGGCTGCTCATCAAATACTTAATTTACCCCATATATTCTGAATGGTTTATGTGGTTAGGTGCTGATGGTTGCGGGTTGCGGGTTGCGGGTTGCGGGTTGCGGGTTACGGGTTGCGGGTTGCGGGTTGCGGGTTGCGGGTTATGGGTTGCGGGTTGCGGGTTATGGGTTGCGGGTTGCGGGTTGCGGGTTACGGGTTGTGGGTTACGGGTTGCGGGTTGTGGGTGCGGGTTACGGGTTGCTGGGTTCGAGTTGGGGTTACGGGTTGCGGGTTGCGGGTTGCGGGTTGCGGGATGCGAGTCGGGTTATGTATTAGTGGATAGTGTTCGGTGTTTGGTATTTTGTGTTGGGCGGAAAGTGTTCGGTGTTTGGTATTTTGTGTTTGGGTGAAGCAGCCGGTAGGGGCGCCCCTTGTGGGTGCCCGATGACGGGTGGCTGGCGTTCGATGTTTCATGGTTGGTGGCGGGGTGTGCATTTCAATTGCCGATATCAAATCGGCTTTCGAATTCCTATTTGCGAGTTTCAAGTTTCGAGTTTCGAATTTCCATTTGTGAATTGCGGGGTGCCATGGCGGTCAAGTCCTGCAGGTCGAGGCTAACGGGCAGACGGGTAAACCGGCAAACGGGCTCAACGGGCTAAACGGGCATAACGGACCAACGGGCTAAACGGATGGAGAAATGATTTTTGCGGAGTTGCGCGACTGGTTTCTGTCCCATGAAGCACTGGTGTGGTGGACGGGGTCACTGTCACTAGTCCTTCTTGTGTTGAGTGCGGTTGTCACACCGCTGGTTGTCCTGCGTCTGCCTGAGGATTACCTGTCAAGGGAGTGGCCGAACGATCGCCGGTCCTTTGGGAGCCGGACCACGGGCGGAAAGTTTGTGGCGGTCGGCCGGAACCTGCTGGGCGGTCTTTTCGTGCTGGCGGGCGTCATCATGCTGGTCATGCCCGGCCAGGGCCTGATATCGATCATCGTGGGCCTGAGCCTTTTAAGCCTGCCGCGCAAGCGTCAACTCATGCAGCGGCTGGTCGGCCATAAGCAGGTTTTGAAGACCATCAACCGCTTTCGGGGCAGTTTCGGCCGACCGCCGCTGCGGAAAAGGGAGTGACACGTTCCGGAACCCGGTGCGCCCGGCCGCAAAGGTCAATGTCGTATTCATAGGGTACAGACGCCCGAACCGTGTTATAGGCTTTTTACCAAAGATTTTACCTGCTGGTGTCGGTCGTTGGCGCGAGTTCGTACCGAGCGGTTCAAGGTTCGAGGTGCAGGGTTAAAAAGTCAGATGCCGCTGACTTCTTATATACAGGCTTTTTGCGGGGGATATCATTTGAAGTACCTATACAAACTTCTCAGCGTTCATGCTTAAGTGAATTTTGACTCATATCGGTTTGAACCCTTTGGAGCTGATGCAAATTCGGCTTGAATTATACCCGCACGGAGAATGAGCGGTGGATTGGATAACAACCCTGGCGATGAACCCCACTATTGACAAGAATGTTTCGATCGACCGGGTGGTTCCAGAACACAAGCTCCGCTGCTCGAAGCCCAGCTTGGACCCCGGCGGCGGCGTCAATGTCGCCCGCGCCATCCGCAAACTGGGCGGCAAGGCCACTTTGTTTTACACGGCCGGGGGAATTTACGGAACCCTGCGGGAACGACTGCTGGAAGAGGAGGGGCTCGATCACCTTCCGCTGCGGGTCGAGGAGCAAACGCGCGAAAGTTTCACGGTGGACGAATCCTCCTCCGGCCAACAGTATCGTTTCAGTACGCCCGGACCCGAGCTGACCGCAGAGGAGTGGCACGAGTGCTTGAAGCGGGTGACCTCCGCCGCCAAGCCGGGCTACCTGGTGGTCAGCGGCAGCATTCCCCCCGGGGTGCCGGACGACTTTTATGCACGGTTGGCCCGCCTTGCCAAAGAACGCGACGCGAAGCTGTTCTTGGATGCCAGCGGCATACCGTTTCGGCTGGGTGTGGGCGAAGGCGTTTTTCTGATCAAGCCCAATCTGAGGGAGTTTCGGAGGCTCTGCGGCGATGAGCTTGAAGACGAGGCCGGGCTGGTGGCCGCCGCCGAAAGGCTGATCGCAGCGGGAGACAGCGAGATTGTGGTGGTTTCCTTAGCCGCATCCGGCGCATTGATGGTGTGGCGCGGCGGACACGAGCGCCTGCGCGCGCCGACGGTTTCCATTCACAGCAAGGTGGGGGCAGGTGACAGCATGGTGGCGGGGATCGTCAAGGCCATGGCCGACGGCGCTGCGCCGGTGGCGGCCGTCCGATACGGCGTGGCGGCCGGTGCCGCGGCCGTGATGACGCCTGGAACGCAACTGTGCCGGCTTGAAGACACCCGGAACCTCTACAATCAGATTGCGGAAGAAGCACGGCACTGACCTGCCGGACTGCCGGCAGCGGCAAGCCGGATTTTCGGCCGTATCCCGGTTGGGCTTGCGAGCCGCCGGTTTTATGTGAACCGGACCAGAAAGGGTGAGTCGAATGGATGCTGACTTTGAAAACCGGAATGTGGCCGAAAGCCGGCGCCACCAGATCCATGTTCGCCAGCGGGTCGTTATCACGGGCGTGGCCCCGGAAATCGCCGGTGGGCGCTACCCGGTCAAGCGCACGAAAGGGGAAAGAGTTCTGGTCGAGGCCGATATCTTTGCCGACAGCCACGACACCCTCTCGGCGATACTGCTGGTGCGGCGGCAGAAAGACACCCGCTGGGGCATCGTTCTCATGCGTCCGCTCGTCAACGACCGCTGGCAGGGCTCTTTCGTGGTGGATGAACTCGATCGCTACGTCTACACGCTGCAGGCCTGGGTCGACCGCTTCAAGACGTGGCGGCGGGACGTGCAGAAAAAAATCGCCGCCGGCCAGGATGTGACCGTGGACCTGCTCGCAGGGGCGGAACTGGTGGAAAGCGCCGCCGCCCGTGCCGATGCATCCGATGCCGCCGCCCGGCTGAGGCAATGGGCCGACGTTCTCAAAGGCGACCGGCTGACCGAATCGAAGGTGCGGCTGGCGCTGGGTCGCGACCTGCTCCGTGCCATGATCAGCCATCCGGACCGGCGGTTTGCCACCACCTACGAAAAGCAGCTGGTCGTGTCCGTCGAGCCCGTGCGGGCGCGCTTCAGCACCTGGTACGAGATGTTTCCGCGCTCGGCGGCGCCGGAACCAGGCCGGTACGGCACCTTCAAGGACTGCGAGGATCGCCTGCCGTACATTGCCGGCATGGGCTTCGATGTCCTGTACCTGCCGCCGATTCATCCGATCGGAAAGACCAACCGCAAGGGCAAGAACAACGCCGTTGCCGCCGAGTTGGAGGATGTCGGCAGCCCCTGGGCCATCGGCAGCGAAAAGGGCGGCCACAAGGCCGTCGATCCGCAGCTGGGCACCCTGGAGGATTTCAGGGCCCTGGTGCAAAGCGCCCGGCAGCGGGGCATCGACATCGCCCTGGACCTGGCCTTCCAGTGTTCGCCCGACCACCCCTACGTCAAAGAACACCCCGAGTGGTTCCGGCGGCGGCCGGACGGCACGATCCAGTTCGCGGAAAATCCACCCAAAAAATACGAAGACATCGTTCCCTTCGACTTCGAGGGCAGCGCCTGGCCCAGCCTCTTCGACGAACTGCTGTCCGTCGTGCGGCACTGGATCGCGCAAGGCGTGCGGATCTTTCGGGTCGACAACCCGCACACCAAGTCCTTCTCGTTCTGGGAGTGGCTGATCCATACGGTCAAGGCCGAAGCGCCGGAGATCATCTTCCTGGCCGAGGCGTTCACGCGGCCCAAGATCATGTACCGCCTGGCCCAGCTGGGATTCACGCAGTCTTACACCTATTTCACCTGGCGCAACACCCGGCACGAACTGGAAGAGTACTTCGAGGAGTTGACGTCCTACCCCGTGCGCGAGTTCTTCTGGCCGAACCTGTGGCCCAACACGCCCGACATCCTGACCGAATACCTCCAGGCCGGCGGCCGGCCGGCCTTTATCGTGCGGCTGGTCCTGGCGGCCACACTGGGGAGCAGCTACGGCATCTACGGCCCGGTGTTCGAACAGGCCGTCGCCGCGCCGCTGGAGCTCGGCCGCGAAGAATACCTGGATTCGGAAAAATTCCAGCTTCACGCCTGGGACCTCGATCGGCCCGACAGCTTGAAGGACCTGATTGCGCGCGTCAACCGAATTCGGCGCGAGAACGCGGCCCTGCAGCAGTTCCGGAACCTGCGCTTCATCCCGGTGGACAACGAGCAGTTGATCTGCTTCGCGAAATACACCGCGGATCAGTCCAACCTGGTCCTGGTGGCGGTCAACCTCGACCCGCACCACACGCACAGCGGCTGGGTCGATCTGCCGCTCGACAACCTGGCGCTGGAGCCGAACCGGCCGTATCAGGTCCACGACCTGCTCAGCGAAGCGCGCTACCTGTGGCAGGGCGGGCGCAATTACATCGAACTGAATCCGCAGGTGATGCCGGCCCACATTTTCAGGATCCGCAAAAAAGTCCGCACCGAACGGGATTTCGATTACTTCATGTAAAGGGAGATGTTCATGGCCGTGCGCTCAGACGAGACCGCCGCGCTCGAAGACGACCCGCTGTGGTACAAAGACGCCATCATCTATCAACTGCACGTCAAGGCTTTCAAGGACAGCGACGCCAACGGGATGGGCGACTTCAAGGGGCTGACCCAGAAGCTCGACTACCTGCAGAGCCTGGGGGTGACGGCCATATGGCTGCTGCCGTTTTACCCGTCGCCGCTTAGGGACGACGGCTACGATATCGCCGAGTACTGCGACATCCACCCGACCTACGGCCAACTGCGGGATTTCAAGACGTTCCTGCGGGCCGCCCACCAGCGCGGCCTGCGCGTGATCACCGAGCTGATCATCAACCACACCTCCGATCAGCACGAGTGGTTCCAGCAGGCCCGCAAGGCGCCGGCCGGAAGCAGCCGCAGAGACTTTTACGTTTGGAGCGACACCTGGGAGAAATACCAGGAAGCGCGCATCATCTTCCAGGATTTCGAAACCTCCAACTGGTCCTGGGACTCGGTTGCCGGCGCCTACTACTGGCACCGGTTCTACTCCCACCAGCCGGATCTGAACTTCGACAACCCGCGGGTGCACACGGCCGTTTTGCGCGTGCTCGACTTCTGGCTGAAAATGGGGGTCGACGGCCTGCGGCTGGACGCGGTGCCTTATCTTTACGAACGCAAAGGCACCAACTGCGAAAACCTGCCCGAGACCCATGCCTTTTTAAAAAAGCTGCGGGCCTACATCGACGCGCACTACAAGAACCGGATGCTGCTGTGCGAGGCCAACCAGTGGCCCGAAGACGCCGCGGCCTACTTCGGCGACGGCGACGAGGGCCACATGAACTTTAATTTTCCGCTGATGCCGCGCCTGTTCATGGCACTGCGGATGGAAGACAGCTTTCCGATCATCGACATCCTGGAGCAGACCCCGGAGGTGCCCGAGTCCTGCCAGTGGGCCATCTTCCTGCGCAACCACGACGAGCTGACCCTGGAGATGGTCACCGACGAGGAGCGCGATTACATGTACCGGGTTTATGCCAGCGACTTCCAGATGCGGCTGAACCTGGGCATCCGGCGGCGCCTGGCCCCGCTGGTGGGCAACCACCGGCGGCGGATCGAGCTGATGAAGGGACTGCTGCTCTCCCTGCCCGGGACCCCGGTGCTCTACTACGGCGATGAAATCGGCATGGGCGACAATATCTACCTGGGCGATCGCAACGGCGTGCGCACGCCGATGCAGTGGAGCGCCGACCGCAACGCGGGCTTCTCGCAGGCCAATCCCCAGCAGCTCTACCTGCCGGTCATCGTGGACCCCGAATTCCATTACGAGGTCATCAACGTCGAGGCCCAGGAAAACAACCCGCACTCGCAGCTGTGGTGGATGCGGCGGCTGGTCGCCCTGCGCAAACGCTTCAAGGCGTTCAGCCGCGGCCGGCTCACCTTCCTGCATCCCGAGAACCAGAGCGTGCTGGCCTTCATCCGCAGCTACGAGGAGCAAAACATCCTGGTGGTGGCCAACCTGTCGCGCTTCGTGCAGTACGCCGAGCTCGATCTGACGGCCTGCTTGAATGCAACCCCGGTGGAGATGTTCGGTATCACCGAGTTTCCGCCGATCGACAAGTCCCCTTATTTTTTGACCCTCGGCCCGCATTCGTTCTACTGGTTTTTTCTGCGGCCGGCCGCCGTCGATCGTGGGGCGCAAGCCGCCGCGGCGGCCGCCGAGGGCGACAAGCCCCTGCTGGAGACGGCGGCCGGGTGGCAGGACATTTTCAGGGGCCGGCTCAAGACGCGCCTGGAAGAGGTGCTGCGCGACTTCGTCCACGCCCAGCGCTGGTTCGGCGGCAAAGCCCGGCAGGTCAAGCTGGCCCGCATCCAGGAATGGTTCCCGCTGCCAAACGGCGAGGAGGAGGCGATTGTTCTCTTCCTGGATCTCAATTATGTCGGCGGCGAGAGCGACACCTACCTGCTGCCGCTGGTCTACCTGCCCACGGCGCTCGCCGCGGAGGTGCTCCGCGAGCGGCCCGAGGCGGTGATCGCGCGCCTTAAGATCGCCCAGAGGGCCGAGGAGGGTTTTTTGATGGACGCGCCGGCCGTGGCCGGGTTCAGCGAAAAGATGCTGAAGATGATCGAGCACCGCCGCCACAGCCGCGGCCGCTACGGTGAGATGCACGCCCGTTCCACCGAGGCCCTGCACAAGATTCTGCCGCAGCCTTCCCAGACGCCTGCGGCTTCGATCATGCGCAGCGAACAGAGCAACACCTCGATCAACTTCGGCGATCGGCTGATCCTCAAGCTTTTCCGCCGCCTGGAGGAAGGCGTCAACCCCGACCTTCAGATCGGCATGTATCTGACCGCCAAAAAATTTGCCCACATCCCGCCCACCGCAGGGTACATCGAATACGCCGGCGCGCGCGGCAAAACCAAAACGCTGGCGATCCTGCAGGGCTTCGTGGCCAACCAGGGCGATGCCTGGGAATACACGCTGAACATGCTCAACCAGTATTTCGAGCAGATCATCGCCCGCGGGGTGGCCCGCGCTGCGGCGCCGGTGCCCGAGGAGGGCCTGATGCAGCTGGCGCTCGGCGACCCGCCGGCGGAGGTGGCCGAATTGACCGGCTTTTATCCGTCGGCCGTGCGGCTGCTGGGAGAGCGTACCGCCCAGATGCACCTGGTCCTGGCGGAAAAAAGCGAGGATCCCGATTTCGCGCCCACGAGGTTCACCAAGCTCTACCAGCGCAGCCTCTACCAGTCCATGCGCACCATCTGCCGGCGCAACCTGTCGCTGCTGCGCCGCCGCATAAGCCTTCTGCCCGAGGACAGCCGGGCGGATGCCGCGGCCGTGGCCGATGCGGAGCCCGCGATCCTGGACGTTTTCCGGCGGTTGCTGGATATCCGCATCACGGCCCTGCGCGCCCGCTGCCACGGCGATTATCACCTGGGGCAGGTGCTCTACACCGGCAAGGACTTCGTCATCATCGACTTCGAAGGCGAGCCGGCCCGCCCGGTGTCGGAGCGCCTCATCAAACGCTCGCCCCTCAGGGACGTGGCCGGCATGCTGCGATCGTTTCACTACGCCGCCATGACGGCGCTCCAGGTCACCGAGACCCGCGGATGGCTGCAGGCCGACAGCCGGGCCATCCTGGCCTCCTGGGCCGATTACTGGTTCAAGTGGATCGGGGCGATTTATTTGAAGGAATATCTCGGCGTGGCCGCAGCCGGCGTTTTCCTGCCGCCCGGCATCGAGGAGAAACGGCTGCTGCTCGAAAGCTACCTGCTCGAAAAGGCGGTCTACGAGCTGGGATACGAACTGAACAACCGCCCCGGCTGGGTCAAGATACCGATTGCCGGAATCCTGCACGTGATGAACAGTATCGAAACCTGATGCCGCCCAAGGAGGACGATTTATGCCTAAGACAGATACGGCCGAGGCCGCCGGTGTCGACGACGGTTTTTCCCTGCTGAGCGAAGACGACATCTATCTCTTCAACGAGGGCAACCATTTCCGGCTCTACGACAAACTGGGCGCGCACATCATGACGCGCGACGGCCGCCAAGGGACCGCCTTCGCGGTCTGGGCCCCCAATGCCGCCCAGGTCAGCGTGATCGGCGACTTCAACGGCTGGGACAACCACCGCCACCTGTTAAGGCCGCGCGGCCAGTCGGGCATCTGGGAGGGCTTCATCCCCGGCATCGGCCGCAGCATGCCGTACAAGTACTTCATCCAGTCCAATAACGAGAACCGGCAGCTGGAGAAAGCCGACCCCTTCGCCCTTCACGGCGAGGTCGCCCCCAAGACCGCATCGGTGATCTGGGACCTGGAATACGACTGGGGGGACGAGAGCTGGATGGCGGCGCGCGAACCAAACGCCTTTCTCACCTCCCCGATGAGCATTTACGAGGTCCACGGCGGGTCGTGGATGCGGGTGGTCGACGACGGCAACCGCTCGCTGTCGTACCGCGAGCTGGCGCAGAAACTCACCGAATACGTGCTCGACATGGGCTACACCCACGTCGAATTCATGCCGGTGATGGAACACCCGTTTTTCGGTTCGTGGGGCTACCAGAGCCTGGGGTACTTTTCGCCCAGCAGCCGCTACGGCACGCCGCAGGACTTCATGTACCTGATCGACACCCTTCACCAGAACGGCATCGGCGTGATCCTGGACTGGGTGCCGTCTCATTTTCCGGTCGATGCGCATGGGATCGGCGAGTTCGACGGCACCCATCTCTTCGAGCATGCCGATGCGCGCAAGGGCATCCACCCGGACTGGAACAGCTACATCTTCAACTACGGCCGCAACGAGGTCCACAGTTTTCTGATCAGCAGCAGCCTTTTCTGGCTGGACAAATACCATGTCGACGGGTTTCGTGTGGACGCGGTGGCGTCCATGCTCTACCTGGACTACTCGCGCAAGGCCGGGGAGTGGATCCCCAACGAGTTCGGCGGCAACGAAAACCTGGAGGCGATCGCCTTCCTGCGGCGCTTCAACGTCGAGACGCACCAGCACTACCCGGGCACGGTCACGGTGGCCGAGGAGTCCACCGCCTGGCCGATGGTCTCGCGGCCGGTGTTTCTCGGCGGGCTGGGCTTCGACATGAAGTGGGACATGGGCTGGATGCACGACACCCTGGCCTATTTTTCCAAGGACCCGGTCCATCGCTCCTACCACCACAACAAGCTGACCTTCCGCATGATCTACGCCTGGCACGAGAACTACGTGCTCTCGCTTTCGCACGACGAGGTGGTGCACGGCAAGGGCTCGCTGCTGGGCAAAATGCCGGGCGACGACTGGCAGAAGTTCGCCAACCTGCGGCTGCTGTTCGGCTACATGTACGCCCAGCCCGGCAAGAAACTGGTCTTCATGGGCGCCGAGTTCGGGCAGTGGGCCGAGTGGGCGCACGACCGTCAGCTCGACTGGCACCTGCTCGACTTGCCCCTGCACGGCGGACTGCGGCACTGGGTGCAGGATCTCAACCACCTCTATCGGAGCGAAGCGGCGCTGCACGAAGCCGATTTCGCTCCCGAGGGGTTCCAGTGGATCGACTGCAACGATTCCGTGCACAGCAGCATCAGCCTGATCCGGCGCTCGCCGAAGGGGGCCGGCGAAATAATCGCCGTTTTCAACTTCACGCCGGTGCCGCGCTACAACTACCGGGTCGGGGCGCCGCGCGGCGGGTTCTGGCAGGAGCGGCTCAACAGCGACGCGCGCGATTACGGCGGCAGCGGGCAGGGCAACCTGGGCACGCTGGAAGCCACGCCCGTGCCGTTTCACGGGCTGTCGCATTCTCTCAACCTGACCTTGCCCCCCCTGGGGGCCGTGTTCCTGAAACCCCCGCAGGAGGCGTCATGATGGGAAAAGAACGCCTGGGCGCCACCGTTCTCGACGGCGGGCGCTGGCGCTTCGAGGTCTGGGCGCCCAGGGCCGAAAGCGTCGAGGTTCACCTGGTTGGAGCAGAGGAGCGTCGCTGCGCGATGGGAAGGCAGGCGTCGGGGTACTTCACGACGGTGCTGGACAACGTGCCCGCCGGGTCGCGCTACCTCTACCGGCTGCAGCATGCCGATTCCACGGTCCTCGAGCGCCCCGATCCGGCCTCGCGTCACCAGCCCGGCGGCGTGCACGAACCCTCGCAGGTGGTGACCGCGGCGTTCGACTGGCAGGACCAAGGCTGGCACGGCCTGCCGCTCGATCGTTACGTCATCTACGAGCTGCACGTGGGCACCTTCAGCCGTCAAGGGACCTTTGCCGGCGTCGTCCGCCACCTGGACGAACTGGCCGATCTGGGCGTCACGGCCATCGAGCTGATGCCGATCGCCCAGTTCCCCGGCGGCCGCAACTGGGGTTATGACGGCGTTTACCCGTTTGCCGCCCAGAACTCCTACGGCGGGCCGCAGGGACTCAAAGAGCTGGTGGACGCCTGCCACTGCAGGGGCCTGGCGGTGGTGCTCGACGTGGTCTACAACCACATCGGTCCGGAAGGCAACTACCTGCGGGATTTCGGACAGTATTTCACCGACTTCTACCACACGCCCTGGGGCGAGGCGATCAACTTCGACGGGCCGCACAGCGACGAGGTGCGCCGCTTCTTCACCGAAAACGCGCTGCAGTGGCTCGACGAATTTCACATCGACGCCCTGCGGCTGGACGCCGTCCACGCGATCATGGATTTTTCGGCACGGCCGTTTTTAGAGGAGCTTGCCCGCGCCGTGCACCGCCGGGCGCGGGCGGTGAACCGGCGCCTGCACCTGATCGCCGAAAGCGCGCTCAACGACACCCGCATCATCCGTCCGCGGGAGGTGGGCGGCTTCGGTCTCGACGCGCAGTGGAACGACGACTTTCACCACAGCCTGCGCACCGCGCTGACCGATGAGCGGTCCGGCTACTACCGCGACTACAACGGCCTGGAGAACCTGGCCAAAGCCTGGCGCGAGGGCTACGTCTACTCGGGCGTCTACTCGGCCTTCCGGCAGCGCGCATTCGGCAATTCTTCGCGCAACATTCCCGCCCGGCAGCTGGTGGTTTTCGCCCAGAACCACGACCAGGTCGGAAACCGCATGCTCGGGGAGCGTCTGGGCGAGCTGGTTTCCTTCGAACAGCAGAAGCTGGCCGCCGGTCAGGTGCTCCTGTCGCCTTTTGTGCCGCTGCTCTTCATGGGCGAAGAATACGGGGAGACCGCACCTTTTCTCTACTTCGTCAGCCACGGCGATCCGGGCCTGGTGCAGGCCGTGCGCGAGGGGCGCCGCCGGGAATTCGAATCCTTCGGGTGGCAGGAGGAACCGCCCGATCCTCAGGCCGAGGACACCTTCGAAAAGTCCAGGCTGAACCGGTCCTTGCTGCAGCAAGACCGTCATCGGACGCTGCACGACTTCTACCGCGAGCTGCTCGGGCTGCGCGCCCGGACGCCCGCCCTGGCGAATTTGAGCAAGAAAGACATGACGGTCACCTGCAACCGGCGTCAAAACCTGCTGCTGGTCCGGCGCGGCTGCGAGACAGACGAGGCGCTTCTGATCTTCAATTTCGACGACCGGCCGCAATCAGTCACAATCGATTTGCCGCAAGGCCGCTGGCGCAAGAAAATCGATAGCGCCGACGCCCGCTGGATGGGTCCCGGAAGCGATGTCGCGGCTAAGCTGCAAGTTTCCGGGCCGATCGAGGTTCGCGTGGCGGCCAACTGTGTGGTGGTGCTGGCGAGGGATGACGGGTGAGGGCGGCTGGGAAGCTGGGAAGCAAGGAAGCTGGGAAGCTGGGAAGCAAGGAAGCTGGGAAGCTGCAAGATTGGGAGGCTTGGAAGTGGGGAAGGATAAGGCTAACGGCAAAGGGCTAAAGGCTAAAGGCGAAAGGCTAATGGCAAAGGGTAAAGGCGCATAGGAAAGCTGGGAGGCTTGGAGGTTGGGAGGCCAGGAAGGCTGTGAGGAAGGGGGGCACTGAGAAAACGGAGTATTGGAATGATGGAATGCTGAAAGACTGGAAGCCTGGAGTACGGAGTACTGGAAGATTGAAATGATCAAAGACTGGAGTGCTGGAAGATTGGAATACTGGAGTGTTGGAGTGAGTGGAGAACTGGAATGTTGGAAGATGGCGGGGCAATGAGGAAGACTCATGTATTGTGAGATGAGAAGAGCCAGTCACAGTGTCGGGACAATGGGATTTAAGGATATAGCATCACTCTGTTTTTCCATCTTTCCCCCATTCCATCATTCCAGCCCCCGAGCCTCTAAGCCTCCGAGCTTCCCAGCTTGAGACAGTGAGGAACCCCCGGTGACGCAAAACCACATCTGCATTCACGGGCATTTCTACCAGCCGCCGCGGGAGAATCCCTGGTTGGAGGAAATCGAGACTCAGGATTCCGCTTACCCCTACCACGACTGGAACGCGCGCATCAGCGCCGAGTGCTATGCGCGCAACGCCGCCGCCCGCATCCTGGACGAGCAGGGGTACATCGAACGGATCACCAACAACTACAGCCGCATGAGCTTTAATTTCGGGCCGACACTGCTTAGCTGGCTGGAGCACCACAGGACCGGGGTATACGCCGCCATTTTGGAGGCCGACCGCTTGAGCCGGGAGCGCTTCTCGGGGCACGGCTCGGCCATAGCCCAGGCGTATAACCACATCATTTTGCCGCTGGCCAACACCGCCGACCGCAGAACCCAGATCCGGTGGGGGATTCGTGATTTCCGGCATCGCTTCGGGCGGGCCCCGGAAGGGATGTGGCTGCCCGAGGCCGCGGTGGATCTGGAAACCCTGTCCATCATGGCCGAAATGGGACTGGCCTTCACCATTTTGAGTCCCTACCAGGCCGAGCGTATCCGGCCGATTCAGGAGGATGACTGGCACGATGTGAGCGACGGCTCAATCGATCCGCGCCGTCCCTATTTGCAGCATCTGTCCGATGGGCGCAGCATTGCGATTTTTTTCTACGACGGCCCGATTTCAAGGGAAGTCGCCTTCGACGGCCTCTTGAACAACGGCGAGGCCTTCGCCGGCCGGCTGCTGGCAGGCTTCGATGAAGAGCACGAGGATGTCCAGTTGGTCCACATCGCCACCGACGGGGAAACCTTCGGCCATCATCATCAGTACGGTGACATGGCCCTGGCGTATGCTCTAGAGGAACTCGACCGCGGCGCATCCGCGCGCCTAACCAATTACGGCGAATATCTGGAGAAATTCCCGCCGACTTGGGAGGTGGAGATCAAGGAGAACACCGCCTGGAGTTGTTGCCACGGCGTCGGACGCTGGAAAAGCGACTGCGGCTGCAATTCGGGTCAGCGTTCGGACTGGAACCAGAAGTGGCGCGAGCCGCTGCGAAACGCGCTGGACTGGCTCAGGGACACCCTGGCCGGGGTTTACAGCGACCGGGCCGGCGAGCTGTTCGCCGACCCATGGCAGGCGCGCGACGATTACATTGCGGTGGTTCTCGACCGTTCTCCGGAAAATATCGACCGCTTCATGGGCGACCACCTGACGGTTTCCGCAGGTGAAGCCGGGCGCCGGGTGCTGGCCCTGAAACTGCTGGAGATGCAGCGCCAGGCCATGTTGATGTACACCAGCTGCGGCTGGTTTTTCGACGAACTCTCCGGTCTCGAAACCGTCCAGGTCATCCAGTACGCCGGCCGTGCCGTCCAACTGGCCGCGGAGTTCAGTGCGGCCGACATCGAGCGGCCGTTTCTCGAGCGACTGGCCCTGGCGAAAAGTAATCTCGTCAAGCACAAAGACGGGCGGCACATTTATGAAAAGTGGGTCAAACCGTCCAGCGTCGATTTGAAAAAGGCCGCCGCCCATTATGCGATCAGCTCGTTTTTCGAAGACTACCCCGCGGCGGTGACCATCTACTGCTATTCGTTTGAAAACCTGGACAGCCGCAGCGCGGAGGCCGGCCGGGCCAAAATCGCGGTCGGACGCACCCGGATAACCTCCCAGATCACGGGCGAGGCCGGTCGTTTTGACTACGCCGTCGTTCACCTGGGCGACCACAACATCAGCTGCGGCATAGACCGTTTCGATGGCGACGCTTACCTGGAAATGGCTGACGATGTTCTGAGCACCTTCGAAAAAAGCGATATGACGCGGCTTTTTCAGCGCCTGGGCAAGTACTTCCCGCGCGGCTCCCTGTACTCCCTGACATCCCTTTTTCGCGACGAGCAGCGCAAGGTGCTGGACACGATTCTTGAAACCACCACGGCCGATGCCCTGGCGATGTACCGCCAGCTCTACGAAAACCAGATCTTCCTGCTGCGCTTCATTAACAGCTCCAGCAGCCGCATTCCCAAATCGTTGTACATGCCGGGCGAAATCGTGGTCAACAGCGACCTCAATTTCGAGTTCAGTCGCGCGGAACTTGATTTAGAGGCCATCCGGGGGCTTATCGACGATGCCGATCGGGCCGGAATCGAGCTGGATGCCGACACGCTCGAATTCACCCTGCGCTACAATTTAGAGCGGCTGGCCTTTGAGCTGGGGGACCACCCCGGGGATGTCGACCTGTTGAAGCGCCTGAAACAAGGCGTCGATCTGGCCGTCGACCTGCCGTTTACCGTCAATTTTCGTGAGGTGCAGAATATACACTACCTCTTGAAGGAGACCAGTTATCCAGATTTCAGGGTGAAAGCCAAAACGGGCGACGCCATCGCCCGAAAATGGGTAGAGCTGTTTCTGCGGTTGGCGAAAACCTTGAAAATCCGGGTCGAGTGACGCCGGGAGGGTACCGGAAATTTGACATGCTGAGGTATGGGAGTTCTGGAGCAGCGGAATAGTGAAAGGAGACTGGAACGCTGGAGTGACGAAAGACTGGAAGACTGGAGTACTGGAAGATTGGAGTGCTGGAGTGTTGGAAGATGGGGAGGCTAAAGGCGAAAGGCGCAAAGGGAAGCTGGGAGGCTGTGAGGTTGGGAGGCCAGGAAGGCTGTGAGGAAGGGGGGCACTGAAAGAACGGAGTATTGGAATGTAGAAGTGATGGAAGGTGAGGGGGAAGACGCAGGGCAAAGGGCGGAAAGTCGGAATGCAGGAATATTTGAAGGTTGGAAGACGGCGGGGCAATGAGGAAGCGGAAAGATGGGAAGGCGAATCATTCCAATACGTCGAATTTTACACACACACCATCTGAAAACAGGGCGACGACCATGACCATACCCAACGCCACATACCGGTTGCAGTTCGAGCCGGAATTCGGTTTTGCTCGGGCGGCCGACATCATTGGCTATCTCTCCGATTTGGGCATCTCCCACGTTTACGCTTCGCCGATTTTTGCCGCCCGCAAGGGCAGCCGGCACGGGTATGACGGGATCGATCCCGGGATTTTGAACCCCGAACTGGGATCCGAGGGCGACTGGAAAACCCTTATCGAACGGCTGCGGGAACATGGCCTCGGCTGGCTGCAGGATATCGTTCCCAACCACATGGCCTTCGATGCCGACAACCGCATGCTGGCGGATGTGCTCGAAAACGGCCCCGCGTCGAAATTCTTCTCGTTTTTCGACATCTTCTGGGACCATCCGCTCAAGGATCTGCGGGACAGGGTCATGGCGCCGTTTCTGGGGCGGCGCTACGCAGAGTGCCTCGAAAGCGGTGACATCCGGTTGGCCCGTGATGCCGCCGGCTTTGCGGCGACATACGGCGACTTGAGATTTCCGCTCCTGATCGAATCGTATCTGGACATATTGGGGTCATTCGCGGCGGCCGTCAAAAGAGAACTCGGCGAGGACGATCCGGATTATATCCGCTGGATCGATATTCTCGACCGTCTTGAAAGCCTGGTCCTGCAGGTGGACGTGGGCGCCCGGCAGAAACAGGTGCGGGCCATCAAGCAAAGCCTGTGGGACCTTTCCAGCGGCAACCCCGTCATCGGACGCCAGCTGGCCGAAACCCTGGAATACTTCAACGGCAAACCCGGCGACATTCACAGTTTTGAACCCCTGGACCAACTCCTGACCCGGCAGCGGTTTCGCCTGTGCTTCTGGCAGGTTGCCAACGAGGAAATAAATTACCGCCGGTTTTTCGACATCAACGGGTTGATCGCGCTGCGTCAGGAGGATCCGGCGGTGTTCGGGGCCACCCATGCCCTTCTATTTAAACTGGCGGAGGAAAATATCGTCACCGGCGTGCGCATCGATCACATCGACGGCCTGGCGGATCCCGCCGGATACCTGCAGCGCCTGCGCCGTGAACTGGGGCAGAAGGCCGTTATCCTGGTGGAAAAAATTCTGGCGCCCGAAGAGCCGCTGCCCGCCGACTGGCCGGTTCAGGGAACCACCGGATACGATTTTTCCCACTGGCTGAACGCCCTTTTCGTTCAGCGTGAAAACGAGGCGCGCTTCAGCGGTATTTACACCCGGTTCAGCAACAGAACGGCGGCCTTCGAGGAGCTTGTCTACGATGCCAAAACAGGCGTTCTGTCCGCCCGCATGGCCGGGGATCTCGACAACCTGGCCCGGCGTATCAAAAAAATATCGGCCCACAAGCAGTTCGCCGACAGCCTGACCCTGAACCGGCTGAAGGAAGCGCTGGCCGAAGCGCTGGCCCGCTTTCCCGTTTACCGGAGCTACCTCGGGCGGGAAGAAATCGGCGCCGCCGATCGCGCCGTCGTCCAGGCGGCGATATCCCTGGCTCGGGATCACCGGCCCGATCTGACGGTCGAGTTCGAATTTATCAGCAACCTGCTGCTCCAGGAAGTCAGCCTGCATCAGGCGGACGATGACGAAAAGGTGCGCCGGCAGAGCCGCCTGGCCATCCGGTCGTTTCAGCAGTTGTCTTCGGCCCTGATGGCCAAGGGATTCGAGGACACGGCCTTCTACCGTTACAACCGGCTGGTGTCGTTGAACGAGGTCGGCAGCGAGCCGGGGCGTTTCGGCTGCAGTGCGCGGCAGTTTCACGAGGCCACCGCGCGCCGGGCGGAAAACTGGCCGCACGCCATGAACTGCACCGCGACCCACGACTCCAAGCGCGGGGAGGACGTGCGCGCCAGGCTGAACGTGCTCTCCGAAATGCCGGCAAAGTGGGAACAGCGGCTCGAGGCCTGGCACCGGTTCAACCGCGATCGTCGTAACCGCACGAGCCGCGGACCGGCTCCCGATCCCGACACGGAATACCTGCTGTACCAGATCCTGATCGGCGCCTGGCCGCAAGATGGGACCGTGACGAGACGGTTTGTGGAGCGGATCAAAGACTACCTGGTCAAGGCGGCCCGTGAAGCCGGCGAGCACACGGCCTGGACCGCGCCGCAGGAGGAATACGAGACCGCGCTCACGGGATTCGTGGACCGGATCCTCGAGTCGTCTCCGCAAAACGAATTCCTGCCGGATTTTGCGGCTTTTTGCCGTAAAATCGCCTTTTTCGGGCTGTTCAACAGCCTGGCGCAGTGTCTGGTGAAAATAACGGCCCCCGGGGTGCCCGATTTCTATCAGGGCACGGAGCTGCTGCAGCTGGCGCTGGTGGATCCGGACAACCGGCAGCCGGTGGCTTACGACGAGCGCCGGCAGCTGCTCGAAGCGATCGGATCATCGTCGCAGGAACCCCTGGAGCGGGTGGCGGAGCTTCTGGCAAAAAGAGAAGACGGACGGGTGAAGCTCTTTCTCATCGCGCGGGCGCTCGCCGCCCGGCGCGAGCTGCGCGAGGTGTTCCTGAACGGCCGCTACCTGCCGCTCGACACCGGCGGCCCCTTTCGCCGCAACATCGTTGCCTTCGCCCGCGAATCCGGCGGACAGTGGTGCGTCACGGCGGTGCCGCGCTTTGTCACCCACCTGGTGGGCGAAAACCAGGACCCGCTCGGCCATAACATCTGGCACGACACCGTGATCAGCCTGCCGCCGGAGGCCCCGCGATCCTGGAAAAACGTTTTCACCCGGCAATTGTTGACGGCGGAAGGGGAAATAGCGGTCGGAGATGCCCTGCGGCATTTTCCCGTGGCGCTGCTCACGGGGGAAAAAACGTCATGAGTGTCCGATCGAGCGGCATCCTGCTGCATCCCACCAGCCTGCCTTCCGCTTTCGGAATCGGAGACCTCGGCCCGGCGGCCCGCCGCTTCGCCGATTTTCTGGAAAAAAGCGGTCAGCGCTTCTGGCAGGTGCTGCCCCTCAACCCGACCGAAGGCGTTTATGGGCACTCGCCCTATCACAGCCCGTCGGCCTTTGCCGGCAACCCGCTCCTGATCAGCCCGCGCGACCTGGCGCGGCAGGGGCTGCTGCGCGAATCGGAAGTGAACGAACTGCCGGCCTGGCCGGCGCAAGAGGTCGCCTTCAGCCGGGTGGTCCGGTTCAAACAGCGCTTGCTGCAGCGCGCCTGCGAACGTTTCGGCAGCGACGGGGATGCGGCCGGTTACGCGCGCTTTTGCCATGACAGCGGCTGGCTGGACGACTTCGCGCTGTACGTCGTCCTGCGTGCTCATCACGGCGCCCGCATTTGGCCCGATTGGCCGCGCGCCTTGCGCGAGCGGCAGCCGAAAACGCTCCAGGCTGCACGGCAGACGTTCGAAGACCGGATCAGAACCCAAAAAGTGCTGCAGTATCTTTTCTTTCAACAATGGGGGGAACTCAAACGCGATTGCAACCGGCGGCAGATCCGCCTGATCGGCGACATGCCGATCTACGTTCCGATAGACAGCGCGGACGTGTGGGCCCATCCGCACATCTTCAAGCTGTCGCGCGCCGGCCGGCCGACGGCCGTTTCGGGCGTGCCGCCCGATTACTTCAGCGCCACCGGCCAGCTCTGGGGCCATCCCGTCTACAACTGGGACGCGATGCAGACCGAAGGCTACGCCTGGTGGGTCGAACGGGTGCGGCATCATCTGCAGACCTACGATGTGACGCGCATCGATCACTTCCGCGGCCTGGTCGCCTACTGGGAAGTGCCGGCCCGCGCCAAAACGGCCGTCAACGGGCGCTGGGTGCCGGTGCCGGCCGAAGACTTCTTCGACCGGCTCGTCAAACACTTCGGGCGGCTGCCGGTGATCGCCGAAGATCTGGGCACCATTTCCGCCGATGTCCGGGAAGTCATCCGGCGCTACGACTTTCCCGGCATGCGCGTCCTGCTCTTCGCCTTCGGCGGCGACTTTCCGAACGGCGCGTTTCTGCCGCACCGCCACGAGCCCAACAGCGTATGCTACACCGGCACCCACGACAACAACACGGCGCGCGGCTGGTTCGAAGAGGAGGCCGATCCGGCGACCCGCCGCAACCTGTTCAGCTACCTGGGCCGCGAGGTCAAGGGCGACGACGTGCCCTGGCAGCTGATGCGGATGGCCATGATGTCGCCGGCGGACACGGCTATCGTTCCGCTGCAGGACGTGCTGGGGCTTGGTTCCGAGGCGCGGATGAACAAGCCGTCAAGCCGCCGCGGCAACTGGAACTGGCGCTTCGCAGCGGAAGCGCTCGATGCCGAAACGGCGGAGAGGCTGCGGGGTCTCACCGAGACCTATGGACGACTGTAGGAACCGCAAAGGATTCGTATCAAGTCCATAACAGGGGACGCCTCTTTGCCGATGCTAAAAGGCGCCAAAGCTTACTGAAAATATTGTTGACTCTTACAGACCCTTTAAATGTTGTGCATAGGATAATAATGGTTGAACGCCAAAGCTCAGAAAAAATTGGATATCACAAGTTATTTCTGAGGTATTAGTCTGCCGATATGTTGGAGTAAGCAACGGTTTTGACAAGGTGTTTTTTTCGCAAGATATCCATTACATATCTTGATTTCGATAAAGATCCCGGCAGGTCCGCCAAAGATCGTCTATCGCTACTTTGACAAGGTTTACCAGCGATAGGGAATCTCAATGTTCACCAACCATTAAAGATTTAATCTCGCAGTTAAATCTTTTTCAACTGTTTGATAAGATCAGGAATTTGTTTCAGTGATGCCCATACCCGTAACGTCTTTCGGTAGTCGTCGGCAGGTATCCCAAGAAGTGTTTTCCCCGGTGGCACATCACTCATAACGCCGGTGTTTCCACCAAGTTTAGTACCGGCACCAACGGTGATATGATCAGAGACCATTGCACGCCCCCCCATAATAACGCCGTCACCTAATGTTACGGATCCAGCCAAGACTGACTGTCCAGCCATTACACAGGATCGACCAATTTTGCAATTATGGGCAATTTGAACAAGGTTGTCTATTTTCGTACCGTCGCCTATCGATGTGGCACTAAACTTACCCCGGTCAACGCAACTTCCTGCTCCTATCTCGACGCCGTCACCAATCTCAACCGTGCCGATTTGAGGAATCTTGACCATGCCTTGACCATCAGGTGAAGTTCGATAACCAAAGCCGTCGGCACCAATTGTTACATTTGGATGGATGATGCAGTGATTACCTATACGGCACCGTTCACGTATGACCGTACCGGACCAAATAACTGTTCCAATGCCGATCCTGGTATAATCCAGTACGGTAACATTGGGATACAGCTTAGTGTTCTCACCGACAACAACACTTGGTCCGATATAGCAGCCAGCCCCTATCGCAGCACCAGCACCAATATTGGCAGTAGAGTCAATCACCGCAGTTGAATGTATACCGACCTCGCATTTTGGAGGTTCAGGCTCAAACATTTTAAGGACCTGTGCCAAAGCGAGATCAGCGTCAGAAACGAATATAAGGGCATGATCCGGTTTCGATTCGATATTCAGACCATCATTCACGATTGCAGCCGAAGCGCTTGATTGCTGCCATAGCTTTATATATTTCTTCTCTCCTATAAACGTAAGTTGGCTTTCCTTAGCATCGGCAATCTGATCCACACCAGTGATAAGGATCGCTGGATTGCCCGTGAGTTTGCCATTAATCTTTTTATTAATCTCTTCGATTGTAAAACATTTCATAGCTGCTCCTGAGTAATGAACTTTACTTGTCTAAACCAAACAAAAAATCAGTGATGAAAGCATCATCAATCGATCTTTATTGATATAGATATTCGATAAACTGATAACCTTTGAAGGACTGCCAGTCCATGAAACCCAAGTGAAAATTTTTTAGCAAAGTAGTCCTGTATGCTATCCAACGTTTTAAAGGAGGCGATTTTAACAATAAAGAATTGAGCCGAGAACTCCAGATACTTCTTCAACGTACAGCCGAATAGCCGCACCCACTGATAACCACATTCCGCTCATGTGGAATCGTTACAGGCTTCGGTAAAGGCAACAATACCATATCTCAATTTTGGCTTGATTCCAGATAAATTGAGACAATCACCAGTCTGCCAAAATTCCAGATATCATCGTACCCGCATTTCAAGGATACTTGCATTATCCGTGAATCTGGCAACCTTTTGCAATAGGAGTGGTATCCTGAAGTCGATCCTAAATCATGAAATCGTCAATCGCCAGGGTTTCGAGTGGCATGAATAAACAACAGTTGTTCAGTGTGGATTTGAACGTATCAATTTGATGGAAAATTTACAAGGTGTTGCGGTGGGTAATGGAGGGGTGGCGGTTGGGAAAAATTGAGATTATTCCAAAGTAATGCAAAATGTTATTGTCAGAAAATTTAATCTTAGTTGGAAGGGTTGGCAGTGATTTTCGTCTTTTGGAAATAGCCTATTGTCTAATTGAAAATGTTTTTGTACCTGTCGTTTTCGCGGTAATCCGTTATTTGCGATCTCAATAGCTCGTGGAGATGGTCCTCAGCCACACTCTTAACTGACTTGGCATTCCCTGGTTTCCTGCGCGTACTGAGATCACAAACAACGGATACCCGCCGTTTATTTCTGGAGATGCTTCAGTGAGGCTTTGATAAAGGCCGGGATGTCATTTGGATTGCGGCTGGAGACCAGATTCCCGTCCTCGACGACCTCCTGGTCGAGATATTCGGCGCCGGCGTTCTTGATGTCCTGTACGACCGACGTGTACCCGGTAATTTTGCGGCCGCGAATCACGTCGGCGGTGATCAGAAGCTGCGGCGCGTGGCAGATGGCGAACACCGGCTTGTCGCTGCGCACGAAATCGCCGGCGAACTTAACCGCGGTCTCGTCCACCCGCAGCTGGTCGGGAGAATAGCCCCCCGGAATCAGCAGGGCGTCGAAATCGTTTACGGCGACGTCCTTGATGGCCTTGTCGATTTTAACCGGCGTCTTTTCCTTCTTGCCGTGGACGGTCTCCCCGGCTTTCAACCCGATGTGAACCAGCTTGTGACCCGCCTCGCGAAACGCCTCGGCCGGTTTGGTGTACTCCACATCTTCGAACATGTCGGTAATGATAACGGCGATTTGACTCATGATTTTCCTCCTGTTTCTGTTTTCATAGGGCTCGTTATCCATATGCAGATGATCCACTCATCCAAGGCTCGACAGCCTCCCCGCCTCCAAGCTTCCCATCCTCCCATCCTCCAACTTCCCATCTCCTTGCACCTTCAACCTTGCACCTTAAACCTCGCGCGTTTTTCGTTCCGCCCTTTGCCTTCCGCCCTGAGCCTTTCGCTTTTCACCTTTTTCACTATTCCATCACCCATTCCTCCAGCTTCCCCGCTTCCCATCTTTTTGGCGCCTTCATCCTTTCGCCCTTAGCCTTTTGCCTTTCGCCTTTCCCCTCCCAGCTTCGTCAGCCCTCCTCCAGCTCGATTTTAAGGGAAAGAAAGCGGAGCAGGTCTTTCAACGCGATGATGCCGAGCAGCCGGTCGCCTTTGACCACCATCAACCGCCCCGCTCCCGTGCGGTACATGCCGGACAGCGCTTTAACGGCATCGGTGTCGGGATCGATCGTATTTTCGGCATTGCAGCCCTTGGCCAGTTCGCCGGCGGTCGTGGTGTTCCAGCGTTCACGGGGGACGTTCTGGACCTGGCGGGTGGTGATGCATCCGATCAGGCGCTCGCCGTCCACGACCGGGAAAAGCTTGTGGTGGTAGCGATAAATGTACTCCTCGACGAGCCGGTCTACGGTGGTTGCGGGTGAAACGGTGACCGGTTCACGGTTCATGAAGCGCTGCAGCGACTCGCCCTCGAGGGCACGGCGCATGAGCAGCTGCTGGTAGGATGACCGGGCGGCGCTGCGGATGAAAAGACCGATCAGGAAAAACCACATGCCGCCGATGAAAAAGCCGCTCAGCACCCGCAAGAAACCAAGGGCGATCAGCAGCAGGCCGAATCCCTCGCCGACGGTAGTGGCGATGCGGGTCGCCCAGCGGATGTTGCCTTTCCAGGCCCACAGGCCCGCGCGCAACACCCGGCCGCCATCGAGCGGAAAAGCCGGTACCAGGTTAAACAGGGCCAGATACAAATTGATCAGGCCCAGGTAGGCCATGACGCCCACAATTCCAACCGGCCATCCACCCGCTTGCCCCAGGTGGCTGATCCCGTAAAATACAGCGGCCATGACAAGGCTGGAAATCGGACCGACGATGGCGATCAGAAACTCGTCGCGGGCGTTGGTGGGCTCCTGGTTCATCTCGGCCACACCGCCGAAGATAAACAGGGTAATGCCCTGCATGGGTATGCCGCTGCGCCGCGCCACCAGCGAGTGGCTGAATTCGTGCGCGACAATGGACACGAACAGCCCAAGGGCGCCGACGATGCCCATGAGCCAGTACTGGCGTGTCGAAAGGTCCTGGTACTTGACCGGAAAATAGCCCGTCGACAGCGACCACGCCACCAGAATCGCCAGGACGATCCAGCTCGGGTCGATGCCGACCTCGAAACCGAAAAGACGAAAAAGTTTGTACTTGCGGTTCACCATATCTCTTGACACCCGGTTGACGCGGGGCAGGTCACTGTCAAAAAAAATTATCGGTACCCTCTCAACCATTTATCGTTTTAACCATAGGATCGGTGCGCCGCGCCGCATATTGGGACAAGGCTGTATTTTGCCGGTTGCGGGAAGGTAGCCGCTCGAAAGCCATGGCCGCCTTACATCAAAACGATTTTACCCTGCAGGTCTCGACCGGATATAGAAATGGATATGAGCCTATAGGTGTGGCGAAAGGGATCACAGGCCGGAGGGGAAGGGGTCAACAGCGGGTGGCGGGAGATATCGGATCATGGGCTCTATGACTTGCCCTCGTTCCTGATTTACCTTTACTTCTCACATGGCTACGTGAATGGGCTGGCCTTTTTTGAGGTGGCAGTGATGGCGATTTTTAACCTGTTTCTTGACTGTTTTCTTTGTGGTTACCATCCAGGACATTGGTTGAAAATATACCACGATTGGTATAATTGTCAACGATTACCTCTTCTCATGATCGGCGCTTGCCCCTGAAAAACAGAATATACTCCCGTAACCTTGTCGATATACATGTTTTGACTAATAGGCGAAAGCGTTTGGCTGCCAATATAGATTTAAACATAAAGCTTTTGGCTACCGGTGTCGGTTCGTTGGCGTATGACTATACAGCCACCTCCTCAGGCCTTGCTATAATCTTTACCTTAAGTCTAAATAAAAACATGACAGAAATGTTGTTGTAAATGAAAACAATGGAAGGGAGGACCATGACAAACGAAGTCCTCGTTACACCCATGGCGCGGGGCGAAAAACCGAAACCACCGGTGGAGGAGCCGCCCAATGCGCCTCACAGACCACCGGTGGAAGACCCGGGAAAGGCGCCCGGAAAATCACCGCCGACACCCAACGGCCCTCCGGTAGAGGAACCGCCCAATGCGCCGCAGGCGCCGCCGGTGAAGGAACCGCCGCCGCAAGACCCCAATCGGACGCCGCCGGACCCGCCACTGCGAAGGGCGCAGCGTGACGGATAACAGGCGGACACAAGCCAATGGTTACGGCAATAATGGCATCCCTAATCCTTGAACACTATCGAAGAAAATTTGGAAACTAACGGTATTAAAAGTAAGAGTGCCGCACAACGGCGAAATATCGTCGATCTGCCCTGGGCCCTTGAACGGGCGGGGGAGATCACCGGCTGGCGCGAAGGCAAGCGTCCGGCATTTTTTTTGGATTACGACGGCACCCTGACCCCGATCGTGGAGCGACCGGAACAGGCGGTATTGTCGGCTTCCATGCGCGACATCCTGCGGGCGCTGGCCGAGCGCTGCACCGTGGCCATCGTCAGCGGTCGGGGTCTGGATGACGTGCGAAAACGGGTGGCTCTGGACACGCTCTATTATGCCGGGAGCCACGGGTTTGAAATCGAGGGGCCGGCAGGCGAGCGCTTCCAAAACGAAATGGGCAAGAAGGCCTTGCCGGCGTTGGACAAGGCCGAAAATGACCTGCGCCGCCGCCTGGCCGGAATTCGGGGCACGCAGGTGGAGCGCAAACGGTTTTCGGTTGCGGTTCATTATCGGCGCGCGGCCGCCGGTCAGACGCGAGCTGTCGAGCGCGCAGTGGATGAGGTTTTGAAGCTTTCTTGCGGTCTCCGCCGGGGGCACGGAAAGAAGGTGTACGAACTGCAGCCCGACCTCGACTGGAACAAGGGCCATGCCGTGTTGTGGCTGATGCGGCGTCTGGGGTTGACCCCCGCGGAGACCCGGCCCATCTACATCGGCGACGATGTGACCGATGAAGACGCTTTCAGCGCTGTGCAGGAAATCGGGGCCGGCATCGTGGTGCACGGCGGGGAAGAACGTGAAACCCTTGCCGGCTACGAACTCGTCGATCCAGACGAAGTCCAGCGCTTTCTGCAAAAGCTCGTCGAAGCGATCGAGTAAATAAAGAGATAGAATCCTTTTAACCGGTCAACTGGCCAACGGGTTATCCGGCCATCCGGCCAACGGGCCAACGGACAAAACCGACCACGGAGGTAGTCTCATGCCAAAGATCGCCATCAACGGACTGGGAAGAATCGGACGGGCCGTGCTGAAGATCGTCATGGATACACCGAATCTGGAACTGGTCGCCGTAAACGACTTGATATCGCCCGAAAATTTGGCCTATCTGCTGAAATACGACTCGGTCTACGGCCGTTTAGGGCAAAATGTCGCCGAACGTGACGGGAAACTTGAAATCGGTCGAACCGCCATTCCGGTTTTCAGCGAAAAGGATCCCGCCCGTCTGCCATGGAAAAAATTGGGCATCGACGGGGTGTTCGAATGTACGGGCATTTTCCGAAGCAAAGAGGGCCTGCAAAAGCACCTGGATGCCGGCGCCGGGCGGGTGATCCTTTCGGCACCGGCCAAAGGCGAGGGCGTCGAGATGGTCGTGCACGGCGTCAACCAAACCGCCAGCGCTTCAAAAATGATCTCCTGCGCGAGCTGCACGACCAATTGCATCTCTCCGGTGGTCGAGGTGATTGAGCGCTATTTCGGCATCCACAAGGCCGTCATGACCACCGTGCACGCCTACACGTCCAGCCAGGCTCTGGTAGATGGACCGCGCAACAAGTGGCGCCGCGGCCGGGCGGCGGCGGTCAGCTTCGTGCCGACCTCCACCGGAGCCGCCCGGGCCACCACTGAAATCCTGCCTGACCTCAAAGGGCGCTTCGACGGCATCGCCGTGCGCGGACCGGTGCCGGCGGGGTCTCTGGCCGACATGGTCTTCGTTACCAGGAAATCCACCACCACCGAGGAAGTGAACCGCACCTTTCGTGACGAATCGCAGTCCAGCCGCTACGAGGGCATACTGGGCGTCACCGAGGACCCGATCGTTTCAGCCGACGTCATCCGCGATCCGCGCGCCAGCATCGTGGATCTGACCATGACCACGGTCGTCGACGGCGACCTCGTCAAGGTGCTGAGCTGGTATGACAACGAGTGGGGATATTCGTCGCAGATGGTCAGGGAAATGATCCGGCTCCTGGGATAGTACCTTTCCGTTCAGCAGATCAAAAACAGAACGAAATTCACAAACAAGGATATATCCCTGGCCGAAACGTTGGGGTTCGTTCCTCACCCCAACCTACGGACTACGGACCACGACCTATGGTAACCCGTGAAGGTGAACGTGAACGTGAACGAACGTTTTTGATCTGATAGGAGGAAGAGGCTGTCATCATCCTGTTGGGGTTCGTTCCTCACCCCAACCTACGGCCTACGGACCACGACCTATGGTAACCCGTGAACGTGAACGTGAACGTGCTCGTGAACGAACGTTTTTGATCTGATAGGAGGAAGAGGCTGTCATCATCCTGTTGGGGTTCGTTCCTCACCCCAACCTACGGCCCTACGGCCTATGGTAACCCGTGAACGTACTCGTGAACGAACGTTTTTGATCTGCTTGGAGGAAGAGGCTGTCATCATCCTGTTGGGGTTCGTTCCTCACCCCAACCTACGGCCTACGGACCACGACCTATGGTAACCCGTGAACGTGAACGTGAACGTACTCGTGAACGAACGTTTTTGATCTGCTTGGAGGAAGAGGCTGTCATCATCCTGTTGGGGTTCGTTCCTCACCCCAACCTACGGCTACGGACCACGGCCTATGGTAACCCGTGAACGTACTCGTGAACGAACGTTTTTGATCTGCTTGGAGGAAGAGGCTGTCATCATCCTGTTGGGGTTCGTTCCTCACCCCAACCTACGGCCTACGGACCACGACCTATGGTAACCCGTGAAGGTGAACGTGAACGTGAACGAACGTTTTTGATCTGATAGGAGGAAGAGGCTGTCATCATCCTGTTGGGGTTCGTTCCTCACCCCAACCTAACGGCCTACGGCCTATGGTAACCCGTGAAGGTGAACGTGAACGTGAACGAACGTTTTTGATCTGCTAGGAGGAAGAGGCTGTCATCATCCTGTTGGGGTTCGTTCCTCACCCCAACCTACGGCCCTACGGTCTATGGTAAAAGATGTGATCTGTGGGCGAGGCCTTTTTCGAGGCGCCGGTTCAGCCTTTCTGGGTTACCAAACCCTTGTGAATGGCATAGGCCGTCAGGGCCGGGGCATTGTGCAGATCGAGCTTGTTCATGATGTTGGCGCGGTGTTTTTCGACCGTTTTGACGCTGATATGCAGGAAATCCGCAATTTCCTTGTTGAGATAGCCTTCGGCAAGCAGCTTCAACACCTCTCTCTCCCTCTGGGTGACGGTGTCCCAGGAGGTTCTGGTTTTCAGCCGCTTGCTCTCTTCCAAGTATCCTTCCATGACGTTGTCCGCGATTCCGGGGCTGATGTAGGTTTTTCCGGAAAGAACGCTGTCGATGGCGACCATCAGTTCGTCGCGGCTGGCGTCCTTGATGCAATACCCATTGGCCCCGGCTTCGAACGCTTCCAGAACGTACTGATCTGACATGTGAATCGTCAGTGCCAGAATCTTTATTTCCGGAAACTGACGTTTGACGTCTTTCATTACGCTCATTCCGCTCAATCGCGGCATGGAAAGATCTAAAAGAAGCAGGTCGGGCTGGCTGCGCTTGACACAGCGCAGCGCCTCCAGACCGTCCTTGGCCTCGTCGACGACGACCAGGTCGTTTCTCAGCGAAAGCATCGATTTGAGTCCCTCGCGAAACAGCTGGTGGTCCTCGGCTATGACGACTTTTTTCCGGGTCTCCATGGTCAACCTCAGGATAGGAAATTTCGGGATCGGTCTGTCTTTGAGGGTTCATGCAATACCAATTGAAATCAAAAGTCAACTGCTAAAATCGGGTTTAATTGCGCTATCGAAAAGTGATTATTTGGTCATCAGACCGGTGTCGTGTATAATTATACACTGGTAACGATAGGGATGGATTGACTCGGAAGGGCAATTGGGCGGGAAAGGCAAGGGAAAGGAAAAGCATGGATATGGTGAAAGACTTCCGGAATTATCTGGTCTTCCTGGAGAAAACTTATTGGAATAACACGGTTAAAGATTACCTGGTGGCTTTGGGCGTCGCCGCGCTGGTGATGATTTTTCTGCGGGTGGTGAAGTGGATGGTCATGCGCTATTTTGCCAACCGGCCGCAGTCGGAAAAATGGGACGTGGTCGAGCTGACCACCATCGTCGCCCGCCGGACGCAATTGACGTTCATCATGATCTTCGCGATATACGCCGGTCTGCAAGTCCTGACGCTGCCGGCGCGCCTGCTGCCCTGGATTTTCAGCATCGCCATGGCGGCCCTGATCCTCCAGGTCACCCTGTGGGCCAATGCCCTGGTCGACTATTTCCTCAGCCGGTCCCAGCAGCGCAATGCCGCCCGTATCACCACCCTCAGGGCGGCCGGTTTCATCGTCAAGCTCGTTCTGGCCGTCATTGCCGCCGTCGTGATCCTGGACAACATTCCCGGCGTGGAAATCACCGCCCTGATCGCCAGTCTGGGCATCACCGGTATTGCCGTGGCCCTGGCCGTCCAGAACATCCTCTCGGACTTGTTCGCCTCGCTGTCGATCGTTCTCGACAAACCCTTTGTCCTGGGTGATTTCATTATTGTTGACACCCACATGGGAACCGTTGAGAACATCGGGTTAAAAACCACCCGGCTGCGCAGCCTCTCCGGCGAACAACTGGTTTTTTCCAATAACGACCTGCTCAAAAGCCGGGTACGCAACTTCAAGCGCATGGCCGAGCGCCGGGTGGTGTTTTCGCTGGGCGTCACCTACCAGACGCGACCCCATAAATTGAAACAGGTGCCGGCCACGATCCGGCAAATTATCGAATCCCAGCAAATGACCCGCTTCGACCGGGCCCATTTTCAGGGATTTGCCGATTCGGCCTTGACCGTGGAGGTGGTGTATTACGTGCTGGATCCCGATTACAACCGCTATATGGACATTCAACAGGCGATCAATCTGGCCATACTTCAAACATTTGCGGACGAGGGCATCGAATTTGCCTATCCGACCCGCACGCTCTACTTCGACGGTAACATGCGGCAGGATTCGCGGCAGGCGCAGGCGGCCGTGGTGAACTAAAGCATGATCAGCGGTTGCGCAGGATATCGAAAACGAGCCACAACCCCAGCAGGGCGGAAACGAGATAACCGCTGAGGCCGAGCAGGGGATAGCCGTGATAAATCGGCGGGATACCGGCGGTGATGATCAGGGAAGAGCCGATGATCATCGCCGCCAGGATGACGCCCATGGTCAGACGACTGAAGGTCTTTTCGAGTGTTTTGCGCAGCTCGGCCAGGTTCCGGTGCTCGAAACCGATCTGCAGTTTGCCCTGCTCCATCTTCTCGAAGAGATCGCCGATGCGCTCGGGAATCCGGGTGGGCGCGGCGGCCAGCCTGAACAGCAAGGAGCGTACGCCGTGCCAGACGACCTCGGGACTGAAGCGCCGGGTGGCAAGCCGCTTTATCAGTGGCGCCATTTCCGCCGCGATGTCCATCTGGGGGTAGATCAGCTGTACCGTTCCCTCGGCGGTGACCAGGGATTTGATCATCATGAAGAGATCCGTGGGAATCCGCAGCCGGTATTTGCCAATCATGTCCATGATTTCCATCACCAGGCGGCTCAGGCGCAGCTCGGACACCGATGCGACCAGATGGGCGTCAACGATGTCGAGTAAGTCGCGCTCCAGAGACCGCCGGTCGATGTCGGTCCCGCCGCCGGTGATCGTCAACAGGGTGTCGACCAGGCGGCGGCTGTCCTTTTCGAGGATGGCTGCGATCAAGTCCACCATCTCGTCGCGGTCGCGTTCGGTCAACCGGCCGACCATGCCCCAGTCCAACAGGTTGAGAGTGCCGTCGGCCGAGATGAGCATGTTTCCCGGATGGGGATCGGCATGAAAGAATCCGGCTTCGAAAATTTGCCTCACCGTCGCTCGCAGACCGTTGCGGGCCAAAGTCGCCGGGTCCGGCAGCGTACGGGGATCCAGGGACCTGAGGTTTTGTCCGCCGACATATTCCATCACGAGCAGCTGCGGCGTGCTGAGCGCCATAACCGCTTCCGGCACGTGGATGCCGTCCAGTTCTTCCATGTGGCTGCGGGCGATCTGCAGGTAACGGGCTTCGCGGCGGAAATCCAGTTCGCGCTCCAGCGTACGCCCGATCAGGGCCACCAGGCCCGGCCAATCGTAGATCCGCATCTCGGGGAGCCGCTCGTGAACCCGCTCGGCAATTGATTCCAGGATGCCGAGGTCGCGATCTATCTTCGCTTCGATGTCGGGCCGCTGAACCTTGAGGGCGACCTCGAGGGCGCCTTGCCGCAAAACGGCCCGATGAACCTGGGAAAGAGAAGCGGCGGCCAACGGCGTCTCGTCGAAAGAGAAAAACACCTCTTCCCACGAATTGGTCAGGTTTGCGCGAATGACGCTTTTGATCGCATCGATGTCAACCGGAGCAGCGTCGTCCTGAAGCTTGCGCAATTCCGCGATCAAGGGCGCTGGCAGCAGCTCCGCTCGCAGGCTCATGATCTGGCCGAACTTGACGAAGGTCGGTCCCAGCTCATCGAGCGCCATCCGGAAACGCTCCTCGGGTGACGTCTCGGGTTCGACGTGCATAATACGATCGGCCACAGCGGCCCCCGGAAGATCCAGGCGTCGCACCATGTCGCCAAAGCCGTAGCGGACCAGGACGGCGACAATTTCCTTCAGACGGCCGAGATGGCCAATTGCTTTCAGCTTCACGGCGGATATCCTGCTGTGGAAAGGCGCAATGGTGGAAACAGCAGCGGAGGGCCACGCAGGCAAACGACGCTGATGGCTGCCGCCTGTCCGGCGCTACTGGGCGAAGCTGAGAAAAGGCTCCATTTCAAGAACCTCATCTTTTTCAGCCGCTCTGATCTTGCGCTCATCCGGTGCCCAGCCGTAAGCGGTGATACCGGCAGTTTCAGCCAACGGCAGGGATCGGCTTACCGATTCCGGAAATTCGCCCTCTGAAGATTGCATCCGGATCATCACCGGCGTTTCCGGGACATTTTCGATCTCGAAGATGTCTTCGATATAGACCTCGCGGATTCCGGCGAAGAGACTGTTTTCCATTTTCATTTCTTTGATCAGCGTTTTGAATGCTTCCACGGCTCGATCAGCGCCGGTGGAATTCACGATACAGGTGAAATAACCGTGGCGAAGATCATTATCGTTTTCCACCTCGTCAAATGAGAAATGTCCGATGTAAACCACTGTAGTCTCCTTCCTTTGGGTCGCCGTCAGGATTCAGCCGATAAATTGTTAGCCAACGATTCAGCATCTCTTAAAGAGCTGAATGATACAATGGGGCCGATCCTTCAGTATGCCTGAATTCAAGCCGTATATTTCAAGTGACGAACAGGATTACGAATCGCACATGCTGAGATTGATGAGATACCGTTAAAATCCTTTCAAAATACACCCCGGTCCCCATTGAGGATCCCGATATATGAAGTAATTTTCTATATTATATCTTGGGCGTTTCGCGCCCTCGCGGATTCAGCAAACAATCCGGAGAAACAAGGAGCGGCTATGACCATCGGCTTTCATGAAATTCAGCTGGAAGAGGCTGCCAGGGGAAAAATCGTCACCCTCAAGTTCAAAAAAAAACTCGACAAGGAAGATTATGACGAGTTTGCCCCCAGGCTCGAAGCCCTGATGGGGAACGGGGCAAAAATCCGGCTCGTGGTCGAGCTGCTCGATTTTGAGGGCTGGACCACCGGAGCCCTCTGGGAAGACACCAAGTTCGCGGCCCGGCATTTTAGTGATATCGACCGTTTGGCCGTCGTGGGGGATATGCGCTGGGAAATGGGGATCACCGTTTTCGTCAAGCCTTTCACCAACGCCGAGGTGCGGTATTTCGACATGAAAGATCTGGACGAGGCCCGGCGATGGGTGCGGGAGGATTGGACGTAAGGACTCACCTATCTAAACGTCCCTTGCCCTCCTTTTTTTGAAGAGGGAAGATTGGGCTTTACGTCAATGGCATTGCCTTGAAGACTTTCGCAACCTCTAAGCATCGGAACAAGCGGCGCTTCCCGGGAGATATTTATTTCTTTTTATGCGGGAATCCGTAGTAGTTGTAAAGAATGATGTCGTAATCGGGGTCGACCACCCGGTCGGGGTCGTACTCGGGCGAATTGCGCACCTGCTCCTTGGTCATGCCGAGTGTCAGCCGCATTTCCTTCCAGTCCACGGACTGTGCCCACCCCGGAGAGATGAGGACCTTGCGGCCCGGCAGCCATTTACGGGTGTCGACGATGATGTACCGGATGGACCAGGATTCGTCATCGGTCAGGAAATCATCGACGCGGCCCAGCGTCCCGTCCTTGGCTTGGATTTCGTAGCCGCGGACTTCTTTCTCGGAGCGCAGGTGCGTTTTTTCCGGGTCGACCGAATCGTACTCTTCTTCTCTCTGCTGTTCGTAGAGCGGCTGCGGGTTGGGAACGGCGCCCCAGGCACCGGGACCCTGCCAGTAGTAAGGCCACCTGAAATAATTGAACCAGCTGACTTCATATTTTCTGGAGACGGGCAAGTCGCTTTCAAGGGGCGGGCTGTTTTCGACCTGCGCGCGGCTCAGCTTGACGGGAAAGTGGTTGTTGTCCCAATCGGGCGTGCCCAGGGATATGGGCGAGATCAGCACCTTGCGGCCCGGCAGCCATTTACCGGTGTCGGCAACCATGTAGCGGATGGTCCAGTGCTCTTCATCGAACAGAAAATCACTGCAACGGCCGATATCGCCGTCCATTGCTTCCAACACCGCATCGCGAAGTTTATTTAAGGATCTCAGCATGGTGGTTTCCTTTCTCATTTGCATCAGGTCGATTGGTTACACACTTTGCGGAATAATCACATTTAAAGTGAATCATAAACAAGGGCAGAGCCTTTCGCCATGGGGCGCCGGATGTATTAAGATAGTCGGTGGAGGGGGTTTCTTCATTGCTCCGGCAGTAGGCGGCTTTACCGTTCCCCGGAAGATGCCGCAGCGGTCCTCATCTCAACATAAACTTGATAAGCTTTCCAACCGGGCCTGACGGGCTAAACAGGCTCAACCGGCCCTGACGGGCTAAACAGGCTCAACCGGCCCGACCCGATAGCAGCGGGTGCCTGCACCGGGATCACCCAACCGAAACCACTCAATTAATCAAGGAGTTAACAATGCTTCTCTGGATTCACCCCATCGTTCAAAGCCTGACGGGCTTGCTGGCGCTGTACGTTTTCTGGCTTGGCCTGACCCGATTTGCCGGGCGGCATTTTGGCAGCCGAACCGTTTTCAAGTGGAAACGCCACGTCCTGCTCGGCAAGACGGTGGTCGTGATCTGGGCGCTGGGCGCCGTCGGCGGCCTGACCGTGACGTACGTCACCTATGGAAAAATATTTCCCGGAAGCCTGCACGTCATCGTCGGCGTGCTCGCGCTTCTGCTGATGCTGGTGGCCTGGCTGACCGGATCGCAGCTGGACCGTCGGCGCGAAAAATCCGACGTTCTGCCGGTGCTTCACATGACCAACAATCTGCTGCTGCTGATCCTGGCGGCGATGCAGCTGTATACCGGCATCGGGATCATTCGGGGCGCACTGTTGGCCGGGTGAGGGAAGTCAGGTGGGTCGGTGGGGTCGGTGGGGTCGGTTGGGTCGGTTGGGTCTGTTGGGTCTGTTGGGTCTGTTGGGTCGGTTGGGTCTGTTGGGTCTGTTGGGTCGGTTGGGTCTGTTGGGTTTGTTGGGTTTGTTGGGTCCATTGGGTCCGTTGGGTCCATTGGGTCCGTTGGGTCCATTGGGTCCATTGGGTCCATTGGGTCTGTTGGGTCGGTTGAGTCTGTTGGGTCCATTGGGTCTGTTGGGTTTGTTGGGTCGGTTGGGTCTGTTGGGTCGGTTGAGTCTGTTGGGTCCGTTGGGTCTGTTGGGTCTGTTGGGTCGGTTGAGTCTGTTGGGTCCGTTGGGTCTGTTGGGTCTGTTGGGTCTGTTGGGTCGGTTGGGTCGGTTGGGTCTGTTGGGTCCGTTGGGTCGGTTGGGTCTGTTGGGTCAGTTGGGTCGGCTGGGTTTGTTGGGTCGGTTGGGTTGATCTGGTGCCATCGATTCCCACCCAGCCGTAGGGGCGGGCCTATGTGCCCGCCCTTCTTGTCTCGCGGGAGGGGCTGTGGGAGGAGGGACGGCCCATCCTATAGGGGCGAAAAATTTTTCGCCCCTACGTGAAAATGCTGTCGTTTCGTACCGCCGTGGGCGTCAACGATCTTCACTGCGCCTCAGTCTCATTGCGCCGCGCGGACTTTCGGGATTTTCCACGCTCACCGGATCGGTGCCGGGCAGTCGGATCTCTATTTTTTCCGGTGGTGTTCGCCACTGGGCCGCCCAGGTCAGTTTCACGGTTTCTGCAGCGGATTCGAGCGTGATGGTAATGGCACCGAAGCGCGTGTGAATCGGGCCGATTTCGACCGGCTCCTTTTCCGACAGCCATTTTTGCGGGACGCCGCGCAGGAGGATCAAGTCTGCGCCTTCTTCCGCCGCAACCATGTTGTGGAGCATCATGATCCACTCCGCCGCGGCCCAGGCATGCTGTCCGTCACCCATGCAGCCGCCCAGGGTTTGCGGGTGGACCGCCTCGGGCCAGTGCCCCGTGGGAGAGGCCAGCTGCGCCACCTTTTCGACCAGAGGCAGGTAGCGCGGGTCACCGGCACGCAGCAGGACCTGGGCGCAGTGAAGGGTCAGGTAGATGTTGAAGCCGGAGTGGATCATGTCCTGAAAGAAGGCCTGATCGATGAAGCACCGCTCCAGCAGGAATTCCAGCGTTTCCAGCAGGCGCGGCTCGCGTTGCGGCCACAATTGCAACGGGTACCCGGCAATGATCGAGCCGACCGCTCCGGCATCCATCCGGCGGTAGGGGGAAGCCGGAACCGCATCCCTTTCGCGCAGGTTCCTGGTGCGCAGCAGGCTGCGGTCGATGCACAGCGCGAAGTGCTCCGCACTGCGGTCGAATTTCTCCGCCCGGCGATAGTCGCCGCTTTTTTTGAAGAGAGTCGCGGCGGCCCTCAGCCCGGCAACGCCCCAGAAATCGTCCCAATAGTAGAAATCGTTGTTGCCGAGATGTTCGGCGCTGAATCCCGCGGGCAGCAGACCGGCCTGCGGCATTTTGGAGTTTGCCGGCAGCCGTTTTCTCAGAATCCAGCGCGCGGCCCGGTCGGCGGCCTTGAGCCAGGAACCCGGGATGTCTTTGCCCGTCAGATCGCTGAAGCGATTGAAGATCCACAGTGCCTGCCCGTTCGAGTCCCACTCGCCGTTTTGGGACTCGAAGTAGCCCGTGATGGTCTGGCGGGTTAAAAATTGATCGATGGCTTTTTCGGCGCGGTCGTGCAGGCCGGCGCTCAGCAGCGAATTTAAAATAAAAACGGCGTCCCGGAACCAGAACCGTTTGTAGTAAAACGGTCCCGGATAGATCTCCAGCGGCGAGAGCAGGACCAGGGTATGCAGCGCCGCATCATATATTGTTTTTATCTTCTCATCGTGAATCTGCAGGCGGCCGGCTGGCTGCAAAGCTTTCCGCCAGGTTTCTTTCAACTGCCGGCTTGTGGGAAATCCGACCGCTTCCAGTCCCTCGTCCAGTGCCACGTCAAGGGAAACGTTCAGGGGTTCATCGGGCTTCAGGTGGAAGATCGCCGCGGCGCTGGCCATTCCAATCGTGCAGTTTTGCTGCATCTTTTCTTTTCTCTGCAGCACGCCCGCATAGACATCTCCGTGCCGGTATTCGGACGCCACGTGACGGTCCATCGGCGGATCGAAAACCATCCTGACCGCATCGTTCACCGTCCATTGCCGGCGGGCGGAATCCGTGCCGACTTGATAGACGAAGCTGATGCCTTCCGGGTTAAAGGGCCTGAGCGCGACGACCAGCGCGCCGGCGTGATCCGCGGCCGCCGAATAGCGGATACGGCAAAGCGGTGCGCCGTCGGTCGCGATGACCTCGACCTCAGAGCGCAGCATCAGATTCGATTCCGAGAATGTCGTTTCCACCGCCAGACGGTCTTTCTCCATCACCTGGACCTGTTGCGGCGGCCCGCAGCCGGACGGCAGCAGGGTATCGCCGGTTTCGGTAATCACCCACGCATCCAGGGACCATCCGTCATAAAACGGCGTGATCAGGCCCCGGGGGTCGATGATGGGATAGACGGTTTGGCCCGGCAATCCCACCGCGGTCCAGTTGCGGTTGGTGAGATTGACATGGGTGAGGGCGAAGGACCGCGGTACGAAAGCCTTGTCCAGCGGGTCGAACTGCTTCTTGATCCAGAACGGCCACACCCAGTCCAGATTGCCCTGGATGGTCCGGGCGTTGATCAGCCCGCGGGCGTGAAACAGCATCCCGGCCCGCAGCAGCTCTATCGGGGCCGCCACTTCGGAGGGCTGTGCAAATTTATTGAAATGGGCCAGCAGCGCCACCGGATCCACAAACCCGCCGGTCCGGGCCAGGCGCCGCAAAATGTATTTCCAGGGAAGCCAGCTATAGCGCATAGATTATATTTATCCACCACGGGGCACAGATCGTTGTCGGCATCGTAGATGGGGGTGAGGAACGAACCCCAACAGGACGATGACGTTCTCTTCCCCCTTGGAGATTAAAAACTTTCGTTCACGGGTACGAGCACGTTCACGAGCACGTTCACGGTTTATCCGAGTCCGTACTCGTAGGTTGGGGTGAGGAACGAATCCCAACAGGACGATGACTTTCGTTCACGGGTACGAGCACGTTCACGAGCACGTTCACGGTTTATCCGAGTCCGTACTCGTAGATTAGGGTGAGGAACGAACCCCAACAGGACGATGACTTTCGTTCACGGGTACGAGCACGTTCACGAGCACGTTCACGGTTTATCCGAGTCCGTACTCGTAGGTTGGGGTGAGGAACGAACCCCAACATGCAACAATCCGCTCAGACGATCGCAGCCCCGGCGTCTCGCATCTTGTCAAGCGCCTTGCGGCCGTCTTCTTCACTGACGGGACGTGTCGCGGCGCCGATAACCTTCACCTCGAAGCCTTCTTTCAACGCGTCCAGAACCGAATGCAAAACGCACACGTCCAGGGCGAGCCCGCCGACCCAGAGCCTGCGGATGCCATCCTGCTTCAGGCGTCCCCCCAGGCCGGTGCGATCGAACACCGAATACTGGTCGATATCGAACCGCACGCCTTTGGTCACGACAACCGAGTTTTCGGGGCGTTTCAACTCCGGATGGAACCGGGCGCCGTCGGTATCCTGAATGCAGTGCGGCGGCCAGAGACCGCCGGCGTTTTTGAAGCTGGGATGAGTTACGGGGTGCCAGTCGCGGGAAAGATAGACCGGCACGCCCTTTAAAAAAGCCGCATCGATCCACAGGTTGAGAATCGGCACGACCTCATCGCCGTCTTTAATGGCCAGGGCTCCTCCCGCGCAAAAGTCCTTCTGCACGTCGATCACCAGTACGGCATCGTTTTTCTCGATCGTTTCAAACGGATTCATCTTGCCGATCTTTCGAAATAGGCTTCAAGGAGGTCCACCAGGGCCAAATCGATCCGGGCGGCAAAGGCGGCCATTCCGGCATTTTCAGCGGTGACGGCCTCCACCAGCCCGGCCATGGCGGTGTCGACCGCATCCCGCAGTCCCTTGTCGGTTACCCGATTCATTATAGCGGCCCAATTCCGGTTCGCTTCGGCGGCGACGCGTTGAAGTGCCGGCCAATCCCGGGACGAGCCGGTGTGTAAAAGGACAGTGACCATAAATCCGGCATAGTCAAGCAAGGCGACCTGAACCGGGACCGTCAGAGCCTGGTGATCCAGCGAGTCGACAAGCAGTCGATACGCTTCTACGGAATTTAACGCCACGGTTTCATAATCGCCATGGCTTTCAGCCTTTTTAATGGCGGTAAGCAATTCATTCATTTTTGCACGTGCGCTTGCCGGCAGCACCCTGCGAACGTCAGGGGCCTGATCGGCATACGCTTTCAGCGCGGCATTCACTTTGTCTCTGTTGGCCGCCAGGGCATATTCCGTCAGATCCTCGAACGGTGAGGCCGCCGAGAGCAAAATGTCGTTTTTGGTGGCATTTTGACCCGCCAGCGCGATTCCGGTGCCTGCAGTCCATAATAATACGGCAATCAACCCCGCGATAAAAGTTTTTCGTTGTTTCATGGCTTACTCCTTGAGAGTGGATGTGGTTTTCGATGAAGCTTGAAGTCTACCCGGCTTGCACCACCGCTTTGTTTTTCATTATAAGGGACAAGATCCTGCGGACTGACGTGTACCAGTTGAGCCCCTGACAGATGGATCGAGGCAGTGTTTCAAGGTTTTTCAAGGCTATTCGGTGTGCCAAACGATAACCCATCGAAACCTGAGCAGCGCGGTTTTGCGGATGGTGTAGGGGCGAAAGATTTTTCGCCCCTACCAATCCGAGAATCAGCGGGTTGTACTCCATGTCAAAACTTACCCACTGCTATCTGGTGTGTATCGGGTGAAATCCTGTATTTCACACCGAATGAAAAAGTATTCAGTGGTTTTTTGGTGGTACATTCTTCAGCAGGCCTCAAAATCAAGGGACAACCTTATCGAAATGAGTGAATACGGGAATCGATGGCCCCGATTAAATCCGTCCAATTATAATGATCAGGACACTGCCGGTCGTCGAGCCTGAAATTCAAGAGTGATGGGTTTGCTAATGAGATAACCGGGCTTAAAACAGCAGGAGAAAGGAAGAAACCGTTGGCTAAATTTTTGAAACTCGCCGATCCGTGGCTCTGGCCCGGCGGTTTATTGATCGGGTCCGTGATCCTGGTGCTCGTCGGTCACGCCGTTTTCTACCGCATTGTCGAGAAAATCGCGGGCAGGGCTCGAAACAGCATCCTCATTTCCATTACCCGGCGATCGAGGAATCCGTCGCGGGTCATGCTCGTGCTTCTGGCCGTCATGGTCTCCGTTCCGTCCTTTCCCATTCGCGCCGATTTTGCGAGCTGGATCGACAAAATCGTCAGCTTGGCGCTGGTGGGCGTCATTGCCTGGATGCTGGTTGCGCTCACGGGGGTTATCGAGGACGTCATCACCGACCGGTTTCCCCTCAACGTCAGGGACAACCTGGCCGCGCGCCAGGTGCACACGCGCCTGCGCGTGCTCAGGCACATAACGGTCATCATGATCGGCGGCCTGGCGGTGGCCGCCATGCTCATGTCCTTCGACAGCCTCCGGCGTCTCGGCACCAGCATCCTGGCGTCGGCGGGTCTGGCCGGCATCGTGGTTGGCATTGCGGCCCGTCCGACCCTGTCCAATCTCATCGCCGGCGTTCAGGTGGCGCTCACCGAGCCGATCCGCCTCGACGATGTCGTGATCGTGGAAGGGGAGTGGGGATGGATCGAGGAGATTTGCACGACCTATGTCGTGGTTCGCATCTGGGACCTGCGCCGGATGGTGCTGCCGCTGTCGTACTTCATCGAAAAGCCATTTCAGAACTGGACCCGGGTCACGGCCGATCTGCTGGGAACGGTCTTTATTTACGCCGACTATACGTTCCCGGTGGAGGAGCTTCGTCAGGAACTTCACCGCGTGCTTCAATCGACTGAGATGTGGAACAAGAAAGCGTGGGGTTTGCAGGTGACCAACACCACCGACCGCACCATTGAAATGCGGGCACTCATGAGCGCCGCCGACTCCGGCGTCGCCTGGGACCTCAGGTGCCACGTGCGCGAAAAACTGATCGAATTCATGCAGAAAAACCACCCGGAAAGTCTTCCGCGATCGCGCGCGGAATTCCGGGGCGTTTCCCTCCGGCAAGATTCGAAAGACCCGCTTCAAAAGAGGTCTTAATCTCTGCCGGCCCCTTCTCCCTCACCGTTCTCGCCTCCAGCGTCCCTATCGCCCCCGTCTGAAACCCCGCCATCATTTTCGTCGAAATCTCCGCCATCGAAACCGTTGCCGCCATAGGCCTCGTCATCGTAGGGAGGAGCGGTGCGGGAATCCGGTACATATCCACCCCCCACGCATCTGACCAGTCCGCCCGCCAGAAGGACAAGCCCAAGGGCGGTGGGCAGACAGGCATTTGCAATTCTGTTCCAGGTTACTTTCATGGTGGGGACCTCTTTTACTTGGCTTTCAGGTTGAACATATCCGTAATGAGCGGCTCGCCCCTGAACTGATGGAACAGGGCCATGGCGACGTGGCCTATGTAGTACACAATGATGAAAATAGCGAAGATGCTGTGGGCCTGGGCGACGATTTTCACGGCAGCGGGCATGGAACCGTCCGGCGCCATGCCGAAAATCTTTTGGGCCCTCCTGTTTATAGATTTCACGGAAAGAGGATGGAGACGATCGGTCGACGCACCGCCTCTGCGTGAGGCAAATAGACCGTATCGGAACGAAAAACCGGTCAGCATTTTTTACGGCATGCAGAGATAGGTGATCATGGGCGAAAATCAAACGGATCGGATATGGGGTGAACAGCGTATTGACCGGAAAGAAAGCGGGTATTTATTGATGCGAGAGAATCAGGAGACCAACCGGCCGCGGTATTTCAGATCGAAGGATTGCGTGAGCGATGCCGTCGCAAGGTGACCAAAAATACTTCTTCCCCCGGCCTGGCCAAAAACTATTATCTTGAAGCTTGTATCAGACGGTCTGCTCGCTCTTGTGCGGCACTACGAGGACCGGGCACGGGGCGTTGCGCGTGAGTTCGTCGCCCGTATCCCCGAAGAGCATGCGGTAGAAGCGACCGTGTTTTTGAGACCCGATCACGATCAGGTCCGCTTCGATCTCCCTGGCCTTCTCCAGGATGTTTTCGGCCGCCGGACCGTCGAGCAAAACGAATTCCGCGGGCACGCGGGCCAGCGACAACTGGGCCTTTATTTTTTCGAGGCCGTCCTCGACTTCTGTGTTTTGAGGGTCGAGGTCGACCGGACCTGGGCTGTTGCCGTTTTCCGATGAGAGAAGAAAGGGCGCCGAATCGTTGGCGTAGACCACCCAGAACTTGCTGCTGTGGGTGTCGCTCAACATGATGGCAGTAGCGATGACCTCGGCGGTGGCCTCCGAAAAGTCGATGGCCACCAGGATGTTCTTCAAGGCTGCGGGCTTCATGGTTTAACCTCATGGGTCGGAAGTGTTCGGCCTCTGATAACCGCTTTTGAGATATAGGAGTAAGATTTCTCAGAGAAGGTGTCAATCGGTACGGTCTCGGGCCGATAATAGGGCAAATATAAGCGCGAGAGAGCCTGTCATTTTTAATATGCAAAAAGATGGGGAGTTTCCCTACATCAAAAGCTTCATTGCCACCCTGGCCCCGGCTAAAAAGATATTTCTGATTGTAGGACAAACTCAGACAGGAAAATGATAAATCCTCCGACGCATGAATCGGACCCATGCCGATAGTAAGGAGGGCGAGAGGAAATTACAGTTTGAGTCATACAGCTGCGGCATTCATTGCCGCTCCTTCGAACACAGTAAAAACTGTCATTGGTGAAAGGAGAATTAAAATGAAGCGTTATGCAACCCGAATCAGGTTGTCAGCCCTTTTTATCGGGATCGTTTTTCTGTTGACCACGTCGGCGGCGTTGGCCATGGACGAGGAACTGGTCGGGGCGGTGGTCAAGACCGATCAGGGATGCGCCTTGAGCACGGACGCCGGCGAGTACCTCATTTTGGGCAAGGATCTCACAGGGTTGATCGGCAAGACCGTGGCGGTCAAGGGCAATGTGGAAGTGGGTGCCATGTCCAAGACGATCCGGGTGAGCTCGGTCAAGGTGGTGGCCGACAAGGACATTATCGATCCGGCGGCCCAAAAGACAAAAACAAAAACCGAGTAGATGTGATCTGCGATGTCGGGCTTGATTGGACGTGTCGCCCCGCCAGGCGGCGGGGCGACAAAACAAGCGATAGTTCTTTGGCTAAATATTGTGAAACGGATTGACATGGCCGTGCGATTCTTTTGGCGCGCTCGCGCTGAAGATCACTTCTTCCACCCCCTCGACCTGCATCGCCAGCGTTTTTATCTGATCGTCGTCCTTGTTACCCGCTTCATCGACTGGATTGCCGATAAAAACCCTGCCGCTATCCGCCGTCACTTTTATGTGAGGGGCGATTTTGGCCAGGTCCGCCTTCACCGTGGCTGCCAGGGCGAGATCTTCGACGAGCTGCCGGCTGTGCGACGTGGTTTGGAAGTTTGGCTTCTGCACGGTGTTGAAAAGGATATCCAAAGCGTCGTCGACCGTCAATTTGCCGATATGCAGAACGATATCGTAGAGCCGGCTGTCCCATGGATCGACCCCATTCACCTGAAGCGCCCACTTGCGACGCTCCTGGTCGTCTTTTTTCAAGACGTAAAGGGCTTCCTCGGCCGAAATGTTTTCACGTCGCATCTCTTCTTTAACCCGGTCCCGCATGTCGGCGATGACCCTGACTTTTAGAACGTGAGGGATGTCGCGCAAAAAAAACTGCCCGGCCAGACCGTGGTAGACAATGTTGTCCTTGCGGATATGTTGGAGAAGGGCGGCATGCAGGTAGCTGATGTATCGTTCCCTGCCGTGGGTAAATCGTTCCAGGACCGAAGCGGGGTCGTGCAGCGCCCGGACGAGTTTGATCTCGGGGATATTGAATTCATCGGAAGCCTCCAGGAGGATGTCGCGCGAAACGCATTCATACCCCAACTTCAGGGCCAGTTTTTCGGCGACTTCCTTGCCCCGGCTGTACGAGCCTCGGCTGATTGTAATGATAGACATATATGCACCCCTTTGCGGTGGTTTTATCTATAGCTTTAAGATAAATATTTTAGCTGTGTTATCGGTCGCTTGTGTATTACAACACAGCCGCCTCTGGCCTTGCCAAAATCTTTATCTTAAAGCCTATAAAAGGCCTCATTGGTTGAGAACGGGCTGTCGTCAATGGCTTCGGTGTTGAAGTTTATCATAAATCCTTCCCAGGTCAACCGTGTGCGATCCGCCGGGTCCACCGCTGACAAATAAAGCGTTTAAGCCCAAAAGATATGGGCGAGGCCAAATGAGATCGTATCCGTGTCGTAGACCACCGACCGCTGACGCAGCCAAACAATCCTATAAGACAAATCCCGACACGCAGCGCCAGGTAAGTCCTGCAAAAATCGGATCTCCGCCCCTTTGCGAGAGGCATCGGCGACCTTATGGTTAATCGACCTTGCCGGCGCAAGACGAATCGCTGCATGTCAATACCGTTTCACGACTCCGGATAATAATGGACGCCAGGGCACAGACTCCAAACCACTATTGCGCCATGCTCATGAAGAATCTGACGCCCTACCGGGATACGATGACGGCCTGGACGAAAAGCCTGACAGCGGCCCTGCCGGCCCATGGCTCCGCCGCTGGAACAGCCCACCTGCAGGGTCTGCAGCTGATTTACAACGAGGTGATGCGCCAGGCAGCGATGATCTCCTACAACCGCGTGTTCTTCCTGGTGGCGGTGGTGTTCGCCTTGACCCTGCCGCTGGTTCTGATTCTGCGCGAAAACGAGCAGGCCGAAGAGAGTCGAGTGGCGGTCGAGTAGGCCGCTTCCGAAGATGGCGGGTTTTCACCGCGGAGTCGCGAAGGACGCAGAGTGGGTTATTTTGTTTTTAACATTTCAAGATTTACCCAGTTATTGGTTCACTTTGCAATTTACGGGAACCTCGTTTTACAAAATAAACACAGGAGAATTGCAGATGGCCGAATTATTCTCGGAGTTTCGTTTGCGAACCATCACCTTTAAGAACCGCATTTTCGTATCGCCCATGTGCCAGTATTCAAGTGATGACGGCCTGCCGAACGACTGGCACCTGGTGCATCTGGGCAGCCGGGCGGTGGGCGGCGCGGCGCTTGTGATGGTGGAGGCGACCGCTGTTTCGCAGGAAGGACGCATATCGCCGCGGGACAGCGGCATCTGGTCCGATGCTCAGTCAAAGGCTTTTGCGCGCATCACGGCCTTTATCAAGGCGCAGGGGGCCGTGCCGGGGATCCAGCTGGCCCATGCCGGCCGCAAGGCCTCGACCGACGTGCCCTGGCGCGGCGGGGGGGCCGTGGACGAAAATGACGGCGGCTGGCAGCCCCTGGCGCCGAGTGCCGTCCCGTTTAACGCGGCTTCGCCGATGCCGCGCGAGATGACGGCCGCAGACATCGCGACGGTGACCGCCCAATTCGAGGCCGCCGCGGAGCGCAGCCTGGCGGCGGGCTTCGAGGTCGTCGAACTGCATCTGGCCCACGGTTACCTGCTGCACGAGTTTCTCTCCCCGCTGTCCAACCGCCGCGAGGACCGTTGGGGGGGATCGCCGGCAGGCCGGCGCCGGTTTCCGCTGGACGTCACCGCGTCCGTGCGCAAGGTCTGGCCGGAGCACCTGCCGCTTTTTGTGCGCATATCCTGCACGGACTGGAAGAGCGGGGGCTGGGATTTAGCGCAATCCATCGAGTTGTGCCACCACCTAAAGGAAAGCGGGGTCGATCTGATCGATTGCTCCAGTGGCGGCCTGGTGCCGGATGCGGTCATTCCCGCCGGCCCCGGCTATCAAACCCCGTTCGCCGCCGCCATCCGCCGCGAGGTCGGTATTCCCACCGCTGCCGTCGGATGCATCACGGAGCCCGCCCAGGCCGAACAGATCGTGGCGACGGATCAGGCCCATGCCGTCGTGATGGGCCGCGAACTGCTGCGCGATCCCTATTGGCCGCTGCACGCCGCCAGGGCGCTCGGCACCGATCGGCCGTGGCCGCCGCAATACGCGCGCGCCAAACCCAGCTGAGATGAAATGCTCCCGCAGCTTTTGCAAAGAGTACTCAGTGCCTGACCGAAAACTCCAAAGATCAAAGATCCGAAGCTGCCGTTCGTCAGCGGCATTTAGCCTTGGATCTATCATCGTTCTCCGATGCATCGATTCGTATATCCAAAATACCTGAAATCAGCACGCGCATGGCCGCCGCGCATGCTCAAAAAACCAGAAAAACCATGGTCAGAGACGTCAATGAGCTGATCAAGAAGGGGCTTCTGGAACGAACGAAAGAGGGCATCCGTGCAAAAAAAGGTATCATCCTGGCATTTTTACCGGCCCAAAAATTCGAATAACAACACCCACTATACAGTGCCTGTCCGCGATCTTTTTCTTGGCAGTTCGAATGTGCCGGTCACAAATGGGGAGGGCTTGCTGATCAAGGCCGTATCCCGCCTGGGCGGGGCGGCGAGGCGTGCTTCATGGTCGCCGCAGCCGGAAATCCGCTGCGACCCGCAGGTTGAATACCCCGCACGACGGTGGCAAGTCGTCCGGACCCGGTCTGCGAGGGGTAGTGACAAATGGGGAATGAAAGCAGATGATTATACAGGCTTTACCCCATTTGCGCGGCCGAAGAAGATATTTATTATCGGGTCAACTTCAACTGTGCTTCGGTGTTTCGGTTGCACAGGCGCCGATTTCATCGACGGCGACGAGACGGCGACGAAAAAATTTATTTGACAGATTAGAGTAAAAAGGAGGTACGTCATGCTTGGATGGGCCATTACATTCCTGGTTATCGCATTGATCGCGGGGCTTTTGGGGTTTACCGGCATTGCCGGGGCCTCGGTTGGAATAGCAAAAATCCTGTTCGTCCTGTTCCTGATCGGGTTCGTCATCTTCCTGTTCCTGGGACGCAGACGCCCGGTTTAGAACCAGCACTTCTTGATCGGAGAGGCATCATCCGCCCTCGCACAGCGGCTCGCAAGGCCGGTGGCGTGGGCGGTTTTTTTTTATTTGATCTCGGCCAGGATCGCCTCCGCTATGCGGTCGTAATTGCCGTCGAAATGGTGCGCACCGGGCAGGGCCATTTTTTTGACATTGCTTTCCTGAAGGCCGGGGCACAGGCTCTCCTTTTCTTTCTCGCCATAGATGCACAGCAGCCGGGTGTCGGCCAGCTTCAGGACTTCGGGCTTGGTCGGCAAAGAGTTTTTTGACTGCACGCCCAGCCAGTCGCCGAGATGAAACTCGAAGGCGGCCTCGAATCCCGGTCCCAGCAACGCCACCAGGTCCACCATAGGCTTTACGGTCTCATTCAACCGGGCGGCGGCGAAGGGCAGGATATCCGCCCCGAAAGAATAGCCGACCAGGGCCACCTTGTCCCGCCGCCACAAAGGGGCATAGTGGCCGACGATGCGCTCGATATCTTTGGCAATCTGATCGGGCGAGTGCCTGGTCCAGAAATACTTCAGGGAATTCACCCCGACCACCGCGACACCGTGCGCCGCGAGGCGGCCGCTGACTTCCTTGTCCAGATCGGCCCAACCGCCGTCACCGGACCAGAACACGGCCATGTGAGCGGATTGCGGGCCGCGGGCGGCCACTTCCTGCAACGGCAGGTCTGACAGTTCGGTGCCGGACGAGTCACCCTGTCTCTCCTCGTTCCGCGCCACCAGGCGGTTGAACTCGTTTCTCAATTGCGGCAGCCAGTTTTTCGCCACCGCGAAGCCGTGCCCGACCTCGGGCAGCAAGATGGTTTTGCCGTTTTTGACCTGCGCCACGAAGGCCTTTGTTTTTTCGGCGTCGCAAACCGGGTCGGTGGTTCCCTGGATCGCGATGAAAGGGACCGTCACGTGGGTGGCCGGAAGAAAATTGGTGCCTTTACCCGCGGGCCCCGCGGTCCATTCCAATCCGCTGCCGCGGCACAGGGGCTTCGACAGCGCCAGGTCCGGGCAGAACCCCAGTCCGATGGCGCCGGCAAAAGTGTTGCCCGGTGCCTGGGCTAAAGCGGCATAGACGAGGGTGGCGCCGGACGAGTAGCCGATCAGGACCGGTGTCGTGTAGCGGGGGAAGTCAAATTTTTTCTGAATATACTGACTCAGCATCTCGAAATCGGCTGCCGGGTAGACGCACGATTCGGACGAGCTTTCGAGTTGTTTCAGGTAGTAATTGATGTCGACTCCGACCACCAGGGCATCCAGCGTGGCGAGGTCGCGGGCCAGTTCCACCCCGCCTTTGTCCCAGCCGCCGTCGCCGGAGACGAACAGCACCACATGGGCCGGACGCTCGGACTGGTGAAATAGGGCCAATTCACCGAAACGGCCAAACCTGAGTCCGGTTTCCCCGGCCCGGGTGACGGTCGGTCCAATCAGGAAGAGAACCACGGTCAGGCAGCAGACGATTATTGTTTTCATTTTGCCACGATCCCTTTCACACCGCCTGAAATCAGCTTCGACAGGCCGGCAAACGTTTGCGGCAATCCCAGCCCTCCGGGCGATGCCAGGTATTTCGGCCGCCATTCGGGCGCAAATTTTTCCTTGTACTGCCGCAAGCCCCGGAAATTGTAAAAATGTTCGCCGTGCCGGAAGACAAAAGCACCCAAACGGTTCCACAACGGCGCCAGGGCCCGATTTTCGAGTCCGGAAAGCGGTGCCATGCCCAGGTTGAACCAGCGGTAGCCCTGCTCCCGGCCCCACAGCATCAGGCTGACGAAAAGAAACTCCATGACGCCATCGACGGCACCGGGCCGGTAGCGCATCAGATCGACCGACAGCTGCTCGAGCCGGGCGCCGGTCCATAAATTGGCAAACGCCAGGATGCGGTCGTTTTGGATGACCACGGCCGCCGGGCAGCGCCGGATATAATCCGGCGAAAAAAAACCCAGCGAAAATCCCTTTTCACGGGTGTTTTTATCGCTCAGCCAGGCATCGGATACGGTTTTCAACTCGTCGATACGGGCCGCGACGGATTCCGGCGGGAACACTTCGAACCGGCAACCCTCCTTTTCAACTTTATGCGTCATATACCGCAGCCCCTTGCGCTCCCGGCCTTCCAGCGAAAAAGTCGACAGCGGGACGTGGGCCTCTTCGCCCAGTTTCAGAAATGAAAGGCCCAGATCGAGGTACAGGTGCAGACAATCGGGCCCGATTTCATAAAATACCGTCCGACCGTCGTAGCGATCCGATACTTCGCGAAACTTCCAGATCAGGTCCGGCCAGCGCTGGGCCAGGCCGACGGGGTCTCCCATCGCTATCCAGTTGCGACCTTCCACGGCATACATAATGAATGCATCGCCCTGCGGGCTGAACAAAAAGCGCTTGTCGCCCAGCAGGGCCAGATGGGCAGACACGTCGACCGCCGTGTTTACGATCGCGGCGGCTTTTTCGAGTTCCCCCCGGCCGGATACCGGTGGCGGCGGGGGCGCGGGCCGCATCAGGCGCGCGACCGCGAAAAACAAGCCCATCACCACGATCCCGACGGTGGACCGCAGAAAACGCGAGGCATTGTTGCCGAAGGCAAAACGCCACCACAGGCTGTCGGCATATTCGACATGGCGATAGGAATAAAACCCGAGCCAGACGGTTCCGGCCAAAACGATCAGAATGGCCGCGACCCAGCCCGCATTGAACGGCTGGCTGAACAGGGAGGCCTTGCGGTAAAAATGCCGGCGCGTCGGCCAGAGCGCCACCAGGATCAGCAGCAGCGCGCTGGCCTCCTCGTAATCGAAGCCCTTGGCCAGGGAGGCGGCGATACCGATGAACAGCAACCCGACGGTCAGGTGATAGGCGGCATCCAACCGGCGCTGCAGCCCCCGGGCCAATAGCAGCAGGCCCATGCCGGCGACACTGCCGACAAAGTGCGAAATCTCCAGAAAGGGCAGGGGAATCAACTTTTTAAGTACGGCGATGCGCTGCTCGAGGACCGGGGTCGTGCCGGAAATCAGCAGGATGACCCCGCCGAAAAAGGCTGCGAAGGCAAACACCTGCGGGACCACGGGCGACACCCAGCGTCCGAAAAGCCGGCCGAAAAAGGTCAATCGTTCCCGTTTGCGCAGGAGTTCCTGCGCCCCGAGCAACAGGGCAGCCGCGCCCAGCGGCAGCCAGTAATAGAGCGCACGATAGCCGAGCAGGGCCGCGAAGGTCTGATCCGCCGGCACCTTGCCGGACATCAGCAGCACGATCACGGTCTCGAACACGCCGAGTCCCCCGGGGACCTGGCTGACGAGTCCGGACAGCTGGGCCAGCAAAAAAAACGCCAGAAACTGCGGATAGGGCAGGGCGGCGCCCGGTGCCAGCAGCGCGAACAGTACCAGGCCCGCCAGCATCCAATCCAGCGCGGCCAGGCTGACCTGGCTGACGAACAGGCGCAGGGAGGGAATCTGAATATTCCATCCGCGGATCGTCATGGCGCTTTTCCTGAGGGCGGTCGCCGTCCCGAACGCCACGACAATCGCCAGCATCACCGCGGCAATCGACCGCAGGGAGGCCAGGGGCAAGTGAACGGCCGCCGGGATTGCCAAGGGCTCGATCAGAAATACGGTCCCGCCCAGGGCCAAAAACCCGAGCCACAGCGTCAGGGTGCAGAAAGCGACCACCTGGGTAATCTGCAGGGTGGACAGGCCCCAGGCCGAATAGAGGCGATAGCGCACCGAGGCTCCGGCAATCATCGACATTCCGATGTTGTTGCTGAAGGCATAGCCGATAAAAGAAGCCAGACCGATTTTCGAATAGGGCAGCCGATGGCGGATATAGCGCATGGCGAGCACGTCGTAGCCGGTCATCACCGTGTAGCTCAGCAGGGTCAGTCCGGCGGCCGCCCACCGGTACGGTCCGGGAATCGACTCGAAGGCGTGCAGGATATCTTTGAGATGATAGGTTTTCAGTTCATTGTGCAGCAGCCAGACGGCCGCGGCGAAAAGAAACAGGCTGAGGCCGGGACCCGCAATTTTGCGCAGCATGGATCTCATTTTGGCGTGTGCCTTCTCCGATAAACGAAATGTGCGATCCAGATGAAGACACCCAGAAGGGCGATCGCGGCAAACACCTGCACTTCGTAATGTTTGAACTTTCCGATGAACACCCGCGCCGCACGACCGAAGATGTAGCCGCCGGATGCGATGGCGGCCGCCCAGACCAGGGCCCCCGCCGCGTTGAGCACGATGAACTTTTTGACCGAAACCGGGCTCATTCCGATCACAAACGGGGTCACCGTCCGCAATCCGTAGAGAAACCGAAAGGACAGGATCAACGGCATTTGATACCGGGTCAGCAGATGGGTCACTTTTTCAATTTTCCGCTTCCAGGCGGGACGCCTTGACAGGACCGCCTGGCTGTGGTTGCGTCCCAGGTAAAAGAAAAGCTGATCGCCGGCGAGACTGCCCAGAAAAGCGGCCAGGATCACCCCGGTCAATGCCAAATACCCCTGGTGGGCGGCCAGCCCGGCCAGCACCAGGATGGTTTCACCTTCTAAAAACGTGCCGAGAAATATAGCGGCATACCCGTAATTTTCAATCAGGCCTGGCAGGTTCATCGTCTTATTCCTTACCTGTCCGTAAAGTTCAAGTCGATTTGACAGCCCGCCGGAAATTCGGCCGATGGACAAACATGCCTGCCCGGCCTATTTATTAAACATTGAATACATACCGGCAGATGGGAATCAGTCGCGACTGAACTGATTGTGGTGTCCTTTGGTCGGGATTTCAAGCCCGAGCCGGTTGGCCACGCTGCGATGAACCCAACGATTTCAGAGGAGCGACACCATGTCTACGGAAAGCCCTTACCCCCGCATCTCGGATTACGGTTACATCGCCGATTGCCATTCGGCGGCGCTGATTTCAAGGTCCGGCGCCATCGACTGGTGCTGTTTGCCGCGCTACGATTCCGCCAGTTGTTTCGGCCGGCTGCTGGATTGGGAAAAAGGCGGCTACTGTCAGGTAACGCCGAGCGGCCCCTACGAGGTTTCGCGGCGGTACCGGTCGGATACGCTGGTGCTCGAGACGCACTTTAAAAGCGGTGACGGAGAGGTGCGACTGTTGGACTGCATGACGATGCGCGAGGGCGGCGAGCATCACCCGCACCGGCAGATCCTGCGCATTCTCGAAGGGGTGGCGGGAGAAATGAAGTTCACCGTGGATGTCGCGCCGGTTTTCGACTATGGGGCCGTCAAGCCCTGGATTCAGAAGCGTCAGGGTCGCTTCATCGCCCTCGGCAGCAGCAACGGACTGCTGATTTCAAGCGATCTTGACCTGCAGATGAAGCACCGGCACCACCTGGAAGGAAAGTGGACGGTGGCCAAGGGCCAGCGGGCGCATTTGTCGATCCTCTGGCGGCCGCCCGAGGATCTGGATGAGGGCCTGGTCGAGGCGCCGACGCCCGAAGAACAGGAACGGCGGCTGTCCGAAACCCTGGCGTGGTGGCGTAACTGGTCGGGTCGCAGCGCCGCTGCCGGCACCTACGCCAAGCAAATGCACCGGTCGGCGATCATCCTCAAGGGCCTGGCCTTCGCCCCGACCGGGGCCATTGCGGCGGCGGCGACAACATCCCTGCCCGAAGCCCCGGGCGCTTCGCGCAACTGGGATTATCGCTTTTCCTGGATCAGGGACTCCTATTTCACGGTCCGCTCCCTGGCCGCGCTGGGCTACGTCAAAGAGGCCGACGGCTTTCGCCGCTTCATCGAACGCACCGCGGCCGGCAGCGCCGAGGAGATCCAGGTGCTCTTCGGGCTGGGCGGCGAGCGTCGCCTGCACGAACACGAATTGGCGCATCTCGAGGGCTATGATCGGTCGCGCCCGGTGCGTATCGGCAACGACGCCGAAAGCCAGCGGCAGCTGGATGTGTATGGCGAGCTGCTGGGGCTGGCCTGGCTCTGGCACCGGCAGGGCTGCTCGCCCGACGACGACTATTGGGAATTTCTGGTCAGCCTGGTCGACAGCGCCGCCAAGGGCTGGAGCGACGCGGATCGGGGCATCTGGGAGATGCGGGGCGCCGCGCGGCATTTCGTGCACTCCAAGGCCATGTGCTGGTCGGCCCTGGATCGCGGCATCCGCCTGGCACAGGACCTGGGCCGCGACGCACCGCTGGATCTCTGGCGCGATGAACGCGACAAAATCCGCCGGGCCATCGAGCGGCAGGGATACGACGAGCGCCGCGGTATTTTCCTCCAGGCCTTCGATTATCCGCAGATGGACGCGGCCTTGCTGCTGCTGCCCACCACCGGCTTCGTCGATTATCGGGACGAGCGCATGCTCCGCACGACCGATGCGGTCAGAAAGGAGCTGGAAGAGGGCGGCCTTTTGCGGCGCTACGCCGCGGAAGCCGATGAGTTGAAGGGCAGCGAAGGGGTATTTTGCTGCTGCTCGTTCTGGTTGGCCGAGTGTCTGGCGTACCAGGGGCGGCTCGACGAGGCCCGCGCTGTTTTTGAAAATACCCTTCGAACCGGCAACGATCTGGGCATCTTTGCCGAAGAATACGACCCGCACGGCCGGCAGATGCTGGGCAACTTCCCTCAGGGGCTGACGCACCTGTCGCTGATCGCCGCCGCCGTGGCCATCGAAGGGGTTAAGGGCAACCGAAAAGACAATAAAGAGGATACCACCACCTGCCCGAGGTTTTAAGGTTCAGCTTTTTAGAAAAATGTGGCTTTTCTTCGAGTCGTCGTGTCTTGGTGGCTTAAAAGTGGTTCACAAACATAAAATATATTTGGCCACTAGGCCACTAAAGCACAAAGGGTTTATGGTTGACAAAAACTTGTGTTTGCATTCCTTTCATCTGGATTTTCCGCGATTTTACACCGGCGAAAAGGGCGGGATGCATCGACATCCGAAAATGGTCTGTCGCTCTTGAGCGAGCCCTAAGGCCCCTCCACCACCCGCACCAGGCTCTCCGGCCGCAGCCACTTGCCAAAGGCGGCCCGGACCTGTTCGGCGGACAGTTGGATACAGTGCCGGGCCGCCAGCAGCGGCTCTTGCAATGGCAGATCGAGTTCCACCCGCGCGATGAGCCCTTCGGCGATTTGCTCGGTGCTCGATTCGGCCAGGGGAATCTCTTTGAGCAGCATGGCCTTCGCCAGTTGCAGCTCGGAGGCCGATACCGGCTCGCGCTGCATCTGCGCCAGGTTCTGCCGAACGATGCGCTGGGCCGCCGCGACTTTGGCCGGATCGCTGGCATAGGAAACCAGGTAGATGCCCCGGGTCTGGTCGATGTCAAAGGATGAGGAGACAAAGTAGACAAGCCCGTTTTTTTCGCGCAGGTCGCGGTACAGGCGCGTGGCGTATAACCCGCCGCCCAGGACGTGGTTGCCCAGTTGCAGGGCGTAATAATCCGGGTTGGAACGATTCAAGCCCAGGGTCTCGGCCAGCACGACCTTGTCCTGTATGCGCGTGTCGTTGGGAACGGTCACGGTGTCGGCCGGGCTCAGGGGCACCGGCGGCAGTGCAATCCGCGGCCGCGGACCCGCAGCCCGCCATTCGCCGAAATATCTGGAGATCAGCGCCTCCGCCTCCGCATAGGTGACCGGGCCGATGACGACGATGGTGGTCAGGTCGGGTCGAAAGACGCGCGCGTAATAGTCGTGCACGTCCCCGGGGGTCAGGGAGCGGACCGAGTCCGGGGTGGCCTGCCGCAGGGTCGGATCGTCGGCCGGGAAAAGGGCTTTGCGGAGCGAGCGTCTGAAGAGGTAGTCCGGACTCTGAAGCTCCCCGGTTACGGCGGCCGCAACCAGGTTCCGCACGGTTTCGAAGGCGTTCTGCGGCAAGGCCGGATGCAGGATGTGATCCGCCAGCAGCTTGGCGCCCCGGTCGAGATGATCCTTCAGCACGACCAGCGAGAAATCGGTTCCGGCCGACTCGGAGGCCCCGATGTCGTCCAGGGCTTTCTGAAAACCGATGCGGTCCATAGAGGTCGTGCCGTATGGGAACAAGTGATCCAGGACCTGGTTCACGCCTTCCTGTCCCCGGGGTTCGGTTATTTCAGGGATGTTGTGAACGTGTCCGTAGACCGAGACGATGCGGCTGACCGATTCGGGCTGCACGATGAGACGGATGCCGTTGGGCAAAACGTGGTCTTGCGGCTCAATGTGGAGATCCGGGGTGTTTAACTGCTTCACGGCGCCGGCTGCCCATTGCGGCAGTTGAATTTCTTTCGTCGGCTGTAGCGTAAAGGACTCCACGTGCCGCGCGGTGGATGCAGAAGAGGGTGCGCCGGAGGATTTCGGCGTCAATACCACGCGGATGGCGGCATCGGGATTCAGGTATGTGCGGGCGACGGCCGCCACATCTGTCGGGGTGACGCGCGCGACGGCCTCCAGGTTTTCGTCGGGCGACCGCCGGCCTTCCACGGCGACGGCCCGGGACCAGCTCATGGCCATGCCGAAAACGGAGTTTTTCTGCATTTCACCGGCGGTAACCGCATGCCGCTGGGCCGACTGCACCAGGTCGGTCGTCAGGCCGCCGGAGATCTGCTGGTTTATTTTGGCGCGGATCAGATCGAGCAGGGCGTCACCGGATCCGCCCGGCGGGAAGGCGGCGGCCGCATATCCTATGCTGGCCTCAGGCATGGCCTCCAGGTCGAATTCCACCGACAATGCCTTTCCCTGGGTCACCAGGTCGTAGAGATGGCCGCGCCGGCTGTCCAGCAGATCGGCCAGAACGCGGGCGGCAGCATATTCCGGGCTGTCGGTGCCCGGCAGGCGAAACGCGATTACCGCCAGGCCGTGAGGGCGATCCGTGTCGAGGTGAAGGGTCTGGGCTTTGACGGGTTCTAAAGTGACGGGGCGGCGGGCCGGGAGGTCTTTGGGGGGAATACTTCCGAACAGATGCCGCACCTGCGCCAGCACCGCTTCGGGGCTGACGTCGCCGGTTATCACCAGGACGGCATTGTTCGGTGCGTACCAGGTCCGATAGAATTCATGCAGCATTTTGCCGGTGGTTTTGTCGAAAGACGCCTTGGTCCCCAGGGGGGTGTGGGCGTAAGGGGTGCCCTTGAACAGCGCCGCCAGCAGCCTGCTGTAGAAGACATATTCGGGGTTCGACAGATCCTGGGCGACTTCCTGTTCGATGGCGCCGCGTTCCTGGTTCCAGTCGGCCCCGCTGTCGATGACGCCGCGCATGCGCAGGGCTTCAACGTGCAGGGCGATGTCAAGGTCCTGCGCCGGAACGGTGAAAAAATACTGGGTCACGGTCTGCTGGGTGTCGGCGTTGAACATTCCGCCCACCGCGGCGGTGACCGCCGCGAGCTGGTCGGCGGAAAGGTCCGGACTGCCCCGAAACAGCATGTGCTCCTGGGCGTGGGCCACGCCCGGGAAACCCGCGGGGGCATCGTTCGAGCCGACCAGATAGTTCACCACCGTGGTGGCCACCGGCGCCAGCGAATTGCGGACGATCACCACTCTCAGCCCGTTTTTAAGCGTGGCGCGCAGGGTGTCGCCGTCGGTTTCCAGGTTGTCGCCGCCGGTGGCGCGCGCGATCCCGCCGTGCACCAAAAAACCGAGAAATAACGCCGCGATCAGAGTGCCTTTAAGAAATGATGCCGGACGGCGCCGGCGCACGGCGGTTGGCCGATAAAATCCGCGATTCATGACACTTCTCCTTTCAATCCAACGATACTGTCTTGTTTGAGCGTTATTCATCACTTCACATCGACCGGCACCAGGGCGGTTTCTCCGGTCCGATGATTGAGGGCCAGCAGCATGACCTTCTTGTGGTGCGGCAGATTCGTGACCATGCCGGCAAAGCCGCTCACGCCGTCGATCGGTTTCTGGTCAAGGGCCAGGATTACATCTCCGGGCTCGAAGCCGACTTTTCCCATGGGGCCCGTGGGGTCGACGGACTGGACGACGACTCCGGCCGGGTTTTCCATGCCGTACTGCCGGGCCTGTTCGGCCGTGAGGTTTTCCACTTCCACGCCCAGCCGGTTTTCGAGCGAACTCGTCAGCATCTTGAGGGCTTCTTCTTCACTGCCGATTTTAACCTGGATCGTTTGCTTTTGCCCGTCGCGCCAGACCGTCAGAGTCTTTTCCTGGCCGGCCTGCGCAGTTGCAATCGCGTTGCGAAGGGCCGCCGGGTCCGTTATTTCGCGGCCCTGAAAGTCGAGAAGCACGTCGCCGCGGCTGATGCCGGCCTGGTCCGCCGGCCCGCCCCGCATGACATCGGACACCAGCGCGCCTTTAGCGGACTCGAGGCCGAAGGTCTTGACCAGTTCGGGATTCAGGGCCTGGAGACTCAAACCGAGCCAGCCGCGTTCCACTTTTCCGGAGGTGATCAGGGACTGCGCGACGTGGGTGGCGATATTGCTCGGGATGGCGAAACCGATGCCTTCGGAGCCGCCGGACTGCGACATGATCGCCGAGTTGACGCCCACGACCTGGCCCTGGAGATTGAGCAGCGGCCCGCCGCTGTTGCCGGGGTTGATGGGCGCGTCGGTCTGCAGGAAATCCTGGTAGCTGTTGGGGTCGGTGATACCCGTGCGGTGCGTGGCACTGATGATCCCCTGCGTCACGGTTTGATCGAGCCCTTCGGGATGACCGATCGCAACCACCCACTGGCCGACTTTGGCCTCATCGGAATTGGCGAAGGTCACGTGCGGCAAAGATCCGGAGGGGGAGATTTTGATCACGCCCAAATCGGTCTTGGGGTCGGTGCCGACGACTTCGGCCGGATACTGCGATCCGTCGGCCAAGGTCACCTGGATCTTGCTGGCCCCGCCCACGACGTGGTAGTTGGTCAGGATGTGCCCCTGGTCGTCGATGATCATGCCCGTTCCCAGTCCCATCAGTTCGCGTTGAAGTTTGCGGGGCATTTTGTCCGGAAGACCGAAGAAGTATTTGAAGAAGGGGTCTTTGCGGTATTGATAAAAGGGGTTGGCGACCTCCTGGTGTTCGGTGATCTCGATGTGCACGACCGCCGGGATGGTGTCCTGGGCCACTTTTTCGATCGCCGTGATCAGGTTGACGGATGGGGCCGCCTGAGCCGGTGGTGCCGCCGTATTTTGCACCGGTCCGGACACCTGTTGCGGCGCTTGGGTCGCCGCGGGTGTGCTTTGCGTTTTGTCCTCGCCCGAGCAGGCGGCCAGAAAAACGGCCATGACTGCGATGATCAGCAGGCGCACGGCCGGCCGTACCAATTTTTTCCCGATCAAAAAATTCGTGTTGGTCGAATACATGATATCCTCCTTCCCGCATAAGCCTGCGAGGCGGCTGATTGATGAGAGTTGGTTTTGTCCGGTGGTCCGCAGACTCTGCTCTTGCGGGCCACCGGACAATCGATCGCTGTTGCCTGCGGGCCGAAACCCGGTCAGCGGCTGATTTCCGAGCCGGCGCCGCCGGGAGCCTCAACGCTGAATTCCGTCTCGAGTCTCCCGGGGCGCCGCCGGTGGAAACACCCGCTCACTGGTTTTGCGACGGCTGCAGGACGACAAAGAAGCTGCCGCTGTCGCGCTGCACCAAAAGCAGCAGATTGCCGCCCGACGCAACGCCCTTGATCGCCTGCTGATACTGCTGCAGATCGCCGACTTTGTGCCGATTGGCCTCGACGATCAGATCCCCGGGCCGCAGGCCGGCATCGTCGGCCGCGCTTCCCGGCTGCACGGCTGAGATCACCACGCCTGCGGCGTTGGCATCGAAGCCCAGGCGCTGGGCCAGCTCGGGCGTCAACTGCTGAACCTGCATGCCCCACGCTGTCTTTTCGGTTTGAGAAGTTGCCGCCTGACCTTCCTCGGTCATGGTTCCGATGGTGACGGCGAGGGTCTGCGGGTTGCCGTCACGGATGATGTCGATCTTTACCTGACTGTTCGGGGCCGTTGCGGCCGCCATTTGCGACAGCTCACGGCTGCTTTCCACCGCCTTGCCGTTAAAGCGGACAATGATGTCGCCCTGCTGAATTCCGGCCTTGGCCGCCGGACTGTCGGCGGAGACATTCGCTACCAGGACGCCCCTGGTTTCCTTGATACCGAAGGATTTCGCCAGGGCGGGGGTCAGGTCCTGGATCATGACACCCAGCCAACCGCGGATGACCTTGCCGGATTTTAATTGCGGCAAAAGGGTTTTGGCCAGGTCGATCGGAATGGCAAAGCCGATACCCTGACCCTGGGCCACGATGGCGGTGTTGATGCCGATGACGGCGCCGTTCATGTCAAAAAGCGGCCCGCCGCTGTTGCCCGGGTTGATGGCGGCATCGGTCTGCAAAAAGTCGTCGTAGGGACCGGCCCCGATGACCCGCCCCGTGCCGCTGATGATCCCGGTCGTTACGGTCTGGCCCAATCCGAACGGGTTGCCGACGGCCATCACCCAGTCGCCGACCCGCATGGCATCCGAATTGCCGAGCACGACCGGTTGCGGGAAGTCCTTATCCGGCTTGGCCTGAATCAGGGCCAGGTCGGTCTTGGGGTCGCGGCCGACGACTTTGGCGTCGTATTCCTTGCCGTTTTGCAGCTTGACCTTGATTTCCGTGGCCTTTTCAACGACGTGATTGTTCGTCAGAATCAGGCCATCGGAACTGAGCACGAAGCCGGAGCCCAGGGCATGGGTGGTCATGTGCCCCTGAGGCATCCTGCCGGAGAACTGGTCGCCGAAGAATTTCCCGAACGGGGAATGCGGGCCGAAAAACTCCATCATCGGGTTTCCTTCCACGACCTGCGTGGTGGAGATATTCACGACCGATCCCTTGACCTTGGCGGCGAGATCGGCAAACGATGGCGGTGCACCGGGCGGATGGGGAGAGTCGGCGGCCAAAACGGGAACCACGGCTATCAATACGGCCAGCAGCATGGAAAAGACCGCGACGGCCAAGCGCCGGTTAAATAATTTCCTGAACATGGTTTGTTCCTCCTCTTCTGGAAGTTGATGCGATACAACCGATGGTTCAATACCATCTGCGGCCTGAAGATATTCTCGCCGGCGTTGCGGGGGTATCGGTTTCGGTCTGATTCCGGGGTAGGAATCGTGAGAGGAAATCTGTCGATATTTATCCTACAGGGGGATGGATCGAGGGGGGAGGGAGAAAGGGTGGGGAGCAAATAGCCGCCGACGGTTTGTCGCGGGTTTCCCTGAAAAAGTGCCGGATCAGGCAGCCGCTGGTTCACCTGAATCCGGACCAGAAATTTTGAAATTCCAGTTTTTTTGTGATAGGTACGCCTCCATGCGAACTTCAAAATGGGCCTTTTTAGGGGTGTGTTTCGTCGTTGCGGCTGTTTTCATCATCAGTGACTTTATTTCCAACCGCAAAACTCAAGAAACGCCGTCCCCTTTGTCGCCATTCGTGCAACAACCGGTCACTTCCGGAACGGCCCCCCCTTCCCGAGCGCCACGATATATTTCCGTGAGGATGAAAAAGCCGCTTAAAACCCTTATCGCCGGCGAAACCGACAGTTTTGAACTCGAAGCCCGGCTGGAGGGGCCGGAAGGTTCCGCTGAAAAACATCCGCTATGGGACCGGAATGCGGCAGCACCTCTGGTTATCTGGATCGCGTCTCCGGATGAGAGCGGCATCGTATTTATCGATAGGCTCCACCCGGACAGGCCCCGCCATCACATGTTGCTGAAATTTACCCTTCCCTCCGTATCCGATGCCACGTCGCTGACGACGCAGGTGGAATATCGCGTCAACTCGCGAACCAGCGCCGGCAGTCACTCTTTTTGGATGGATGTTTACGGAGAACTGATTGGCGCAAACGGCATCAAGATCCAAGACATGGGCATCATCAAATTGCCTTTTAACGTGGATACCCACCTGAGGACCAAACTCTTGATGCTGATGGTCATTGCCGCCGTCGTTTTTCTCTTTATTGTGGAATGGGTGCGCGTGGACGTGGTGGCCATTGCGATGATGGTGCTGCTTCCCGAGCTGGGCTTACTCAACGCCCAGGATACGTTTAAAGGCCTCAGCAGCAATGCCGTGATGGCGATCATCGGGGTGATGATCATCAGCTACGGTTTGAATCGGGCCGGCCTGGTCAGTCGTATCATTCAGCCACTGCTGAAATATGTCGGCAATAGTTCGCATCGATTGACGGTGATTTTTTCCGGTTTGATCGCGGTCATTTCGAGCGTGATGCAGAACACCGGTGCTGCCGTACTTTTCCTGCCCGCCATCCGGTTGGTTACATCCTATAGACTTAAAATCCCTATTTCACGCGTGCTCATGCCCATTGGAATGGCGGCGATTCTCGGCGGCACGCTGACGATGATCGGTACGAGCCCCCTGATCCTTCTCAATGATATTCTGCCCCCGGGAATGCCTAAATTCGGTTTCCTCGAATTGACACCCATCGGTGTCGCCCTGGCTGCCGGCGGGATTGCCTATCTTTCCACGGTGGGCATGCGCCTGCTCGCAGGGCATCCCGGGAGCCCGTCCGGCGGCCGAAACAAGGAAGCCGGTCGTGCCGAAGAGGGTATCCTGAGTTCCTACCCGTTGATCAAGGGCCCCTTTGAGATTTATGTGCCCGAGGACTACCGGCCCGGCCGGCATCCGCAGTCGGTGGTGGAAATTCGCCGGCGTTTTCTCGTCAACATCGTGGCGTCGGCCGACGCCGACGGCACATGCAGGATCGCCCCCCTTCCCGAGACCACCATCCTGCCGGGCCATATTTTGTGCGTTTACGGTCCCCTGAAAGCCGTTACAAGATTCGTGCGGAATTTCGGGGTGGTCCTGAAAAAGGAACCGGAATGTTTCAAGGACAGCATGTTCAATCCTTCTCTGGCAGGAATTGTCGAGGGAGTGGTGTCACCCCGATCGAGCCTCATCGGAAAAACGATCAGGGAAATCGGGTTCCGTGAAGCATTCGGCTTGAATCCCCTGGCCATTCATCAATCCGGCAAGACCTTTTACAGACAGTTGGCTGATCGCCCTCTGCAGGCCGGCGATGCCATACTCTTGCATAGCACCTGGCAGCAGTTGCACGCGCTGCAGGATCTTCACCAGAACCTCATCATTATCACGCCTTTTGAAAAGGAGTTTCACAAGCCTGAAAAGTCCGGCTGGGCGTTGACCTGCTTTTTGGTGGCGCTTTTTTTGATGATTCTGTCGAGTTTCTATTTTCAAAACCGCCCGTATAATCCGATCCCCTTGTCGGTCTGTCTTATGCTGGGTGCCGTCGGCATGGTCCTGACCAGGGTCATAACGATCAGCGAGGCCTACCGCGCGGTGGATTGGCGCACGGTCTTTTTGTTGGGAGGGCTCATACCGTTGGGAATGGCCATGGATCAGACGGGGACGGCTGAATGGATCGCGAGCGGCATCGTCGTCGGGCTCGGCTCGCTGATGTCTCCCCTGTTGTTTCTCTTCGTCCTGGCCACGCTGAGCTGCGGGTTCACCCTGGTCATCTCGAATGTCGGCGCCTGCACCTTGTTGATTCCCCTGGGCATTTCCATCGCAAACCAAATCGGCGTCGACCCGCGCGTGGCTGCCATTGTCGTAGGGCTTGGGGTATCCAACTCTTTCATCCTGCCGACCCATCAGGTGAATGCGCTTTACATGGGGCCCGGAGAATACAGGACCAAGGACTACATAAAAATCGGCGGGCTGCTGGCAATCATCTATATCGTTGTCCTGGTCGCGATGACCTATTTCTTTTACCTGTGAGCTATTGCCCATCGGCCGGGTTTGACGGGGTCTTCGGCACGGGGCGCGGGCCCAGGATGGCGACGATGGCGTTTTCGTCGATTTTTTCGCGCTTCAGCAGCTGCCGGGCCATTTGCTCGAGCTTGTCGCGATGGTCGTTCAGAACCTGCCGGGCGCCCTGGTAGCAGCTCTCGATCATCTCCTGGACTTCGGTGTCGATCAGCTCTTCCAGTTTCTCGGAATGGTTGATCATGCCCGGTGCGCGATTCAGGAAGGACTGCTGGGTGCTGTCCACCAGGGACATGTTGGGGGCCTGGCGGCTCATGCCGTAGACGACGATCATGTTGCGGGCGATCTTGGACACTTTTTCCAGGTCGTTCGATGCCCCGGTCGAGATCTCGCCGAACGCGAGGTCCTCGGCCGCGCGTCCGCCCAAAAGGCCCTGGATCTTGCCCAGAAGCTCGGAGCGCGACATGAGAAAGCGATCCTCGAGGGGAGTCTGCATGGTGTAGCCCAAGGCCCCGATGCCGCGCGGGACAATGGAGACCTTTTGCACCGGGTCGGCGCCGGGGGTAAAATGGCCCACGATCGCATGGCCGGATTCGTGGTAGGCCACTACTTCGCGTTCGTGCGGATTGATGAGCTTGTTTTTCTTCTCCAGGCCGGCAATGACGCGTTCGATCGCGTCCTGAAAATCCGCCTGCAGGACCTCGGTGTGATCGCGCCGCGACGCCAGCAGCGCGGCCTCGTTGCAGACATTGGCGATCTCGGCGCCGGCAAAGCCCGGGGTTTCGCCGGCCAGCCGGCGCAGGTCGACATCCCGGCCCAGGGTCAAACCGCGGGTGTGGACTTCGAAAATCTGGACCCGGCCCGTGAAATCCGGCCGGTCCACCAGAATCTGGCGATCGAAGCGGCCGGGCCGCAGGAGCGCCGGATCGAGGATTTCGGGGCGGTTGGTGGCCCCCATGATGATGATGCCGGCCTTGGGGTCGAAACCGTCCATTTCGGTCAGCAATTGATTCAGGGTGTTTTCCCGTTCATCGTTGCCACCCGGAAATTGCCCCTGGCTGCGGCTCTTGCCGACCGCGTCCAGCTCGTCGATAAAAATGATGCAGGGCGCCTTGGCCTTGGCCTCCTTGAAGAGGTCGCGCACCCGGGCGGCCCCCAGCCCGACGAACATTTCTACGAAATCCGAGCCGCTCATGCTGTAGAAAGGCACGGCGGCCTCGCCCGCCACGGCCCGTGCCAAAAGAGTTTTGCCGGTTCCCGGAGGCCCCACCAGCAGAATTCCCTTGGGCAGCTTGGCGCCCAGCCGGGTGAACCGATCGGGCTCCTTAAGAAACGAAACGACTTCCTTGACTTCCTCGACCGCTTCATCGACGCCGGCCACATCGTCGAAGGTGACCTTTTGAGACTTGTCAACCTCGTAGATCTTGGCCTTGTTCTTGCCGATGTTCAGAAAGTCGGGACCGCGGCCCATTTTACGGATGAACCAGCCCCAGATCATGAACATGATGACAAACGGAATGATCCAGTTGGTAAAGAGATGGCCCAGCCAATCGGATTCGATTCTGCCCCGGTAGTCGACCCCGTGGGCCTGCAGGTCCTGCAGCAGGGAGGGGTCGTCGAGCCTGACGACCGTGAATTGACGCTCGATCCGGTCCTTGGCCGCCTGTGAGGCACGGCCGAAGTCGAGGTTCCAGGGCGTTTTTCGGCGCGGAACGGCGACGGGCGCCTCACTTTTATCAGTTTTATCATTTTTATCAGCTTTATTCGCTTTATCCGCTGCTGTCGGTTTTTGCTTGTCCGGCGTTTCCTTCAGCTCCCCGAAGATTTTGTCGGTCTCGATGACCACCTGCTTGATTTTGCCCTGCTGCAGCAGGTCGCGAAATTTGCTGTAGGACATCTCCTTGACCGCGGGAGCGGAGAAAAAGATCGACTCCATCAGCAGGATCGCCACGAACAGGGCGAGATAGTATTGAAGTGAAAATCGGGATCGTTTCTCCATGACGGGGTCTTCCGTATTTATGGATTAAAGCCTGACGCCTTTTCTGCGGATGCGGCCAGCAACCTTGGTACGCATCCAACCGGCAATTTTTTGTGCGATTCAGCGGATGAGTGAATCATAATCCGGAAGTAGGACGCTTCAAGAGGCGCTTTCTTAAAAATCGTTCCGGAGATCGACTGCCATAGGGAGCGAATCATCCGGAGATACTCTGTGAACCAGATTGACAGCGTGAGGCATATGGATAAGGTACAACAAAGGACTGAAAAATGAAAAAGATCGGGTTCTGGTCGGTCGCATCGATTGGTGTCGGCGGCATGGTGGGGGGCGGTATCTTTGCCGTGCTGGGTCTCGCCGTGCAGATGGCCAAAGGCGGTGTTCCGGTGGCATTTTTTCTGTCCGGGATCATTGCGTTGTTGACCTCTTATGCCTATGCGCGACTGTCGGTGACCTTTCCCAGCCAGGGAGGCACGGTGGAATACCTGAACCAGGCCTTTGGGCCCGGTTTGCTGACGGGTGGACTCAACATTCTGCTGTGGCTGAGCTACATCGTCATGCTGTCGCTTTACGCCCACGCGTTCGGAAGCTATGGCAAAACATTTTTTCCGGACGGTTCCCAGGCGTTGTGGCAGCATGTGTTAATTACTGTTGTAGTGGTCGGGTTGACAGTACTTAACCTTGTCGGCGCGAAAGCCGTGGGGAGCGCCGAGGAATGGATCGTGGCAATCAAGATCGGCATTTTGCTGTTGTTTGTCGTCTTCGGCCTGCGGAGTGTTCAATTTCAGCGTCTGGCTCCGGCCAACTGGGCGGATCCGGTTTCCCTGGTTGCCGGCGGCATGATCATTTTTCTGGCCTATGAGGGTTTTGAGCTGATCGCCAACACCGCTCAGGATGTGCGCGACCCGCACAGGACGTTGCCGCGCGCATTTTACGCCTCCGTAGGGTTCGTCATTACCTTGTATGTCCTGGTTTCCCTTGTCACGGCGGGAAACCTACCGGTAGCTCAAATCGTGGCAGCCAAAGACTATGCGCTGGCCGCAGCGGCCAAACCCTTTTTGGGAAACCTCGGATACACCTTGATCGCCGTTGCGGCCCTCTTATCCACCGCTTCCGCCATCAACGCCACCCTTTACGGTGCCGCCCGTGTCAGCTACATCATCGCCAAGGACGGCGAATTGCCGGAATTTCTCGAGCGCAAGATCTGGAACAGGCCCGTCGAAGGCCTGCTGATCACCACAGTTCTGACCCTCGTGTTGGCCAATTTTCTTGACCTCTCCAGCATTTCGATGATGGGCAGTGCCGGATTTCTGCTCATATTCGCCGCCGTCAACGCGGCCAATGTGCGCCTGCACCACAAAACCGGCAGTCATCGCTGGATTTCGGCTGCGGGCGTTCTGGCCTGTTTGACGGCATTTGGGGCCTTGGTTTGGAGGGTCGGACAAGATACGCCCCAAAAGATTTGGCTGCTGGTCTCGATGCTGGTGGCGGCGGTCGCACTGGAAACCGTTTATCGCCGCATCAGCGGTCGAAAAATCTTCTCAGCCGCCACAGGAGGCGAGGCTGAGAGCGACAAATAAGAACCGGGTTCAGTGATTGTGATCGGAAGCACGGCTATGATGAATGCCATGTGGCCATTTCGATAGACATGCACAATTGGGATATTTGAGAAATGTTCACTTTACCAGTTCGTGAATGATATAGTCATAAAGTTCGTTCGCCTCGCTGTCGGAGATTTTCGACGGCGGAAACGCCGGCATCGGGCCTGCTTTGCCGTCAGGCAGTTTGGGGTCGCGCACGAAGGCGAGAAAGGTTTCAAAGCGGCCCAACTTCGCGGATCCTTTCAGCGGCAGATTCGGCATGATCACATTTGCGCCATTGGGATGGCATGCACTGCAGTTGGCCTTGAATATTTTCCGGCCGGAGCTGTATGTTGCCGAAGCGGATGACCCTTTGACGCCATAGACCAGCTGGCCTCCGAAATAGCCGAGCACGACCACCGCCAGAAAGCACAGGGTATAGATTGTCATGGCCAATTTGGAAGCCGGACCCCTTTGGTGAGCGACGATGACGGAAAGCAGCAGAAGTACTGTCAAGACGGCTGCCGTGGCCAGTTTCACTTTGATCGGGAACAGCCAGGCGCCAGCGTAAAAATGCTGCCAGTCCATGTAACCGAAGAGCATGGTCGGAAATATCCATATGAACGCGAGGATAATGCAATGCCGCACGGTCTGTTCCAGATTGTGACGTCTGAAGATCACGGCGACATAAATAAAGACCAGCGACGCAACCACCAGGCCGATGGGCATGTGGACTTCGGTAGGATGGATCGGATGGCTATAGCCAAGCTTGGCGAGGAATTCGTAGATCGGGTCAAACATCGCGTTAATCCTCCTTTCATCCCTGAGGCACAGGCAGTCCTCAGTAGCGGGCGGGGGTCCGCCTCTCCCCGTTCTCGTTTCAGACCGATCAGAACATCAGCCAGAGCAAAGCATAGAACGTGTTGTTGTCGGAGGCATCGCGACCGAATCCGTCGTAATTGGAACTGGAGCCGTTGAATTCCTGATAAAGCGTGTACTGCAGGGAAAACTTGTATTTTTCACGGAAAACGTAATCCGCTTCGAAAATAAACCCCTTGCTGTCCGGCGAGCCGGTGCGGCTGCCGTCGACAGGGTCTGGTGAATACAGCGCCGGATCGCTGTCGCCGTCGATCCGGAAATACCCCACTGATCCACCGATGGGTCCATGACCGCCCCGGTAGTAGTAGTTTACATTGACTTTGAACTGATCCAGGTTGGCATCAGGATTGGTGGTCAGGCCGAGTGAATAGCTGCCGTCCCAGTCCTGTTTTTCGTGAATATAAGTTCCCTGAACCGAAACCAGATGCGGAGACGCTATGTACTGATACTGGGCGTCGAAGGCGACATCCGTATACGTGTCGCTTGTTCCCCCGCCATCCGTTTTAACCTTTGCGTAGAGCCCGTAGGTTCCCACTTGGGCGGAACTGCCGCCCCAATCGTGCTGTAAGGCAAATCGCCAGTACGGAACGGCCCCGTCGGTTTCGGTGTCGACCTCGTTGCCGGCACCCAGAGGCCGTGTAATGCCGTCGGCGGTGGTACGATAGACTGTAAAGGCCCCATAGACCAGGTTGTGCCAGAAAGCGTAGGCCCCAAGCCCCCCCACCTGACCGGTCAGTCCCCCATCGATCAGCGCGGCGGCGGCCGGAGTGGGCGCCACGGCCGAAGCGGCATAGGGAAATCCCCAGTTGGGGGTGCTGTTCCAGATGTCCTCGACCGTCGGGCTGTTGTTGAGGGTGAAACCGACATTCAGGTTGGTGCCGCCCGGTGAAAAGTGTCGGGCGTAGCGGACGTCCGTCAGGTCCAGGGCGATGTCGTTGGCCGTTCCGTCATATGTTAGCTGTGCCAACGCACCGAAATGATCGACGATTCTGCCGCCGTAAAAAAGGGACGCCTGCTGCGGGAAGTTCACCTTACTAGTAGCCGAATCCGTCGAATCGTCGAAAGGCGCGACCCCACTCGTCAGTACACCGTTGTTTTTCTGAAGCAGGGTCAAAGAGGCTTGAAACATGGCGGCCAGCGGCGGACGCCACGGTTCGGACGGGCTGACCGTGCTGAAGGTAAAGCCGCCGAGTTTGAACTGTCGACCGAACGGTGTGAGTTCGGGAAAGACGGTGTGACACGTCGTGCAGGACATGCCGGTCTGACGGGCAAAACTGGGTACGGCACTGGCTTTCATCGAATTGAGCACGATAAAAAGGCCGGCGACACTCAAACACAGGATAATTGTCCGGTGACGATACCGATTCATGACTCTCCTCCTTTCAAGAACTCAATTTACTTGTTTGAAAAACGAAGATGTCGAATCTGTGGAGCCGGAAGGACCTGTTTTTTCTCGACTGCTGCTTGAATTTAGATGAAACGCTTCCCTCTATTTCTTAAAGGACTGTTTCATGTAGTCGACAATCGCCTGGATTTCATCCGATGACAGACTAAAAGCCGGCATCGGGGGGCGGCCATTGCGGACGATGTTGCTGATTTTTTTGTCCACATCTCCTTTCCAAAATTCCGGATTGTTGAAATCAGCCGGATGTTTATTCAAGGCGGCGGCGGCAGGTCCATTTCCTTTACCGTCTGCACCATGACAGATCGTGCATTTTTCCTGAAAGAGTTGTTTACCCCGGGAGATGTCATCAGCCAGGGCCGTGTTGGCTAACAGAAACGACGTTATCAGAAACAAAACGCTCACAGGCCTTGTCGTCATTCTTCTCATTGGTTCCTCCTTTTGTTGGTATGTTCTCGGTTGCCAATGGGCTGGGCATCGGTTGGTCAGCCAGACGATCATTTTGATCTCCTCGATCAACCGATCATGGACTGGATCAGGTCGATCACCGGGGCCGGGAACACTCCCAGACCGACCAGCAACGCGGTCAGGATCGCCAGGGTCAGCGCACCGGGCAGGGGTAGTGGGAATGGCGGGGAGTCGGCGTCCTGCGTTGCTGGCTGGGCGAACAGGGCCACGATGATGCGCAGGTAGTAGTACAGGCCGATGGTGCTGGTCACCACCAGGATGATCACCAGGGTCCACAGGGCGGCCCCCACGCCGGCCAGCACCAGGTAGAATTTGCCGATGAAGCCGGCCGTCAGGGGAATTCCGGCCAGAGACAGCAGCATGGCCGCAAAGACCCCCGCCAGCCAGGGCCGGTTCCGGAACAACCCGCGGTAGTCGTCCAGATGCTCGGCTTCGCGCTGCGGTCCGGACAATACGGCCACGGTTCCGAAGGCCCCTAGGGTGGTGACGAAGTAGGCGATCAGGTAGAAGGTGACCGCCCGGACGGCCAAGGCGCCGCCGGCCAGGTAGGCCGTCAGGAGATACCCCAGGTGGGCGATGGAGGAGTAGGCCAGGATGCGCTTGACGTTTTCCTGCAACAGGGCCAGCAGGTTGCCGGCGATCATCGAGGCGGCGGCGATCAGCGCGAGCGCGAAATAAAGCGGACCGCCGGCGTCGAGGTCCGCCGGCGGAAAGATGCGGATGAGAAGCGCCAGCGCGGCGCCCTTGGAAACGGTCGCCACGAAGGCCGTTACCGGCGCCGGAGCGCCCTGGTAGACATCGGGAGTCCAGAGATGAAAGGGGACGAGCGCCAGTTTGAAGCCGATGCCCACCACCAGCAGCCCGGCTCCGGCAACCACGGGAAGCGTTGTGCCTGCGGGATGCGCGTGCTGCAGCAGGGCGCCGAACTGCCCGAACGACATCGTGCCGGAGGCGGCATAGACCAGGGCCATTCCGAAGAGGACGAAGGCCGAGGAGACCGCGGCCAGAATGAGGTACTTGACGCCGGCTTCGATATGCGCCTCGGTCAGATGCGGGTACGCCACGAGGGCGTAGAGGGCGACGCTCAATAGTTCCAGCCCCAGGAAAAAGGCCGCAAAATGGTCGCTGGCGGCCATGATGCCGGATCCGGTCAGGGCCAGGAGCAGCAGAATAAAATACTCTTCGCGGTTGCCGTCATACTGCTTGAGGTAGCCGTAGGCGAACGGAACCGTCGCGGCGCCGGTCGCAAACAGCAGCCCCAGGTAGAGGATCGCCAACCGGTCGATCAACAGCAGGGAAGTAAAGGGAAGGGGCGCGGTCTGCCAGGCGGCCGGCAGGGCGGCGATGGCCAGGACCAGGCTCGCCAGGGTCAGGACCGCGGCGGCGACCGTGTTCCGGCGCAGGGCCGCCTGCAGCATGACCGCAATGGCGCCGACGGCCGGAATGATCAGCGGTAAAACGGCCAGGAGGTGGGCAAGTTTCATGGCTTGCCTCTTTCATGGACGGCGGGAGCCACCTGAGACAAGGGCCCGAGGGGCTGCGGCCGGACGACGGCTGCCGGGCTGCCGGCGGGAATCCGCCCGCTCGCCTGCTGCAGGTGCTGCAGCGGCAGGCGGGCGGTGTCCAGCACCGGCTGCGGATAGAATCCCAGCCAGACGATCACGATGATCATGGCGGCCATGGCGGCCGTTTCCCGGCCGTTCAGGTCGGCCGGGCCGACGCCCGGCCGCTCGGGGCCGTGAAAGGCCTGCTGCATGATCCACAGGGCGTAGACGCTGGCGGCGATAAACCCCAGGGACGCGATGACGGCCGCCGTGACGCTGCTGCGATAGGTGCCGACCAGGACCAGGAACTCGCCGATGAAATTGCCCAGGCCCGGCAGTCCCAGCGAGGCCAGCGCGAAGACCATGGTCACGGCCGCCAGGCGCGGCACGCTTGCCCACAGCCCGCCCATCCGCCGCAGGTCGCGCGTTTGCAGTCTTTCCTGGAGTGAGCCCACGATCATGAAGAGGGCGCCGGTGCTGACGGCGTGGCAGACGATCTGCATCACGACCCCCTGCAGTGCCAGCCGGTTCCAGGCAAAGACGCCCAGCAGCACGAAGCCCATGTGGCTGACGCTCGTATAGGCCACCAGACGCTTGAGATCCGTCTGGGCGAAGGCCAAAAGGGCGCCGTAGAGAATCGATATCACCGCCAGCGCCATGGCCGCCGGGGCCGCGAAATCGAGCGCCGCGGAAGGAAACAGCGGCACCACGAAGCGCAGCAGGCCGTAGGCGCCGGTTTTCAGCAGCAGCCCGGCCAGGATGACGCTGCCGGGCGTCGGGGCTTCGGTGTGGGCATCCGGCAGCCAGGTGTGCAGCGGCACGACCGGCAGCTTGACAGCAAACGCCGCCAGGAAACCGAGCATCAGCCATCTTGCCGTCGCCGGCGACAGCGAAGTGCCCAGCAGCTGCAGGTAACCGAACGTGTAGTGGCCCGTGCTGCGGCCGTGAATAAAGTAGAGACCCAGGATGGCCACCAGCATCAGCAGTCCGCTGATCTGGGTGAAGAGAAAAAACTTGATGGCCGCATACACGCGGTTCTCGTGTCCCCAGATGGCGATCACCAGAAACATGGGCACCAGCATCATTTCCCAGAAAAAGTAAAAAAGAAATAGATCCAGGGCCAGAAACACGCCGGTAATGCCGGCCAGGACCCAGAGCAGGTTGAAGTAGAAGAAACCGGTGCGATGGCGGATCTCGGTCCAGGCCGATGCCACCGCCATGATCCCGATAAAAACCGTCATCAGCACCAGCACCAGGCTCAGTCCGTCGGCGGCCAGGAAAAAGCGGATGCCGAAAGCGGGGATCCACGGCAGATCGACGCTCACCAACCAGGGCGCGCCTATGGTGGCAAAATTCCCGCCAAAACCGCGGGCCGCCAGGATCATTGCCGGCACCAGATCGAGCGCCAGGGCCGCCAGGGCCACCCGGCGCGGCCAGGCGGCATCGCGCCGGCCCAGCAGCCAGGCCAGCAATCCGCCGACAGTCGGTATGACGATCAGCCATACGAGAATCATAAGATCACCGCCAGTCCGATGACCACGACCGCCCCCAGCGCCAGGCCCACGGCGTAGGTGCGGATGCGGCCGGTCTGGGTCGCGCTCAGGCCGCGGTAGCCCAGGCGATTGAGCCCGGCGATCCAGCGGTAGAAGAGATCGATGACATCGTTGCGGTTGAGGTGCGCCAGCCGGGTGTAAGGGGTGACGATCGCCCGGTTGTACAGGGCGTCAAACCCCCATCCGGCAAACCACCAGCGGTGCAGGAATGCCCCCGCCGGCGAGCGGACCAGCCGGTCGGTCAGGCCGGGCGCCCGTCGCAGGAATAAATAAACGATCAGGATGCCGCCCAGGGAAACGGCGCCGGAGATCAGCTCGAAAAGTGGTTCGCGACCTTCGCGGGCGGCCGTCACCGACGCGGCCGGCAGGGCGCTTTCCAGAAAATCCGACAGGATCGGCAGGTTTCCCAGGCTTTTGGGCAGCTCGATAAAACCGGCGCTCAGTGACAGCACCGCCAGGACGATCAGCGGCAGCCGCATGCGCCAGCCGGGTTTGCGGCCGGCCTGCAGCTTGGCGGGCCCGAAAAAGGTCAGGATCACCATCCGAAAGGTGTAAAGGGAGGTCAACAGCGCCCCGGCCAGGGCCGCGGCCCACAGCCACAGGCTGCCGCGGGCCGCGGCGTAGGACTGCCAGATGATCAGGTCCTTGCTGTAGAAGCCGGCCGTGATCAGCGGCACGGCCGCCAGCGCGCCGCTGCCGATCAGGAAGGTCCAGAATACCGTCGGCAGCTGCCGGCGCAGCCCGCCCATCTTGAACATGTCGTGCTCGTGATCCAGCGCCAGGATGACGGCGCCGGCCCCGAGGAACAGCAGGGCCTTGAAGAAGGCATGCACCATGAAATGGAAGATGGCCGCCGACCAGGCCCCCACGCCCAGGGCCAGAAACATGTAGCCGATCTGGCTGATGGTGGAATAGGCCAGCACGCGCTTGATGTCGCGCTGGACCAGGCCGCTGAAGCCGGCCAGCAGCAGGGTGGCCGTACCGAGCACGGCCACCAGGGTCAGCACGGGCGGCGCCAGGGTGAAGAGCACGTGGGTGCGGGCGATCAGGTAAACCCCGGCGGTGACCATGGTGGCGGCGTGGATCAGGGCGCTGACCGGCGAAGGGCCGGCCATGGCATCGGGCAGCCAGGTCTGCAGCGGCAGCTGGGCGGATTTGCCCACGGCCCCGCCCAAAAGCAGCAGGGCCGCGGCGACGGGCAGGGTCGAACCGGCCGGCCAGGCCGCCCGGGCGCGGGTCATCACCTCCTGGATCTGCAGCGTGTCCAGGTGGGTGAAGAGCAAAAACAGGCCGATGGCCATGGCCGTGTCGCCGACGCGCGTGACCACAAACGCCTTGCGGGCGGCATAGCCGTTTTCGGGCCGGGTGTACCAGAAGCCGATCAGCAGGTAGCTGCAGAGGCCGACGCCTTCCCAGCCGAGATAGAGCAGGAGCAGGTTGTCGGCCAGGACCAGGGTCAGCATGGCGGCCACGAAGAGGTTCATGTAGGCAAAGAAGCGGCTGTAGCCTTGCTCGTCGATCATGAATTCGGTGGAGTACAGATGGATGAGAAAGCCGACCCAGGTGACCACCAGCACCATCACCAGCGACAGGGCGTCGAGGTAAAAGGCGATCGCCGGACTGAAACCGGCCGTGTTCAGCCACACCCACAGCGTTTGGGTGTAAACGTTTCCCGGCGGCGCGGCGGAAATAAAACCGGCGGCCACCAGCGACGCCGTCACGGCCGCCAACCCGACCGAGCCGGCGCCGACCACGGCCGTCAGCCGGCGCGGCATCCGGCGGCCGAGAAGCGCCAGAATCAGAAAGCCGCCCAGCGGCAGGGCCGGTATCACCCACAGATAATCGAGCATATCACCCTCGCATCCTCGCGGCCGCGTCCGTATCCAGGGTTTTCAGGCGGTGGTGGAGTTGCAGCACCAGGGCCAGGCCGACCGAAACTTCCGCGGCGGCCATCGACAGGATGAACAGGAACATCACCTGGCCGTCCGGCTGCCCCCAGCGGGAACCGGCCGCCACGAAGGCCAGGCCGGCGGCATTCAGCATGACTTCGATCGAGAGCAGCATGAAGATGACGTTGCGGCGCACGAGCACTCCGGTCAGCCCCAGTCCGAACAGGACCGCCGCCAGGGTCAGGACGTGGTTCAGCGGTAATGCGGCCATCAGTCTTCCTTTCGATCGGTTACGGGTGACAGGACCCGTCGCCCCAGGTGATAGGCGCCCACCAGCCCGGCCAGAAGCAGCAGCGACGCCAGCTCCACCCCCAGCAGGTAAGGGCCGAAAAGCGCGACCCCGACCGCTTTGGAATCGACGACGCCAAAATAGACGGGCCGACCGCCGGTAGAAGAACCGCCGCCGGTCCACAGGACATACGCCAGCTCGGCCAGCAGCACCGCCGCCAGCAAACCGGGGCCCAGCCACATCCCGGGCGTGAGCCGGCCGCGTTCCCGGGCAATCGTGCGGGGGCCCAGGTCGAGCATCATGACCACGAAGACGAAAAGCACCATGATGGCGCCGGCGTAGACGATCACCTCCAGCGCGGCGGCAAAGGGGGCGCCGAGCAGGTAGAAGATCAGGGCCACCGCCAGCAGCGACACGATGAGGTAGAGCAGGGCGTGAACCGGGTTGAGCCGGGTAATCACCAGGATCGTCGCCAGCACCGCAACCGCGGCTGCTATGTAAAACAATACAGTCATTTGCTTTCCTATATGTGCTCCTTTCCGTCAGGGCAGCAGGCTGCGGACATCGACCGGCGGTTCTTCGTTTTCCGCCTGGCCCTTGTCCTTGCCGCCGATGGACAGGCCGGCTACCCGATAGAAATTGTAATCGGGATATTTCCCGGGGCCGCTGATCAACAGGTCCTCTTTTTCGTAAACCATGTTCTGACGGATGTACTCGGCGTACTCGAAGTCCGGCGTCAGCTGAATGGCATAGGTCGGACAGGCCTCCTCGCAGAAGCCGCACAGGATGCAGCGCGAAAAGTTGATCCGGAAAAAAGCCGGATAGCGCCGGCCGTCTTCGTCCTGGGTGGCCTGCAGGGCGATGCAGTCCACCGGGCAGGCGGCCGCGCACAGATAACAGGCCACGCAGCGCTCTTCTCCGTCCGGGTCGCGCGACAGGATAATCCGTCCCCGGTAGCGCGGCGGCAGGTAGAGTGATTGCTCGGGATAAAGGACGGTCTCGCGGCGCCGGAACATGTGCAGCAAAACCGTCCATATGGTTCTTAAGATACTCAGCAACGGGTCTCCATAAATGAAAGGTTCACGGTTCAGGGTTCACGGTTCAAGGTTGATGGATAAAAACGAATTGAGGTTTAAGGTTCAGGGCGAGAAAATGTGCCCTTTTGGCGTAGCTTCATGCAAGAAGTGTTATTGCCGATATAGGATCGGTTTCGAATCCTATTTGCGAGTTTCCAGTTTCAAGTATCAAGTTTCGTTTCACGGTTCACCACAGCCGACGACCGACACCGGCAACCAAAATCTCTATTTTAAAGTTTATCCAGTGGATAGGAGGATGCCGGCCGTTACCACCAGGTTCAACAGCGACAGCGGCAGCAGCACCTTCCAGGCGTACCCCATCAGCTGGTCGTAGCGCGGCCGCGGGAAAGCCGCCCGAAACAAAATGAAACCGCAGATGAAAACCAGGGTCTTGCCCGCAAACCAGACGACCGGCGGCAGCACCGGCCCGAGCCAGCCGCCGAAGAAAAGCACCACGATCATGGCCGAGATCAGCGTGATGCCCAGGTATTCGCCCACGAAGAACATGCCGAACTTCATGCCCGAATATTCGGTGTGATAGCCGGCCACCAGCTCGCTTTCGGCTTCGGGCAAGTCGAAGGGCAGCCGGTGGGTTTCGGCCACCCCGGCGATCAGAAAGATGACCAGGGACGGGAACTGGGGAATGAAAAACCACAGCCCCTTCTGGGCCTCCACGATGGCGCTCAGGTTGAAGGAACCGGCCAGCATCACCACGCCCATCAGCGAGAGCCCCATGAAGACTTCGTAGCTCAGCAACTGGGCCGTGGCGCGCAGGGCGCCCAGCAGCGCATACTTGCTCTGCGAGGCCCAGCCGCCCAGAACCACGCTGTAGACCCCGAGCGATGTCATGGCCAAGAAGAAGAGCAGGCCCACGTTGAGGTTCGCCACGGCGATGCCCGGCATGAAGGGGACAACCGCGAAGGACATCAGGGTGGTGATCATCACGATCGCTGGCGCCACCACGAAAACCGGACGGTCGGCGAACGGCGGGATCCAGTCTTCCTTGAAAAAGATCTTGATCATGTCCGCGACCACCTGCAACAGTCCGAACGGCCCGGCGCGGTTGGGCCCGTACCGGTCCTGCCAGAGCCCCAGCAGCCGCCGCTCGAGCCAGATCAGCCCGGCAGCCACGCTCAGGGCCCCGAAAAGGACGGCATACACGATGACAAGGTGGCGCAGGATATCACTCATCCTGTTTCCCCTTTGCGATCGTTCCATAAGCCGGCAGGCTCAGGACCGGCAGTTGCGGCAGGCCCACCGGCAGACCGGCCACGTTTTCGGGTAGGCCGGCATCTGTCTTGACCGGCACGGCAAAGGTGAGATCACCGATGGTGACCGTCACCGGGTCACCCGCGGCGGCGCCCAGACCGGCGGCATCTTTCGCACTGAGCGCCAGGTAGGACGCGGGGACGCGCTCCGCCACGGCCGGCGACAGGCGGCTCAGTTCCTCGGAGCCGAAAATGTGATGCAGCGCGACAATGTGCCACTCGCCCGGTGTGGTCGTCCGGCGCGGTGGGATGTCGTTAAAATAGGCCGGCGGCTTACTGGCATCGGGTTCGATCAGGCGCCGGCCGGGGTCGCCATCGCGCAAGGGACCGCCGATTTCGTCTTGAAACTTGTTGAGCGCCTGAACCGAATTCCAGCCCGGAGCCCAGAAACGCGGAATCAGCGCCGACGGCGGCGGTGGCGGGCTGTCGTGGCCCTCCATCGAAAACGCCAGCGGGGAGTCGACATCTTCCGGCGGTTGGGGCTCGTGCACGCTGACAGCGGCGTGCATGGCCGTGCGGCCGCTGTAGCGATGGCTCTGGCGCGGGATGCGGCCGCCGGCGGTGCGAAACCCCGCCGGCGGCGCGACCGCCACCAGGTCTTTCAGATCGGGTATCTCGGCGGCCATGGCGGTCACCACGTCATCCAGTATCCGCCACCGGTCGCCTGCGGCGCCGACGGCCGGCATCAGGTCCCGCAGCCAGCGCCAGCTCTCCCGGATCTGCAGTTGCGGCGCGAAGACCCGGTAAAAGCGCTGTGCACGGCCTTCGGCGCTGACCAGCGTGCCGGAGCCTTCGGCAAACGTCGCGGCCGGCAGCACCAGGTCGGCCCGCTGCGCGGTCGGATGATCGATGTGGTCGATCACCACCACATGCCCGGCGGCATCCAGCAGGGCCGCGGCCGCAGCGGAATCGACCCGGCGGAAGAGGTCGTTTTCGACGATGACGAGGGTGTCGGCCTTGTCTTCCCCAAGGGCCTCGGCAGCAGCCTCGATACCTCCGGCGGGCCCCAGAAGCGCCAGTCCCAGAGAGTTTGATTCCGGCAGCACCAGAAAGATTTGCCCCTCGCGGCCGGCGGCGCACAGCGCCGCGGCCACATTGGCGGCGGCCCGGAGCAGCGCCGGACTGCCGCACGACGCGCCGCAGACCACCAGCGGCCGTTTTGCCGCCTGCAGGACCCGGGCGATTTCCTTTGCCAGGGAAAGCTCCGTATCGGTGGCATCGGCCACGGGCGGCGCCGCCGGATCTATCACCGCGGCCACGGCAAACCCCAGGCGCGCCAGATCGTCGGGGGCCGCGCGGTGGGTTCCGGCGGCGACCTCGTCCAGCTTCGTTGCCTGCGGTGTCGCGATGAACAGGGCTTCCCTCTCGTTCTGCACGATCTCGCGGATGCCGGCATCGTTCCACAGCGGGATGCGCATGCTTTCGGCGAGGCGCGCCGCCTGGCGGTGCACCAGTTGACGCAGGTCAAGGGCCAGGATGGGCGCGGTGTTGGTGACGTCCTCGCCCAGTACGAAGACGGCATCGGCCGTCATTGTCGCCCCCGGACTCGCAATTCGGGCGGGCCCGCGGGTCAGGATGTTTTTGGCCAGCGCGAGCAGCTCGAAATCTTTGCCGGACATGCCGGCGAAGAAACGCTGCGGCCCCACCAGGGTTCTAAGGGCGAAATTGGCTTCCAGCGAGGCGCGCGGCGAACCGATGCCGATCAGTCGGCGGCCGGCGCCCGTCAGGTCGACCGCCCGCTGCAGCGCCGCATCCCGGGTGAGGTCCCGCAGCCCGTCGCTGCCGCTGTCGCGCCCCGATGCCTGCCGGATGCGATGGTCGCCGTTGACGAATCCGTAGCCATAGCGACCGCGGTCGCAGAGAAAGTAGCCGTTGACGGCGTGGTTGTAGCGGTTGCGAATCCGCCGCAGCTGCCCGTAGCGCTCGCCCGGCAGGGTGTTGCAGCCCAGGGCGCAGTGGACGCAGATCGACGGGGCGGTCTGCAGGTCCCACTTGCGGCTGAAGTGCTTGTGAAGCGTCTTGTCGGTGAAGACCCCGGTCGGGCAGATCTCCACCAGGTTGCCGCTGAACTCGCTTTGCAGGATGCCGCCCTGGTGGCGACCGAAATAGACGTGGTCGTGGGCGCCGAAGACATCCAGGTCGTGCCCGCCGGCATAGTGCCGGTAGAACCGGACGCAGCGATAACACTGGATGCAGCGGTTCATTTCGTGGGTAACGAAAGGCCCAAGATCCTGGTTGCGATGGGTGCGTTTTTTGAAGCGGTAGTGGCGGTAGGTGTGGCCGGTCATCACGGTCATGTCCTGCAGGTGGCACTCGCCGCCCTCGTCGCAGACCGGGCAGTCGTGGGGATGGTTGATCATCAACCACTCGATCACCGCGGCCCGGAAGGCCCGCGCCTCCGGATCGTCGATCGAAATACGGGTGCCGTCGTCGGCCGGGGTCATGCAGGCCATGACGATCCGGCCGCGGGTGTCCTTTTCGTCCTTGAACTGCTTGACCGCGCACTGGCGGCAGGCGCCCACCGACCCCAGCGCCGGGTGCCAGCAGAAGTACGGCAGGTCGAAGCCCAGCGCCAGACACGCCTGGAGCAGGTTCTGTCCGTCCTTCACCCGGTAGGGATTGTTATCGATGTAAATGGTCGCCATCAGTGTGTTTCCATCCGCGGTTTTTCGAGCGCCTTTCGTGTCAACGTCATGGTCAGGGGGTGTAACTCCCTTCCCCCACGCCTGCCGCCAGGGGAGGAAAGTTTACGGTCCGGCACGGGTGAAGTGGACACTTTCATCTCCACGGACAGCGTTTCTCGCGAATGTGGCGGTGAAAATCTTCCGCGAAGTACTTCAGTGCGCTCTGCAGCGGTTCCATGGCCCCCGGGGCCAGGGCGCAGAAGGTGTGGCCCGGGCCAAGCAGGTGGGTGTGCCGCTGCAGCATGTCGATGTCCGCGGGCCGGCCCTCGCCGTTTTCGATCGACGCCAGCACCCGTGCCGCCCACGGCAGCCCCTCGCGGCAGGGCGTGCACCAGCCGCACGATTCGCGGGCGAAGAAGCGCATGAGATTGAGCACCAGTCCAACCGGGCAGGTGCGGTCGTCGAGGATCACCATCGTGCCGGTCCCCATCCGGCTGCCGGCTTTCTGCACGGAGTCGAAATCCATTTTGACGTCCAGGTGCTCGGCCGTCAGAAAATCGGTCGAGGCGCCGCCGGGAATCAGCCCGCGAAAGCCGAAGCCGTCCCGCATGCCGCCGGCGTGCTCCTCGAGAATCTCGCGGATGGTCGTCCCCATCGGCAGCTCCCAGGCCCCGGGGGTTTTCACGCGGCCGCTGGCGCCGTAAATCTTGGTGCCGCCGTCGCCGCTGCGGCTCAAGCGGCGGAACCACTCGGGCCCGCGGGCGATGATGTGGGGCACGTTGGCGATGGTTTCGACGTTGTTGGCGATGGTGGGCTTGCCCCACAAGCCCGCCACCGGCGGAAAGGGCGGCTTGGCGCGCGGCAGGGCGCGGCGACCCTCCAGCGCGGTGAGCAGGGCCGTCTCCTCGCCGCAGATATAGCGTCCGGCGCTGATGTGCAGGTAAAGCTCCAGGCTGAAGTCGGTTCCCAGGATGCCGCGGCCGAGATACCCGCGGTCGTACGCGGCGGCGATGGCCCGATTCAAGCGGCGCGCCGCGGTGTGGTAGGCCTGGCGCAGGAAGATGTAGGCGACGTCGGCCCGGATGGCATAGGCCGCGATCAGGATACCCTCGATCAACTGGTGGGGGGCGCCTTCCATCAGCAGGCGGTCCTTGAAGGTTCCCGGCTCCATTTCATCGGCGTTGATCACGAGGTACTTGGGATGGCGCGCGTCCGGACCCTGAGGCACGAAGCTCCACTTGTGCCCGGTCGGGAAACCGGCGCCGCCGCGGCCGCGCAGGTGGGAATCGTCGACGGCCTTGGTCACGTCGGCCGGAGCCAGGCTGTGCAGCGCCTTGCGCAAGGCCTCATAACCGCCGACCGCCTCGTAGGCGTCGATGTCGAGGGGCTCTTCGCCGGGCCGGATGTTTTCTGTCAGGGGTCGTTCCATGTTTTCACGCTACCATTTCAGGGCCGGGAAAGGCTGGGAGGCTGGGAAGCTGGAAGGCTGGGAGGCTGGGAGGCTGGGAAGGGAAGAAGCTGGGAAGCTGTGGAGGCTGGGAAGGGCGGAAGCTGAAATGCCGGCAAGCCGTAAAGCTGGAATGCGGTAATACTGGCAAGCTGAAATACGGGAATGCCGGAATGAGGGGGCACGGGCGGAAAATACGCCATGCACAGCTCAGGTATTCCGACATTCCAGAATTCCATTTTTCCACCCACTTTCAATGCTATACCTTACAATCTCCAGTGTTCCCTCATTCCAATCTTCTTCCAATCTTCCAACGCTCCCTTCCTCCATCGTTCCACCATTCCGGCTTTCTCGTCTCCCAACCTCCCAGCCTTTTGCGCTTTTATCCTTCCGCCGTCCGCCGTTCGCCTTTAGCCCTTAGCCTTTCGCCTTTCACCTATCGCCCTTAACCATCCATCACTCCATTTTTCCCACACGCCGTTTTCCCTCCTTCCACCATTCCAGCGTCCCCGCCTCCCAGCTTTTTGCGCCTTATCCTTCCGCCCTTCGCCGCCTGCCTTTTGCCTTTCGCCTTTCATCTTTACCCTTTCTCCTTTCACTCGTACCGCTCCAGGATCTCCGCCAGCGCTTGCGGATCCACGTCCCGGTGCAGGTCTTCGTCGATCATCAACACCGGGGCGTGATCACAGGCGCCCAGGCAGGCGCTGGGCAGCAGGGTGAACCGGTTGTCGGCCGTGGTTTGGCCGAAACCGATCCCCAGATGCTCCCGCAGCCGTTCCAGCAGGAGGTCATAGCCCATGACCCAGCAGCTGACGCTGTCGCACATGAGGATCACATGCCGACCCACGGGCTTGCGAAATACGAGATCGTAGAAGGTCGCCACCGAATCCAACTCGTCGGTCGTCATGTCCAGGAACTGCGCCAGTTCGGCAAGGACCTCGTCCGACACCCAGCCGCGCCGGCGCTGCACGATTTTCAGCGCATCGATACATACCGCCCGCTTCTGTTCATAGCGCGGGAATTCGGCTTCGATCTCCGCGATTTCTTCCGCTGATAGCATGGGCAACCCTTAGATTTTGGTTCAGGGCAAGGCCGCAGTGGATTCGAAACCAGAGGCGTAGCCTGCTACGTCGAGGATTTCGAATTCGCGAGAATGCCGCCCCGGGCCAAAAGATGCTGTTTATCGAGCGGTACGCATCGGTTTCCGATCCAAAAATGCGCAATTTTCCGCAAGTCCGAGGAAATCGGTGGAATTGCGCGGAGGCCTACTGCTGTATGCCGCACAAGCGATTGCGCCGATTGACGCCGAAATTGCGGAAAAGGGCCATTTCTGGATCGGAAACCTAGCGGTCCACATCCGCCATCACATAGTCAATACTTCCCAAAATCGCCAGCAGATCGGGCACCATCAGGCCGCGGCTGATGAGCGGAATCATCTGCAGATGCGGAAAGGACGGGGTTCGGATCCGGGTACGGTAGGCGTGAATCCCGCCGTCGCTGATCAGATAATAGCTGTTGCAGCCCTTGGTGGCCTCGATGGCCACGCAGGCTTCGCCGGGCGGAACGACCGGTCCCCAGCTGACACCCACAAAATGGGTGATGAGCGTTTCAATGTCGTGCATCGTGTGCTCCTTGAGCGGGGGCGTGGTGAGATGATGGTCCGCCTTGTAGGGGCCGGCGGGCATGTTGGCGAGACACTGCGCGATGATCCGCAGGCTCTGGCGCATCTCCTCGACCCGCACCAGGGCGCGGCCGTAGCAATCGCCGTGCGCGGCGGTGGGAACCTCGAACTCGAACTGATCGTAGCCCGAATAGGGGCGCTGGCGGCGAAAGTCCCATGCCAGGCCGCAGGCCCGCAGGCCCGGGCCGGTCACGCCCCATTCGACGGCCTCCTCCAGGGTATAGGCGCCGATGCCCTGGGTGCGGGCCTTGAACATGCGGTTGCGCATGACCATGCCGTCATACTCTTTCAGCCGACCGGGCATGTAGCTCAGAAAATCCGCGACCATCTTTTCCCAGCCCGCGGGCAGGTCCTGGGCCACCCCGCCGATGCGGAACCAGCTTGGGTGCATGCGTCCGCCGGTGATCGCCATGACGATGTCGAACAGGCGCTCGCGATCGTTGAACATGAAAAACACCGGCGAGAGCATGCCCACGTCCTGGGCGAAGGTGCCGTACCAGACCAGGTGGCTGGCGATACGAAAAAATTCCACCAGCATGACGCGGATGACCTTGACCCGGTCGGGCACCCGGATGCCGGCCAGCTGTTCGACCGTCAGCACGTAAGGCAGGTTGTTCATCACCCCGCCCAGGTAGTCGATGCGATCGGTGTAGGGAATGAAGGTGTGCCAGGTCTGGCGCTCGCTCATCTTTTCGGCGCCGCGATGGTGGAAGCCGATTTCGGGGACGGCATTGACGATCTCTTCGCCGTCGAGTTCCAGCAATATGCGAAAGACGCCATGCGTGCCGGGATGCTGTGGTCCCAGGTTCAAAAACATCAGGTCGGTGTCTTCGCCCCGCGACCGCAACCCCCATTTTTCCGGACGAAACCGCAGGGCCTCCTGCGCCTGCTCCTGGCGCTCCGGCGGCATTCTGAAGGGACCCATTTCGGTGGCGCGCGCGGGATGCTCCTTGCGCAGCGGATGGCCTTCCCAAGTCGGCGGCAGCAGGATGCGCTCCAGGTGCGGGTGCCCGTCGAAGGCGATGCCGAACATGTCCCAAGCCTCGCGTTCGTACCAGTCGGCGGCCGGCCACAGATGGGTGATCGTCGCCAGCCGCGGAAACTCGCCGGCCAGCGGCACCTTGACGCGCACATCCTCGTTGCGATCGAAAGACAGCAGGTGGTAGACGACGCTGAAATCGCTCGGCGGCTGGCCTTCGCGCCGGGTCCGCTCGCGCTCGTCGATGGCGGTCAGGTCGAAAAGCATGCGGTATGGTCGGGGCACCCCGGTTTTCAGATGCGCCAGCACCTCCGGCGCGTCGTCGGGCGCGACCCACACCGTCGGAATGCCGTCGCGGGTGGACTGCACCGCCGCGACGGCCTCGCCGTAGCGCCCTTCGAGTTCGGAGATGATGCCGGGAGATGAATTCACGTGTCTATTGTCCACCCGCGATCATTTTAGAAATAGGGTGAGTGTCCGATTCATACCCGCTGAGTCGTTCGCCAACCAAGGCCCGCGGGTATCCCGCCCGCGGCGGAACCCAAAAGGAAAAAGGTGATTCATGGACGGAAACCTGGTCGGAAGCTGATCTTTGTCGTTTATCAAGCACCGGATGGACACGCGTCAGACACGATCCGGGGGGCGCAGGTTCGTTGCCGCGCGGCGTTCTTCGCGTTTGAGATCGCGCAGCGAGGGGTGGTGGACTTTTTCGACGCCCTGCGGGCCGACCACCCAGCTCAGGGGGCGCCGCTCGCGGCCGACGGCCTCCTGAAGCAGCGTCAGTCCGTACATGAAGGCGCCGGGGCTCGGCGGACACCCCGGGACATAGACGTCCACCGGCAGGATCTGGTCCACGCCCTGAACGACGCTGTAGATGTCGTACATGCCGCCGGCGTTGGCGCAGGACCCCATCGAGATCACCCAGCGCGGCTCCATCATCTGCTCGTAGAGGCGCAGGATGACCGGCGCGCATTTGACGAAGGGCGTGCCGGCGATCACCATCAGGTCCGCCTCGCGTGGCGTGCCGCGGATGACCTCGGCCCCGAAACGCGCAATGTCGTAGCGGCTGGTCAGGCTGGTGGCCATTTCGACGTAACAGCACGACAGGCCGAAATTATAGGGCCAGATGGAGTACTTGCGTCCCCAGCCGAGCAGGTCCTGCAGCCGCGTCAACAGCAGACTGCGCCCGACGGCCTCATCCAGCGGATCCCCCGCAGAATCACTCCCCGCCCGTTTCGAAGAAGCTTTAAAACGCGACCCCGACCACCACCGCATGACCCCTCAACTTTCTTTATAAACGGAATTAAATAACATAATTCAAATATCTGTTTTATAAATAAATATTGATTAAATTCCCCTTCAGAACACCCTCCAAAATGACTTTCCTATCCTCCAGCCCCTTGGCCATTAGCCTTTTACCTTTCTCCTTTAGCCTTAAACCTTATACCTTATACCTTATGTCATATACCTTTCCCGCAACACCGGCCCAATGGATCAACTGGCTAAACGGGCAAACGGGCTCAACCGGCTAAACGGGCATAACCGGCTAAACGGGCTCAACCGATTCACCGCCAGCCCTTGATGTAGTACTCCAGCTGTTCGATGACGAACTCCTTGTGAACGATGATGCCTTTGACGATGTCCCCGATCGAAATGAGGCCGAGGACCTGCTCGTTTTCAACGACCGGCAGGTGCCGCACCCGGTGTTGGGTGATCAATTCCATGCACTCCTCGAGATTTTTATCCGGCGTCACCGTGACCACGTCGCGGGTCATGATGTCTCCGACGGCGGTTTCGCGCGAGAACTTGTTTTTCAGAACGATCTTGCGGGCGTAGTCGCGCTCCGAGATCAGCCCGAGCAGCCGGTCGCCGTCGAAGACGATCAGCGCCCCGATATTTTTTTCGGCCATCAGCTGCAAGGCGTCGTAAACGGTGGCATCCGGCGCGGTCGAGTAGATCTGCGATCCTTTTTCACGTAAAAGGTCCCGGGCGGTCTTCATCGGCGGTTGTCCTTTGACGGCTGATGTTTCAACGAATTCTTGCGGTAGAGCTTGTGTTTGGCGGTGCCCCACTCCAGCGCCCCGACCCGCCAGAGATAAAAAAGCGCCGCGGTCAGAACGCCGATGAAAATCAGGATCTCGATATACCCGCGCCACCCCGCCTCGCGAAATGACACCGCGTAGGCATACAGGAACACCGCCTCCAGGTCGAAAACCACGAAAAACATGGCTATCAGGTAAAACTGGGCATGAAATCGAAGGCGGGCCGAGCCGGTCGAAACGATCCCGGATTCGTAGGGCTCGCCCGTGGCGTTTTCGCGGTGGCGTTCGCCCAGGAGCGCCGAGAGCCCCAGCATGAAGACGACCAGGGCGCATACGGAAAGTGCGAACACGGCCAGCGGCCAGAGGGCGGCGTCGGTTTCGGTTCCAGTAGCCAATCAATCATCCTTTCGGCAGATGACGACAAGGCGGGTCCGGCAGATGGATTTTTATATGACGGTACTGCTCGAAAACGTAATACGGTCAATCCAGTATTTCAACTTCTAAAATACTGTAGGGGCGGCGTGCGCACGTGACTATAATTCGGTTCCCGTAATTACATATCAGAATCGTACGAAGGGACGTCTGTGGATAACACCGGCTCTCGGAACGCAGCGGATCACCCATCTCGTAGGGGCGGGCCTATGTGCCCGCCCTTGTTATTGGCGATGGAATTAGGCGGGTCAGTTCTTGCCACAGATGACGGCAAGGCCATTAAGGCAGCAAGATTTTTCAACGTGCCGTTTATCGTGACACCCAAGATCGTTTTTGACCTATTCAGATTGCGAAAAATATCTCTCAAAAAGGCCCGCGAATCTCTCGAAAAACTGGCAAGGATTGGAAGATATTCACCTGAAATCATAGCCGATGCGTTAATCCTACTAATGGAGAAAAAAGGTGGCCAAACCGACGACCATAAGGATACCTGAAGATCTGTTAAGTGAGATCGACCAATTTGTTCAAGAACTGAAGTTAGATCGATCGACTTATTTACGAGAAGTGTTGCGAAAAGGGTTTTCCATCGATAAACAGGATCGGCTGCTTGACAAATATAGCCGCCAGATGAGCCAAATGGAGGTTTGTAAAGAACTCGGGTGGAGTCCCTGGGAATTTCTGGCCCAAATTAAAGCAAAAAACCTTTATTTGAACGTTGACCTGGAGGACTGGTTGGACGCAGCCGCTTTAAACACAAAGTAGCTACTGTAAACCCATGGTAGCCACAATGATGGAGAATCTCAAATGATAAGCGCGGGCATAAAGGAATTGAAAAATCAGTTGAGCCGATACATCGGCTTGGTCAAAAAGGGTGATGATGTGCTCATCACAGAAAGAGGCCATATCGTTGCAAGGATCGTCAAGGAAGACTCCCACAGATCTTCATTGCGCCAAGCCCTGCAGCCGTTGGTGTTGAAAGAGCAGGTTGTCATGCCCTTACGTGAAATCAAGCGCGATTTTCCGAAACCGGTCGAGCTTCCGGAAAAGGTGGTTTCGGAGATCGTTCTCGAGGGCCGCCGATGATTCTGCATCTGGATACCAGCGCTCCTAGTGCGGCACCGTTTTTACCTGACAGGTCGCCGTGCCTTCATCGCATTCGAGCATCGTGGGCATCACCCAGCTGTGGCCGCCGCGGGCGACCAAGATATCCGCGGCCTCCGGGCCCCAGGACCCGGCCTGGTAGTTGGGGAAATCCGCGGGTTTGCTGCCGGCCCAGAAATCCAGAATCGGGTGGATCACCGACCAGGAACTCTCGGCCTGGTCGGCGCGCATGAAAAGGGTGGCATCGCCTTCCATGACGTCCAGCAGCAAGGTCTCGTAGGCTTCCGGCGGTTTGGTCTTGAACGCTTCCTGGTAATAAAACTGCATCATCACCTGGGACAGGCGCATGCCCGGGCCCGGGTTCTTGGCCTTGAACCGCAGCAGAATTCCTTCTTCGGGCTGAATCGCGATGACCAGCCGGTTGGAAAGCCAGTCCAGCAGCACTGCGGACGGAAACGTCTGGTGCGGGACGTGCCGAAACTGAATCGACACCTCCGATACCTTGGCCGGCAGGCGCTTGCCGGTGCGCAGGTAAAAGGGGACATCCTGCCAGCGCCAGTTGTCGATGAAGAGCTTGAGGGCGGCGAAGGTCTCGGTGCAGGAGTCTTCGTCCACGTCGGATTCGGCGCGGTAGGCCGGGATCGGTTCATTGGCCATCAACCCCTCGCCGTACTGACCGCGCACGGCGAATTCGGGCACCCGCTCTTCGGGAATCCGGCGGATGGCGTGCAGGACGTCCACTTTTTTGTTGCGAACCTCGTTGTCCTCGAAGGAAACCGGCGCCTCCATGGCGACCAGGCACAACACCTGCAATAGATGGTTCTGGATCATGTCCCGCAGCGCGCCGGCCTGATCGTAATAGTCCCCGCGGTGACCGACGCCCATGTCTTCGGCCACCGTGATCTGCACGTGATCGATGTAGTGCCGGTTCCAGATCGGCTCGAAGATGCTGTTGGCAAACCGGAAGGCCAGGATGTTCTGAACCGTTTCCTTGCCGAGATAGTGATCGATGCGAAAAATCTGGGATTCGTCGAAGAGTTTGCCCAGGCTGCGATTCAGGCTGCGGGCCGAGTCCAGATCGTGGCCGAAGGGTTTTTCCACGACGATGCGGCCATAGTGCCGGTCGCGATTGAGACGGGCCTCCGCCAGGCCTTGGGAGAGGGGCTCGATCATGCGCGGCGGCACCGCCATATAAAAGATGCGATTGGCCTTGAGACCCCACTGGTCTTCCTTTTGACCGATTTTGCCGGCGATGGTGGTGAAGGTTTCGGGGTTGCCGAAGTCGGCCTGCATGAAGGCGAAATGGTCGCTGAATTCCTTCCACCGGTCCTTGTCGGCCGGCCCGCGCCGGGAGAATTGGTCGACGCCGTCGTGCAGATGTTTGACGAAGCGCGGGGTGCTCATCTTGACCCGGTCCAGGCCCAGAACCCAGAAACGCTCGGGCAGCCAGTGATCCAGAAAAAGGTTGAAGAGGGCCGGAACGAGCTTGCGCCAGGTCAAATCACCGGCGCCGCCAAAGATGACGAAGATGCTCGCTGCGGGACGGTTTTCTTTTGGCATGACGTCTCCTTTAGCTTTCCCAATTGGTGTGGAAATGGCCGGCGGCGTCCACCCGTTCATAGGTGTGGGCTCCGAAGTAATCGCGCTGGGCCTGGATCAGGTTGGCGGGCAGCCGGGCGCTGCGCAAGGCGTCGAAGTAAGCCAGCGACACCATCAGGCCGGGCGCCGGAATCCCCATGGCGGCGGCGTTGCCGGTCACCGCTGCCAGATCTTCGCGGCCCTCCGCCGCCCGGCGGCCCAAGCCGGCGTCCATGAGCAGGTTCGGCAGGTCGGCCCGGCGCGCGAAGGCCGCCATGATGTCGCCGAGCAGGGCGGCCCGGATGATGCAGCCGCCGCGCCAGATCCGGGCGACGGTTTCAAGCTCGAGCCGGTAACCGTAGGCTTGCGAGGCCCGGGCCATAAGGGCGAAGCCCTGGGCGTAGGTGAGGATCATGCCGGCGTTAAATGCGCGGCGCAGCTGTTCGATGAAGACTTTTTCATCGGTGCCGGCCGCGCCGCGGACCGGGGCCGCTTCGAATGATTGGGCGATTGTCTGACGCTGACGCTTCAGCATCGACAGGTTGCGCATCTGCACCGCCAGATCGATGGTCGGAACCGGGACTTGCAGGTCCAGGGCGTCGGCCACGGTCCACGTCCCGGTGCCCTTCTGATCGGCCCGGTCCAGAATTTGATCCACGAGATCACGTCCGCTGCGCTCGTCGGGCTGCGTGAAGATGTGCGCCGTGATCTGGGTCAGATACCCGTTCACTTCGGTGCGGTCCCAGCCGGCGTAAATTCCGTGCAGCCGGTCGTTGGACAGGTTCAGCCCTCTTTTCATCAGGTCGTAGGTTTCGGCAAGCAGCTCCATGATGCCGTACTCGATGCCGTTGTGCACCATTTTGACGTAGTGGCCGGCTGAACCCGGTCCGAGATGGGCGACACAAGGAGACCCGTCCACCCTGGCGGCGGCCGCCTCGAAGATGGGCCGGACGCGCTCGTACGCTGCTGCCGCGCCGCCCGGCATCATGCTGGGACCGTTGCGGGCGCCTTTTTCGCCGCCGGAAACACCCATTCCCAGAAACTCTATGTTCTTTTTGCCCGCTGTTTGGATGCGCCGGTCGGTGTCCTTGAAGTACGAATTGCCGGCATCGATGATCAGGTCCCCTTTCTCAAGATGCGCCAGAAGGCGGTCCATCACCTGGTCGACCGGGTCGCCGGCCGGCACGAGCAGCATGATCGCCCGCGGTGGGCGCAGAAGACCGAGGAAGGTCGGCAGATCCGTGGCCGTCGCGATGGCGTGATGGGGCTTTTTTTCCTGTTGCAGGTGGCGGGCCTTTTCCGGATCCAGATCGTAGCCGGCCACGCCGAACCCGTGATCGGCGATGTTGAGCACCAGGTTGCGCCCCATGACCCCCAATCCCACCAGACCGATCTCACTTGCTTTATGAGTCATCGTGATCCTCTCAATCTTTCGTAGGCTTTGCGATCAAGGTATTGGCAAGGCCGGAGGGAGGCGGCTGTATACAGGATTGAGATGTTCAGGTTTCAACGTTCTGGGTTGAAAGCCCTTGAAAAAGCTCATATCCGAATAATTCATGGAGCTAATAAAACCTTTGTACCTAATGGCATTAAGGTGCTCAGCCCAAGTAAAGTAATGGCGGATGAAGTTCTGGAAATCATCATATTCTAACCTTTGAACCCTGAGCCCTTCAGTTTAGCATACGCCGACGACCGATAACACAGCCAAAACCTCCGCCGACCAGCCCTGCTGTAAGCCTTACGATCAAGGTTTTGGCGAGGTCAGAGGCAGGCGGCTGTATTGGTCATACGCCAACGACCGATGACGCAGCCAAACCTCCGCCGACCAGCCTGCTGCAGGCTTTACGATCAAGGTTTGGCGAGGCCAGAGGGAGGCGGCTGTATACGTCATACGCCAACGACCGATAACGCAGCCAAAACCTCCGCCGACCAGCCTGCTGTAGGCTTTACGATCAAGGTTTTGGCGAGGCCAGAGGGAGGCGGCTGTATAGGTCATACGCAACGACCGATAACGCAGCCAAAACCTCCGCCGACCAGCCTGCTGCAGGCTTTACGATCAAGGTTTTGGCGAGGCCAGAGGGAGGCGGCTGTATACGTCATACGCAACCGACCGATAACGCAGCCAAAACCTCCGCCGACCAGCCTGCTGTAGGCTTTACGATCAAGGTTTTGGCGAGGCCAGAGGGAGGCGGCTGTATACGTCATACGCAACCGACCGATAACGCAGCCAAAACCTTGATCGTAAAGCCTACAGGGTGAGCCCATTGGCTTCGAGGGCTGCCCGGGTCTGCTCATAGCCCACATGGTGCACACCGTGGATTCCCAGGCCAAGGGCCACCTCTATGAACAGGCGCCGGTCGTCGATATAGAGCACCTGGTTGGCGGGCGCCTGGGCGCAGTTCAAGGCCAGACGGTAAATGTCGGCATCCGGCTTGCGCATTCCGACAAAACACGAGGAAACGAAAAAGTCGATGATCGTGGTCAGGTTGAAGGTCCGAATGCGGTGTTCGGTCAATTCCCGGCCTTCGTTGCTCACGGCCACCACCTTCAGTCGGTAGCGGTTTTTCAAGTCCCGTATCAGCGCCAACATTTCGGGCATGGGCTTGGATTGGGCCAGCATGAACGCTTTGAAGTCCCGCACGCTAAAAGGCCGTTCGGTATAGAAAACCGTGCGCTGCAGGTATTCGTCGAGGGCCAATTTGCCGGCCTCGTAGGTGTCGAAGGTCATGTGGTGGCGGTCGCTCATCTCGTCCGGGTCCAGCGAAAACGTCGCGGCCGCCCGCTGCCGGCTGTTCCGGTCCCAGCCATTGGTCAGCAGCACATTTCCGATATCGACGAAGAGTGTATTGATCGGTGGCGGTGCCATATCCGCGGTTCCTTGCGCAGAAATCAAAGTGCCTGGGTGCGCTTTTTTCCGATCGTCTGCATCAGGCTGTCATAGGGCTTGTTGAACTTCTCGATGCCCTCATCCTCCAACTGTTGGGTGACCCGGTCGATGTCGATTCCCAGTTCAGGAAGGGTCCGCATTACCCACTCGGCTTCTGTAAGTTTTTCTTCCAGGCACGACGCCGGACTGCCGTGGTTACGGTATGCGTCGAGCGTCTCCTGCGGCAGGGTATTGACGGTCTCGGGTCCGATCAGTGCCTCGACGTATTTGAGATCCGGGTAGGCCGGGTTTTTGGTGCTCGTGCTGGCCCACAAGACGCGCTGGGTGCGGGCGCCCCGCTCGGCCAGTTTGTTAAAATCCTGTCCTGAGAACACATCCTTGTAGATCTGATAGGCCAGCCGGGCACTGGCGATGGCCACCTGCCCGCGCATCTTGGCGGCTTTGTCCGCCCCCTCGCCACCGGTTTTGATGTGTTTCTCCACCTGCGGATCCACGAGCACGTCGATGCGGCTCAGGAAAAAACTGGCCACGGATGCCACGCGTTCAAGCGGTTCGCCGCTTTGTGAACGGGTCATGATCCCGGCCATATAGGCCTGCGCGACCTCGCGGTAGCGCGGCAGGCCGAACAGCAAGGTGACGTTGACGTTGACTCCCTCCCCGATGAGCCGTTCGATGCAGGTCAATCCCTCGTGCGTGGCCGGCACCTTGATCATGGCGTTGGGGCGGTCCACCGCACCCCACAGATGACGCGCTTCCGACAGGGTCCCGTCGATATCCCGCGCCAGATGGGGATTGACCTCCAGGCTCACATAACCGTGACGGGCATCGGAGCCATCGTAGAGGGGCCGCAGCAGATCGGCCGCCTCCCGCACGTCACCGACCGTCAGCGCTTCGTATATCTGCGCCGCGCTCCGGCCCTGGCGGGCGAGGTCGCGAATGTCTTCGTCGTAGTCGGTGCTGCCGCCGATGGCTTCGTTGAAAATCGACGGATTGGAGGTCACGCCCCGCAGCCCGTCTTGCTCGATACGCCGGCGTAAGTTCCCCGCGCGCATGTCCTGACGGCTGATGAAGTCCTGCCAGATGCTTTGACCATATGTCTGGATTTCAAGCAGTGGATTTTTTTTCATGGCCGCGTTCCTCTTTTTTTTGCCGGAGACCCGTTCCTTCCGACCGTCTGTAAAACCCGGCGAGGAGGTTCAGCGGTGTGCGCGCCCCGGCTTTCGACAGTTAATCGGGATATTCAGGTCATCGCAAGGCCCAAACCGGCAATGAAGATTAGGACCACCGGAGGCTCATTGGTATACAGGCGATCCCGCAATCCGTGCCGGATATCACCGTATTTTGTGTAAAAATATTCCGAGATGATCATCATCAAGCAAGTTGCAAGGCCTACCAGCAGGTGAGTTCGAAACCCGGCCCCCCGGCCGTGAACTTCTCTTTCGATGCCGACTAAGCCGCTGAGCAGTGAAGCCAGCAGTACTCGCAAAATTCTTACAGACACCTCAGCGGTCTACCACGAACAAAGCCATTCCATCACTTTTCATCAAAGTTTCATACAATTCCGGTTATCGGTACCAGAGGATGAGGTTCGTCTCGATGGGCACGAGGGCCCCCTCCAGGGCCGGAATGATACGCGGGGTGTAATCGCCGGCCGGTCTTCGCGCCGGTATGCGGGCGCTGAAAGAATATCCCGGTGCGGGATTTGACACCTCCTCGCCGCGGATCATCGGGTGGACATCCGGTTCTTCTCCCTCCCGGGGCTCTGCACAGAGTTGAACCCGGACAGCGTCCGGCGTGAGGCCCGGCAGGAAAACCGGCACCTTGAACGTCAAGTGCCCCTCCTCTTCCTGAATCTCGAGGTCGCCGAAGCCCAACCGGGGCCAGTGAGCTTCCAGGGTCTTGCGTCGCTGGCAGAGGAGGACCGCCTTGCGGGCTCGATCGGCCGTGCGATCGCGGTAGGCCTGAGCGGCCGGCAAGTACAACCGTTCCACGTATTCGCGGACCATGCGGTTGGTGCTGAAGCGCGGCGTGAGTTCGGCCATGCTCGCCCGCATACGGTGCACCCAGGCCCCGGGGATGCCGTCGGGACCCCGGTCGTAGAAAGCCGGGATCACCTCCTGCTCCAAAAGGCGGTAGAGTTGTTCCGACTCGTAGGCATCCCAGTCCGGGTCTTCCCCATGTTCCCGGCCGTCTCCGATCGCCCAGCCCACTTCCGGCCGGTAGGCCTCGGCCCACCAGCCGTCCAGCTCCGAGAGGTTCAGGCCGCCGTTGACCAGCACCTTCATGCCGCTCGTACCGCTGGCCTCCCACGGCCGGCGCGGCGTGTTGATCCACAGGTCGACGCCCTGCACCAGTCGCTCGGCCAGTGACATGTCGTAATCCGCAAGGAAAACGACACGCTGCCGGATGTCCGCTCGACGAATGAAGGCGGACCAGGCCTGGAAAAGGGCCTTGCCGGCCGCGTCCTGCGGGTGAGCCTTGCCGGCGATGATGAGTTGGGCGGGACGCTCGGCATTCTGCAGCAGGCGGACCAAACGCTCCGGGTCGTGCAGCAGGAGGTTAGGCCGTTTGTAAGCGGCGAACCGGCGGGCAAATCCCATGGTGAAGACATTGGGGTCAAGATATTTTTCGGCTAAGAGCGAATCTCTTTTGGCGGCCCCCAAGGCCGCGAGCTGCCGGCCGAGCCGCTCGCGCGCATAGTCAACGAGTTGGCGGCAGCCCTCGTTGCGAAAAGCCCAGAGGGTTTCATCCGGTACGCCCTTGATGGCGGCCTCGATACTGCTCATATCGCCCGTCCAGCGCTTTTTGCCATAGGCTTCGTGCCAGAGTTCATCGGCTGCGGCAGAATCCCAGGAAGGCACATGCACGCCGTTGGTGATATGGGTGATCGGGACCTCCGCTTGCGGCCAGCGAGGAAAGAGGGGCTGGAAAATACGACGGCTGACCTCGCCGTGCAGCCGGCTGACGCCGTTGACCCGCCCCGCACCTCGAATGGCCAGGTAGGCCATGTTGAAGGGTTCGGTCGCGTCGTTCGGGTTCCGGCGTCCGAGAGCCAGCAGCCCGTCGATCCCGATGCCGATCTTTTCGGCATATGTTTCCAGGTACCGGCCCGTGAGGGACGGGGAAAAGCGGTCGAAACCGGCTTCTACCGGCGTATGGGTGGTGAAGATGTTTCCGGCCCGTGTCGCGGTCAGTGCCGCTTCAAAGGACTGACCGGTGTCCTCCATGCACGCTTGCGCCCTTTCGAGGACCGCCAGCGCCGCGTGGCCCTCGTTGAGGTGGCAGACTTCGGCTTCGATTCCGAGCAGCCGCAGCAAATGCCAACCGCCGATGCCGAGCGCAATCTCCTGCTGCAGCCGCAACTCCGGCCCGCCGCCGTAGAGTTCGGCCGTGATGCACTGATCGGCGGGGCTGTTGGCCGGGTCGTTGCTGTCTAAAAGGTACAGCTGCACACGTCCCACCTTGGCTTGCCACACCCTCAATCGCACCTTGCGGCCGGGCAAGTCCAATGCCATTCGCAGCCACTCGCCCTCCGAATCCCGCACGGGCAGGATCGGCAGCTGGCTCGGGTCATTGTACGGGTAGAACTCGGTCTGAGCGCCGTCGGCATCGATCACCTGGCGAAAGTAGCCCTGCTGATACAGCAGACCGATGCCGACAATCGGCACACCGAGGTCGTTGGCGGTCTTGAGGTGGTCCCCCGCCAGAATACCGAGTCCCCCGGAGTAGATGGGAAGGGCCTCGCTCAGGCCGAATTCCATGCTGAAGTACGCGACGGTCAGCGGGGATGCGGCGTGGGCTTCCGAATACCAATTGGACTCTTTCAACGCCTGGCGGTGTTCCGTGAGGTGTTTTTCGACCTCGTCTCGGAAAGCCGGGTCCCGGGACAGCATTTTGAGCCGGTCGGAGGAAACCGACTGTAAAATGAGCCACGGGTTGCGGGTCAGGTTCCAGAGCTCGGGATCGACGCGCTCCCAGAGCGGATCGGTCGCATGGCTCCAGGACCAGCGCAGGTCCAGACCCAATTCGGCCAGCCCATCGAGCCCCTCAGGCAGCGGGGGGACGAGATAATAGGTTGAAATCGCCATACGGGTCTCCTTTTCGCCTCTTTTACCGCTCGTTGGCTGTCTATACTACGGCATCGTGGACAGCGGATGGAACCTTTGATTTATTTCACCAGACACAGAGATCACAGAGATAATTTTTTTTCTGTTTGCCGGGAGACGATGGCAAACGGAAATTATGAAAATCAATCCTTAAGGTTCCGGCGCGGTTGTTCAGGGACCCTCTCAGATGAGACCGGCCGCCCAGCATGTGTAACAGTGGGCCATGCTCTGCAATTTCCACGATGCTGACAGAGGCGACAGGCATGCTGATGCGATCGCGAAAACGTCCCACGTCGATGCCCAACAGTGGGCACAGCATTATTCGGATCGTTGCCTTGTGAGAAACGACGAGGATATTTCCGGTTCGATACGTTTTCTCGATTTCCTCGATCACGCGCGAGCTGCGCCGCGCGATATCGATCCCTCTTTCCCCTCCGGGAGGCGCATTCCAGCCGGGCTCGGCTAACCAGCGAACATAGTCATCGTGAAATTCGCGATTGACATCTTCAGGGGTTTTCCCTTCCCATTGACCATAGGCAATTTCTTTCAACTCTTCCTTGAGTTGCAGGGGTATGCCGGCCGCCTCGCAGAGTGGTTTCGCCGTTGCTGCGGCACGGCGCAACGGACTGGAAAAGACGGCGACCCATGGAAGCGATTTATACGCAGCGGCGAAATCCTCTGCCATCTGATACCCTTCGGGGGTTAAATCCGGGTCAAGGGTGCCGCAGTAACCACCAGTCCGGCTGGCGGTGGTTTCCCCGTGTCGCAGAAAATAGAGGGTTAAACTCATATCTTAATCCTTATTTGAAGGTATTTTCACTACAAATTCCGGATTTCCAGCATTTCTTGGCCGTGGTCCTGGCCGCCAAGGACTCCACCAGCCAACTTCTTCGATACCCTGACGATCCTCTTCGACAAGCCCTTCCAAATAGTGGAACGCATCGTCATCGACAACGATATACTTAAAGATAAAGATTTTGGCAAGGCGAGAGGAGGCGGCTGTATAGTCACAATACGCCAACAACCGATAACACAGCCGAAACCTTTACCTCGAAGCCTATACGACGGGGTGTTAGAGAATGGGGGCTTCCGCGCATGTCAAATCTCCAGCCGGACACCGATCTCAATCACCCGGTCCGCCGGAAGACGGAAAAACGAGGTGGCATCGGCTGAATTGCGGGACATGAACATGAAAAAACTCGCACGCCAGCGCGCCATGCTGGATGGTTCAGCAATGACCAGGTTTTCACGACCGATGTAATAACTCGTTGTTTCCGGATTCAGGTCCAAACCCTGCCCGCGCGCCAAGGAAAATACATTGGCCAAGCTGGGGTCTTCCATAAATCCATAGCGAACCTCGATGCTGTAAAATCCTCCGCCCAATTTTTCGGTTTGGATCTTTTCCAGACTGGGGACCCGGGGAAGGTCTTCCGCCCGAAAATGCAGCAAAACGTTCCGGGTGTGAACAACATGATTGTGCTTGACGTTCTTTGCCAGGGCCACTGGCACGGCGCTTCGACTTCCCGCTAAGAATACGGCGTCTCCCTCAATTTTATTTGGCTGATGGCTGCCCAGATCGACAATAAATTGATGAATCGGCGGCATGATCTTGCGCAAATTACCGGCCAGGGTCCGGCGTCCCTTGGCCCAGGTGAGCATCAATGTGAAGAATGTCGCACCGATGACCAGTGGGAACCAGGCCCCGTGAAGAATTTTGCTGAGGTTGGCCGCAAAAAAACGGCATGTCCACCAGTAAAAAAAGGCCTGTCAACGGCGCGGCCCATATCAAAGGCCAATGCCAAAGGTTGCGGGCCACAACAAAAAACAGCACCGAGGTAATAATCATCGTGGAGGTTACGGCTACCCCGTAGGCGGCGGCAAGTTTACTCGAGGATTGAAAACCGGCCACCAGGGCGACAGTGCAGACCAGAAGCATCCAATTGACTGGGGCCACATAGATCTGGCCTATTTGAATTGCGGAGGTATGCCGAATATTCAAACGCGGCAGGTATCCCATCTGGATCGCTTGGCGGGTCATGGAAAAGGCACCGCTGATGACGGCCTGGGAAGCGATGATGGTGGCCAGGGTGGTTAGCAATACCGTCGGAATCATAGCCCGGGCTGGCACCATGGCGTAAAATGGATGATCCGCCGCATGCGGGTTGACCAGGAGAAGGGCGCCTTGCCCGAAATAATTCAACACCAGGGCGGGCAGGACCATTGCAAACCAGGTTAACCGAATGGGCCGGGTGCCGAAATGCCCCATATCCGCGTAGAGCGCCTCCGTTCCGGTGACCACCAAAAAAACGGCTCCCAACACCACAAACCCATGCAGCTTGTTTAAAATCAGAAACCGAACCAATGCGATGATGAAAATTTTTGTTGTCATTTCGTCCATTGGTAATCACCCTAGATTTTTTTCTTTACTTGAGTAGAACTAAGAACGACGACGAACAGGTCGTTGGTGCCTGGGAAATGGATTAGGCGGGGAGTTCACCTTCCATTTGGGTTGTGACAAGGCCCCCACAAGGCTACCTTGTTCCGAAGCGCTTGGGTTAGCCTCATACAGTTCTCAGGGCCAATGGGCGTCAGATTGGCCTCTTCGACTGAAAGAACAGGCCTGGAAAAAAGACAGGGATGTATGATTTCGTTTCGCGACTTCAACGAAAACTCGTTTGATCCCAGTTTCATACTGCAAAAAATCACACACCAGCTGAACCGCCCGCCCACCATAACCGCGTCTGCGGTCATCGACATCGAAAATGGCCAGTGACATCCAGAGGCGCTCCTCTGCCCGGAGCCCGTAAAATCCTACAAACCCGACGATCCGCTTTTTGCCGTGTGCTTGAACCTCGATGAAATATAGCAGATCAAAGGTCGATTTGAGCCACTTGTGAACCGAAAACAACGAACGGAAAGGCCGAACCTCCCGACCGGCTGTTTGTAAAAAAAGCCCCGGATCAAAAAGGGTTTTCAGCCGCGCCAGATCCCAGAGACCACAGATCCGAAGACTTAAATCTTTGTCTGCCAGGATCGGTTTAAAGCGCACAACGCGCAAACTCAGCGCATTCAAAAATTTTCGGTAAAACGCTGCGATGCTGTCTCCCGGTTGGTGCAGGGTCTTCACCAGGTCGACTGTTTTTATGGCTTGGACTGGTTCGATGGCATGCAATTTTGATCTCACCACAGCTCCAGCTCTTAGGGCTCACTCAAAAATAACGTCACATTGTAAACGCCGAAGCATCCCGTCCTACTGCCGTTACGAAAACTCGGCGTATCCAGATATGCCGAGTTTTCGCGCCTTGCCGACCGGGCGTCTCAAGGCCCAAAATTGCGACCTTATTTTTTCATGAACCATAAGGTTTGGGCGTCAACGGCGTTATTAAAAAATACGGAATCTCATCTGTTTATTTTTCTGGAAGAATGCGGTTCATTGCAAAACCCATGATGTTATAGCCCGCATCGCAAAAAAGGATTTCGCCCGTTACGCCACTGGATAAATCGCTCAATAAAAACAATGCCGTCCGGCCGACTTCTTCCTGCGTTACACCACGGTGCATCGGCGCGTTCGACTCAGCGAAGCGCGTCAAGTTTTCAAAATCTCCGATGCCGCTTGCGGCCCTCGTCTTAATCGGTCCGGGGGAAATGGCATTAACCCGGATTCCGTGTTTACCCAGATCGGCGGCAAGATAGCGCACGCTGGATTCCAGGGCGGCTTTCGCCACCCCCATCACATTATAATGGGGAACGACTTTGTCGGATCCATAATAGGACATGGTCAACGCTGAAGCGTTGCGGCCTTTCATCATTTCTGCGGCTTCCCGCAAAACGGTCGTAAACGAATAAACACTGATCAGCATCGATTTGACAAAGCCTGTCTTTGATGTCTCGATATACCTGTCAGCAAGCTCTTCTTTGCTGGGGCCCCCGGGCGATTCCGTGAACGATAAAATCCAACCCCCCATGGAAATGGGTTTTCAATTCGGCAAAAACAGCCTTTATTTTTTCATCGTCGGTTATATCCAGGACTTCATAGAATTGACTGCCGACGGATTGAAACAAGGAAATGACGTATTTGCCTGTAATGTCATTTTGATAGGTGAAGGCCAGTTCTTTGTCCGGCTTCTTTTTCCGTGATGTTTCGGGGAATAACAGCCTCATCAAGGGATTTTCATAGATGGTGAAAAACATGGTTTCATCGAAATGGTCTCGAATGTTCTGATAACCGTCAAGAAGGGTTACAATGGTGTCTGAGACATTCTTTTCGAGGGCCGTAAAAGGGTCCGGGGAAACCGGGCTGCGATCCTTTTTCACAACCGGGGACAGCGTCATGAAGATCAGCATGAATTGAGGATTTTTTTCCTGTCCAGGGACAGCTTGCCCTGCTCCAGTTAATGACCGGAGAAGAGATGCATTCCATCGTCAAGAATCTTTTTTTCCCCTGCAGATGATGCAGGAGGATGGGGTGAAGAAATTCATCCGTGTGGATGTGACCTTTCATCAGGGCCTTAACCTCGCCCTTTTCAAAGAGCTCGACACCTTTCTCGGCCATTGCATCTTCTTCTGGGGCATGGACAATGCGATATTGCTTTGCACCGGTGATGGTCTTGAGTATGTTCCGAATACTCTTTTCATCCCCGATAAAAATGGGATCGACATAGCCGGCCGCTGCCGCCTCGCAGGCGCCTTCCAGCACATGCCGCTCATCCGCATCGATCACGGCGACGGGCATGGCGGGCAGGCCTTGGACAGATTTAAGCATGTCCTCGAATGTGGCAAATTCAACACTCATACTCTATCTCCTTGTCTGCTGTTTAGAAGCAATGCCCGGGTATGCCGGGCAATCATCCGGTCCTCGTTGGTGGGAATCACCCGCACGCTGCAGGGACTAGTGGTAGTGGAGATGATGCCGGCATTGGCATCGTTACCCCTGGGGTCAAGATGAATGCCAAGATAATCGAGGCCGTGGCAGATCATCCACCTCACCGGGGCGGCCCTCTCACCGATACCTCCGGTGAACACCAGGGCATCCAAGCCGCCCAACACGGCGGACAGTGCGCCGATATACTTGCGGGCCGTGTAGCAGAAAAGTTCGATGGCCTGGGCGGCATGCGGTTCCGTGGAACGTTTGTCCAGCAGCGTTTTCATATCCGAGCTGATCCCCGAGACCCCAATGAGCCCGGACCGTTGGTTGAGCAGCTTTTCGAGCTTACGGGCATCATAGCCTTTCTCTTCCATGAGGTAGAGCAGGATGCCCGGATCGAGATCCCCGGACCGTGTGCCCATCATGAGTCCCCCCAGGGCCGAAAATCCCATGGTGGTGTCCTGAGGCTTGCCATCCTTGAGTGCCGCCATGCTGGCGCCGTTGCCCAGATGGGCAATGATGAGGCGCCCCTTAGTGCCCCTTCCCAGAGCACTGACGATGTATTCATAGGAAAGGCCATGGAACCCATAGCGGTGTATGCCTTCATGCCGGAGACTGCGGACTATCGGCAGCCACTGGGCCACCTCCGGTATTCGGCGGTGAAAGGCGGTGTCAAAGCAGACGGCCTGGCTGAGTCCCGGGTAGTGCTCGGCGACGGCATCGATGGCTTTGATTTCACCTGGCAGGTGCAACGGGGCCAATGGGATGAGACTTCTCAGGGTGAGCATCAGTTTGGGCGTCACCATTTCAGGGGCCATGTGTTTCGGACCGCCGTGGACCAGCCGGTGGCCGACCGCATCCGGCGTTGGAAGATGCTGCCCCTCTATGGCCGTGACGAACATCGCCTTGACGGCCTCTTTGTGGTCTGGATATTCCGAATGGCTGTCCACGAGGCGTTTCCCCTGGCTATCCTTGAGCCAGAGCCAGCCGCCTGACAGACCGATCCGTTCCACCGCCCCCCCGGCCATCAATTCCTCGGTCTCCTGGACACGATATAAGGCAAATTTTATGGATGAGGAGCCGCTGTTGATACAGAGAATAGTGTGTTTCATGTGAATTTCCTTTATGGCCTCGAGCAGCGTCGACTTGATAAATCAAAATGAACTTTTTTGAAGATACCATAGCAATTCGAAATATGGTATTGAGCCCCTTAAAATCGTTATCATCACGTGTGCGGCGTCATGGATGCCGTTTCCGAAACTGAGAAAGCGACCACGGACAAAACGACAGGTAGAAAGGAAATCAAAAAGTGAAAACACAGGCAAGCGTATCCACGTCGGACCCCACATCTCCCGATAAGTCAAAACACAACTATTTCCGTTACCACCTTCCATATCTTCACCTGTCCTCGGTTTTTGGAGACGATTGGTTTGCACTCAAGGCCGAAGCCTTCGCCCGTTTTTTTGGAACACCTGTTTTTCTGGTGACACAAACGATGATTGTTGCCATCTGGATCGGCGCAAATGCTTTTGGCTTCACCAAGTTCGACGTCTACCCCTTCATTCTGCTCAATCTGGCCTTCAGTCTCCAAGCGGCCTATGCAGCGCCACTTATTCTGCTTGCGCAGACGCGACAGGCGGATCGGGACAAAGTTAATTCCGAGGCCGATGCGCAGCATCGGGAAGCCCTCGCCATGGCGAGTGAGCATCGTCTGGCGCTGGCTCAACAAAACACGGAAAAACTCATGGAGTTGCTTCAGCAGAACACCCAACTAACCGAAATCACTCAACAGCTGAGCCAGCGCATCGAGATGCTGACCCTCGAGATGCACGGCAAGATCTTGGGGAAAGACACGCCAAAATAAGAAACCAAAATCAGGGCCTTAATGCGTTTATCTTTTTGTTTTAAACAAAACTTTTTCCGTGTTTTCCACAGAAGTTATTCAATGCGGCCTCCCTATAATCGTTCCGCCGGATCCTGCAGGTAAAACAAGGCCAGATATTCCTGCGATTTTGCGCCATGTCGGCCGGGCGCCTCAACGCCCGAAAATGTCGACCTATTTATTCGCGATCCTTAAATGTCCGGTTCCCATCGAAATACATGACCAGCTCATTGTCTCCGTAGCCGGGGTCTTTTTTTATTTCAAAACCAAGCTTTTTTCCCAGCGCGAGCATGTTCTTGTTCTCATGCAGCACGATGCCGATTATCGTTTCAAAACCTTGCTTTTTGGCAATTGACAGGCAGTTTTCAAGCAGGCTCGAACCAATGCCCTTGCCTTGCCAGGCATCACCCACCAGGACGGCGAATTCACCCGTCTCTCCATCCGGATCTCCGATGATTCTGGCGACCCCGAGCATGCTGTCGGTTTCGGATTCGTCATCGATGGCCACCAACGCAACCTCCCGGTCGTAATCGATCTGGGTGAAGCGGGCCAGCATCTCGGGCCTTAATTCCTTTAACGACCCGAAGAAACGATAATAAATCGTCGTGGGCGAAAGCGTTTTGAACAGCGCCGTAAAAAGTGGGGCGTCCTCGGGTTTTACGGGCCGGATAAAAATTCGGCGCCCATCAACGCTGACCATATGGGACTCTTCCTTTTGCGGATACGGGCTGATCACCAAATGCAGGGAGGAAGGAACCTCAAGCGGCGAAACGAGTATTCGGGCATCGACCGCGACGGGATTGCCGTCTTTGATCAGAACGGGATTCATGTCCAGTTCGGCAATTTCGGGGAAATCGATCAGGAGTTGAGAGAGTCGGATAATCATCTCTTCGAGTCGTTCCATGTCGGCGGCGGGGCGGTTTCGGTATCCTTTCAACAGGGAGTAAGCTTTGGTTTCCTGCATGAGCCGCCGGGCCAGCAATCGGTTCATGGGGGGAAGTCCCAGGGACCGGTCTTTTAACACTTCCGTGTAAATTCCGCCCATTCCGAACAGAATCACCGGCCCGAAATTGGGATCCCGCTTGGCACCCAGCAGAATTTCATAGTCCGGGTTTGAAAAATACGGCTGAATCGTTACCCCCTCAATCCGGGCATCGGGTTTGTACCGGCGGGCCGAGGACATGATTTGGCGGTAGGCTTCGCAGACATCCGCATCGCACCGTAAGTCCAGACGAATGCCGTCGGCATCGGTCTTATGGGTGATGTCCGGAGAGTGCACCTTCATGACCAGCGGGTATCCCACTTCCCGGCCGATATGCGAGGCTTGCGCCTCGGACTCCGCTATTTCCGTCTCGATCACGGGCAGTCCGTACGCCATGAGCATTTCCTTGGAATCCGATTCCGGCATGAATCCACCTGAAGGCGCGCTCGAAGCCAGCTTGCGGGCTTTTTCCTGATCGAACACCATGTACCCTGTCAATTTCGGCGGAATTTCCAGCAGCATTTCAAGATTTCTGGCATATTCAACCATATAAAGAAAAGCTCGGACCGCCCGTTCCGGCGTCTCATACGTGGGAATTCCCGCTTCGTTTAAGATCTCAACCGCCTTTCCGATGCTTTTGCCGCCCATCCAGCAGGTGAATACCGGGTACTGGCGATCTTTCACAGCAGAAGCCAGCGTCTCGGCCACGGAGAGTGGGTCGGTAAGGGCCTGGGGCGCGAGAATGACCAGCACGCCGTCCAGGTTTGTCGAGTTGAAGCAGACCTCCAGGGTACGTCCAAACCGCTCCGCTGACGCATCCCCGAGGATGTCGATCGGGTTGCCCCGACTCCAGAAGGGCGGCAGGAACGTTATCGAGCGCTTGCATCGTTTCAGGGTCGAGGGGTGCAGGCTCTTGTCCATGCCTGGCAAGCGTGTCCGCCGCCATTACTCCCGGCCCGCCGCCGTTGGTGAGGATAGCCAGCCGGGAGCCGCTCGGCCGCGGTTGCTTTGCCATCAGCTCCGCGCAGTCGAAGAGTTCTTCGATCGTGTCCACACGCACGATGCCGGCGCGCTTGAAGGCGGCATCATATACGGCATCTTCTCCAGCCATAGCGCCCGTGTGAGAGGCAGCGGCCTTTGCACCGGCGGGACTTCTCCCGGATTTAAGGACGATGATGGGTTTGATCCGGGACACTGAACGCGCGGCACTCATGAATTTGCGAAAATTCGTCAGGTTTTCGATGTACAATAGAATGCTCTTCGCCGAGGGATCGTTTCCGAGGTAATCGATCATATCGCCGAAATCAACGTCCAGCATGGAGCCGATGCTGACAAAATGGCTGAAACCGATGCGATCCCTCAAGGCCAGATCGAGAATCGCCGTGCAAATGGCCCCGCTCTGGGAAACAAATGCCAGATTTCCGGCCACGGGCATTTCGGCCGCAAAGCTGGCGTTGAGGTTAGTGCCGGGCCGAATAATGCCCATGCAATTCGGTCCCACGATACGAAGCCGGCCGTCACAGGCTATCCGCCGAATCTTTTCCTCTATCTCCCGGCCCTGTGCACCGACCTCCTTTCCCCCCGCTGAAATGATAACGGCGCCGCCGACCTTTTTGTCGACGCATTCGCTCACGATAGCGGCAACGCTATCAATCGGCGTGGCGACAATCGCAAGATCCACTTCCGTATCGATAGCAGAAACCGATCCGAAGGATTCATGCCCGTGGATGGTTGTATATTTGGGATTCACCGGCAGCAACTTTCCGGAAAACCCGCCGTCAATAAGATTTCTCACCAGTGCAGAGCCGATGGTTCCCGCTTTTTCGCTGGCACCCACCACCGCAATATGACGCGGGTTAAAGATGCGGTTCAGATTATGTTGCCCCATTGTTGTCCTCGTTTTTTTATTTGCTTTTTGTCTTTTTTCTGCGGCGGTTTCCTCTTTTTTTGATTGCCCTGTCCGAGTTCCACTTCCAATCCCGGATTTCCGGCATGTCTTGGCCATGCCGGGCGATATATTGCCTGTGCTCGATCAGCTTGTCCTTGAGCTGCTGCTTCAGGTAGATGCCTTTGTCGCCGGTCTGCGGCAGACGGTCGATGGCGTCCATCACGAGATGGAAGCGGTCCAGATCGTTCAGCACCGTCATGTCGAAGGGCGTGGTGATGGTGCCCTCCTCCTTGTAGCCGCGGACGTGGATGTTGTCGTGGTTGGTGCGGCGGTAGGTCAGCCGGTGGATCAGCCACGGGTAGGCATGGAAGGCGAAGATGACCGGCTTGTCCGTGGTGAAGAGCTCGTCGAAATCCGTGTCGGAGAGCCCGTGCGGGTGCTCGGTCTGCGGCTGCAGCTTCATGAGGTCGACGACGTTGACCACCCGGATTTTCAGGTCGGGCAGATGCGTGTGCATGATGGAGACGGCGGCGAGCGTTTCCAGCGTGGGAACGTCGCCGCAGCAGGCCATGACCACGTCGGGCGCAGCGCCCTGGTCGTTGCTGGCCCACGGCCAGATGCCGATGCCCTCGGCGCAGTGCTTGACGGCGGCGTCCATCGTCAGCCACTGCGGCGCCTGGTGTTTGCCCGCGATCACGACGTTGACGTAGTGGCGGCTGCGCAGGCAGTGGTCGATCACCGACAGCAGGCAGTTGGCATCCGGCGGAAGGTAGACTCTTACGACCTCGGCCTTCTTGTTGACGACATGGTCGATGAAACCGGGGTCCTGGTGCGTGAAGCCGTTGTGGTCCTGGCGCCAGACATGCGAGGCCAGTAGGTAGTTCAAGGAGGCGATCTTATGCCGCCACGGCAGACGCGCCGTGACCTTCAGCCACTTGGCGTGCTGGTTGAACATCGAATCGACGATATGGATGAACGCCTCGTAGCAGTTGAAGAGCCCGTGTCGCCCGGTGAGCAGGTAGCCCTCGAGCCAGCCCTCGCATTGGTGTTCGCTGAGCATTTCCATCACGCGCCCGGCGGGGTCGAGAAATTCGTCGTTCGGCACGGTCCTGGCGTCCCATTGGCGCTTGGTGACGTCGAAGAGGGCTTCCAGGCCGTTGGAGAGCGTCTCGTCCGGACCGAAGACCCGGAAGTTCCTCTGCTCGAGGTTCAGTTTCGCCACATCGCGCAGGAACGGTCCGAGCACATGCGTGTCGCCGATGCCGCGCACCCCCGGCGACGGCACGTTCTCCGCGTAGTCGCGGAAATCCGGCATGCGCAGGTCGCGCAGCAGCATGCCGCCGTTGGCGTGTGGATTCGCGCCCATGCGACGGTCGCCCTTGGGCGCCAGTTCGGCCAGTTCCGGTTTCAGGCGGCCCTGCTCGTCGAAGAGTTCCTCCGGCCGGTAGCTCCGCAGCCAGTCTTCCAGCAGCTTGAGGTGTTCGGGATGGACGGCCGGGTCGGAAAGCGGCACCTGGTGCGCCCGGAAAGTGCCCTCGACCGGCAGACCGTCGATTGTCTTCGGCCCGGTCCAGCCCTTGGGTGAATTCAGGACGATCATCGGCCAGCGCGGACGCATGAGGTTGCCGTTGACGCGGGCGTCCTGCTGGATTTCTTTGATCCGCTCGACCGCGGTGTCGAGCGTCGCGGCCATGGCCTCATGCATCACCTCGGGCTCGTGGCCCTCCACGAAGTAGGGCGTCCACCCATAGCCGCGCAGCAACTGTTCCAATTCCTCATGCTCGATGCGGGCCAGCACGGTCGGGTTGGAGATCTTGTAGCCGTTGAGATGCAGGATCGGCAGCACCGCACCGTCGGTGGCCGGATTGAGAAACTTGTTCGAATGCCACGCCGTGGCCAGGGGACCTGTTTCCGCCTCGCCGTCACCGACGACGCAGGCGACGATCAGATCGGGATTGTCATATACCGCCCCGAACGAATGGCTGAGCGAATACCCCAGTTCACCGCCCTCGTGGATGGAGCCGGGGGTCTCCGGCGAAGCGTGGCTCGGAATGCCTCCGGGAAACGAAAACTGGATAAAGAGCTTGCGCAGCCCGGCCTCATCCTGGCTGATGTCAGGATAGATCTCGCTGTAAGTGCCCTCGAGATAGGTGTTGCCCACGACGGCCGGGCCGCCGTGTCCGGGACCGGAGACGTAAATCATGTCGAGGTCGTCTTTCTTGATGACCCGGTTCAAGTGCACATAAATGAAATTCTGGCCGGGCGTCGTGCCCCAGTGTCCCAGAAGCATGTGCTTTACGTCCGCGAGCGTCAACGGCCGCTTCAGCAGCGGATTGTCATAAAGATAAATCTGGCCGACCGACAGGTAGTTGGCCGCCCGCCAGTAGGCATCCATCCGGTGAAGCAGTTTCGGGGAAAGCGTTTTTGTTTGCATGGTTCAATTCTCCTGTTTTTACCTGCTAACCTTGATTAACATGCAGCGGCCGAACGTGTGTGCTGCTGCCGTCATGCGGCGGTGCCAACGGCTGCTGGATGGTCTTGAGAAACGATGCATGACGCTGGGTCTGCAGGCCGAAGTGATGGTAGACGCGGACCTTGGCCCAGTCTGTGAGAAAAGCCCAGGTGATGGAGTAGCCCCAGATTAGCGCGATTTCGCGCCAGGTGATCGGCGTGATCAGCCCGAAACCGTAAGCGGCCAGAAAAGTTCCCAGCACTTTGGTGGCCAGGGCCGACCAGATCATGACCGGGGCCGGGTAGGGCTTTTTAAGGAAGAAGCGCCGGCTGCGCGAGACGAACAGCGTCAGGTGTCCGGCAACGGCCATCTTCAGGAAAATATAGGTCTGAACCTGGGGAATGCTCAAGTGGAGCCAAGCCAGGGCCGCATAGAGCATCAGGAAGCTGCCGGCGACCCCGGTCAGGCCCATGACAGTCGCAACGACGATGATCCGGTGCATGTTCCAGCGCACCGGTTTGGGGTCCAGCCAGGTGCGGTCGAAGGCGATGGTCATGATGGGCACGTCGTTTAAAAAGGCCAGCAGGATGATCATGATGGCCGTGATCGGATAGAAGTTGAAGACGACCATCGCCAGCACGACGAAGATCATGATCCGGATGGTTTCCGTGATGCGGTAGATGGCATAGCTGTTCATGCGCTCGAAGATCCGGCGCGCTTCTTCGACCGCGTTGATAATGACCGACAGCCCCGGTGCCGTAAGGATCAGATTTGCGGCTGCGCGGGCGGCATCTGTGGCGCCGCTCACGGCCACACCCATATCGGCCTGTTTGAGGGCCGGGGCATCGTTGACCCCGTCGCCGGTCATGCCGACGATGTGGCCCCTGGCCTGCAGTGCCTTGACGATGCCGAATTTGTGCTCGGGGAAGACCTGGGCGAAGCCGTCGGCTTTTTCCACCTGCTCGGCTGTGTCGGTGGCCATTTCGCCTTTGTCACTGCCGGTTTTGAGCAGTTTCTCCGCAGCATAAAGGTTCTTTCCGAGTCCCAGCTGCCCGGCAATCTCGCGCGCGATGGCGAAGTTGTCGCCGGTTACCATCTTGACCTGAATGCCGTGAGCCTGAGCCTGGGCGATAGTCTCGGCGGAGTCCTCGCGGGGCGGATCATAGAGGGGCAAAATGCCCAGAAAACGCCAGGACCCGTCATCGTTCGTTCGGGCCACGCCGAGGGTGCGATCGCCTCTGGCGGCGAAGTCGTTGATCACCTGGTCGGCCTTGGTCTTGGTGTCCTGGCCGACCCGCGCGAGTTCCAATATAACCTGGGGCGCCCCTTTGGTGACCTTGAAGGTTCGGCCCTGACGGTCCCGGATGGTGGCTTCGGTTCGTTTGCCCACCGGATCGAAGGGCACGAATTCGACCTGCTCATATGTCTTGAGGATAGCTCGATCCTGAAGCCCGCCCATCACGGCCAGGTCGATGCTGTCCCGGTCCTCGGCCCTGGATGCAAGGGCGCCGGCCAGGATGAGGTCCTGGGCGTTCTCGGACTCGAAGACCGCGGGATCACCCAGGGTGAGTTTATTTTGGGTCAGGGTCCCGGTTTTATCGGAACACAGGATGTCCATTCCGGCCATCTCTTCGATGGATTCCAGACGCGAGACAATGGCCTTCATTTTGGAAAGCGCCAGGGCACCCACGGCCATCGTGACGGACAGCACAGCCGGCATGGCCACCGGTATGGAGGCCACGGTCAGGATGAGCGCGAACTGAACCAAGTCCAGCAGCGGCGTGCCCCGGAACAGCTGGACGATGATGAGCACCGCCACAAGGGCCAGGCTGAGATAGATCAAATGGTCGCCGATCTGTAACACGGCCTTCTGAAAATGTGAGACGGACTTGGCACTGGCCACCAGTTTGGCGGTTTTGCCGAAGTAGGTGCTGCCACCGGTCGCCGTCACCAGGGCAACCATCTCCCCCTGTTTGGCCACGGAACCCGAGAAGACAACCTCTCCAGTCTGCTTGCTGACCGGCAAAGACTCACCCGTGAGGGCCGACTGGTCCACGCTCAGATAGCCGCCCTCCATCAGTTTGGCATCAGCGGGGATGATGTCTCCCAGTCGCAGGCGAACGATATCACCCGGAACCAGCTCATTGGCGTCGATTTCCTGCCAGCTGCCGTCCCGCAGGACCCGGCTCTTGAGTGCCAGTTTCTTTTTGAGGGCCTCCACCGCGTTGCCGGCCTGGTATTCCTGCCAGAAGCCGACCACGGCGTTGAACAGGAGCAGCACGACAATGATGATGAAATCCTCCCAGTGGCGCACGATGAGGGACAGAACCGCAGCCACCTCGATCATCCAGGGTATGGGTCCCCAGAGGTAGCTCAAGAATTTCAGGAGGGGACTGGTTTTTTTCTCGGATATTTCATTGGCGCCGAACTGCTGCAGACGCTCCCGGGCCTCGGCGCTCGAGAGTCCTTTCGCTGAAGATGATAATTGCCGCATGAGCTCGTCTATCGCGGCCTTTTGGACGTCTTCCGTGCTGATGGAGATCTTTTCCATGTCGATGCCCTTCTCATCAAGATTCAAGTTCTCGTTTCAATGCGAGGTACTGCTCTTGGTCGATTTCCCCGCGAGCGTAGCGTTTCTTGGCAATATCGAGGGCAGATTCCGACGACGACGAACAGGCACTCGCCGGTCTCCTGGAGGTGGATAACCATCTGAAAAGGGCCACGAGGGCGGCAATCACGACAATCCACCAGACGAGCATGAAGATCCCGCCGAGCCAGCCACCGCCGCCAATCCCCCAGCCCATCATGCCGGGTCCCCAGTGGTTCCACATCGGCATCCATTGATTCCACCCAAAGTGATAAACTAACTGCGATGTTTCCATTTCACAGCCTCCTTTGCGCTATGTTCCTATAAATCGGCTATTTAACCAGGATTTCGACGACCTTTTCTAACTCCAGGGTCTTGTTGAAGAAATAATCGGCCCCGAGCTGCAGGCTCTGTTGACGGTAGTGCTCGAAATCATAATTGGTTAGCATGATGACCCTCACCTCATTATGAGCGGACTTGATTTCTTTCAGCAGCTCTATCCCGTTTTTTCCGGGCAGGCGGATGTCGAGAATGACCGTGTCGGGCGCCTGCCGGTCGAGAGCCTCGAGAGCCTCCACCGCGTTACCGGCCTGGCCGACGACCTTGATCTCCGGGTATTCGGAAAGCAGAGAGATCAGCCGCTCCCGCACCTGCTTCGTATCGTCCACGATCAAAACCCGCCGCATGGCCGTTTTCCTTATCTTTCTTCCGGTCACAACCATAGGTCCTGCGGGGCGGCATGGGAATCGGATGTTGTCTGATGTTTGCGTAGGAGCGAATCGAAGCGCTTTGTCGGTGTCTGTCCGACAAAAACCTACTGATAGGCAAAAGGCTAAAGCAACGCTAAAGACGAAGGGCAAGGTGCAAAAGGTGAAAGGGCGCGCGGTAGAGCTTGAAGGCGGAAAGTGGATGGCCGGAAGGCACGGAGCCGGAAAGATTGCGGCGGAAGCAGTTTAGAGTTTACTGTGAGTTTAAGGTCACTGACCCATACTTGAATTGACAGAACTGAAATGTGAGACAGTACACAATTTGACAGTATGGTATCACAACTTTTCGGATTTCTCCCAAATTTTGGATTAGTTGGAGTAAGCGCCACACACATTCAACTCGAATATTTTCAGTAAAGATACATTGATCTTATCACAACCAAAAGCGACAAAGGCCAACCACTGCATCTGGTAGTTGGCCTTCATCGTTTCGAAGTTTTTAAAAGTTTCGTTTAACAGCAGAAGAATGTTGTCACTTAAATGGTTGATACTTTGGTAATTGCAAAAAACGGTATAAAAATCTGTGCCGTTTTCTGCGTCGACATTAGTAACTTTGTTATCTTCGCCTCAATTGGGAATCTTAACATCGTCATCATCATATGTTCCATTCTCGGCGGTAGTGTGGCATGCTGCACAGTTCGCTAAGGATCCAATGGATTTACGCTTAAATATCGCGGGGTCCAATTCATGATGCTTTTGACGGATATAGGGAATATCGGTAATCCGCATGGGCACCTGGTTTCCCAAGCATTTCATTATTTTTAGTGAGCGCTTTGCTGTAGAGTTTTCCGCGCCATTGGTTTTAAGATAGTCTGAAATGGTTTTTATAGTATCGGGGTCTACCTCAATTTCCTCTCCGAAATGATCATTGAGTTGGCTTAAGATTTTCAGCCATGAGGCGGACGGCAACAGCTCCGGCTGATATGCGAAATGACACTCGCCACATGTTGCTTTATATGTTTGGTTTGTCACCGGCTTCAGATGGTCGTTGTTGTCATGACCGGTGTTATCATCATCAATCTTTTGGGATCCTCCTCGATACCGGTACCTTTTCTTGTGATCGTCATCAGAAAAAGCATCGAGAATTAAACTGAATGTCAGAAAAACCGAAATTATAAATATGATGTATTTGGTAGACAGTTTCATATTTATTCCTCCCTTCAATTTTATTAAGGATGATATGAATCTTAACAATTTGAATTTATCCTCTGCGTCGGATAAATTTTCTATCGATTGCTCTGGTGAATCTATGTATTAGCCTAAAACACCCAACCAGCATTTTCAGAATCAGTATCACGAGGATTTTAAAAACGATAAAAAAAGTTTTTAATTTGTCTTTTGTGACAATCCTTTTAAAAAGTGTTGGCTCAAATTTTATTCCAGTTCGATACGCCCTGTTGCTAACAGAATCGTTTTTAGTATACATTTTGTTCTTTAAATCTTTATCCTGTCCTAAACTTCGACATATATTTCCTGTATCTGAATAATACATTGCGTAACTCTTACAATAATATTTGGTTCCTTCCCAGTCGGACAATTGAATAAGTTTTTCCAGAAATTCTCTTTTGCTAAATCCGGTTCGTTTGTTTTCACCGTGTTCAAGGAACAAAATGCTACCATTTATAAAACATCTTCCTTCATTTAAACTTTTCAAACCGCTGTATGATTTCCAAAACAATTGGCCGTCTTTTCTTTTTATGATTTCATACCGGTGTAGTTTATAGAAAAGCTCTCCGCTTTTATAAGCCTTAACTGATATAAGATTGTTATTAGTGTCCTCTGTTTGATTTAATTCATTTTTTCGGAGAATAGTTTCATCCTGCAAACGGTTGTGTCTTCTCTCAAGAAATTGTTTGATCTTGCCGGACTTACATTCATAAATCTTGTAGCTTGTGCAGTAGTATTTAGTTTTTTTCCATTTCGGTAATTTGTTGAGGTGATCCAGAAACTCTCCCTTTAAAAATCCCGGCTCCGTATTATCGCTCGGTATTAAATAAAGAATATCTCCATTTATAAAGCATTTTCCATTTTTCGAAGCACCTAAACCAAAATGGCATTCCCACGATAAATCACCGTGCACGCTCTCGAGAATTTTATACTCGGCTATTTTATAAGCAATTGTTTGCATTGTATGCCTGTTACTTCTTTAACGACTGGAGAAAAAGCCTAAAATGGAAATCAGATAGTTCAAGAATAGAGAGTATTCAGGATGGAAAATGTGCAGGTCGTATTATATAAGAAGAGAGAGATTTTGCAGATATACTGGTAGAGATTGAGTTTTTAAAGATTTATTGTGACGGGAAAAAATAATTTTTATTAAATCGATATTGGGCTGGTAACCCGATAAATTAAATAAAACGGATGGAGTAACAAGTATTTCAATATTAGCTGCCGAGTGGGCAGGGTTTGATGCCTTAAGGGTTTGCATGTCCTCCAAATTACAACTTTTGCATTGAGTTCCTAAGCAGCGAGTATGAAATAGGAAACTTATACTTGGTCTTTCTTTACCTCGAAGACCATGCAGACATGCTCCTCCGCAAAGACACGCCTGCGGCAACAGACTGTTTGCAAAGAGTCCTATGACGATAAATTGTATAAAAAATAGTCTGAATATTTTTAAATTTCTCGGCAAATTATTTTCCACGCTATAACCAGTCAAAAATGCAAGAAAGCTGAGGAAATTACTCGTTTTTTTATAACACATATTCAAAATAGTATACAAGACATTTTGGATATTTTGCAGAAACACAAATACCTAAAAATTTTTAACCAATTTTCCAATTTTTGTTTTCATACCAATTGCAAGGATTTCATTAAAATACCGAAAGCCATCCTCGTTTATGGGTTTCTTGCCATTATTCGAATCGAATGGTTAATCCTCCGCACCCACATATATTGTGGGCGGCCCAGAGACGCCTGAAGTTGCGATTTCATATCAGATCCTGTAATTATCATTTAAAATTAGATGGTTGTGATTAATTGAGATAATCAATAGTCAGGTCAAATTACTGATAACATCAGTCGTGACTGTCAGGCCAAGTAAATCTTTCGATGCAAGAACAGGATGATAACGGGAATGGCGGGCCGTTCGGATTTGAGCTGCTTCAAGACGTCCAGGCCGTCCATGCCCGGCATGCTGATGTCCAGCAGGATCACGTCGTAAGGGTCGCGGCGGACAAGGGGCAGCAATTCGCGCCCGTTGCCCGCTTCGGCCGCCACCACCAGGTCGGAGGCCTCGGCCATGATCTGTTTCAGACCGGCCCGCACGATGGGATGATCGTCGGCCATAGCGATTCTAAGCATGTGATACCGCCTTTCCGCTTACCGGCACCGCCACCCTGACGCGGGTGCCCCGGGGGGTGTTTGCCCCAAACTGTATGGTCCCTCCCAGCGCATACACCCTTTCGTGCATTCCGACCAGTCCCAGAGAGGTCGGACTGTCGATTTGGGCATCCGTGATACCTTTGCCGTTGTCCGCAACCTCCATCCTCGGTTTATGGGTTTCTTGCCATTATTCGGTTTCGTGAGGTGCTTGTCGACCTGGTTCCGGAAAGCCGGCTCCTGAGCCAGGGTTTTAAGGTGGGCGGATGAAACCGACGGGCTACGCCGAGAGTGCGATAGCCCTTGGCGGCCAAATCGTTGATCACCTGCTCGGCCTTGGTCTTGGTGGCCCGGCCGACCCGCGCGAGTTCCAGAATCACCTGGGGTGCACCTTTGGTGACCTTGAAGGTTTTGCCCTGGCGGTCCCGGATGGTGGCCTCGGTGCGTTTGCCCACCGGATCGAAGGGTACGAATTTGACTTGCTCGTACGTCTTGAGGACGGCTCGATCCTGAAGCCCGCCCCTTACGGCCAGGTCGATGCTGTCCCGGTCCTCGGCCCTGGACGCCAATGCGCCGGCCAGGATGAGGTGCTGGGCATTTTCGGCGTCGAACACTGCCGGGTCACCCAGGGTAAGCTGATTTTGGGTCAGGGTTCCGGTTTTATCGGAGCACAGGATGTCCATTCCGGCCATCTCCTCGATGGACTCCAGCCGCGAGACGATGGCCTTCATTTTGGAGAGCGCCAGGGCACCTACGGCCATCGTGACGGAAAGCACGGCCGGCATGGCCACCGGAATGGAGGCCACGGTCAGAATGAGGGCGAATTGAACCAGTTCCAGCAGCGGCGTGCCCCGGAACAATTGGACGAGGACGAGCACCGCCACCAGTCCCAGGCTGAGATAGATCAGGTGGTCGCCGATCTGCAGCACGGCCTTCTGAAAGTGGGAGACCGACTTGGCCCCGGCCACCAGTTTGGCGGTTTTCCCGAAGTAGGTGCCGCCGCCGGTCGCCGTTACCAGGGCAACCATCTCGCCCTGTTTGGCCACCGAACCCGAGAAGACAACCTCTCCGGTTTGCTTGCTGACCGGTAAAGATTCACCCGTGAGGGCCGACTGGTCCACGCTAAGGTAGTCGCCTTCGAGAAGCTTGGCATCAGCGGGAATGATGTCTCCAAGACGCAGGCGCACAATATCACCCGGAACCAACACTTTGGCATCGATTTCCTGCCAGCTGCCGTCCCGCAAGACCCGGCTCTTGAGCGCCAGTTTTTTCTTGAGCGCCTCAACCGCGTTGCCGGCCTGATATTCCTGCCAGAAGCCGACTACGGCGTTGAACATCAACAGCACGACGATGATGATGAAATCCACCCAGTGGCGCACGATGAGGGACAGAACCGCGGCCACCTCGCTCATCCAGGGGATCGGCCCCCAGAGGTAGCCCAAGAATGTCAGGAAAGGGTTGGTTTTTTTCTGGGAGATTTCATTGGCGCCGAACTGCTGCAGACGCTCCTGGGCCTCGGTGTGAGCAAGCCCTTGCGGTGAAGATGATGATTGCCGCATGAGTTCGTCTATCTCGGCCTTTTGCGCGTCTTCCGTGCTGATGGAGATTTTTTCCATGTCGATGCCCTTCTCATCAAGATTCAAGTTCGCGTTTCAATGCGCGGTACTGCTCTTGGTCGATTTCCCCGCGGGCGTATCGCTTCTTGGCGACATCGAGGGCCGATTCCGACGGCGGCGAACAGATACCCGCTGGCCTCTTCGAGGTGAACAACCACCTGAAAAGAGCCACGATGGCGGCGATCACCACAATCCACCAAACGAGCATGAAGATTGCGCCGAGCCAACCGCCGCCGGGTCCCCAGCCCATCATGCCGGGTCCCCAGTGATTCCACATAGGCATCTGCCACTGTCCCTCCCCAAAACTGTAAACTGTCTGTAACGTTCTCATTTCAACGCTTCCTTTGTATGGTGTTCAATTCAAGTGGTTATTGAGTCAGGATTTCAACGACCTTCTCGAATTCCAGGGTCTTGTTGAAGAAATGATCCGCCCCGAGCTGCAGGCTTTGCTGCCGGTAGTGCTCGAAGCCATAGTTGGTGAGCATGATGACCGTCACCGCGGGATGGGCGGCCTTGATTTCTTTCAGCAGCTCGATCCCGTTTTTTCCGGGCAGGCGGATGTCGAGAATGACTGTGTCGGGCTTTTGGCGGTCGAGAGCCTCCAGCGCCTCCTTGGCGTCGCCGGCCTGCGCAACGACCTTGATCTCCGGGTATTCGGCCAGCAGCGAGATCAACCGCTCCCGCACCTGTTTTGCATCGTCCACGATCAAGACCCGCCGCATGGCTGTTTCCCTTTCTTTCTCCCGGTCAAAATCATAGGTCCTGCCGGACGGCATGAAAATCGGATGTTGTCTGATGTTTGTGTAGGAGGCTGCGGAAAGCCGCTGTCGGTGTTTCTCTGATGGAAGAAGTGAAAGGTAAGGGGCGATCGCGCCCGGCGAAGTCAGGGGTGTTGGGATGGCAGGTAGAGGTAGGTCTTCTTGAAATTCGTCGAAGGAGTCCCGTGGGTTTGAATCCCGTCCGGAAAGGGTTGGCCGCCGACCGGGAGCGAGTCTTGCCAGCGCAGGAAATCCGAATCCGGAAGCGTAGTCAGCGAGTGCTGAAGACGCGTGAACCGGCCTCGAAATCGCCAATGTAGCTGCGGCCGTCGCCGTTCGCTATGAATCATCTTCACGTTTTTGCGATGGCGGTTTGCGTTCACTCTCCTCTTCGTCGTCCGGCTCGGCGGAGAGCCGCTCGGACGTTTCCCACACCTGCGACTCGAAAGTCCCGGCCTCGACCGAGCCCCGCGGCGGATAGTCGAGAGTACCTTTGAGCTGCTCAACTCTGTCGGCCGCAAGTCTTGGAAACGGCAGCTTGCCGGCTTTGCGCCAAGATTCAACTTCTTTGGCAGCCGTTTCGCCAAGCTCACCGTCGAGTCCGTCGTCGCGACCCATGTAGAGGGTCTGTGAAGGAAAGGCAAAGCCGCTTCCTGACTTTTTAACTATATCGCTCATTCGCAGCAAGACGTCTTCGCGTATGGCGTGGTATTCGTTGAAGTCCTGGGTCAGTGCATATATCCGGACACCGATGTCGAGGGAAGATTGACCGAAGTCTGCGAAGCGCACGCGCACCGTGTCGGAGTGGATCTTGGGATGGGCATGGAGCATTTCGCGAAACTTCACCAGCACATAACGCAATTGATCATTTTCGGTCTCGTAGCGTAAACCGATGGTCGCGCTGATCAGCATCCGATCGCATTTCGCCCAGTTGATCAGCTGCATATCTGCGAGGGCGGCGTTGGGAATCGAAATCAAAGTGCGATCGAGCGCCCGGATCTTGGTCGTGCGCACGCCGATGTTTTCGACAGTGCCGGTTTTGTCACCGAAAGAGCAGAAATCCCCGATCCGCACGGGCTGGTCCAGATAGAGCATGATGCCGCCGATCAGGTTTTCGAGAGTCGGGCGAATGGCAAGCGCGACGGCCAAACCGCCAACACCTAGTCCAGCCACAACGCTGTAGAGAGGCAGCCCCAGCTCCTGTGCTGCATTACCGATGATCACCACGCTGGCCAAGGTCCCGAGTGTACGGGCACCAAGGCGCCAGAGTTGCGCGTCGAAGCTATCTTCCGGGATACCCCGCGCCTGGATGATGCGCTCGAAAATGGCGAGCATGACCAGCCACAAAAGCCAGACTGCGCCGGCATTGATCAAAATGGTTGCCATATCGACAACCACGGCCGAGAATGCGCCTGAAACAAAGATTTGGTTGTCAATGAAATCCTTTAGGCTCCAGACCACCGCGAGGATCGCAAGTGGCGTCAGGGCACGACGCAGCAGGAATCCGACCCGATTTTCGGTTTCGCGGCGGTTGATCGCACGGTGAAAGAGCAACAGCAGGAGCGTTGCGAGAGCACTAAGGAGGACCACCGCAATGACTTTCCATTTTGGTGTATCCAGCCAGAAGTCGCGCAGACTCGGCGGTACGATTCTGAGCAGCGCCGCCGGGATCATCGGTCCGGTAATCTGACGCATAGCGCGATGCCAGCTAATAATGGGCAAAGACGTTTGCAGAGGCAGGTCTTTAATACCTTGGGAGAAACGCGGCGCCACCATAACCGTGCTCTCGCCAAACAGAAACTCCCCCTCGCGCGCTCCCTTATCGGCCTGGACGATCCAGATCGGGGTGTTGGGGATGCGCCATTTCGCGGGTGACACACCATCGTCGAAGACATCTTCGTCAGGAACACTTTCTAGGTTAGGCAATTCGACACGCCCAAGGATGTCGAGCAAATAAGCAGTTATTTCGGTCCCGATCTCATCGCGAAGCGATTGCGGGACAGAGGACAAGTTTAGCAGCTCGTGGAACTGAAAGTTAATCACGTGCACTTTCTCGGCAAGTTCACGGGATTTGTCCAACTTATAGGATCGCAATGTCTGTTCCAGCTCGTCCCTGAGACGAAGAAAAGATGTGAGCGTGGCACGCGGGCTGTCCGTTCGGATGGGTATGGGTTTGATTGTGGGATTGCCGCTGGCAGTCTGCTGCGTCCCCGTGAGCGTGTTCTCCTCGACTGATTTGGTTTCTGTCGTTTCCTGGGCGTGAATGGAAGTGGCGGCGCAGCAAATCAGCACGAGGGCAAGCCACAATCGAAAGGCGGCGAAGTAACCAAATTTCGAGCACAAATTAAACACAGCGATCTCCTCTGTGGACCAATAAAATCATGTTGTTAATATTACGAGCCTGCTGATATGTTGAGTTATCTTGTTTCAGATAAAAGTTATGATATGCTCTAAATTTGCCTCCAAATTTAAAGCTTCCAAATCGCACAATTCTAAACTGCTTCTTCTATTAACACAAGCACTTGCCGTGGTCCGACCCGGGGAGACGTGCTTTGGCCGCGTGGGACTTGCACCCACTGGGTTTCATCTTCGAATTTCAAGGTGGATCGCGTGCCTCCTTTCCCAACGAACCAGGCTTTTCCTGGCGCAATAAGCATTTACAGGGTCCCACAGTTGTAAGGCGTCGGGTGCGCAGACGCACTTTTGTACTTCAAGTGCCCGACAACACAGCAAATGCGGTGCCCTGTGCCTGATTACCGTTTTTCGTATCAGGGGCTGGCGATATCGGAGAGAAGTCGCTGGAATTCGGGATTAGCGCGCAACAGGTTTCTCGCGCTGGAAATTAACGAGTCAACCTGTTCATCCGTTATGCTGAATGAGGTAGGAATCTTATTCAGAAACAGCTTTAACTCCAATTGTGGGGTTTCTTCAAAACTTACTTGTATGAAGTAAGTAGTGAGTGGATGCTCAGAGGTAGACATCTGTTCGGTCCAGATATCAAGGTCCTCTTTCACCTTGTCTACGGTTGCAGCGTTGTAGCGGTGTAATTGAACTTCGGTCATGGCATTCAATGCGTCCAGCATGGATGGTTGCACGGTGGCTTTATCCATATCCGAAATGTGTTCGGCCGATGCATTTACTGACAATAACACGACACGGCGTGGAATTTTCCTTTGCATTTTATTGATCATCGCACTGGGCCCACCCGATATGGTGATTACATCGGTCATGGCGCGCAGGCCCATGTTATCGGTGATACCGCCGTCCACGAAATGAATGTATTTACGGCTCTCTTTGTTGCTGTATGACTTCAAGCCTTTGAGTGTGTTGAAAAGTTCACTGTTTTGTTTTACCAGCTCGGTCATCTGCAGATTCCATTGGGGGTCGTTGCAGCCCTCGTAGTTTTCGATAACCACCGGGTTGAAAACTACGGGCACGGCGGATGAGGCCGCAACCGCCCTGGCCACAGGAAAGAAACGGAGATCAGAACAGAGCAAAATGAAATAATCCTGGATAAATGAAAAACGGACACCATAAGCCAGATCAGAAGCATTGATGATGATCATGGGGCGATTCGTTTGCATCATGTCGGCAAAGGTCGCGTCATGAAACAGGATCTCGTTGTAATAGTCGATGGCTCGCTCGGTTCGGCCTTTACTGGTAAACCAGTGACTTGGGCGAAGCAGGCTCTTGGTGAGAGCCCCTTCGACATCTTTGCGAAGAAATTCACTTTCAAAAGCATCAAACATCTTGTCGCCGTAAAGGCCATAGTAGGCTGCAGTAAAACTACCCCCCGATACTGAACTGATATGGGTCACTCTGTCAAGCAACCGCTCCTGCTGTCCATCCATGTCAATCATAGTATCCCGCAATTCCTGCATTACGCCATACGCCATGGCAGCAGCGCGTGTTCCTCCGCCTGAAAAAGCCAGAATAAAGATAAAATCTTCGGCTTTCTTGCTGTTGGCCCAGGTTTTCAGGGAATAGGGCAGAGCGATGTCGGCGTCATTGATGGACTTGTTTTGGACCATTCCGTAGGAGGCGCAGCCGCTGACAAGAGCCAGCAGCATGCAGAATAAGGCTATTCTAGACCAGGCGCTTGCTTGTGCTCTTCTTTTTTGTAGATGTGTTTTTAGTTGGCTCATGGTGTTTGCAACTGGCGTGGACATATTAATCTCCTCCCAAGAAGTAATTAGTTCATGTAAAAGTATTTAATCGAAATCAAAGTGCGGTCGAGCGCCCGGATCCTGGTCGTGCGCACGCCGACGTTTTCGACAGTGCCGGTTTTGTCACCGAAAGAGCAGAAATCCCCGATCCGCACGGGCTGGTCCAGATAGAGCATGATGCCATCGATCAGGTTTTCGAGAGTCGGGTGAATCGCAAGCGCGACGGCCAAACCGATTTACATTCTGTCGTTTCCTGGGCGTAAATGGAAGTGGCGGTGCAGCAAATCAGGCCGAGGGGTGCCGTCTGGCACTTGTTTATAATGGCTGAAGCGCACCGGCTCCAACAAAGCCGTTCTGGTCTGCTCGCTGATCTCCTGCCATGCCATCAGCCATTGGCGATCGGCGTCATCGTCGATGTCGATGTCGAACCAGGTGACGCCATCGCCACCGGTGTTATTCGGGGCTTTTCCGGGTCCGAATCGGGTAATCTCAGGCATGGTGGATTCCCTTTAGTTAATATGGGAAATAAGACTCTGGGGTCCGGTGTACCGCTCAAGGCCGTGGTCGATAGCGCATTAAGGCGATCAGCGTTTACATTTTCTTTGCTACGTCGATCGTGCGAACCTTCATGGAGTCGGAGATGGGCATGTTTCCCATCAATGTGGGGATGGCCATAGCCGCGAAACAGGCCCAGAGCATTGGTAAAGCCTGATTGAAGGCACCGGTCATCTCGAAGATCAGGATCATTCCCGCAACCGGCGCGCGAACCGTTGCGGTTAAGAAACCCACCATGCCGGCGATAGCAAAGGTAGCTGGGGTCGCACCGGAATCTCCTAAAAACTGCGGGCACAGTAGTCCGAATCCCAGGCCAAGGCCCGCACCCAGCGCAATAATGAGCGCGAACAGGCCACCAATGAATTTGATGGGGAACAGTAGAGTCGGGGCTGCGGGCAACTTGCCCTCAAGCACCGCCTCGACATGGGGTATGCCGCTACCGGCCGCAGGTTGCCCGGAACGCTGCACTAGCCAGGCTGCGAACGCGGTGGTTACAGCGATCGTGGCACAGACCAGGACGAAGCCCATCACCGGCCACTGGTGGACCCAGACGATCGTGGCAGAGCGAGCTATGTTCATGTGCGCCAGTGCCACTCGAAAGCACCCGATAACGAGACCGATCCCGGCACCTGTGAGTAGCGATAGCAGGGCCAGTTTTGCCAAGCCATATTTTCCACTTTCACCGCACCGGGCCGCTTCGGGATTCGAACTCATCGATTCAATTTTCCTGTTTTTCAGGGAGTAGCGTATCAGTCATTCGTGCCCCTGCAATGAAAAGATTCTCAGACCGGATAACCAGACTCCCGCCGAAGACATTGACAAACACCAGGTCGACAAGCGCCGTGCTCAGTCGAAGCTGAGCACGGCGCTTGTACTTATCTGCACTATTACTTCGCAGCCTGGATACCAGGTGGCTGCCAGTTGCCATTGAGCACCGATTCCTTCGGCCAGTACATACGTAGCACGATATAGATCGGCCCGTTCGGCGCCGGCAGCCAGTTTGCCTTCTGGACCGGGTCGGTAGGTTCGTCTTTCTGTATGAATAGCGTCAACGACCCGTCGGCATTTTTCTTGAGCTCGGGTAGCATCGGTGAATTGATCAGGTAGCGGTTGATAGGATTTTCTACAAGCAGCTGGGTAGCACCATCGTACATGGTGACTGACCAGAAAGCGTTGACCGGAGGCAATTCACCTGCCGGGAATGTCAACGTATAGTTTGTTTTGGATCCATCGAGTTTCACGCCATCTTTATCTTCCCGGGTGAATGCATAGGACGCCTCCTTCGAATCGTTGGCCAGGATGCCCGCGACGGCCACGGCCGATCGCTGCGCCCAATCACCATCATAGCCACCTCGGTCCAGGACCATCGAATGGACATTCACCCAGCCGTTGACTCGCGGGGCCAATGTTTCGATCTTGGCTTTGATCACCGGTTCCGCTTGCTTGATGCCCGCTGCCATCGCCGTTTTATCGGCAGCGGTCAGCGCAACCGTTGGGAAGGGCTTGCCAGCTTCGATGCCGATACGGGCAAGTTTCTCTCGCAGCGGCACCTCCACGGCTGCCGCGCCTGTTGCGGGGGCAAACTGGAGAACAAACGCGAGGTAGGCAAACGGATCCGCTTTCTCCATGGCTTTGGTTACTTTTGGCCATTCAATCGCCGGCGCTGGAGCGGGTGCCGGTTGACCCAGAAACGCTGACAAAGGCTGGACAGAGTACTTGGCCTGAATCGCCTTCACATTGTCGATATCGGCCGGACTAAAGAGCTGGGTGCGGTAGAGTGCGAGCGCAAAGTCTGTCTCGGAAACAAACACTTTCTCGATGCCCTTTGGCGCGCCACCTGTCCAAGCTGGCCCGGCGACCGCATAACAACCGGCACCGTTACCCGTTGCGCGACTGCCGATATAGCCGAAGTTGAAGGTATATTGCGACGTGATCATGACGGAATAGTAGCGGTCGTTAGCCATCTCCGGCACACAGAGCACCACCGGCTCGGCACGCAGGTCCATCCACGCAAACGAATAGGGGGTGTCGCTATTGGGGGAGATAATTGCGGTATCCGCAGGCGTAAAAACCCTGGCCACATTCTTGATCTCGTTGAACGGTGCCTTGAACTGGCCAGAGTCCGCGTTGATGGCATATTCGTTCATGATGCCGTAGAGCATCACCAGTGGCAGACCGTAGAGGGTGGCTTCTTCCGAAATGGCCTTGATTTCATCCGCAGATGGCGCGGGATTCGCACTCTGGACTGGAGCCACCGTGACTAAAGAGGCTAAGGCGACCACGAGGGCCGCGGTGTGCAATAAGGTTATTTTTTTCATGGGATTCTCACCTTCTGTTAAGGAAAAATAGAAATTTGTATTAATCAGCATTTAGCATCTACTTAGGTACAGAACTGAAATCTAAATTATTATTGCTCAAATGGCAAAAGCAGGTCAATTATTTTTAACGGCTGCCGCTCCCTGGCGAGAGCGGCGCGCGCGTTTCACGACTGAATCAGTTGGCTTTCACAATGCCCGGCGGATTCCATCTGCCTGCGCCGGCTGGAAGGATGGAAGGTGCTTCAGTAACGTAGTAGCGTCCGACCCGGTTGTCGTCGTACTTCTGAGAGAGACCGAAGTTTCGTGCGACGCCGAAACCGAACTTCAAGTCAGGCGAAGCGCTGTAATGAAAGAACGCGATGACGCCCGGAAACCAGCCTATCGGATTGTCCCCGTAGATATAAATTTGTCCTGTCGATACCCGCGTCGTGTAAATCTACTTTCCAATTCCCCATCGTTTTCGTGTGCTCTGGCGGGGCAAGCTTTTAAACCAATTTCGCGACCCCTCGACGCTACCCCACAATCCAGTTCCTGTAATTTATATCGGCGCATTCCATCACTTGGGAAAGAGGAACTGAACCTGGAGCCGCAGTTGCCAGTCCGCACCATTGTCCGGGGTCACCACGTTGTAGTAAGCCTGCAACTGGAAATTCACCGGCAGCCGGCCGAACCGGACGATCTTCCCGGCGCCCCCGCCCAGCGGCACGGTCCAGCGATCACCGCTGTCGGCCTTCCAGTTGGCGGTAATGATCGGTGCGCTCGAGAGGTAGATCCCACCGGAGAAATTGTAATTGAGGAACGGCTGGATCAGAAAGTTGCTGTAGCTCGGGTCATCGCTGGAGCCACTCACCGACCAGACGTTGTTGGCCAGGGCGCCGTAGACCCACGGGCTGCCCTTCGACATTCTCAGCGCGACCGCGGATGCCCCGAGACCCCAGCGATCATTGCCCAGCCGGTCGTTGCTGTTGGTCGGAAACTGTACGATCGGGCCGGCACCCCATATCAGACCCTCCGATTTGGCCGGAGACAGAAAGGTCGTTAACTGGATGTCTCCGATGCCGTTGACACGGTCCTGATCGCGCGTGAAGCCCGGCTGGGAGATAATCGGTATGATCGTGCGGGTGATGAGGTTCCAGTCTGCATCCAGTTTTATGGGAATGACCGGTTGAATGTTGAGCACGTACTGGAGATCGTCTTCCGGACCAACACCGAAGTTGAAATTGTTCTGGAAAGGGACGCTGATCAGGTCGGCGACCGGGTTTTGTATCTTCTTGGCCAGTTCTTCCGCGCTTTGCTCCGCCGCGGCAAGAAGGGGCACGCCTTGGGCTCCCATGATCACGATGCTGAGGGAAATTGCTGCAACAGCTTGCTTGATATATTTTTCCATAAATCCTCCTCCTTGGTCCCCGGAACTCGGTTCGACCCTGCAACTCGTCACCGATTCAACGTGTAGCACCGGATGCCTATAATTTATGACTTGTACTCGTGCCGTTTTATTTCCAGCATACAAAGTTACCATCAGCCCTTAACTGGTTCTTCGACGGCCGCCACGGTAGGTAATGGCAGGCGAACGGCCTTGAGCAATGATGCGTTACGGCATTGGTAGGCACGCTCCGTAAACAATAAATGCCTCTTCATTCCCTGAGGCCGTCAGCACAAATCGGCCTGTTTCTTCTGATATGGTTACAGTCCATCCGACGCTGTCTCGCACGTCCTGGATACCTTCGTCCGATCCCTGAAAAATCAGTTTTCCCCCCATGCGCTCCATCCGCCTGATGATGCTGTTGCGATCTCCATCCCTCTGGCCGGCCGGTCTGATGCTTTTTTTCTCAAAATCGACCGTGAAAAATTGAGGCACAGCGACGCTTTCCGGCGCCACTTGGATACATCCATTTTCAACGGTACTCTCGATCACCGTAACCACGGAACAAAGCAATGGTTTGGAGCTGTCAAAGTCTCCTGCCGACGCAGCATTCGGAAGGCTGAGCAAAAGCAACGCGGCAATACTCGCCGTTACCAACATTTTCATACCGACCTCCAAGTGCTTTGGATATTACTTAACCGCATAGCCTTTTGCCTCTAAACAAACAGAATAGGCCCGGTTGTAAGTGTCCCGCTTCTGCCAGTATTGAGACGTCTGCTGGGCGGAAACTTGCTGTTGAGCCTGCGCAGACTGGTAATTTCGGGCCCGGCTCCTGAGCCCGCCGAAAACACCGCCGGTGAGGGCCCCGATGGCCGCTCCCTTTCCGGCCCCGCTCCAGCCGCCGGCGATTCCACCGACAGCCGCGCCAACCGCCGCGCCTCCGGCACCGCCTCTGACGATACTCCCGGCCGCAGAACCCGGAGGCGGCTGGGGTGGAGGTGCCTGTATGGGTGCCGGTGTCTGCATCGGATCAAACCCGCTTTGTTGTTTGGCCCAAGAGAAGCAATCAAACTTGTCCTTCTCCATCTGCTGCTGGCTCTGCCCCTTGGCCGGATAAATGATCAAATCCTGGCCCGCCACTTGACCCGCAGCGATGGTCAGTAATAAAAGAACGGCGACAAATTCTATCGCTTTCTTCATAATGGTCCTCCCTGGGTAATTTTTCTCCAGTTTCGCAAAATGAGTCGGCCTTCCTTCGGAATTCCATATGGGTGATGAGGCCTGCGACGTTTGCAGCCGGCAGTTTCCAGCACCGAAACTCAAGGTGCACCACGCTCCTTTGTAGCGGCACAGGAATGTACCGGGTTTCAGCGTGCATTTATCCTCTACTTTCTGGTGGCAACCCAAGTGCCTTTCGGAGAATAGGGCGCATTCAGGGAGAAAGTGCCGCTCACCTCGTTTTCATCAGCCGAACCTGTCCTTTCACTGTCCTGCAGGCTCAAGGGAATCGATTGAACCGGCAGGATCTCACCGGCATCCCATATCACTCTTCCAATATCGCCCGTGACACAAATTCCGTGAATTGGGTATAACCCATGCCGTTCATAGAAACCTGGACAACCGTTCAACCGTCTCAGGCGGAAGTCAATGGATGGATCACCACCTCGACCCTGCCGTCCATATACTGGCTTTTGGGATTGCCGGAAGCCGTCACCAGTGCGGGCGATACCCCCGTCCCCAGAAGCATGTTCCGGATTGCCTCGGCGCGTTGGTTGGCGAGCGCCCGCCGCTCGGCCTCCGTGCCTGTACTATCGGGATGACCGATCACCGCGATCGTTGTCTTGCCGTACGTATTGACCACTTTGGCGATCGTCTGAAGTGTCGGGATGAAACCCGAGCTGACCACCGCGGAGCCGGGCGAAAAGGCTGTGGCACTCGTCTCAGTCACCAGCAGGGCGTTGTCGGCTAGGATCTGCACCGACTCCTCCCCGGCGTTGATCTGGGGCGCGCCAGAGCCTTTTCGAGGTCCTTCTTGCGGTCGTCCATGAAATGCCCCACCACGGCACCCGTGAGCGCCCCGCCGGCAGCCCCGATAAGCGAGCCGGCCCATGGATTGGCGTGGTCTATGATGGCTCCGATGGCTGCCCCGGTGCCACCTCCCAGGATACCGCCTTTCGTGGTATCCGTCATGGTGGAAAGACCGCCGTTGGTGGCGCAGCCTGCACCGGTCAATAGAATAAGAATCCCCACCGCCACCATCTTCATGCTGATAGAACTCTTCTTGAAAGATTGCATTTCTTAAATTTTTTTCTTCTGTTTCCGGTTATACCGCTTTTCAAAAATAAATTCCGACATACAGAAAGATGGTATAAGTGGTTGTAGAAAAAAACGATCCTATAACGGAACGTTTTTTTCACAACCACTATAAGTTAAATGACAGATGGAATTGCCCCACGCCAATTTTCCTACCATCGACGGTATACCGATCGTCTCGCCACACCGGCGTAAGATAGCGGTGACAGCGGCATCCCGATGATATCGATGAACACCGAGCAGGGTCCGCCTTTCTCGGGCAGTTTACCCTGAAGGACACTTATGTCATAGGTGAGGTCGTCACCAGTGAACTGCGGGTTTCGCAACGTCACGACAAGGTTCGTTTCGGTGTCATCCGCAAATACCGAAACGGTGGCATTTGGAGGATCGGCCAGAAAACTGTCTTTGCCATCCTCCATCCACAATTTGAGGTACCTGTCATTGGTCATGTGACCGGCGATTCGCTCCGGACGATCGGAGAAGAACAGAACGGTGGGGCCGATCCGCTTTAAAATAAGCTTTCCGCCATCGACCGTAACGTCTTTCGCGTTTTGAACGAAGAGCAGATCAGCTTTCTTCGTGTTCTCAACTGCCTGAGCCGGAGTGGGCACAAAGCCGACCTGCATCAACCACACCGTCATCAAAATACTCGTAACCAAGAATCCTTTTTTCATGGGTCAATCCTTCCTCACAAAATGTTATCTTCATAATGATCTTTCGTTAAAACGTCATACTTCCTCACTCAGCGATCTGATTCAAAAGCTTTTGAGATTCTTCCTGATATTGAGCCTCCGTGATGAGCCCCTGTTTTTGCAGCGACTTGAGCTCCTTGAGGCGCGCGACGGCCGACTCCTGAGTGTTTGTCATGGCCGGGGCAGCGGGCGGCGGCGCTGTTTCCTGAAAGTTTACAGTTGTCGGATGAGCCGCAGCAGAAGCCGCACTGGCCTCCGCCGTGGTCGCCACAGCCGCAGTCGTTGCGGCAGCACCGATCCACACCGTGCGTCGAGCGGCCCGGCGCCAGACACCGAAAATGTCGATGAACAGCGAAGCAGGTCCACCCTTTTTGGGCAATGGGCCTTCTTTGTCGATTAGGGTGATATCGTAGATCATATCGTCCCCCTGGACCCGCGGGTTCTGCAGCTTGACCACGACGTCAAGTAAATCGTCCTGCCCCTGTTCGAAGACGGAAAGAGTGGCATTGGGGGGGTCAGCGCTGAAACTGTCCTTGCCCTCGTCCCAAGTCGCCAGGTATTCCTTCATATTGTAGTGCCCGGCCATGCGCACGGGACGATCGGAGAAGAACAGCGTCGTCGGACTTACGCCCTTGAGGGTCAGGGTGCCCTTGTCTTTATCAATGGCGACGCCCTTGGCATTTTGCACGAAGAGCAGTTCCACCTTCATTTTCACTGCCGGCGTACCCGCAGCCGGGACTGCCTCTGGCTGCCCGAACATCCAGGTAACTATCACAGCCGTTAAAACCGTTGTTTTTAAAATATTTCGTCTCGTCATTGGTTTCTCCTTTCTATTTCGAGCAATTTTATCCGACAATCTCGTACGCATCTCGGTCTTAAGACCCCTCCGTCCTTCTGTAGCATAATCAGCTGCCCTTTGATCTTCTATGATCCGGACGACATTTCCATTTTCGTGGAACTCAACCGTGTAAACCGGTTGAGACGGGCCGAAGTCATATCGCCATATTTGAACAAAAACGGCTGCAAGTGGATTTATGCAGCTCGCAGCCGTTCACTGTTTCCTGATGAGACTGCTAACCTATTGAACTTTCTTCACCGCCGGAATCTTCCATGTGCCGTCGATGATCGATGGCGGCTCCTCTTTTGGCCAGTAGAGGCGAAGCATGGGAATGAATCTCCCCTCGGGAGCCGGAAGCCAGTTGGATTCCTTATCGGGTCCTGGGTTCTCGTGCTGCAGGTACAGATCAACCGATCCGTCCGCGTTGTCCTTGAGCGCATTGCGCGCGCTGAGCGTACTTTTTTGTTTAATTGTTTCTTCATGAGCGCCACCTTTCAGGTGCTATAATTAAATTTGTCTTACACATTGTTTTCGGCCAACTATCTATTTCGGTATTTTCCGCCATAGTGACGAAAGTAATCTTCGATCTCTTTGGCAAAGTGCTCCATAAAGGCGTCCATTTTATTGCCCTCAGTTTTAAGAATCCTGTCGCTTTGGTGGCTGAATCTGCTTCTCACCATGTACGCCGTCCGACGGCCCATCAGTGGTGAACCTGCGTGAGGGCAGCGCTCTTGATAGCGATCGCCAACAATATCTCGATCCAGGATTTGACGAATGCTGCGGCCTCTTCGTCCTGAAGTTGGGCGGCCAATGCATCGATGACGATGCCGGCCTTGGCAAACCGGTCCAGCACGGCCTCGCAGTCGCCCCCATCCACCGGCATCGATGTATTGATGTCGCCGTGATCGGCAAACGCCGTCAGGGTGCTTTCGGATGTGGCGGTGACCGTGAGCGGCGCTGCAAGGGCGCTGATGTAAAGGACGTCTGAGGTTTCTGGATCCCTTGTTTCCGTACCAACCCACATCAGGCGTTGCGGCCTGGCACCGGCATTGCGTGCGCTCTCCCAGCGTGGTGAACGCAGCAGGTCACGGCAGGCCTTGTAAGTCCGTTGAGCCATGGCGATGCCGAGTTGGTTGTGCAGCTCGTCCGGCACCCTGCCCTTGACCGCGACGTCCCAGCAACCGACATGCAATGAGGCGACGGACCAAACATTGGGTTTGAGCCCGGCGGCAATGCGCCGCTCGATACCCCGTAAATACGCCCCGGCCGCCGCCAGGTAGTGCTCGCAAGAGAACAGAAGGGTCACGTTTATCGGTACGCCGGCAAAGATCGCTTTCTCGACAGCGGGCAGGCCCTCCCTGGTGCCGGGGATCTTGACGAAGAGGTTGGGCCGTCGTGCCCGGCCGTACAAGTCCATGACCGCATCGACCGCGCTGTCCGTATCTATCGTCAGCCGCGGTGAAACCTCCAACGACACCCATCCGTCTGCGCCATCGGTTTGGTCAAATATCGGCCGCAAGAGATCGGCGGCATGACTGAGATCCTCCAGCGCAATTTCCAAAAAGAGCTCTTCCCCCGACTTGTTTTCCTTGAGTTTTTTGCGAATGGCCGCATCGTAGACCACACCGTTCTTGATGGCATCACGGAAGAGTGCCGGTTTGAAGGTCAGGCCCGTGATGGAACACGCTTCGATTAAGTGCATAAGCACGTCTTTGTTCAGCAGATCACGCGTGATGTGGTCGAGCCAAAGGCTTTGTCCCATTTCGTGCAACTTTTTGGGTGTATTCAACGCATCACCTACCTCGTAGTCGAGAGACGGGAGAACCGGAACCTTCCAGAGGTGTCTTGACCTGCCGGCAAGGGGCTGAAGTTATGTCTTCGGGAATATCGATTATAATTCGGTTCCGACTCGATATAGACAAGAAGCGTGCCACAGGAATGAACAACGATTTAAATTTGCATGGTATTAAAATAATTGCTTTTTGGGGTATGCGCCCCAACTGGTGCGAGGAAATGGGGGATGGTTTGCCCACGATATTTAGCGGAACAGCGGCATATGGTGGTGAGTGGGTTGAGTAAAAACGTTTTATGTCGGGCGGCGGATACCCAGTTTTTTGATCCGGAAGCGCAGGGTGCTCGGGTGGAGTTTCAGGATTACGGCGGCCCCCGACGGCCCCTCGATCCTCCAGCCGGTCTCTCGGAGAACTTTCAGGATATGTTCGCGTTCCGCGGCGGCCAGGTCCTTTAAAGGTTCGTCATTTGAATCGCCGGGTAGGGACGGTATCAGTTGGTCGGTCATTACAAGCGAGGTTCCGGCGGTGATAATCACAGCGCGTTCGATGACGTGTTCCAGTTCTCTCACATTGCCCGGCCAATCATACGTCAGGAACGTTTTTATCGTGGCCTTGGGGATGCTCTCGATCGACCTGCCCATTTTGCGGGCGTATTTTTCCGTGAAGAATTGAGCCAGCAGCGGGATATCCTCGGTTCGCTGCCTGAGGGGCGGAATTGATATTGGGAAGACATTGAGCCGGTAAAACAGGTCCTCCCGGAAGCGCTTCTTTAGGATTTCCTGTTTGAGGTCACGGCTGGTTGCGGCAATCACCCTGACGTCCACCTTAACCGTCTTGGCGCTGCCGAGCCTTTCGAACTCACCCTCCTGAAGAACCCGCAGGAGCTTTGACTGGAGCTCCAGGGGCATTTCGCCGATTTCATCGAGAAAGATCGTCCCGCCGTCGGCCACCTCGAAGCGGCCTGCCTGCCGGACATGTGCGCCCGTGAAGGCGCCTTTCTCACGCCCGAAGAGTTCGCTTTCGATGAGGTTTTGGGGCAGGGCCGAGCAGTTCACTGTGACCAGCGGACGGTCCTTGCGGGCGCTCATTTGATGGAGGGCGTTGGCCGCCAACCCCTTACCGGTCCCCGTTTCACCGAGAAGCAGCACGGTGGCATCGGTGGAAGCGACCTGATTAGCCGCATATAAAACTGACCGTATCGCCTTGCTGTTCCCCACGATTTTATCGAAACCCTTCTGCGCCCTGAGCTCTTTGCGAAGGTACAAATTCTCGTTTTCGAGTCGTTGCTTCAGTTCTTCGATTTCATTCAACCGCTTGGTGAGTTCGCCTTCCATGCGCTTGCGCTCGCTGATGTCGATCGACACACCCATCAGACGATCCACTTCACCGGTTGATTTCAGAAACCGTTGCCCACTTGCGGCTATCCATCGGATGCTTGCATCGGGAAGGACAATCCGGTAATCGATCTCAAATTTTCCGTCGGATTGGAGGGCCTGTTGCACTACCTGATCGATCCGCTCACGATCCTCTGGATGAATGGCTTTTAAGAAAGTTTTATAGTTAAGCTCTGCATCCGGAGCAAAATGAACCAGCTCCCGGGTTTTGGGTGTGACCCAGACCGTCTCGGTGGCAACCTCCATGATCCACAAGCCCACCCCCGCGGCATCTGTCGCTAAACTCAAGCGCGCTTCGCTTTCGCGCAACTCTGCCTCCGCGCGTTTTCGGGTGAGCGCATTGGTAAATATTTGCGCGACCAATTCGAGCTGTTTTACAAGCAGTTCCGTCCAGGTATAGTCCGCTTTCATCGTGTGGAAGCTGATGACACCAACAGGCGCTTCTCCCCCTGCCGAAAGTGGGATAACCAAAGAGGACTTGATCCCGTAATGGCGCCAGACCTCCTGGTCGCGGGCCGCCTCTACCGGCAACTCCGACGTGGATACGGCGATGACCCTGCCGGTCTCGACATGCTCCAAGCACCAGGGAAAATACTCGTCGGCAGTCATCCGCTCGGGCAGCGGCGGGTCTTCCAGGAGCCGATAATTGTGGGTCAGCACATAGTTCCGCGGAATCTCGCCCAGCACCTGCCACAGCGCAGAAATGTCCAAACCAATGCACTCGCAGATACGGCGATGAGCGTCGTCAATCTCGCCGTCTATCTCATCGACGGGCAGGTTGACGAAGCAGGTGGAGATATCGACCAGCAGGGTTTCGAACTTCAACTGCTCTCGCATTTCGGAGATCAGGTCGGTTTCTGATTGCTTCATGACAGAACCTTTGATATTTTGAATTCAACGGATCATGTGCCGACATACCGGCTTGTACAATGATCAGAAGGTAATCCGTGCCTAAATGTCGCATCCGCTGAGAATGTGTATTTGATTTGCCAACCACGATTTCAAGACATTCTAATGGCGTCAGTCCCATGGCCTTGCCGGCTTTATTGAGACGGCATTAATCCTTCGGCGTGATATTCGGTTTTGTAACCATCTTCCAAATCAGAAAAGGCGGACAACATTATGCAGTGTCTGCCTTTCTAAATGGTTGTCAGGAAATTGAGAAAAGAACGAACTCAGCCAGGGACAAAATATGATACGGGTTTCTGAATTTTCCTGAAACGGCAGGAACGTGGCATGCTTTTACCGTATCCGAGTTATCCCTTGGTCGATGGTGTCGCTTCGTCCAGCACCTCTCGAACCCTGGCGGCCAGGGTCTGCCCTGAAAAGGGCTTCTGGATGAATTGAACGCCTTCGTCCAGCACGCCGTGATGAGCGATGACATCGGCCGTGTAGCCTGACATGAACAGGCGCTTGAGCTTCGGGTACAGCGACAACAGGTTCTTGGCCAGGTCCCTGCCGTTCATCTCGGGCATGACCACGTCAGTCATGAGCAGGTGGATCTCGCCGGCATGTTCCCGAGCAAGTCGGATCGCCTCACCCGGCGTGGCGGCGGCCATCACCGTGTATCCCTGTCGTCCCAGCATCTTCACGGTGATATCCAGGATCATGGTCTCGTCTTCCACCAAAAGGATGGTTTCATGACCGCTTGCGGCCGATCGTGCCGCATCCACCTTGGGAGTCCGGCCTGCCTCGGTCGCATGCCGTGGGAGGTAAATTTTGAAGGTCGTACCTAGGCCCGGTTCACTGTATGCATCGATGAAACCGTTGTTCTGCTTGACGATGCCATAGACTGTGGCCAGCCCCAAACCGGTGCCTTTACCGACCTCCTTGGTGGTGAAGAACGGTTCGAACAGGTGTGAAAGCGTCTCGGCGTCCATGCCGCAGCCATCGTCGCTAACGGCCAGCAGCAGATACGTGCCGGGGACAAACCCCACATGCGCGGCGCAGTATGTTTCGTCAAAGGTGACGCTTGCCGTTTCGATGTTGATCTTGCCGGTATCGTGGATCGCATCCCGGGCGTTGACGCACAGATTGGCCAGCAACTGTTCGATCTGGGAGGGGTCCATCCTGACCTGACCCAGGCTCTTGCCCGGCAGCCAGGCCAGGTCGATGTTTTCGCCGATTAGCCGCCGCAGCATTTTGAGCGTGCCTTCTACGGTCTCGTTCAGGTCGAGCGACTTGGGCGCCACGGTCTGCTTGCGGGCAAAGGCAAGCAGCTGCCGGGTGAGGTTTGCAGACCTCTGGGCTATAGTGCCGGGATCGAATAGCAGGGATTGTATCTGATACCTCCCCACGGGCACAAGATGATTTTGAGCGTTAACCGGGGGAAAAGCCTCGTGCAGAATTTTCGGATCAGTGTCTTGCAAGTTTCTCGCTGTCAACCTTTTGTCTTTGGCCCCTCGGGCCCTTGGTCTTCTTGTTTCACTCCACCAGGCGGTTTTGAATCGCGTAGTGGGTGAGCTCCGCGTTTGTTTTCATCTGCATTTTTTCCAGAATGCGGGTGCGATAGGTGCTGATGGTCTTGACGCTCAATGCCAATTCTTCTGCGATTTGCGTCACGGTCCGGCCGGAGGCGATCTGGGAGAGCACCTGGAACTCGCGGTCGGATAAGGTTTCATGCGGCAGCCGGCCGGGTTCCCCGCCCAGGGCAAAGGCGATTTTTTCGGCCAGTGACGGCGTGATGTACCGTCCGCCGCGGTGAACTTTGCGAATGGCCCGGATCAATTCGGACGGAACGCTTTCCTTGGTCAGATACCCGGAAGCGCCGGCTTTGAGGACCCGCAGCGCATACTGGGCTTCGGGGTGGACCGTCAGGATGATCACCGGAATGGCGGGCAGCTCGCACTTGAGCTGCTTCAAGACGTCCAGGCCATCCATGCCCGGCATGCTGATGTCCAGCAGGACGACATCAAAAGGTTCCCGGCGGACGAGGTTCAGCAACTCGCGCCCGTTGTCCGCTTCGGCCGCCACCACCAGGTCGGAGGCTTCGGCCAAGATCTGTTTCAGACCGGCCCGCACGATCGGATGATCGTCGGCCATGATGATTTTAAGCATGTGATACCGTCCTTCCGGTTATCGGCACCGACACCGTGACGCGGGTGCCCTTAAGGGTGTTTCCCGCAAACTGGATGGTCCCGTGAAGCGCCTGAACCCTTTCGCGCATTCCGACCAGCCCCAGGGAGGTCGGGCTGTCGATTTGGGCATCCGTGATACTTTTGCCGTCATCCGCAACCTCCAGCATCAACCGGTTGTCTTCTTCCCGGAGACGAATGACGACTTCGCCGGCAGCGGCATGGCGCACGACATTGGTCAAGATCTCTTGAAATATCCGGAAGACGGCAGTGGATTCTTCCCGGGTCAGTGAAGTCGCTTCGCTGTCGAGAACAAGCCTGCAGGCGATGCCGGTCCGGTTCTGAAAATCCTCCGTCTGCCACTGAATGGCGGCCGCCAGCCCGAAATCGTCCAGGATGACCGGCCGCAACTCGGTGCACACCCGGTGCAGGACGTGCAGCGTCGCGTCGATGACCGAACCCATCGCGGCGAGTTTTTCCTGAAGCGACGGTTCCACCGGGCCGGGAAGATGTTTTGCCAGCCAGGCCAGGTCCATTTTGAGCACCGAGAGGGTCTGGCCGAACTGGTCGTGCAGCTCGCGGGCAATGCGGGTTCGCTCCTCTTCGCGGACCGCCTGAAGGTGGTTGGTCAGGCGCCGCAGCTGCTCGCGGGATTGCCGGATCTCTTCACCGGCCATCTTCTCGGCGGCGTGCAGGCTTTCGAGGGCGAGTGCCATCTCGTCGAAGGTTCGCGAGAGCCGGCTGAGTTCGTCCTGGCCTTCCATGCGGCCGGTGCGGGCGCTCAAATCGCCGTCGGCCAACCGCCGGCTGGCCGATGCCAGGGCCCGGACCTGCCGCAGCATGAAGACCTCGCTGCCTTTCCAGGCGAACAGCAGGGCCAGCAGCGTTACGGCCCCCAGCAGGCCCAAATTGCGGGTGAGGTCCCGATTGGCTGCGGCAAAGGAGACGGCGCGCGGCATGGCGATGATGAGAATGATTTGCCTGTTGTTCAATGCGCTTGCCAGGGGAGCGAAGGCGAAGAGTCGCGGAATCCCGTCGGTACCCCTGGCCTCCAGGACACCGGACTTGCGGTTCAGGATATCTTTCAGAATGTCGATTGCAACGGGCGCCTTTTCGGACCATTCCCGCGTCTGCGGATCATAGGACAGGGCAACGCCGTCCTGATCGATCTGAATAAAGGTCGAGCGATCGGGCAGGTCTGCCAGGGTGCTGAAGCCCAGCCGGTTGAGCCAATCCAGGTTCAACGCCGCAAACACGACGGCCACCGGCTGCCGGGTTTCGTCCAGCACCGGTTCGGCCAGATACAGCACGGGCTCATCCCCGACCGAACTCAGGTGATAGCCCCCCATGGCGAAATCCCGGAACTCCTTCGCCCGCAGGAACCAGTGATGTCGGGAAAGATTGGTCCCGGCCGGAAGCGGCCTGGCGCTGCAGATCGGTTCGCCGTCCGGTCCGACGGCGCCCAGGTTGGCATATCCCCGAGACCCGTTCAGGAGACGCCCGAAAAAGTGTTGGCAGCGCATCGGATCGTCACGGTTCTCCAGGAAAAAGTCGGCCATGGTGATCAGCACCTGGCGCCCTTCTCCCAGGATGCGCGCTTCCTGATCCGCGGCCGAGCGGGCCGTTCGAAGAGCGTCGCGATGAATGGCGCGGACCGCGCTCTGTTTTTGTTCGGAGGCCGTATAGAATACCAGGACCCAGCCCGGCAGCGCCGTGAGCAGGACCAGAAGATACAGCCGTGTTCTGAGGCTTGCGAAATGAGCGACCTTCATCGGTAACCGGGTGGCGCGCGCCGGGGGACGGCGCAGTACTGCGTCAGTTGCATGGGCATTTCCGGGTATTTACGAATCGGATTTCCGATTTTATAGACTTATGGCTATGATCGGACTGAATAGCAAGAATGATGATCGATTCGGCGCAGTGGAATATGAGAAGGCCGGAGGCGGGAAGAGGGGATCGCCGCCGATGCCGGACCCGTGGAAACGAGACGGGTCCGGCAATCGGCGGCACAGCCGGTTCAGTGGTCGAGATAGGCCGCCATGAGATCCTTGAAGACATCGTCGGATTCGGTCTCCACGATCTTCTGGAGACGCTGGAACTGCTTCAGGAGCGTTTCGCCCAAGGGCGTCAGGCGCGAGCCTTTGGGTTTGCGGATCAACAGCGGCTTTCCGAGCCGCCTCTCGGTGGCGCTGATGCGGCCCCAGATCGCCCGGTAGCTCATCTTGAGTTCCTGGGCGGCGGCCTGCAGCGATCCGAGCCGCTGGACGGCTTCGAGAATCCGGTATCTCCCTAAACCGAAAACGACCTTGCCGTTGGCGTCTTCCACCCAGATTTTGGAGCGGATGCGAAACGGCGACTCTTTTTTACCCATGGGCGGACTCCGTGGTGAATCATAGGGGTTTTCATTGATTGCATACCAGATCGGGCGACCGACGTCCATCCGATCATGGCGGGTCGTTGGGCTGGTATTCTCCCCCCTCCCCGTAAAACCCACCGGCATGATTCCGGCAAAATAGAAATGGTCAACGCGGTCTGGGACGACCAGGGCATCAAGTCGCTCAAGCCTTACGAGCCACCCATCCGCCGGCGGGCAGTTTTCGCTTGACATTCGGCCGCTGCGCGGTCCACACCCAAGGTCACACCGTCAACAATCCGCTGTTGTATGAGCAGGTGTCGGAAAACACTCTGTGAATGAACCAGGAAGCCGGCCTCGGCCTCGCCGACGGCGACATGGTGTGGGTCTCGGGCAACGGCCATTCCGGAAAACTGCCGGTCAAGCTGACCGGCATGATTCATCCCGAGGCGGTGTTCATGCTGCACGGGTTCGGCCACACTCTGCCGGTCGAGAGCCGGGCCTTCAACCGCGGGGTGGCGGACAACAAGCTCATGTGCGGCCCGCTGGACCCCTGGGACCCCGCCGGCGGCGGCGTGGCGATGCAGGAGAACTTCGTCACGGTCAGCCGGGGGTAGGGGGTAAGAAGGTAAAAGGTAAAAGGTACAAGGTTAAAGGTTTAAGGATCGGGGGATGACGGATGTGAGCGGTTTTGAGGTTCCCGGTTCAGAATCGTAGGTTGGGTTGAGCAGAGCGAAACCCAACAACGGCAAGGATCCGTTATCTTTGTCGGGGTTCGTTTCACTCGCCCCAACCTACGAACTACGCACTTGAATTCAAACCATCACGGGCCAAAAGATGGATCAGACAACCCGCCTGTGGATAGAAATTACGGTGCTAATTCGCCGGTAGACTTTTGGTGATCGAAAGGAATTTCTTGGAGACCGATGCCGATAACGGCCGTAAACCGCCGGCTGAAGAGAGCGCTGTGGAGCGCTTCGATGAGTTCGTCGAGGCCACGACGCGGTTTCACGGATATCCCGCACCGGGGGTGCTGATCGGGTGCTACATGGTGGAAGCGGCCCGGCGGCGCCTTCCCGCAGATACTTTGTACGATGCCCTTAGCGAGACCACCTGGTGCCTGCCGGATGCCGTGCAGATGCTCACGCCCTGCACGATCGGCAACGGGTGGCTGCGGATCCTGGATCTGGGTCTTTACGCACTGAGCCTGTATGACAAGTACACCGGCGAGGGAATCCGGGCGATTCTGGACCCCCGCAAATTGTTGCAATGGGAGGACGTGGCCGACTGGTTCCTGAAACGAAAAACCAAACCCGAGCAGAACTCCGAGCGCATCCGCGAGCAGATCCGCACGGCGGGTGACCGGATGATTCGTATAGCGCCCGTCACGGTCCGGGCCGATTTTTTAATCAAGCGCAGCAAGGGACCGATCCGGCTCTGCCCATCGTGCCGTGAGGCGTATCCGCAGCGCCACGGTGAGACCTGCCGCAGCTGCCGGGGCGATTCGCCCTATCGGCAAAGCACCAGCGTTGCGGCTGGTGGCCAAAGTGCCGCCGGGCCCGTGAACGGGGGGACGGGATCGAGCGATGACAATTTGTGAACGGCTGTATGACGGCAGTGCCGCACGGGCCGCCGAGACAACGGTCGCGATGCTGTCCATCGGTTTGGGGTATACGGCCGTCAGCACCGCCGACGGCGGCTTGGGTCTGTCCTACACGTCATTCGAAAACAAGGCCGGCTGCATGGTGGTGGCCGGCAGGGAGGAGTATGAGAACGCCCCGGCCCTGGAACTGCTGCGGCTGATCACCGCGCCCGACCCGATCCACCGCAGCATGGCCCTGGCGCTGGTCAACGCCCTCAACCATCGACGCGCGCTGTCCCTGCCCGAAGACCGCTCCAACGAGACCCTCTTCGATTTGCTGGGAATCGGCCGCGGCACCCGGGTGGCCATGGCCGGCTATTTCGGACCGCTCGTCGCCAAGCTCGAAAAGCGGGCCGCCGACCTCGAGGTGTCCGACATCAGCCGCCGCATCGGCGACCCGCGGGCGTTTGCCAAAAAACTCGGTCAGTGGGCCCGGGTCTTCATCATGACCTCGACCACCATTCTGAACGACACGGCCGACGAGCTTCTGGCCGCGGTCGGCCCCGATGTCCGGGTGGTGATGATGGGCCCGAGCACCCCCCTGCTGGCCGAAGCCTTTACCGGTCTGCCGGTGGACGTCCTGGCCGGAACGGTTCCGGTGGACCCGGAAGGCATTTTCAAAGCCGTGCGCCACGGCAAGGGCACCCCGGCCCTGCAGCGTTTCGCCCGCAAAGCCTACCTTCTGCTCTCGGATTTCTCCAACGCCGTCAAAGACTGATTTTGCTAGGAAAGCGGGTCGTTCCGCCCTCGAGGTCGTCGAAAGGATGGCTTCCTTTACGATCGGGAGTCAATTCTCGTGGACGTGCCTGAAATGATTTTTTCCGCGCAGCGGGCCGCATATTTCTTCCGGGACGGCGTTTGCTTCAAATGAGATGGATGTCTGCGGGCGCCACGCCCATATAAACACCTTGCCCGGGGAGCAGGCTCATGTGGTGCACCTGGCTGGTGCCGGTCTCAAAGCTTCAGGATGGCCCCCATGCCTCCTTGCAGCGGTGCGCACAGTCCGGCCAGAAACATCTTGCGGTCCAGGCCGGTGTCGACCCGGGCCACGGCGTTTTTGTGTTGATTGGCCGGGCATCCGTGAGTAGAAGATCACGCTACCGATGGGAAGGGATGAAGGGTGCAGTGTGCCACAGGTTGGCCAGAGATCGGCCGGCGGCGCGTTCGATGCGTGCCGCGGAGCGCCGGGCCGATGCCAGCTTGGCGCGGATGGCCGCCAGAACACCGTCATCCGCGCCGTGGGCGGCCAGGCGCGATCCATAGCGCGCCTCGATGCCGACGAAGCGGTCTTCGGCCATCAGTTTGTCCGCCAGGAAGACGACTTCCGCCTCGCGGACCGGGTCCTGCTCCGCTACGGCTAGGTCCATGTGGGTGGCGACGATTTCGGCCATTAGCGGCATGTCCAACTCGCGCAGCAGCTGCGCGCCGCGGCGGGCATGGTCGGGCGCGCCGCGCGCCAAATCGTGCACGAGCGCGGCGGCGTAAATCAGCTCGAGATCGAGGGCCAACCCCGCGGCGTTGAGGGCCCGGCCCATGCGCAGGGCCATCTCGGCCACGGCGCGGCCGTGCGCGGCCACGGCCGGCAGAACTTTCAGGCGGTCGTTCAGCAGCGCCGCGCATTCGGCCGGGGACAAGACGTCGCGGTGCTTGAGCCGGTCGGCCATGCGCCGGTAATCTTCGGGCCGGTCCAGGTCCTGGTGGATGAACTCGTCGATGACGGCCACCTCCAGGGCGTGTCGCTCCAGACGGTCGAGCAGGGTCCCCAGGCCCCCCGGCGCCTCCCATTTCAGGATAGCCTCTTTGTGACGGCATCCGATGAGCGGTGGGTGTCCGCGGCGGCCGCCGAAGGTGGGGTGGCAGATCGCGGCTTCGCCGGTGGGAAAGGCCGAAAGGAGGTCGCGCAGGGTGGCGGGCCGGACGAGCGGAATGTCGACCGGCAGGACGAAAAAGGCGCCGGTGGCCTGATCCAGTGCCGCCACGCCGGCTGCGACCGAGGAAAACATGCCCTTTTCATAGTGCGCGTTGATACAGACGTGTGCGCCGCACTTTTCGACCAGGGGAATCACCTCTTGGGCGCGGTGGCCGACCACCACCAGCACGCGCTGCACGCCGGCGGACCGAAACAGCCAAATGACGCGTTCTACGACCGTCAGCCCGCCGAGATCTAGCAGGGGTTTGAAGTCGCCCATGCGCTGCGAAAACCCGGCCGCCAGGATGAGGCCGGCGGCGTCTTCGGGTTTCACGAGCCTCTTTTCCGCGCGCGAACCCGGACCAGTTCGGCGACGATGCTCAAGCCGATCTCGGCCGGGGTTTCCGCGCCGATGTCAAGCCCGATGGGGGAGTGCACCCGCTCGAGGTCGGCCTCGGTCACGCCCTGTCGCCGCAGCGCGCCGTAGATCTTGTCGCGCTTGCGCCGGCTGCCGATCATCCCGATGTACGCCGCGGGCGTGCGCAGCGCCTGCCGCAGCACGTCCTGGTCGTGCAGGTGCCCGCGGGTCACGATGACGATGTAAGCGCCGGAATCGATGGAAAGACCGTCGAAGGCGGTATCGAAATCGGCCGCCACCCGGACCTCTTGCGCTTCGGGAAAGCGCTCGGCGTTGGCGAATTCCGCCCGGTCGTCGATCACCCGCACGCCGAAGCCGACCAGGGCCGCGAGCCGGGCCGTGGGCTGGGCGACGTGGCCGGCCCCGAACAAGAATACGGTCTGCGGCGGTGCGACCGGTTCGCTGATGACCAGGTATTCCCCGAGAGAGGCGGTTTGAAGGGCGCCGCCGTTACGCGGGTCCTGGATGAAGTTCATGACGGTCGGCGGCGGATTGCCGCAGATCACCCTCCGGTTTCCGACCAGGCAATGGTCGCTGCTCGCCAGGGTTTCGCCGGCGAAGCAAAGAATGGTCAGAAAAAAATGGGGCTCCGGCGCCGACTGCACCGCCCGCCAGCAATTCACCGCGTCCGCCGCCGGGCTCTCGGGATCGATGACCTCCAACAGCACTTCCACCCGTCCGCCGCAGATCATGTCCGTGGCGGCCGCTTCGGCATGCGTCATGTCGAACGAAAGCACCATGGGGCGTCGGGCGGCGAGCACCTCGGCCGCCTTTTGGATCACCCGGGCTTCCAACAGGCCGCCGCCGATGGTGCCAAGGCCCCGGCCGTCTTCTGAAATGATCATGCGGGTGCCGGCCATGCGGGGGGCCGAGCCGCGGCGGCCGATGATGGTGGCCAGGACGAATCGCGTGTGAGCGTCCAGGAGGCGCCCGGCCATTTCGACAATCGGATTCATACGATTACTTGCCGAAACCGCAGCGGGGGTAGACGCAGGTCCCGCACCCGGAGCAGTAGCCGCCATATCCCAACTCGATGAAATCCGCGCGGGTGAGCGTTTCGCCCGCCAGGATGCGCGGCACGACCAAGTCGAAGATGCTGGTGCGATGGTACATCACGCAGCCCGGCAAGCCGATGATCGGCACCTTGCCCAGGTAGGCCAGCATGAACATGGCCCCGGGAAAGACGGGCGTGCCGTAGGTGACGACGCGCGCTCCGGTGTCGCGGATGGCGGTCGGCGTCTGGTCGTCCGGATCGACCGACATGCCGCCGGTCACGGCCACCATCTCGGCCCCCTCGTCGATGAAGTGCCGAATGGCGTTGGCGGTCAGGGCGGCGTCATCGGAGACGAACACCTGGCCCGCGACCGGGCAGCCCAGTTCGGCGAACTTGACGTGCAGGACCGGGCCGAACTTGTCCTCGATGCGGCCGTTGAACACCTCGCTGCCGGTCGTGACGATGCCGACCCGCAGCGGCAGGATGGCCTTGACCTGAATGACAGGGGCCTGGCCGCGGCAGATGGCCTCGACCTGCCGGATGTTTTCCTCGCGGGTGACCAGCGGAATGATGCGGGTGCCGCCCACCGGCTGGTTGCAGTCGACCGGGACATTGGTGTGCAGGGTGGCGAAGACGACATCCTCGACGGCGTTGATCTCTCTCAGGGCCGCGGGATTGACCTTCAGCAGCCCGTTCAGGGAGGCGGCCAGGTTCACCCGCCCCTCCGAAGGCGATGTCAGGCGCAGTCCCGGGCCCGCGGCGGCTGAGGCGATCCGGATGGCGGCGTCGTCCTCGTGGATGTAGCCCGCGGAAAGATCGTAGACGTAGACGTGGGCCTTGCCCATGTCCAGGAGCGGCCCGACGTCACCGGCCGTGATGATGTGGCCTTTCTTGAAGGCGGGTCCTTTCTGTCCTCCCGGCACGATGCGGGTGACGTCGTGGCACAACACCATGCCGACGGCGTCATGAACGGGTATGTTTTTCACCGGAAGTGCTCCTCGAGCAGGGGACGGGAAGCAGGTGCGGGGCATTCCCTGACCACAGACGGTTTCGGTTAGCGGTACGCTTTACAGGTTGTTTTTCATCCGATCAGGGATGATCGATAGATATCGATAACCGGCGACGCTCTTATATCATTATTGACATACCCCACCATATAAATTAAGACGCTTCCCGCTGTCAATTCAAAACTGAATTGCGCTGAGATCCCACCCGAACCAAATGCGATGTCCTCAGGCCGGCGGCGAGTATTATGATGGCGAGCGGAAGATCGTCAAGGAACTTGTTAAAAGAGGATATCGAAGCGCTCTGGCTGCGGGCCTGCCGACTCGAAAGCGAAGCTGCACCATACTGGCTGCTCTTGATGCGCCTGGCCGAGGCGGCCCTGCTGTGTGCCGGCCGGTACGCCGACCACTGCGAATTCGAGGCCGCCGGCGATCTGCTGGTGAACCCGCGGGAAATTATCCTCCACCATCCGGTCGACGGGCGCCCGGCGATCAAAAATCGGCACGGGCGTCTTTCGGATCAGTTTGCTCTTGACGGCTCATGGCCCGATACATTAAGAGGGCTTTCTGCGGACGGCGGCCTCGAGATCACCAAAGCGCCGCTATTGACGCACATGACCGAAGTTCTGGCCCGCTCCGGGCATGTGTGCCCGGCGTATCTGCAGCGCCTGGCGCAGGGGAAACGACGCGTAGCGCAAGCCCTGGCCTTTCTGGCCGCCTGGCGCATTTTCGATGCGGCGCACCTCTGCCGCCGGCTGCGGGCAGCCTCGGCGCGGGAAAGAGATTATGCCGAATCGCATTTGTGCCGCTTCGATGCGCGGACGTTTCACCAGATCGGGGCGAGCCTGAAGCGAAGCCTCGCGGAGGCGGAGTACCGCAGCCCTTTTCTGGCCGGGACCCAAGGGGAAGGCACCGGCTGCGGGAGAAGACCACCGGCGCGCGCGTCGTCGTGTGCGGCCGCGGCGGGCTGACGCCATGACGATGCTCTTTCTGATGCGCCACGGGACGATCGAGAATCCGGAAGAAGGGCGCTTCATCGGCCAGACGGACGTGGCGCTCGGCGGCGACGGCCGGCGGCAGGCCGAAGCCTGGCACGACGACTTTAAGCATGTCAAATTCGACGCGGTGTGGTCGAGCGACCTGGCGCGGGCGGCCGAAACGGCGGCCATCGTCTTTGCCGGTCATGCCGCCGGTGTTAGAACCAGCAGGGAACTGCGGGAAATTCACCTCGGCCGCTGGGAAGGGCTGCCGCGCCGCCGCGTGCGCGACGAGCGGCCCGATCTCTGGCAGGCGCGCGGAAAGGACCTGGCCGGTTTCAGGCCGCCCGGCGGCGAGAGCTTCCGGGATTTGCAGCAGCGTGTGGTTTTGCCGGTGGCACGGATGGCGGACGAAACGCCCGGCAACGTCTGCATCGTGACGCACGCCGGCGTGATCCGCGTTTTGATCTGCCGTTTTCTGGACATGCCGCTGCCGAATCTGTTTCGCATCCGCGTGGATTACGGCAGCTTGAGTATCGTTTCCCGCTCACCCGAGCACATCGAGGTCTGTGCCTTTAACCTGAAGCCGTCCCGCCCCAGCCGATCGGGCGGCGGGGAAATTGGAGGCCCGTATGATCCTGCCCAAATTTGAGTTTCACGAACCCGCTTCCGTTGCCGAGGCCTGCGAAGTGATGGCGGCCCGGCGGGGCAGGGCCCGGCCCTTGGCCGGCGGGACCGACCTGCTGGTCAACATGAAAAAAAAGGTCCTGGCGCCGGCGCACCTCGTGTCCCTGGCGCGCATTGCGGAACTGCGCCGGCTGGAGCGATCCAACGGGACGCTGGTGCTGGGCGCCTGCGTCACCATCGCCGATATCGGCGCCTCCGATGTGATCGCCGGGAATGCCGCCGCCCTGGGGCAGAGCGCCCGCGCCCTGGGCACGCCCCTGATCCGCAACCTGGCCACCATCGGCGGGAATCTCGGCTCGGCCCGGCCGGCGGCCGACCTGCCGCCGTCTCTTATAGTCTACGGGGCCGAAATCGTGCTGACCGGCCCGTCCGGTGAGCGCCGCATGCCGGTCGAGGCGTTTTTCAAGGGCCCCGGGATGACCGTTGCCGGCGAGGACGAACTCGTCACGGCGATCGTCATCACGGTCCCGCGCGGCTATTCCGGCGCCGGGTATCTGAACCTGGGCGTCCGCAAGGCCCAGGACTGCAACATCGTCAACGTGGCCTCATTTCTGGAGCTGGACGAAAAGGCCGAGCGGATTCGACACGCCCGGATTGCGCTGGGCTCGGTCGGCCCCACGCCCCTGCGCTCGCCCAAGGCCGAAAAGGTGCTCGTGGGCGAAAAACCCGGCGAGCGCCTGTTCGAACAGGCGGGGCAGGCCGCCACCAACGACTGCCGGCCGATCCTGGATTTCCGCGGCTCGGCCGAATACCGGCGCGCCATGGTGGCGCTGCTGACCCGGCGAACACTGGCGATGGCTCTATCCGAAGCCCGCAGCAGAACGATTATGAGGAGACAGACATGAAGCAGATAATCCGCTTGACCGTCAACGACACGCCCTACGAGTTGGCCGTGGAGCCGAACACCACCCTGGTCGATCTGCTGCGCAGCCAAATCGGCCTGACGGGCACCAAAAAGGGGTGCGACCTGGGGGACTGCGGCGCCTGCACGGTGCTGCTGGATGGAAAAGCCGTCAACTCCTGCCTGGTTCTCGCGGTTCAGGCCAACGGACGCGCGGTGCAGACCATCGAGGGACTGGAAACCGCCGCGGGGCTCCACCCGCTGCAGGAGGCCTTCGTCGAAAGAGGCGCCATACAGTGCGGTTTTTGCTCCGCCGGCATGATCCTGTCGGCCAAGGAGCTTCTGGACCGCACGCCCCGCCCGGAGGAAGCCGAGATCCGGCGCGCCATATCGGGCAATCTCTGCCGCTGCACCGGCTACCAGAAGATCATCACGGCCATAAAGGACGTGGCGCGGTAACGGGGCCTCGGGCGGCCGTTTCAGATGGTTGAGCCTGTTGAGCCCGTGGAGCTGATTTAGCCCGTTTAGCTTGTTTGAAACTTTAAACTCGGATGATTCGGATGATATGGAATCAGGAAACGCATTATAGCATTGCACCGCAGTTTTGTAGGTTGGGGTGAGCAACGCGAAGCCCAACAAAGATAACGGATCCTTGCCGTTGTTGGGTTTCGCTCCGCTCACCCCAACCTACGATCCTGAACCTGGAACCTGCGTTTGGGTCTTGGAGGAAATTATGACTGATTATCGCGTCATCAACAGCCGGTCGGCCCGCCTCGATGCGCCGGCCAAAGCGACCGGACGGGCGGTGTTCATCGACGACATGTCTTTTCCGGGCATGCTGCACGCGGCCTTGCTGCAGAGCCCCTTGCCGCATGCCCGCCTGGTGAGCATCGACACCTCCGCGGCCGAGCGCCTGCCGGGTGTCAAGGCGGTAATCACATCCAAAGATGCGGGCCTGGTGCCCTACGGCGTCAGTCCGGCCCGCTACGACGAAACGGTGTTCTGCCACGACGTCGTGCGGTACGTGGGCGACGAGATCGCGGCGGTGGCCGCCGTCGACAAGGAGACGGCCGAGGAGGCCATCGGCCTGATCGAGGTCGACTACGAGGAGCTGCCGGCCGTGCTGACCATGGAAGAGGCCATGGCCGAGGGGGCGCCGCAGCTGCACCCCAAATATCCGCGCAACATCTCGGCCGAGGTGCACCAGGAGTTCGGCGACGTGGCCGAGGCCTTGAAAAGATGCGATCTGGTCAAGACCACCACCTTCAAGAACAAGCGCCAGGACGGCGCCTTTCTCGAGCCGCCCGGCTGCATCGCCATTTTCGACCTGGACGGCCGCCTGACCCTGCACAGCTCGACCCAGGCGCCCCACTACGTTCAGCGCACGCTGGCCATGGTGCTGGGCCTGCCGGTGGGCAAGGTGCGGGTGGTCAAGCCCTACGTGGGGGGCGGCTTCGGCATCAAGGCCGCCGCCAACACCGGCGAGCTGGCCGCCTGCCTGCTGGCGCGCAAGACCGGCAAACCGGTCAAGTTCATCTATTCGCGCGAGCAGGTCTTCATGCTGTGCCGCGCCCGCCACCATTTCGTGCACCGCATGACCACCGGCGCCAAAAAGGACGGCACCCTGCTGGCGCTGCAGCACGAGTGCCACCTGGACGGCGGCGCTTATTCCAGCTTTGGGATCGCCACGGTCTACTACGCCGGGAGTCTGCTGGGCGGCCCCTACAAGCTGCCCAACATGAAGTACGACGGCTGGCGGGTCTACACCAACAAGCCGACCTGCGGGGCCCAGCGCGGCCACGGCGGGGTCGCCGCGCGCGCCGCCTGGGAGCAGCAGCTGGACATGATCGCCGAAGAGCTGGGGATCGACCCCATCGATCTTCGGCTGAAGAACATGATGCAGGCCGGGGACGTGACCTGCAACGACCTCAACATGAGCAGCCTCGGCATGGAGGAGTGCATCGAGGCGGTGCGCGATGCCTCGGGCTGGGCCTCCAAGAAGGGCAAGCTGCCGAAGGGCAAGGGCATCGGCATGGCCTGCGGATTTTTTGTCTCCGGGGCCGGCTACCCCATCTACCGGTCCGACACTTACCACTGCACGGCCACCATCAAGCTGGCCGAGGACGGCGGCGCGGTGCAGCTGTACACGGCCTCGGCCGAGATCGGCCAGGGCTCGGACACGGCCTTCGGCATGATCGCGGCCGAGACGTTGGGGGTTCCGCTGGATTGCGTGCGGGTGATGTCGGGCGACACGGACTTCGGCGTGGACCTCGGGGCCTATTCGAGCCGGCAGACGCTGATGACCGGCCATGCCGTGAAACAGGCCGCCGAAGCGGTCAAGCGCCAGGTGCTGGAGGCGCTGGCCGAAGAGTTGAGCGTGCCGGTGGAGGAGATGGACATCAAGGACGGCCGCATCGTCTTCAAAAACGGCCCCGTCGATTTCAGCGACATCCGCAGCCGCTACATCAAGGAACACCGCGGATGGAGCGACAGCCCCGCCGGCGACGCCCTGAGCTTCCGCGAGGCCTCGCGCATCGCCTACCTGGCGCGCGGGACGATCGTCGGCACCGGCAAGTACAAGCCCCCGGCGCTGGGGGGCAAGTTCAAGGGCGCCGCGGTGGGAACCTCGCCGGCCTACGGGTGTTCGGCCCAGGTGGTGGAGGTGGAGGTGGATCTTGAAAGCGGCAAGATCGTCGTCGAGAAAATGACCGATGCCCACGACTGCGGCCGGGCCATCAACCGCACCTCGGTCGAAGCCCAGATGGAAGGCTCGCTGTCGATGGGCATGGGCGAGGCGCTCTTCGAGGAGGTCAAATTCGACGCCCGCGGCCGGGTGATCAACAGCGATCTGGCCGAATACAAGCTGGTCACGGCCTTGGACATGCCGCCGGTGGAAGCCATCATCGTCGAAAGCGAGGAGCCCAATGGGCCGTTCGGCGCCAAGGAGGTCGGCGAGGGCGCGATCATGCCGACCATTCCGGCCATCCTGAACGCGGTTTACGATGCCACCGGCGTGCGCATTCACGAACTGCCCCTGACCTCCGAGCGGGTGTACGCGGCGCTTATGGCCCACAAGAACAAGAAGTGAACGGGCCGCCCCAGCCGGCCGGGGAGGACAACCGGCGCTACAGCCGTCAGCTGCAGCTGCCGGAAATAGGGCCCGAAGGCCAGCGCCGGCTGGCGGCCGGCCGGGTCATGCTGGTCGGATTGGGCGGCCTGGGGTCGATCGCGGCCTACTACCTGGCGGCGGCCGGCGTGGGGCACCTGAAGCTCATCGATGGCGACCGCGTGGCCCTGGAAAACCTGAACCGCCAGATTCTGCACACCACCCTCGATCTCGAACGCCCGAAGGTCGAGTCGGCGGCGGAAAAACTGGACCGCCTCAACCCGGGCTGCCGCACCGAGGCGGTGTATGCGACCCTGGAAGCGGGCAACGCCGAGGCGCTTCTCGGCGGCTGCACGGTGATCGTCGATGCCACCGACAACCTCCGCAGCCGTCAGGTGCTCAACCGGTTGTCCCTGCGGCGCCAGGTGCCGTTCGTCTATGGCGGCATCGGCGGCTGGCAGGGCATGGCCGCCACGTTCCTTCCCGGCCGCGGCGCCTGCTTCGGCTGCCTGTTTCCGCCCCGGCCGCAGGATGCCGCCGAACCGGCCCCGGTACCGGTTCTGGGACCCGTGGCCGGCCTGATCGCCTCGATCCAGTGCTTGGAGGCGCTGCGGCTGTTACTTGGCACCGCACCCCGACTCGCCGGGCGCCTCTTGCGCTTTAACGGCCAGACCATGGAATTCAGCTCGTTGAGGATCGACCGCAACCCGCAGTGCCCGGTTTGTGGCGGTCCGCCAGGCCACGTGTCCCCATGACCCCCACCATCCGCATCAACCTCAATGGATTTATCGAGCAAGTGCCGCCCTCAACAACCCTGGCCGACCTCATCGACCGCTTTCAGGAGCTGGACCGGGACCTGATCGTCGAACACAACGGCCGTTTTGTCTTCCCCCAGGACTATGCCGCCATTCGGCTGTCGGCCGACGACATAGTGGAATTCATCAATCCCAATTTCGGCGGTTAGGCTCTTTATTGATAGAGTCCCAACGCTCCGAAAAATTGGCCCGCACGCTTGAAAATTCCCGGACCCTGAACCCTATCATGCTGGGTTACGCGCTTTTGCGGCTTGCGGCACGGCGCCTTCGGCCCCTGCGCATTCTACTGCCGCCTGGAGGATGTCGCCGCCCCGCTGCAAGAAAGGCTCGCGGCCGAAGCGGACCTGCTGCAGTCTTCCCTCGATGCGCTCGAGGCCGGGCCGCGGGGCGCGCCGGCGGCGACCGGTTCAAAACCGTTATCTTAAAGTATATTTTTCGAAAATGTCGTCGGCGGGTCTTCTCGCGGCGGTTTTTTTACTCCTTTTTAATCTTCCATCGTTTGGTACTTCCCCACAAGATCACACGCCCCGGTCGGACGAGGCCATGATCGGCATGGACACCTGCGGCCGGTTCTGTTATAATACGTTGAAGGCAGTAAAAAAAGTTCACCCCAGAAAAAGCCAACCCTGCCGCAAGGCGGGGACGGAAAGCCACGGGCCTTGCGAGAGGCGGCCGGGTTGCCGGGGAAGCATTCGGTGACAGCCGGGTAGCCGCGGTCAGGGCCCCGGCTGTCTTGTTTCACCCCGGCCGGTGTTGCGCCGCGCGATTACTGCCGGCCCGGGTCGGCTGCCGAACCCCGAATCCCGTCGTTTCACGGCCGGCAAAAACAAGTGCGCGGGCCACCGCGCGCTGGCGCCGCAAAACCATTTAACCGCTCCGTCTGGTCATCAGCAGCGCGGGGACACGGCCAGGCCGTGCCCCCGCAACAGGAAAAGGCCAATTGAGGCCGCTAACATTCCAGATGGTCGTGTATGTGAGGACGTCAAGATGAAAATGATCATGCTGTTTTTTTCACTCGTTCTGCTTGTCGCCGATGCGGCCGGTGCCGCCGCCGATATTCGCGACTCGATCGTTAAAATATTTTGCGTCAGCAACAGCCCGGACTACGACAACCCGTGGAACCGCCGCGGTCCCAAGCGGGGGCACGGTTCGGGTTGCATCATCGCGGGCAACAGAATTCTCACCAACGCCCATGTCGTCAGCGACCACACCTTTATCCAGGTCCAGCTCAACGGGCATCCCGACAAGTTCAACGCACGGGTTCAATTCATCTCCCACGAGGCCGACCTGGCCGTGTTGACGGTCGAGGACCCCGTCTTTTTCAACGACGTCGAAAACCTGGAACTGGCAGATCTGCCCCAGGTCATGGATAAAGTCATCGTTTACGGATTCCCCGAAGGCGGCGATACCCTGAGTACGACGACCGGGGTCATCTCCCGGATCGAACACAGGCCCTATGCCCACAGCTTGAAGAGACTTCTGGCGATCCAGATCGATGCCGCCATAAACCCGGGCAACAGCGGCGGGCCGGCCCTCGTGGGGGACAAGGTCGTCGGCATCGTCATGCAGCAAATGCAGGGCTCTGAGAATATCGGCTACATCGTTCCCACCAACATCGTGCGGCACTTTCTCGACGATGTGGACGACGGCCGCTACGATGGCTTTCCGGTGATCGGGATCAACACGCAGGACATGGACAACGGAAATTTGAAATCCTGGCACGGGCTGGATGAATCTCAAACCGGGATTCTGGTCACCAAGGTGATTCCCGGCCAACTCTCCGACGGCAGCCTGTATGCCGGGGATATCCTCTCCAGGATCGACCGGCACCCCATCGCCGACGATGGCACGGTCGAATTCAGACGCAACGAACGGACCAGCTTCTCCTATTTCATTCAAAACCATCAATACGGCGATGTGGTGAAGCTGACGGTCATCCGCCAGGGCCGGGAACAGGCGGTCGATCTCGTGCTGAAAAAAGGCGCGGACGATCTTCATTTCGTGTCCCGCTGCGAGTATGACGTTCAACCGCGCTACTACATTTACGGGGGGCTCGTATTTTGTCCCCTGACCTTCAATTATTTGAAGACCTGGTCGGACTGGCGCAGGAAGGCGCCGCCGAATCTTCTGAACTTTTTCATCAATGGCGACCCGACCGACGAGAAAGAGGAAGTCGTCATCATGACCAAGGTGCTGGATGCGGACATAAACGTGGGCTACAACAAGCACACCGATCAGCGGGTCGTGAAGGTAAACGGGAAGAAAATAATCAATCTGACGCAGATGATCGCCGCGATCGAGGCGCAAGGCGCCACCGATTTCATCGTGTTCGAAATGGAGAAGGGCGACCAGCTCGTTTTGAACAACCGGCGCGCGGCGATGATCCATGGCGATATCCTGAAGACTTACGGGATCGTTCAGGACCGTTCGGGAGATCTGCTGCGGCTGGCTAAACTGGATTAAGCAAACTCGCCGTTTTCGTATACGACTCTCCGGCCGCCGCCTTTCAAGATGGCGCTGACCCTTTTGCTTTCGGTGTTCACCAGGTCCCAGTGCAGGGCCGAGTCGTTGAATCCGAGCTTTTTTCGAAGCCGCTCGTCGAGGGCCGGCTTACCGGCATAGGCATCCGTGTAGGCGGAGCCCAGGGCCAGGTGGCAGTTGCCGTGCGGCCCGCCGAAGTTCTCGTCGAAGAGGGTGTTGGCCATGAAGGCGTCGATGCGCGAAAACCGCTTGTCGGTCAGAGAAAATTCACCGACCCTCCGGGCGCCGGGGTCCATGTCGATCTGCCGGCGGACAAAGTCTTCGCCCTTGCGCGCCGCGGCCTTCACCACGGCGCCCTTGTTGAATTCCAGCCTGACGCCGGCCACCAGGTTGCCGCTGCGGAACGAGGGCTGATCGGCATAGTAAACGCCCCGGGTTCCCCGCCAGTCGGGCGACGTGAAAATCTCGAAACTCGGGATGTTGCGGCCGGACAGGCCGAGCCACTTTCTTTTTTCTCCCACGGTGACGGTCAAATCGATGTTGGCCGACTCGACGTGAAGACGCTCGATCGGCAGCCGGTCCAGCCTTTTTTTGATCGTGCCGATCTGGCGATGGACGTCCTGCCAGGCCTTTACCGGGTCGCTTTTTTCCAGAAAGCACGCCCCTGCGATTTGGCGGGCGTAAGCCTTGAGGGACATCCCGGCGTGGCGGGCCAGGGCCATGGTGGGGAACATGCACAGGGTCCAGCTGAAAAGGCCCTGTTCTTCGCGCCGGTTGAGGATGTCGCGCAAGAACTTGCGCGCCACGGCCGCCCGGCCGATTTTCCGGGGATCGATATCCCCCAGGTGGGTGATCGATTCTGGGGCGTACAAGTGAATGCTGCCGTTTAGATGCCGCTGCAGGCTTTCCTCTCCGGCGGGGATGAACGTTAGTTGGGAGGAGGTGGCATGAGAAAAGAAGCTCTTTTCCATGCGGGGCGTTTCCATTGCCCGCGGCAGCGGATTGAGCCGCATCCGGAGCAATTTGTCGTAAAGGATTTCCGCCAGCGGCCGGGCGGGCAGATGATAGCGGATCGCCACGGAGTCGTTTTTTTTGAACTTGCCGCGGCGGGCCGTTCGCAGTCCCCAGAGAAGTACTTCGGCATAGCCTTCCAGTTCCCGATCGGTAAACACGTCTATCCCCCCGTTTCATTTACCGTCGCGTCGACCGGCGGAAAAAAAAGAAAGATTTCACCGCAGGGGCGCAGAGATCGCAGAGAAATGATCGGATACGTGGTTCGCATCGCTTATATAGGCTTCGAGATAGTGATTTTGGCGTTTCCCGCCAAACAAAAAAAATATCCCCATCCGTGCCCTCTGCGCCTCTGCGGTAAATAATAAAATCACCACGATATGGTATACTTTACGGATGATCGTCTTTTAAAAAAAGGCGATGATACTCGGATTCGGACAGGTGCCGCTTGAGCAGGCGGGTGACGAGGCTGAATATTTCCTCCAGTTCGTCATCGCCGAGGCGCTGGACAAGGGTTTGCATCAGCGTGTCATCCGAGAATTTCTGCAGGTAATACACGATGGTGTTCTGGTCGTTTTCGCGATCGAGCCCGAAGCCGACCATTCCCTGGTAGGTTTCGACGAATTGATGAGAATGTGCAGCCATGGCAGTGGGATATCCTTCGAGCCGGAGGAACGTTAAGGTGTTTTGAGACTGTAATCGATAACCCGGTGGTGGTCAACCCCGGCCGCGGCGACGCGCGTCAAATCGATCACTGCAGCAAGCCGGCCCATTATGTGGGCTTCAAGATAATGTTTTGCATGACCAGAGAAAGAAGAAGGCTGTATGGTCATACGCCGACGACCGATAGCGGCAGCCAAAACCATCATCTTGGGTATCCGACAGTTGTTGCGTTGATGGCACCGTGGTATACGTTTGGACGCCGGGTCCGCTCCGGCGGCTGCATTTTATGGTTCGGTCCGGCTGTGAAAGGAGTAAAAGAAACCGATGACATCGCTTGCCCACGGTGATCGAGTCCCTGTCCGGTTCGGCACTTACACCACCGCCGACGCCACGCGCCTTCGTAGCGGCCGCTGGGACCCGGCCGGCAGGCAGGTCCGCGGCAGCGTTGTGCTGCTCGGCGGGCGCAAGGAGTTTCTCGAAAAATACGCCGAAACCGCGGCCGACCTGGCCCGGCGCGGGTTCACGGTCTTTAGCTTCGACTGGCGCGGCCAGGGACTGTCCGGCCGCCGTCTGCCCGAACGGCTCAAGGGCTACGTGCAAGATTACCGCCACTACGAGCAGGACCTGGTGGAGTTCTTTCAGAACTTCGTCCAGCCGGAGGCCGCGCGGCCGGTTTTCATCCTGGCCCATTCGATGGGCGCGCACGTGGCCCTGCGGTTTCTGCACCGGACTCCGCAAACTGTCGACAAGGCGGTTCTGGTGTCTCCCATGCTCGATATCGACACGAAGCCCTTTCCCCGCTGGGTGGTGGCCGGACTGGCCCGGCTGGGGCGGCTGATCGGCGCCGAAGAAGCGCTCGTTCCGGGCAGCGGCGGGCGGACCAATGTCGATCGGCCGTTTGAGGGAAACACCCTCACCGCCGACCCGCGGCGCTTTGCGGTGGAAAAAAACGCCGTGGCCCTGAACCCGGACCTGGCCCTTGGCGGCGTTACCTTCGCGTGGCTGTCGGCGACGCTGGCCTCCATCGCGCACATCCGCCGCGCGGGGTACCTGGAGCGGATCCACACGCCGCTGCTGATGGTCGCGGCCGCGGACGACCGGGTGGTTTCGGTCGCCGCCCAGCGCCGCGCCTGCCGCCGGCTGCCGGATTGCCGCCTCGTGGTCATCCCCGGCGCGCGCCATGAAATCCTGATGGAGACCGATGCCATCCGGTCGCAATTCTGGCGGGCCTTCGATGAGTTTATCGTCCATCCGTTGCGGGTGCCTGACACCGGCGGGGATTCTTTTTCACCGCGGGGGCGCTGAGGGCGCGGAGAAAAAAATCGGCGTGAGATCAAACAGGTGTCAGCGACGCCGCTGGCTGCTGGCATCCCGTTTGATCGAAGAAGAAACTCTCATGCTTCAGTTGGGTATCGCACCGCTTGGTTTCATACGAGGGTTTCAATCGTGGGTGGTTTTATGAGACCGTGGGGCTAATTTGGGCATCAACTCTTTTACGGCGTTGAGGTATTCGGACAAACCGCGGGCGAAAATGTCGTTGTGGTTGGCGCCGGGGATGGTGAGAAGTGACTTCTCGGCGGCCGGCGAGGCCGCGTAGAGTTCTTTGGCCTCGGCGTAGGGAATGATGTGGTCGAACTCGGCGTGAATGATCAGGGTCGGCTGCTTGACCTGCTTGATTTTCTGGATGTTGGCAAAACCGGCCTCCTCCCGGAACCCGATGGCCGCCGGCGACACCCCCAGCAGCTGCAAAAGCGGCGCGGCTCGTGCGAAGCCGCTTTCGACGATCAAGCCGGTGATGTCCGCAGAGCGCCGGGCGGCCAGTTCGAGGGCCGGGGCGCTGCCGAGCGATCGCCCCATGACGGCCAGGGGTCCGGTGTGGCCGTTTTTCCGGCGCCACGCCAAAATCCAGTCCAGTATCTTTTCGGCGTCCGCCATCATGGCCGCCACCGTCGGCCGCCCGCCCGAACGGCCGTAGCCTCTGTAATCCACGGCCATAAAGTTCACGCCCTCGCGGGTGTAGAGCGGCCCCAGGTCGTTGTAATCCGCCACGATTTCCCCGTTGCCGTGAAAAAAAAGAATGGCGGCCCCCGCGGGGTCGGCGATGTGAAAGCCGGCCCCGACGGCGATGCCATCCTCGACCGGAATCATCGGTTCGCACGAGGGCGGCGCGAGGCTGCCGCCGTAGGAAGCGCGGGGGTGAAAGAGGACCGCCAGGATCTCCGGCCGATCCAGGATGCCGTAGTCGGGGGTGTCGGGGGAGGTCATGTGCAGAAAAGCCCTATGGTGACGGTTGAGCGGTTGAGGATGATGCGGCATCGAAACGGCGGCGGATTTCCTCCACCCGTCTGCGGTTCACGCCGAAATCGACGTAACCGACCCGTGACGCGGAACGCAGGTCGATGCGCTGACGGGCCGCATCGATACGAAAGTCGACATCGTCCACGAAGCGAAAAACGGTCGAGGTGAACTCGGCGTGGATAATGGTGTCGGTTTGCGAAACGATTTTTGATCCTTTCATTTGCTCCAGCACCGACACCAAACGCGCGGCCGCCTCGGCCGGCGAACCGGAGAATGCGAGCGGCGCCACCCGATTTTTTTCAGCGTCTGCCAGCGAGGAGACGCAGTTCGGCCGGTTCGGGCAGTCGGCCAGGCCGGGGTCCTGGTCGGTAGAAGAGGGCGGCCGGCCGGCGGCACAGTTCGATACCATCAAAACGATGGCAAACAGAACCGGTATGTTAAGGCCCATGTCGTCTCCTTCATTAGGAAATCTCTATCGTGTCCGGTCGCCGGTGGTGCGCCGGGCGTCGATGTAGGGCTCCAGGCGGTTTTTAAGGTACCGTTTGACGTACCGCCGGCATTCGGGAAAAAGGAGCAGGAGTCCGGCCGCGTCGGTGAGAAACCCGGGCGTCAGCAAAAGCAGGCCGGCGGCGAGGATCAGCACGGCGTCCATCAGTTCCTGGGTCGGCATTCGCCCGAGCGCCAGGCTTTGTCGCACGCGCAGCATCGTCTGCATTCCCTGCAGTCGTGCCAGGTAAGCGCCGGCAAAACCGGTGGCCACGACCAGCAGCATGGTTTTCAGGATGCCGATGTGGCCGCCGACCGTAATGAACAGATAGATTTCGATGGCGGGCACAAGGGTGAATGCGAGAAAAAGTTTCAACAACATGGATGTCGGCCGAATAGATGACCACCTAGTCGAATGTCAGCGAAGCGCCATCCGCCAGGTCCTTTTGATTGAGAAAGTCGCAGTACTCTTCCGCCCGCTGCTGGGCCTTTGATTTTTTCCCGCTCCGGGCACAGTGATCCGTGTGAAAGGAGGCAATGACGGTTTCGGTACCGCCTTCTTTTTCCAGTACCTGAAATCCACCTTCATAATGCTTCACGACATACTTCATGGTCGCGTTCCCGTCTTTGGTGCGGTCCTGTTTAAACCTCGCTACGAGGCCGGCCCACCTGGTTCTTCGAACTGTCCGGCCCGTTGTGTTGAACCGCCCTTCGCCTTCTGCCGTTGGCCGTCAGCCGTTTCCTCATCCGATATTATCCAGCAGCTCGGCGATCCGGCCGCCGGCCTTTAGTCCCTGCAGCCACGGGTCGGGGATGGCGCCGCGACCCAGGTGCGCGCCCAGGATCATGCCGACCGCCATCCCGCGGGCGGCGGAATCTCCGCCGGCCATCACGTTTTCCACCAGCGCCGTTTTCAGATCGTTTTCATAGGTGGCCACCAGGTGGACGACACTCGGCAGGGCGGCGGGGGTTTCGCACATCTGGCCGAACCCCTTGATCGTCGCGCGGGTGGGCCGGCCGGCGCTCTGCAGGCCGTTTTCGACCGCTTTTTTCAGCGTGGGCCGGTCAGCCGCGGCCGCTTCGAGCGCCCCGGTCGGTTTTTCACCCCTAAGGACGCGCCACAGCACGTCGGCCAGCAGCCCGGCGCTGTCGATCACGATCGGGTCGCGGTGGGTCATGGCCGTTTGGGCCCGGGCCGCGGCGCGCAGGTCGTCCCGGCTGTCCCGGTAGAGGCAGGCCAGCGGTGCGATGCGCACCGCCCCGCCCAGGTCGGTCGAGGCGGAACCGGCGGCGTCCGGCGTCTTGCCGGCGGCAAAATTTTTCAACGTCTCCTTGGTCGCGTGGTCACGGTACCCGCTATACCCGTCAAACAGGGCCTGCCAGTCGCGGGCGAACCGGTCGAGATCAAAAACCCGCTTTTCTGCGATCGAGGACAGCAGCACCAGCGTCTGATCGCCGTAATGGGTGAACTCGCCGGCCTCCTTCGTAGGGTGATAGGAGTCCGGGGGCGGCCGGCGCAGGCTGTCCACGCGCCCGAGGTCGTTGTCGATCACGGCGGTGTCGTAAATCCAGTGCGCGCCCAGCGCCAGCGAATCGGCGGCGAAGGAGGCCAGTACCATGGCCTTGGCGTGTTGGTGCATGGCTCGTTTCTCCCGGGTGAATCCCTCTATGTTACGGCAGGGAAGCCAGTTGCGACCGATCCTTGAAATCGCCGGCATCCGTACCGAAAAAATCGACCGTTATCACGTTTTCGCAAAGCGCATTCAGCTTTTCCAGTACTTTCACGTGGTCGGGATGCGTCTGATAGCGCCGCAGGGCCTCTTCGTTCGCGAACAGGGCAATCAGGGCATAGTCGTAAGAACGGCCGGTGTGAAGGACATCGCGGCCGAATTCGTACATCTGGATTTCAACGATGGTGTTGGGAAGATCTTCGAGCATCCTGTCGAGTTCATCGATGTCGGTCGTCGTGACCGTGGACCTGAATTTCATCGAAACCACATGACTCAGCATCGCTGCGCTCCTTTTTCTGCCGGCCGGTACTATCGTGATAGTGATACACCATAACAACTTCTTTACGATTGGCAAGGCTTGGGGGCGCCGGACGAGACCGGCCGTTGCGGTTTTTTGTCGCGCCGAGTCCTCGATTCGGCGCCCGGAACCGGCGTCTGGGATCAAATTATTTTGGAGCTTTGCCAAAGATATGGTAGAATGCGGCGCTAAAACTGTTAACCTGCCGGAACATCAATTAAATTCGTTCTCCCGGTCCAGCCGCAGGACGGCTGCCGCCGGAGGGCCACTCAGTATCAGGGGACACCATGAAAATCATCGTTTTGGGCACCGGGTATGTGGGGCTCGTGCACGCCGCCGTCTGCTCCGAGTACGGCCACGAAGTGTACGCCTACGACAACAATCTCGAAAAACTGGCGGCCTTCGCTTCCGGGAAGCCGCAGGAAATCGAACGCTATGTCAACGAGCCGGGGTTGGTCAACATCATCCGTGAAACCCTGGGGCGCTACCTGTTTTTTTCCTCCGACCTGGCCGCGATTATCGAGGGGACCGATGCGGTGTTCATGTGCCTGCCGACCCCGCCCAATCTGGACGGCTCGACCAACCTGACGTTTTACGACGCCGCCGCCGAACATCTCGCCGAGCTGCTTGCCGGGCGAAAGGACCAGCGCCGTTTGGTCATGGTCAACAAGAGCACGGTGCCGATCGGAACCGCGCGTCATCTCCAGCGTATCATGTCCTCGCACCAGGTGAAAAATTTCGGCGTCTCCTCCAACCCGGAATTCCTGGCGGAAGGCACCGCCGTGATGCAGGCCCGGCGGCCGGACCGCGTCGTGGTGGGCTGCGACGATCCGCAGGACTTCACTATTTTGCGCCGCGTCTATTCCCAGTTCGTCAATCACGTCCGCATCAAGTACATCGAAACCTCGCCCGAAACCGCCGAGGCCATCAAATACGTCGCCAACACCATGCTGCTGACCTACATCTCCTTCTGGAACGGCGTGGGGGCCAAGATCGGCGAAAAGTTTCCCAATGTCGTCATCGACGACCTGCGGCTAGGGGTGACATCGGATGAACGCATCAGCACCTGGGGGTCTTTCGTCAGCAACGGGGCCGGCGGGAGCTGCTTCGGCAAGGACATCGCCTCGCTGATCAATCAACTGCGCAAGATGAATGTCAGCACCAAGATGCTGGAAGCTTCCTACGAGGTCAACGAGTATCAGAAGGTTTACCTGGTCGACCGGGCCATCACCGAAACCGGGTTCAAGTTCAACAACAAGACCATCACGGTGCTGGGCCTGGCCTTTAAAAAGCACACCAACGACATGCGCGACGCCTCTTCGATCAAGGTGATTGAATCGCTGCTGGGCAAGGGCGCCGCCAAGATCAAGGCCTATGATCCCCTGGCCAACGCGAGCGCCCGCAGCGTGTTCGATCCGGCCAAAAACATCCTCTTCGAGAAGATAGAGTACTTCGACAGCGCCAAGGAGGCGATCGAAGGCTCGCACGCCGTCTTCGTCTCCTCGGACTGCGAGGAGTTCCGCGGTCTGTCGCGCACCATCGAGGAACTCGTGCAACCGCCCTACCTGATCATGGACGGCCGGCGGATGATTCCAGATTTCAAGGACTTGATCGGCCGGGACTACACCTACCTGGCGGTCGGGGCCATGGCCATGGGCCCCACGCCCTGTGACGCCGAAGCGTCGATACCGTTGAAGCGGTCCGCCTGATTCAAGAAAAGCATCCTACCCGTCCGGTCGCGGGGGCTGGAGCGCGATGCCGGGCTCCTCCCTCCTGAAATTTCTCGCCAAGCTCACGAAAAAATATCCTCACGATTTTCAGCTTCAGAGGCGCGCAGCCGACTGCCAAACCGCTGCCCGCAACCGGCCGGCGATGCTTCCGCGGCCGGTTGTGCCGGTGATCCCGGTTGAAAGGGCTGTATTTCCTTGACAGGCCGGAGTTTGTCGATTAAAAATTTTCGGTTCGTATCATCCATAAATTTCGGAGGCTCCATGGACTATAAGAAAACGCTCAATCTGCCCATCACGAAGTTTCCCATGAAGGCCAACCTGGCCCACCGGGAGCCGTCGCAGCTGAAAGCCTGGGAAGACGTGCGGCTGCACGATAAAGTTCGGGCGGCCGGCCGCGGCCGCGAGCGTTTCATCCTGCACGACGGGCCGCCGTATGCCAACGGTCACATCCACATCGGCACCGCGCTCAACAAGATTCTCAAGGACATCATCGTCCGGTCGCGGCAGATGACCGGATTCGATGCGGTCTACGTGCCCGGATGGGACTGTCACGGCCTGCCGATCGAACACAACGTCGACAAGGAACTCGGCCAGAAGAAAAAGGACATGACCCTGGCCGATGTCCGCCGGCGGTGCCGGGCTTATGCCGAGCGCTTCATCGATATCCAGCGCGCCGAGTTCAAGCGGCTGGGCGTCATGGGCAAATGGGACGAGCCCTACCTGACGATGGCCTACGACTACGAGGCCACCATCGCCCGCGAGTGCTGGAAATTCGCCCGGAACCAGAGCCTGTTCAGAAGCAAGAAGCCGATTTACTGGTGCAACGACTGCCGCACGGCCCTGGCGGAGGCCGAAATCGAATACGCCGACGAATCCTCGCCCTCCATTTACGTCAAATTCCGCCTGAAAGACGACCTGAGTGCCGATTATCCGGGCCTGGCCGGAAAAGACGTGTCGGTGGTGATCTGGACCACGACCCCCTGGACCATACCGGCCAATCTCGCCGTGGCGCTGCACCCGGAATTCACCTATGCGGCGGTGGCCGTCGGCGGCAGCGAGGTCCTGATCGTCGCCCGGGACCTGGTCGAGGCGTGCATGCGCGCTTTCGGAATCGATGACTACCGGATCCTTACCGACATCGATGCCGCGCGCCTGGAGCGAAAGCGGGCCATCCATCCGCTTTACGGCCGCGAGGTCCTGCTGATCCTGGGCCGCCACGTCACGCTCGATGCCGGCACCGGCTGCGTGCACACCGCTCCCGGGCACGGCCGCGAGGACTACGAGGTCGGTTTGCAATACGGCCTGGAGGCCTATTCGCCGGTTGACGACGCGGGTCGTTTTACCGGTGAGGTCGAATTCTTCGACGGCCAATTCGTGTTCGACGCCAACGCCGGCATCACCGCCAAGTTAAAGGAGGCCGGGGCCCTGCTGGCGGCCGAGACGATCGCGCATTCCTATCCCCACTGCTGGCGCTGCAAGCAGCCGGTCATCTTCCGTGCCACCCCGCAGTGGTTTATTTCCATGGACAAGACCGGCCTGCGCCAAAAATCCCTGGCGGCCATCGACCGGGTCAAGTGGATTCCCGGCTGGGGACGGGAGCGCATTCACGGCATGATCGAAAACCGGCCCGACTGGTGCGTCTCGCGTCAGCGGGCCTGGGGGGTGCCGATTGCGGTTTTCTACTGTGAAGACTGCGGCGCGCTGCTGCTGGACGAGGAGGTGATGCGGCGGGTGCACGAGCTTTTCACTGTGCAGGGGGCCGACATCTGGTTCGAGAAGCCGGATGATTTTTTCCTGCCGCCCGCGGCCGCCTGCGCCGCCTGCGGCAGCAAGGCCCTGAAGAAGGAGAACGATATCCTGGATGTGTGGTTCGACTCGGGCGTCAGCCACGCGGCCGTCCTGGAACGGCGCGACTACCTGAAATGGCCGGCGGACCTTTACCTGGAGGGCAGCGATCAGCACCGCGGCTGGTTTCACAGTTCCCTGCTGACGGCCGTGGGGACCCGCGGCCGCGCGCCCTACGACGCCGTTCTCACCCACGGGTTCGTGGTGGATGCCGATGGCCGCAAGATGTCGAAATCGCTCGGCAACGTCGTCGCCCCCAAGGAGGTGATCGACCGCTACGGGGCCGAAATCCTGCGCCTGTGGGTGACGGCCTCCGACTACCGCGAAGACATCCGCATTTCCGAAAACATCCTCAAGCAGCTCAGCGACGCCTACCGGCGCATCCGCAACACGGCCCGGTTCATCCTGGGCAACCTGGCGGATTTCGACCCCGCGGCCGATGCGGTCGCCTACGAGTCGCTGCCGGCCATCGACCGTTTTGCCCTGCTCAGGCTGCAGGAGTTGACTGAAATCGTGCTCAGAGCCTACGCCACTTTCGAGTTTCACGTCGTCTACCATCGTCTCCACAACTTCTGCACCCTCGACATGTCGGCCTTCTACCTGGACGTGTTAAAAGACCGGCTCTACACCTCGCCGCCGCGCTCCAGCGCGAGAAGAAGCGCCCAGACGGTCATGCATGTCATCCTGGACACCATGACCCGCCTGATGGCGCCCATCCTGGCCTTTACGGCCGAGGAGATCTGGGCTTACCTGCCGTCGGGCCCGGGCAAGGAGGAGAGCGTCCACCTGGCGGCCATGCCGGAGGTGCGCGAAGACTGGAAGGACAAGCACCTGCAGGCGGACTGGGAGAAGCTGCTGGCGGTGCGCGGCGAGGTCACCCGCGCGCTCGAGGAGGCCCGCGCGCGCAAGTTGATCGGCCATCCGCTGGATGCGGCCCTCACGCTCTCGGTTACCGCAGATCTTTACGCCGTGCTGGCGCCCTATGCCGCGGACCTGCGCTCGCTGTTCATCGTCTCGCGCGTCGATCTCGAACGGGAAGCGCCGCTCGAAAACGCTTTCAGCAGCGAGATTGTGGCCGGGCTGGCCGTTTCGGTCGAACGGGCCCCGGCTGAAAAATGCGAGCGCTGCTGGGTGCGCGAACCGTCGGTGGGCTCGATCGCGGCCCACCCGACGATCTGCAACCGCTGCCACACCGCGCTCGAGCGCATCGAGGCCGGATGAAAGGCAAGTTAATCAAGTTGCTTTTGATCGCCGGCGCGGTGGTGCTGCTCGATCAGTTCACCAAGATACTGGTCGTGCGATCCCTGCCGCTGTACCACTCTATGGCGGTCATCCCCGGTTTTTTCGACCTGACGCACGTGCAAAATCCGGGCGGGGCGTTCGGGTTTCTGGCCGGCTCGGATTCGCGCCTGCGCGCGGTCGTGTTTTTATTCGTTTCCCTGGTGGCGGTCGGTTTGATCTTGTGGTTTTACTTCAAATCGCCCTCCACGCACCCCTGGCTCTCCGGCGCTTTTGCCATGATCTTCGGCGGCGCCGTCGGCAACCTGATCGACCGGGTCCGCTTCGGAAAGGTGACCGATTTTCTCGATTTTTATGTCGGCCGCCTGCACTGGCCGGCTTTTAACGTTGCGGACAGCGCCATCACCATCGGAATCGGAATTTTTCTGCTGCACCTGGTGTTCAAGAAGATGCCCGAATGACGACATGATTCCTGGTGCCACCATGCTCTCGATCGGCATTCTCGGAACGTTTATCGCAGCGGCCCTCGCCACGGGCATCGTCGTTTTGCGCTACGAGGTTCGGGCCGGCGGGGCGCAAGAGGGCCAGATCCTCGATCTGTGCTTCTGGCTTTTGATCGCCGCGATGGCCGGCGCCTGGCTCTGCGACGCGGCGTCTGATGTCCGGTGGCCTGCGGCCGGCGCGCGCTCGCTGGTTGGCTTCCGGAGCGTCGGCTCCTTTTACTACGGCGGTGCCGTGGCCGCCCTGGCTGCGGGCGCGATTTTCATTGCGCGCCGCCGCCTGCCGCCCTGGATAACCGTCGATTTCTTCGGGCCGTCTCTGGCCATCGGGCATTTCCTGGTCTACATCGGCTTTTTCTTCTCCGGGCACAGCATTCCCGAACCCTTCGGACTGAACCCGAACCTCGTTGTGGCCCGTCCGGGCGACGGGCTGGCCGGGGCCCTGCCGCGGCCCGACCCGCTCGCTCTCTACCTGGCCTGCGGCAGTTTCATTATCTTCGCTGTCGTGCTGATCGTCAAAGGTCGCCGGAAATTTTTCGGGCAGGTTTTCTGGTCCTTCATGCTTCTAAACGGTGCCCTGCAGCTCGCGACGGCGGCTTATGCCTTTTCAGGCGGTCGACGGCTCCGGGGCGGCGAGCTGTCGCCGGCGATGGTCATGGGGGCGCTGGTCGTTGCGGCCAGCCTGGCGATGCTGCTCTTTCTCGAACGCCGGTTCCGGCGCTCGGCCCGGGCCCCTTCCGACCGGAACCCGCCGCCGTGAGTCGTCACGCCAATGCGGCACGAGTAGACGACACAGAAGGCTCAATGGTCGAACTGAATTACAAAACCCTGGAGACTTACCTGAAAGGGCTCGAAAAGGGCCGCGGCCGCAAGGCCGCGCCCGGCGAACCCCGGGATGCGCAGGTCTACCTGATTTACGGCGAAGAGGTCCTTTGCAAGGCGGCCTTTAAGAAACTGCTGGCCGCGCTCGCGCCGGGCGACCGGCAGCGGTTCAACTATGAACCGGTCGACGGGACCGCCGGCGGGGTCCCCGAAGCGCTCGAAAAACTGAATACGTTCTCTCTGCTCCCGGGCCCCAAAGTGGTGGCGCTGACGGAGGCCCGGCTGTTCGATGCCGCGCCGGATGCCGGCAAGATGCTGGGCAGCGCCCGGCAGGCCCACGCCGACGGCAACCTGAACCGGGCCGCGTCCGAGCTGCTGCGCCTGATGGCCCTTTCGAACCTGACCTTCGAGGATCTCGACCGGGAAAGTCGCCACCGGAGCCTGCCGGTCCTGGCGGAGTCGGGCGATCAGGACGGCTGGCTGGACGACCTCCTGGCTTTTTGCCGCGCCGGCGGGCGGGATGTCCCGCCGGTCGCGGACGGCGAAAGCGCCTTGTGCCATGCGATTGAAAAGGGGTTTCCGGACGGCAATCACCTCCTGATAACCACCGATACGATCGACAAGCGCAAACGGCTGTTCAAGACGATCCGTGACTTCGGGGGCGTCGTCGACTGCTTCGTTCCCAAGGGTGACCGCAAAGCGGATAAAAAAATCCAGGAAACCGTCCTGCGCGAAACCATGCGCGATGTTCTGGACGGCGGCGGCGTGGCCCTGGATGAGGATGGATTTGCGGCCTTGCAGGAGATGACCGGTTTCGACATCCGGGCCTTTGCCGGCAATCTTAAAAAACTGGTCGATTTCGTCGGCGACCGGCGGCGGATCACCCGCGCGGATATTTCCGCGGCGCTCGAACGGACGAAAAGAGACCCCGTCTACGCGCTGACCGGCGCCATCGCCGCCCGGAACCTCGAACAGGCCCTGTTTTTCACGGGTACGCTGTTGTCCGGGGGCCTGGCTGCGATGCGTCCGGAACAGATCCTGGTGGCCCTGCTGAATCAGGTTCGCAAGCTGTTGAGGATCAAGGAGTTTACGGGCGGTCCTTCCGGCAGCGCCTGGTTTGCCGGATGCCCGTACCAGCATTTCACGGCCGCGGTCCTGCCGGTCGTGCAGCAGTTCGATGCCGAGCTTGTCGATCGGATTCAGCGCTGGCACGAGGTCTTGGCCGAGGCGGACCGCGAAGAGGCGTCGCCATCGTCCCGCAAGAAGGTGAAAAAGAAGAAATCGCCGGCGACGGACCTCTCGATCGTCCGCAACCCCAACAATCCCTATCCGGTGTATCAGCTGTTTCTTGCCGCCGAGAATTACACGAAGCAGGAACTGCTGCAGGCCTTCGAGCACCTGGCCCGGGCCGATCTGCGCATCAAGTCCAGCGGAGACAACAAGCGGTTGATCCTGGAAGAGGCGATCTTCAACATCTGCCGGCGGACGCGGTGAATAAAGGTGTGGCTTTAAAACGGCATCGACATCGGGTTCGGTTCAAGATTCCGGTAGGGGCGAAAGATTTTTCGCCCCCACGAGACGATCAGACAGCGTTGGCAACCGCTCATCCGCGGGCTCCGGCGCATCAATGCACCGACTCAACGGACACAACTGACTCAACAGACTCAACAGACTCAACGGACTCAACAGACTCAACAGACTCAACGGACTCAACAGACTCAACAGACTCAACGGACTCAACAGACTCAACAGACTCAACGGACTCAACTGACTCAACTGACGCAAGTGACTCAACAGACTCAACCGACATAACTGACTCAATTCGGTCCGCGATCCCGGCAGGGGCGAAAGATTTTTCGCCCCTACGAAACGACCAGACAGCGTTGGCAACCGGTCATCCGGGCTATGCACCGACTCAACGGCAGACTCAACGGACTCAACAGACACAACGGACTCAACAGACTACAACGAGACTCAACGGACTCAACAGACTCAACAGACTCAACGGACTCAACGGACTCAACAGACTCAACGGACTACAACGGACTCAACGGACTCAACTGACTCAACTGACGCAAGTGACTCAACAGACTCAACCGACATAACTGACTCAATTCGGTCCGCGATCCCGGCAGGGGCGAAAGATTTTTCGCCCCTACGAAACGACCAGACAGCGTTGGCAACCGGTCATCCGGGCTCCGGCGCATCAATGCACCGACTCAACGGACTCAACAGACTCAACAGACTCAACGGACTCAACAGACTCAACGAACTCAACAGACTCAACAGACTCAACGGACTCAACAGACTCAACAGACTCGTGTTCCTGACAGAGGAGTAGTTCTCATGGGCTTTTTTCGACGGCAGGAAGAACAGCTGGCGGCGCGATTGCTGGCCTGGCGGTATCAGCGCCTCAACCTGGCCCTGCCCGCGCCGGACGAACTGGCCGTCCGGGCGCAAACGCTGGTGGAGGAGGCCCACCGCATCGCCCGCGAAAGGGGTCGCAATGTCCTCTCGATCATCAAGGAGCTGGCCGGCGATTTGAAGCGGAAGTGAGTCGCCGTTCGAATGAAGTCAAGACAGGAAATACGACGTTGACCACTTCCACCGGACCCCGCATCGCCGGCATCGTCAATTCCAAAACGACTCTCGGCAACGCCCGCACGCATATCGAGCAGCTGCTCGCGGCCCTGCGAGCCCGTTCGCCATTCAAGCAGACTGAACTCCACTTTACTTCCTTTCCCGGTCACGCTGTCGACCTCACGCGCAAAGCACTGGCGGAAGGGGCTGATGTGATTCTTTCCATCGGCGGTGACGGCACTCACAGTGACGTCGTCAACGGGTTCTTCGACGGCGATGGCCGACTGGTCAGACCGCGCGCCGGACTTGCCGTGCTGCACTCCGGAACCGGTGGAGACTTCCGCAAGAGCTTGGGGATGGGCGTGTCTGCCGGTGAAGCCATCCGCAGCCTGGTCGCAGGAACACCTCGCCCCATCGACATCGGCCTGATCCGGTTCCGCGACGCCGACGGCCGCCGGAAACAGCGGTACTTTGTCAATATCGCCTCTTTTGGCATCAGCGGCGTGGTTGACGATTTTGCCCGCCTTTTCGCACCGCTCGGCGGCAAGACCGCCTTCCTGCTGGCCACCGTGCGCGCATTTCGCCGTTATCGGAACGTGACGATGCGCATAGAAATGGACAATGGACCCGCAGTGGAGCAACCCGTATGCGTCCTTGCGGTCGCCAACGGCCGTTTCTTCGGCGGGGGGATGAAGATTGCTCCTAAGGCCCTGCTGGACGACGGATTTTTCGACGCCGTCTGCCTCGGGGATTTGAAGTTCCGCGATTTTCTGATGAAGGGGCACCGGGTGTACCGCGGTTCGCACCTGGCGCTGGCGAAAGTCTGGATGCGCCGCGTGCGGGGGGTGACGGTCCAGGCCGCAGAGCCGGTGCCGATAGATATCGACGGCGAGGCGCGGGGCTTTGCGCCGGCCGAGATTACCGTGGCCCCGGAGAGGATTTCCGTATGGGTCGCGTAGGAAACGGTCTGTCGACGGCCCGGGGAGCCGGGCTTCAAGATAAAGATTTTGGATGCCGGTATCGGTCGTCGGCGTATGCTGAACTGAAAGGGTTAACGGTTAAGGGTTCAAGGTTCAGCCCAGCCGCTGGCCTGAGAAGCGGCCAGTTTGATCGAGACAGAAACTATGCCATTTTGGCCGTAGTTTCATACGAGGGTTCAAAGGTGATGTGTTTCTAACCGCTCAACACCGGATACAGCCTTTTCACTCTGGCCGTGTAGGGGCACGGCGTGCCGTGCCCCTCTTTCACATATCAGGCGGCCCGGCTGACGAAAAAAACTCTGCCAGCGCCTGGTTGAAAAGCGCCGGTTCCTCCAGGGGCACCGTGTGGCCGGCTTGGGGCAGCCGGTAGTGACGGCCGCGGCACACGGCGGCCAGCTGCGCGGCGCCGGCTGTCGAAACCAGCGGGTCCTGGTCGCCGGAAACGACGAGCACCGGCTGACGACTGCGCGCGGCGTGACCGGCGGGTGACGGGTAGCTGTTCATGGCTTTGAGGTGCGCGAGAAGCCTGTCGGCGCGGTTGCGCCTGACGACGGCGGCGACCAGCTTGTCGGGTATGCGCCGGTTTTGATCCAGGTAATCGTCGCCGAATATCGACGGCAGGGCCGCCCAGGCCATTGCGGCGAGGCCGCCGACCTTCAGAACTTCGCTCCAGGACCGCAAGGCCGCGCGGGCGCGGGCGCTCGGCTCGGCGGCCACGCTGCACAGGACGAGCCGCGCGACGCGTGCGGGGTGGACGGCCGCCATGGCCAGCGCCACGTGTGCCCCGTGACTCAGCCCCACCAAGGTGGCTTTTTCAATGCCGGTGTGGGTCAGCAGGCCGGCAAGGTCATCGACGTGAAGATCGAGTGTCAAGGGGGCCCGGCCGGGCTCGCTTTTTCCCTGGGCGCGCGCATCGTAGCGCAGGCAGCGGAAGTCGTTTTTAAAGTAAAGCGCCTGCGAGCGCCAGTGCACGGTGGCCTGGGTGGTGCCGTTGAGAAAAACGAGGGCCGGTTTCACCGTGCCGGTCGAAAAAGGCTCGAAAAAAAGCCGGCAACCGTCGGGGGTCTCATAATAGGGCATGGATGCGCGATCGTGATCTCAGATTTTTTTGGTCATCGTTATTTTTGAGTGAGCCGACCTTTCCAAATCGATCATATCGCAGGTTTTCCGCCGGAGGCTGTGTTGAAAAGCTCTTGCGCGTGATAGGAAGACCGGACGAAGGGTCCGCTGGCGACTTCATCAAAGCCCATCTGCAGTGCCGATTGCCTCCACCGGTCGAATTCCGCCGGCGGGACGTAGCGCGCCACCGGCAGGTGGTCGCGGGAGGGCTGGAGATATTGCCCCAGGGTCAGCAGGCGGCAGCCGACATCCAGCAGGTCCCGCAGGGTCTGCCGGATTTCGGGGTCGGTTTCACCGAGTCCGAGCATCAGGCCCGATTTGGTCGCCACCGACGCGTCGTGCCGCCTCGCCTGGCCGAGCAACGCCAGCGAGCGGCTGTAAACGGCGCCGGGCCGTACCTCGACATAGAGCCGCGGAACGGTTTCGATGTTGTGGTTCAGCACGTGCGGCTTGGCGTCCAGCACGCTGCGCAAGGCGGCGGCGTCACCCTGGAAATCGGGGATCAGCACCTCGATCCCGGCTTGCGGGACGCGGCGGCGGATGGCGCGGATGGTGGCGGCAAAGTGACCGGCGCCTCCGTCGGGCAGATCGTCGCGCGTCACCGATGTGACCACCACATAGCCCAGGCCCATTTTCGCCACGGCTTCGGCCACCCGTTGCGGTTCGCCCGCATCCGGCGGCTCGACCGGCAGGTGCGCCACGGCGCAAAACCGGCAGTTGCGGGTGCAGCGATCCCCCAGGATCAGAAAGGTGGCCGTGCGGCTGGAGAAGCACTCCCAGATATTCGGGCACTTGGCTTCCTGGCACACGGTGTGCAGCCGCCCCTGGTTCATCAGCCCGCGGATCTTTTCATATTCGGGTCCGCTGGGAAGCCGCCGGGTGAGCCAGGGCGGTTTTTTGGAGTTGATCTTCACATCAAGCCTCTTGTTTGACGGACGTTATGATCCGGTTTACTTCCGCCGGTGTTATCGCAACCAGCTCGGTGCCGAAAACGGCCTGTATGTGGGTTTTGAACGCCGGCCGCACCGATTTCATGGTCGGCGACAGCCCGGATGCCCGCTTCAGCGACGTCACCCCGATGCCGGCCAGGCCGCACGGGTTGATCCAGCCGAAGGGGTCGAGCGCCGGATCGACGTTCAAGGCCAGGCCGTGGTAGGTGATGCCGCGGCGGATGGCGATGCCGATGCTGCCCATTTTGCTGCCGCCGACCCAGATGCCGTGGTTGACCGGGCTGCGCGCGGCGGCGATGCCCCAGCCGGCGGCGGTGCGCAGCATGGCCTCCTCCAGCTGGTAAACGAGGTCCTTGACGCCCAGTCTGGCCGCCGCGAGATCGAGGATCAGGTAGGCCACCAGCTGGCCCGGACCGTGATAGGTGATGTTGCCGCCGCGTTCGGTCTGGATGACCTTAACGCCGCTGGCCGCGAGGAAATCCGATGACACGATCAGGTTTTCGCGGCCGCCGCGGCGCCCCAGGGTGAAGACCGGCGGGTGTTCGAGCACCATGAGCAGATCGGTGCCGAGCGCCCGACTCTTTCTGGCCGCGACCAGGCGGTGCTGCAGCTCCAGGGCCTCGGCATAGTCGATGCAGCCCGGCTCGAATACCCGCCAGATCGCGGATCGTTTACCCTCGACCCCCCGGTTTTTCATGGGCTCATCCGGCCAGGCACGGTTTGCGGGCCGCGGACACCTCGTCCAGGCGGCCGACCTTGCTGTGGTGCGGGGCCTCGTGCAGGAGCTGCGGGTTTTCAGCGGCTTCACGGGCAATTTGCCGCATGGCGTCGATGAACCGGTCGAGGTCTTCTTTGCATTCGGTTTCGGTGGGCTCGATCATGATGGCGCCGGGAACGACCAGCGGAAAGTAAATCGTGGGCGGGTGGAACCCGTAGTCCATCAGGCGCTTGGCGACATCGAGGGTCGTGACTCCGTAGGGCGACTGGTTTTTGTCGCTGAACACGCACTCGTGCATACAGGGCCGGTCGTGCGGAAGGTAAAAGGTCTGCTTGAGCTTTTCCTTGATGTAGTTGGCGTTCAGGACCGCCAGCTGGCTGACCTTTTTCAGGCCGTCGGGTCCCAGGCTCAAAATGTAGCTGTAAGCGCGCACCATGATGCCGAAATGCCCGTGGAAAGTGTCGAGCCGGCCGATCGAATCCGGATAGTCCTCACTGAGCGTGTAGGCCTCTTCTTTCTTGACGATGCGCGGGACCGGCAGAAAGGGCGCGAGCTTGGCGTGGACGCAGACCGGCCCTGAACCGGGGCCGCCGCCGCCGTGGGGCGTGGAGAAGGTTTTGTGCAGGTTCAGATGCAGGACGTCGACGCCGATGGCCTTCATGTCGACGATGCCCATCACGGCGTTCAGATTGGCGCCGTCGCAGTAGACCAGCCCGCCCTTGGCATGCACAGCGGCGGTGATGGCGCGGATGTTCTCTTCGAACAGGCCCAGCGTGTTGGGGTTGGTCACCATGATGCCGGCAGTTTGCTCGTCCATGACGGCCGCCACGGCTTCGGCGGTCAAAACGCCCCGGGCGCCGGTAGTGATCGGCACCGGGCGATAGCCGCACAGGGCCGCGCTGGCCGGGTTGGTCCCGTGGGCCGTGTCGGGGATGATGATCTTGGAGCGCTGGGCGCCCTGGCGGCGGTGATAGGCATGGATCAGCAGCATGCCGGCCAGTTCCCCGTGGGCGCCGGCGGCCGGCTGCAGCGATACCGCGTCCAGGCCCGTTATTTCCGCCAGGAAGCGCTGCAGGTCATGCATCAGCGCCAGGGCCCCCTGGGCGAGTTCCAGCGGCAGCAGGGGATGGGCGGCGGCGAAACCCGGCAGGCCCGCCTGCCGCTCGTTGGTCTTGGGATTGTATTTCATGGTGCACGAGCCCAGCGGATAGGTGCCGGTGTCGACCCCGAAGTTCCAGGTCGAGAGCCGCGTGTAATGACGCACCAGGTCCACTTCGCTCAGGTCGGGAAAATCCGGGCCGGGACCGGTCAGGTCGGGATCGATGGCGCTGGCGGGCACGTCGCGGCGCGGCAGCGAAAAGCCGCTGCGGCCCGGGCGCCCTTTTTCCCACAGCAGCGGTTCGTCGAGGATCAGGCCGGTTGTGCCGAGGGGAGCGGTCATGAGCGCACCTCCTTGATCAACTCGTCCAGGTCCTGCCTGGAGGCGGTTTCGGTCGCGCACAGCAGGGTGCAGTCGGAAAGCTTCGGGTAGTAAGGCGCCAGCGGCAGCCCGGCGACGATCTTCTGGCCGAGCAGGCGGCGGTAGAGCGCATCGAAACCGGCCGGGAACCGGACGACGAACTCGTTGAAGGTCGGGCTGCCGAAGGGCGTGTCGAAGCCGGCCTGCGCCAGGCCGCTCTTGAGGTATTCGGCCTTGTCGCGGTTGAGCCGCGCCAGCGCCCGGAAGCCGCCGGAGCCCAGGGAAGCCATGTAGACGGCCGCAGTCAGCGCACACAGGCTGTTGTTGGTGCAGATGTTCGAGGTCGCTTTTTCGCGGCGGATGTGCTGTTCGCGGGTGGCCAGGGTCAAAACGAAACCCTGCCGGCCCTGCACGTCTCGCGTGCGGCCCACCAGGCGGCCCGGCAGGCTGCGCACGAAGGTCATGCGGCTGCCGAGCATGCCCAGCCCCGGCCCGCCGAAAGACCGGGGCAGCCCCAGGCTCTGCCCCTCGCCGCAGACGATGTCGGCGCCGAGACTGCCGGGGCTCTTCAGCAGCCCGAAGGCCAGGGGTTCGGTGAAGGAGGCGATGAACAGCGCCTCTCTGGTGTGGGCGCTGTCGGCGGCGGCCTCGAGGTCTTCGATGCAGCCGAAAAAATTCGGGGACTGGACGGCCACGGCCGCCAGGTCGTCGAGGCCTTCGATTGCGCTCAGGTCGGTGCGGCCGTCCGCCAGAAAGGGCAGCTCGAGAATTTCATAGCCGGTCGGTTCGAAATAGGTCCGGGCCACCCGGCGGTGATGGGGGTGGACGGCGGCCGAGACGGCCACGCGTTTTTTGCGGGTGATGCGAATCGCCATCAACAGGGCTTCGGCCAGGGCCGTGGAACCGTCGTAGTGCGAGGCGGTCGCGACCTCGGTTCCCATCAGGCGGCCGGCCAGGGTCTGGTACTCGTAGATCGCCTGGAGCGTGCCCTGGCTGATTTCGGGCTGGTAGGGGGTGTAGGAGGTCACGAATTCGCCGCGGGTCAGAACGTGCCGCGCGGCGGCCGGGACGAAGTGATCGTAGCTGCCGGCCCCCATGAACACCTTGTACGCCGGAGAAACGGCCATGCGGGCCGCCAGGGCGTCCATGTGGTCGTTCAGTTCCCACTCGGTCAGCGCCGGCGGCAGGTTCAGGCCGGGGCGGCAGCAGCAGTCGGAAGGGATTGTGGTGAAGAGCGCATCCAGGCTCGCGACACCGATCCGCGCCAGCATGGCGGTGATATCTTCCGGCGTGTGGGGCAGGTAGCGCATGGTCAGAGTCCTTTCAATAGCTCCAGGTAGGCGCCCTTTTCCATCAGGGCGTCCAGTTCGCCCGGGTCCGCGGGATCGACCGCAATCATCCAGCCCTCCTCGTAAGGGCTGGTGTTGACAAGCTCGGGCGATTCTTCGAGATTTTTATTGATCGCGGTGATTTCGCCGCCTATCGGCATGAACAGCTCCGACACCGCCTTGACCGATTCCACGCTGCCGAAGGCCTCGCCCTTGGCGAATTTGTCCCCGACCTGCGGCAGTTCGACGAACACCACATCGCCGAGCTGGTCCTGGGCGTAGTCATCGATTCCCACCCGGATGGCGCCGTCCTCGCGGCACGCCCATTCGTGGTCTTCCGCATAGCGGACGGTTTCGGGCAGGTTGAGCTGACTGAGTTCTTTCATGGCCGTTTTCCTCCTGATGGCGTTGATGGGGCCGGCACGGTCGGTGTGCCGGTTCGTTCAAGACGGTCGTTATGTCTTGTCAAAACATTTATCGTCTTACACCGATTTCGCCTTTTTTCGCCAGGGTTGACACCTGAAAGCTCAAAATCGCTTTCATCCGTTACCCTGGACCTTTACCCTGGACCTTGAACCCTGGGTAACCTTTGAACCTCATGAGCGTTCAATTTGCGATGCTCAAAGCCGCCGTTCGCGACCTGTCCGAGATGACTCTCACTATGGAGTAAAGCGTGCCATCGGCTGCCGAGCCGTCCGATCGGGGCGGATGTCCGCAACGATCTCGACCTCGATCGTGCGGCGGTTGTCCTTGAGCCAAACGATCCGGCCGGGCGCCAGCGGTCGGGTGACCCGGACGAATCCGCAGCTCAGCCCGCGCGGCGCAAACCCGTCGGGTTTGTCCGGACTGGCGATGCTGACGATGCGGCCCGCGTGACGTCCGATGGCCATGTCGGTGGCGCAGGTCAGTATGCGGCCGATGTCGCGCCCGGTGTCGTCGACGACGACGGCCGCATCCGCGGCCGCCACCTTGCGCAGGTCGAAGCCCGCGAAGGCAAGAGTGTGGTGACCGTCATCGGTGCGCTGCAGGGCCACGGCGCCCACGAAGTCCTTGGTGAATCCGCGGCCGCTCGCATCACAGGGCAGGGCGAAGGGCCAGGGATTGTTTTTAAACGGCCACGGGCCGATGTCCTGGTGCGCGAGCGGCAACACGGCGCCGGTGCGCAGGGAGTCCCTGGCCGCCAGTCCGCAGGGCAGCATTCCCAACGGCCGGCCGGCCTCGAGGAGCCTGTGCCAGAGGTCGACGAATTTTTCGGGCGCCACGAACAGCTCGAATCCGAACTCGCCGGTGTAGCCCGTGCGCGAGAGCAGGACAGGCGTGCCGTCGGTGAGGGTTACCTTGTTTGAAACGGGCAAAACGGTGTTGTAGTGGCCCTTGAAGGAGAAATAGGGCAGCTGGGTGAAGACTTCCTGCGGGTTTTTTATGACGCGGGCGACGACCCGCGCGGCCTGCGGCCCCTGCACGTCGAGCTTGCCGAGCTGATCGGTGAGATCGACGATCGCCGCCTTGCGGCCGCCGGCATAGCCCCGCAGATGGGCGGCGACGATCCCGCCCATGCCGGCATTGACCACCACCATGTAGAGCGAGTCGTAAATCTGAAAGACGATCGCATCGTCGATGACCTCGCCGGCTTCGTTCAGGAAAACGCCGTAAATGCCTTTGCCGGAGGTCAGCGGCGTCTGGTCCTTTCCCAGGCAGGCCGCCAGGTTCTTGGAAAAACAGACCTGCAGAAGGTCCCGCGCGCCGGCGCCCTTGACCGTGACCACGCCCATGTGGCTCGTATCGAAAAGTCCGGCCCGGCTCAGAACCGCGAGGTGTTCCTGCCGGGCGCCGCTCGGATACCACAATGGCATGGCGTAGTTTCCGAAGATCGCCATGTTGGCGCCGCGCTTGACATGCCAGTCGTGCAGACGGGTTTTTTTGACCGTATCGGGCATGGTCTCGCTCCGCGTGAGGGGTTTTAAAGAGGCCTGTAGAAAACAAATAAAAATAATTCATTAATTTGTCAATAATTTATGGTTGATTAAGACCCGACCCTATGCTAACAGTCCGGGGCTGATCGTAACAGGCCGTAGCGGTTTTTCAACCCCGGTGCAGCAGTAAAAAAAGGAGGTCGTCATGAAAAAAAGACTCATCGTTGTCGGTATCATCTGTGGCTTGATGTTGAGCGTGGCCTTTCTGGCCTGCGGGCCCCAGGCGCCGAAAACCCTCAAGATCGGCGTCAATGCGCCGATTACCGGAGACATCCCCAAGGTCGGTGAGGGGACCAAGTACGCGGCCCAGATGTGGCTCGAAGACGTCAACGCCGCCGGCGGGCTGACGGTCGGCGGAAAGAAGTACAAGGTCGATCTGGTGATCGAAGACAATGAATCCAAGGCCGAAACGGCCGTCAAGGTCAACACCAAGTTGATCACCGAGGACGAGGTCCTGATGATCGTCGGCCCGCAGTCGTCGAAGCAGGCCGTGCCGGCGGGCGAAGTCGCCAACAATTACAAGACCCCCATGATCACCCCCTGGTCCACGAACCCCAAGACCACGGCGGACCGGCCGTTCGTCTTCCGCGCCTGTTTCCTGGACCCGTTTCAGGCGCCGGTCGTGGCCAACTTCGTCAAGGATGAGTTCGGGTTCACCAAGGCGGCGGTTCTCTATGACGTCGCCAGCGACTATCCCAAGGGACTGGCGGAGGATTTCAGAACCGCCTGGGAAAAAGCCAACGGCCCCGGTTCGGTGGTGGCCTTCGAGAGCTTCACCACCAAGGATGCCGATTTCAGTTCCCAGTTGACCAACATCATCAATTCCGGCGCCGAGTTTCTGTTCACGCCCCAGTACTACAACGAGGTGGCGCTGATCGTGCAGCAAGCCCATCAGCTCGGCTTCAACAAACCGATCGTGGGCAGCGACAGCTGGGGCTCCGCCGAAACCGTTCAACTCTGCGGCCAGGACTGCTACGGGCTTTTCTTCAGCACCCACTATGCCGCGGCCGGCGCCACCGGCAAGACCAAGGAGTTCATCGACCGCTACCAGAAGAAATACGGCTACGTGCCCGATGATGTCGGCGCCCTGACGTGGGATGCGATCGGACTGGTTCAAAAAGCCGTGGAGGATTGCGGCCAGGTCACCGGCGACATCAAGAAAGACCGTCAGTGCGTGCGCGATGCCATGGCCAACATCAAGGAATACGACGGCATCACCGGCAAGATGACCTTCGGCGGCAGCGGTGATCCCACAAAGTGTGCGGTCATCGTCAAGATCAGCGACAAGGGTGAATTCGAATTCTACAAATCGGTTTGCCCCTAAACCGGATGCAAGGTCTCACCGGGCCGGCGCTGCCTGAGGGGGCATCATACGAAAATAACAGGCGGCTGACACCGTTGGGCACACCGGCGGGCCAGGGAATCCCTGCGCCCGCCGCTGCTATGGTTGGGCCGGTGGTCCGGTTGAGCCGGTTGGCCCGTTGGGCCCGTTAACCCGTTTGGCCCGTTGGCCGGTTGAGCCTGTTAACCCGTTGAGCCCGTTTAGCCGGTTGGGCCCGTTAACCCGTTGAGCCCGTTTAGCCGGTTGGGCCCGTTAACCCGTTTGGCCGGTTGGCCGGTTGAGCCTGTTGGGTTGGTTAGCCCGTCAGGCTGGTTTGCCCGTTTGCCGGTTGAGTTCCGCTCCAGCGGGATTTCAGGTAATGGCCGAGGCCCCCAAACAGGTCATGTGACTACAACTATGGCACCCCGGTGAGATTTTAGGCAGACAAACCGGCTAAACGGGCTAACGGGCTAAACGGGCCAACCGGCCAACGGCCACCCAGAAAGTGCACCCGAATGGCATTTTTCCTCCAGAACCTCGTGAACGCCCTGCAATGGGGCAGTTTCTATGCGCTGATCGCCCTGGGCTACTCCATGGTGTACAGCATCTTGATGCTGTTCAACTTCGCGCACGGGGACATCTTCATGACCGGGGCCTACATCGGCTTCGGGGTGGCGACCGGTTTGACGATCCTTGCCGCCCAGTGGACGTTCGTGCTGCCCGGCTGGCTGATCCTGGTGCTGACGATCCTGCTGTCCATGTTTCTGACCTCTTTTCTGGGCATGTTCGTCGAACGCGTGGGCTACCGTCCCCTGCGGGATGCGCCGCGGGCCTCGGCCGCCATCACCGGCCTGATGATCGGCATCATTCTCGAAACCATCATTTTGTGGGGCATGGGCACCCAGCGCGTCGGCTTCCCCTCCCTGATCGAAACCGCGACCTACAATATCGGCGGCGTGTTTGTCACCAACAAGAAAATTCTCATCGTCGGGGTCTCGCTGAGCTTCATGCTGGCCCTGCACGTGTTTATCACGCGCTCGCGCTGGGGCATGGCCATGCGCGCGATGGCCTTCGATTATGCGGTCGTGCCGTTGATGGGCGTGTCCATCAACCGGATCGCGGCCATGACCTTTGCCATCGGATCGTCCCTGGCGGCCCTGGCGGGCATACTCTTCGGCCTGGCCTACCCGGTCCTTGATCCCTACATGGGAGTGGTCTTCGGCTGGAAGGCCTTCGTGGCGGCGATCCTGGGCGGCAGGGGTTCCATCATGGGAGCGACCCTGGCCGGTTTCCTGCTCGGATTCATCGAAATATTCGTGGCCATGATCTTTCCCTCGACCCTGCGGGACCTCATCGCCTATTCGATCGTCCTGCTCATTCTGGTCTTCAGGCCATACGGGTTCTTCGGTCAGCCCTACAGCGCCAAGCTGCGGCTGTAGTGACCCTAGACACGGAGATGCTCCGATACAGGTTTTTGCAGTATTTTCTGACCGAAAACTCCCCTCCCCTGGTGCCCCTGGTGGGAGGGGCTGGGGGAGGGGGATTTGACAGCGGGATGACGTACACCCCACCCCGGGCCCTTCAAAATAAATAGGAAGGCAGGAAAGAGCTTCCGTTCAGGCACCATGTAGTGCCCACCTAGAAAGGGAGTGAAATTGGATGCAGCGCACAGCGCCCTGTCCGCGTCTGGAAGCAGGTTAAAGGATATCGTTCGGCGCACGTTTTCCCGGATACCGGTGCTGGGATGGCTGACCGGGGCCCTGGCCGCGGTGCTGTTGGAGCAGTTCGCGGGCCGCCTGCTGGCCCAGGCCGTGGGACTGCCGAAAATCCCGCCCCTTTTCGGCTTCACGATCATTTTGAAAGACCCGGCCCTTTTCCCCAGTGCCCTGCTCTACGTCCTGCTGGTCTACCTGCTGCCGATCACGATCGTGGCCCGGCTGTGCCGCGGCCCGGCCAACTGGCTGGCGCAAAAGATGATCGACATCTCGGTGCCCGGAGCGGTGGTGGCCCACCTGGTCCTGCTGTACGTCGTCTTCCAGATCTGGGCCGGCGTCAGCGACTATCGCGACATCAGCCTCAAATTCACCCTGATCGCCATCATGGTCACCGTCAGCCTGAACGTGATCAACGGCTACATGGGCGAGTTCTCCTGTTCCCACCCCGGCTTCATGGCCCTGGGGGCCTACAGCGCCTCGGTATTTACGGTCTCTTTATTTGTCAACGACAGCCAGTTCGGCCCGGCGCTGCTGCCGGCCTTCCTGGGCCCGTTCGTGTTTCCGCTCGGCCTCGTTTTAGGCGGGTTCGTCGCGGCCGTCGGCGCCCTGATCGTCGCCATCCCCTCCTTCAGGACCAGGGGCGATTACCTGGCGATTATTTCCCTGGCGTTTCTGTTCATCGTCAAGAGCCTGATCGAAAACCTGGAATTCGTCGGCGGCCCGCGCGGCCTGAGCAGCCAGCCCAACTGGGCCAACCTGCCCACGGTCTTCGCCTGGACCGTCATCTGCATCTGGGTCATCAACAACTTTGTCCGCTCCACCCTCGGCAAGGCCCTCAACGCGGTGCGCGACGATGAAACCGCGGCCAACGCCATGAGCGTCAACACGCGGCGCACCAAGATGGTGGCCTTCATGTTCGCCGCGTTCTGGGCCGGCGTGGCCGGCGGCCTGTTCGCCCACGTCCTGCGCTACGTGAACCCCGGCTCCTTCGGCATTCAGAAACTGGCCGAGGTGCTGGCCATGGTGTATTTCGGCGGGCTCAACTCGGTCTATGGGTCGATCATGGGCGCGGTCAGCCTGAGCCTGCTCAGTGAGGCCCTGCGACCGCTGGAACTCTTCAAATGGATCGTCATTCCGCTTTTGCTCATTCTGGTGATGATTTTCCGGCCGACCGGCCTGATCGCCTTCACCGAATTCGATGCCGCCAAACTGATCCGGCCGCGGCCGAAGCCGGAAATCGAGGTGTAGCATGCCGCTGCTGCAGATAGAGAACATGACCCATTATTTCGGCGGGCTGCGGGCCGTGCACGACTACGGCCTGAGCATCGAGCCGGGTCAGATCCGTGGGCTGATCGGGCCCAACGGGGCCGGCAAGACGACCATCTTCAACCTGATCACCGGCATCTACCGGCCCTCGGAAGGCCGCATCCGCCTCGAAGGGCAAAATCTCGTCGGCCTGCAGCCCCACCAGATCGCCGCGGTCGGCCTGGGGCGCACCTTTCAGAACCTGCTCCTGTGGCGGCACATGAATGTGCTCGAGCACGTGGTCATGGCCCAGTATTCGCGCATGACCTACGGCCTGATGGGCGCCTTTTTCGGAACCGCCAAACGAAACCGGCAGGAGGCCGCGGCGCGCGCGAAGGCTTACCGGTTGCTGGAGCTGGTGGGGATTTCCGACCTGGCGGACCAGAACGTGCTCAATCTGCCCTACGGCGATCAGCGGCGGGTCGAGATGGCGCGGGCGCTGGCCCTGGAGCCCAAGATCCTTTTTCTGGACGAGCCCACGGCCGGAATGAACCCCGAGGAGCTGATCCAGATGATGGTCATCATCCGCCGCGTGCACCGGGAGTTCGGGCTGGCGATATTTCTGATCGAACACCGGCTGAAGATGGTGATGGAACTCTGCGAAATGATCCAGACCCTTGTGTTCGGCGAGGTCATTGCCGAGGGCACCCCGGAGGAGATCCAGAACGATCCGAAGGTGATCGAGGCCTACCTGGGCAAGGAGGCGATAGACTGATGCTGACCGTGGAAAATCTTCAGGTTTCCTATGGCAACATAAAGGCCCTGCAGGGAATCAGCTTCAGGATCGAAGAGGGCGAGATCGTGACCATCATCGGCGCCAACGGGGCGGGCAAGAGCACCGCGCTCAAGGCGATCTCGCGCCTGGTGCCGGTCGCCCGGACCAGCCGCATGACCTTCAAGGATAAAAATCTGCTGAAGTATTCGGCCGACAAGGTGGTCAGCGAACTGGGCATTTCGCACGTGCCGGAAGGCCGGCGGCTCTTCGGCAACCTGACGGTGCTCGAAAACCTGCAGCTGGCCTCTTTCGCGCGCAAGGATGTCGAGGGCATCGCCCGGGACATCAAACGCGTGTTCGCTATTTTTCCGCGGCTGGAGGAACGCAAGGTGCAGAATTCAGGCACCCTGAGCGGCGGTGAGCAGCAGATGCTGGCCATCGGGCGGGCGTTCATGAGCGGGCGCAAGATCATGCTGCTCGACGAGCCCTCGATGGGGCTGGCGCCGCTTCTGATGCGCAGCGTCTTCGCCGCCCTGAAGGATATCAACGCCGAGGGCACGACGATATTGCTGGTGGAACAAAACGCCCGCATGGCGCTCAAGTTCGCCCAGCGCGGTTACGTGCTGGAGAGCGGCAACATGGTCCTGGAAGGCGATTCGGCCTCCCTGCTGCAAAACCCGGAAGTCAAGAAGGCCTACTTGGGGGGATGAAAGAAATAGGTGTAGGGTATAGGGTATAAGGTATAGGGGAAAAGGCTGAAGGCTGAAGGCGTCAGACAGATGGCAGACGGCGGAGGACGGACGACAGTCGAAGGGTTGCGGGCGACGGATGACGAATAGTAAAGGGCATAAGGCGGTCGGCTAAAGGCGGACGGAATAAAGGGAAGGGCAAAAAGAAAGGTCCGGGTTCGAGGGATCGATTGAGGTTATCGGATCGGGGTCGAATTCCTCTTTGCAAGTTTCAAGTGTCGAGTATCAAATTTCCATTTGCTGCCTCTGGCCGCAAGCCTGCCGTTTGATCGAAGAGACACCCCGACATTTTGATTGAATTGACTAAAAATGCCCGCCGGCAAAGCCGGCGGGCATTTTTAGTCGGCTATGGTTTTGCTGAGATTCGGGATGGTTTCGGGGCGGTTGCGCTGCATGTAGCGGCTGTCGCCGTCGCGGCGCGTGACGTTTTCGTAGACGCCGTCGTCGCGTTTGACGAGCTTCGTGAATCCGAGATTGCGCAAGTCGGTGTCGCTTTTGGGCGCGTTGACGAAGTTCAGCGACATGATCTTGCGCACGGCCGCGCCGCAGTTCGGGCAGCGGGAAAGCGGCGGGTCTTCAAGCGACTGCCGGGTTTCAAATATCGCTCCGGCCGTACAAGGGCTGTTAACGTGTTCGTATTCGTAGATCGGCATGCGCCTCGTCCTTCGTGTCTGTCTTTTCGCCAGGGGGGACAAGATTAAGCAACCTCCGGCCGCTATAAAATATAAAGCCGCACGGTCTGCCCGGCAGGCAGACCGTGCGGCTTTATTCATCGTATACGGCTGGGCGGTCGCGGGCTGTCCGGGTAATCGAGCTTGATTATACCCCGGAAGCCGATGCCCCGGCAAGTAGGGGCAAAAAAAAATCCTTCGCCCCTGCACGGCAGCGCGACCGCGATCAATACATGTCATCATCCATGGGCGGTGCGGCCGCGCCTTTCTTCTTCTCGGGCTTTTCGGTGATCATGGCCTCGGTGGTGAACATCAGGCCGGCCACCGAGACGGCGTTCTGGAGCGCAAACCGGACCACCTTGGTGGGATCGATGACGCCGGCCGCAATCAGGTTTTCAAACTCGCCGGTTTCGGCATTGTAGCCGAAGTCGTCCTTGTTTTCGAGCACCTTGTTCAGGACGACCGAGGGCTCGGTTCCGGCATTTTGGGCGATCTGCCGCAGCGGTTCCGCCAGCGCGCGCCGCAGGATGCCGACACCCAGTTTTTCGTCCCCCTTGGCCTTGACGGAATCCAGAGCGCCGATGCAACGCACGAGGGCCACCCCGCCGCCCGGCACGATTCCTTCCTCGACGGCCGCGCGGGTGGCGTTCAAGGCGTCTTCGACGCGCGCCTTTTTCTCCTTCATTTCGGTTTCGGTGGCGGCGCCGATGTGCAGCACGGCCACGCCGCCGACCATTTTGGCCAGGCGTTCCTGCAGCTTTTCACGATCGTAATCCGATGTGGTCTCCTCGATCTGGGCCCGGATCTGTTTGATGCGGCCCTCGATGGCGGCCCGCTGGCCGGCGCCGTCGACGAGGGTGGTGTTCTCCTTGTCGATCTTGACCGTCTTGCAGCGGCCGAGATCGGCGGTCGTGACGGTTTCGAGCTTGACGCCCATTTCCTCGGAGATGACCTGGCCGCCGGTCAGGATCGCGATGTCCTCCAGCATGGCCTTGCGCCGGTCACCGAATCCCGGGGCCTTTACCGCCGCCACCTGCAGGGTGCCGCGCAGGCGGTTGACGATCAGGGTGGCCAGGGCTTCGCCTTCGATGTCCTCGGCGATGATCAGCAGCGGCTTGCCTTCGCGCGCCACCGATTCAAGCAGCGGGACCAGGTCTTTCATGTTGCTGATTTTCTTCTCGTTCAGAAGGATGTAGGCATCGGTCAGCGTCACGGTCATTTTTTCGGGTTGGGTGACGAAGTAGGGCGAAATGTAGCCGCGGTCGAACTGCATCCCTTCGACCACCTCGAGGCTCGTCTCCATCGACTTGGCTTCCTCGACCGTAATGACGCCTTCCTTGCCGACTTTTTCCATGGCCTCGGAAATGAGCTTGCCGATCATCTGGTCGTTGTTGGCGGATATCGAGCCGACCTGGGTGATTTCGTTTTTGTCCTTGGTCGGTTTGGACTGCTTCTTGAGGGCCTCCACCACGGCGGTCACGCCGCGGTCGATCCCGCGTTTGAGCGCCATCGGGTTGGCGCCGGCCGCCACCAGTTTCTGGCCTTCGCTGTAAATGGCCTGGGCCAGCACGGTTGCGGTCGTGGTGCCGTCGCCGGCCACGTCGCTGGTTTTGCTGGCGACTTCCTTGACCATCTGGGCGCCCATGTTTTCGAATTTTTCCTTCAGGTCGATTTCCTTGGCAACGGTGACGCCATCTTTGGTGATCGTGGGCGAGCCGAAGGATTTTTCGAGGACCACGTTGCGCCCCTTGGGGCCGAGCGTGACCTTGACGGCATCCGCCAGGGTGTTGACACCCTTCAGCATCCGCTCTCTGGCCGAAGATCCAAAGGCAATCATTTTCGCAGGCATTTTTCTTTTCCTCCCTTTGTGTGTCGAATTATTCCAAGACGCCCAGGATGTCGTCTTCTTTCATAAAGACATGTTCGACGCCGTCGATCTTGATTTCCGTTCCGGCGTATTTCGAAAACAGGACCCGATCGCCGGCTTTTACTTCCAGTGCCGTGCGCTTGCCGTCATCGCCCACCTTGCCCGATCCGGCGGCGATGACCTTGCCTTCCTGCGGCTTTTCCTTGGCGGTATCCGGTATGATGAGGCCGCCGGCGGTTTTTTCCTCCTGTTCAACCCTGAGAACCAGCACCCGGTCGTTCATTGGTTTGATCTTCATCTCTGCGCATGCCTCCTTTTTGTATATTTTTTTATATAATTTTAGTGGGTTATGATAGACCAAACTGGCAAATTGTAATCACCATTCGATGCCTGTCAAGTGGACGGATTTAAAAAGTTCAGGCGCTTTTTTCTTCCGGTTGCCGCGCGTCTCGTGCCGGCGTCCGGCTGCGGGGGTTTCCGGTTTCTCCGACCGTCTTGCAATCGGTTTTCATCTTTGTTAGGAAGGGCCAGTTTGCGAAATGGCGCCTTCGGGACAGCACCCGAGCAAAGCGCCGAGGAGGAGAAATGACCCGAGTGGCGGTGGTGGGGGCGACGGGGTATGCGGGCGCCGAGCTGGTGCGCCTGCTGGCCGGTCACCCTGAAATCGAATTGACCGTTTTGACATCGCGCCAATATGCCGGGCAGCGCTTCGACGGCGTCTATCCGGCCCTCGCCGGGGTGGTGGACCTGGTCTGCGAGGCCTTCGACAGTCAGCGGGTCTGCGAGCGGGCGGATGTCGTTTTCACGGCTTTGCCGCACAAGCTGCCGATGGAAATCGTCCCGGCGCTGCTCGGGCAGGGCAGGAAGGTTATCGACCTTTCGGCCGATTTCAGGTTTCAGAATGCCGCGCGTTACGAAGCGCACTACCAGCGCCACACGGCCAAGGACCTGTTGCCGCAGAGCGTCTACGGCTTATCCGAAATATACCGCGACCGGATCCGGACGGCCGCGCTGGTGGGCAACCCGGGATGCTATCCCACCTGCGTTCTGTTGCCGCTGGTGCCGCTGGTGCGCGCCGGCCTGCTGGAGCCGGACACCCTCGTCGCGGATGCCAAATCCGGCGTGAGCGGTGCCGGACGCTCGCCCTCGACGGGCACGCTCTACTGTGCCGTGAGCGAATCGTTCAAGGCCTACAAGGTCGGCAGTCACCGCCACACGCCCGAAATGGAGGAGGTGCTCGGCCGCGAAGCCGGCCGGTCGGTGACCCTGACCTTCGTGCCGCACCTGGTGCCGATGTCGCGCGGCATGGCGGCGACCATCTACGCCGCTCCGGTCAAGGGGGTCGGAAGCGGTGACATCGACCGCTGCCTGCGGGAATTTTACCGCGATCGGCCGTGCGTGCGGCTTTGTGCCGCCGGGCGCCCGCCGGACACCCTCAACGTGCGCGGGACCAATTTCTGCGACATCGGCTTTGCCCTGGATGACCGCACCAACCGCCTGATCCTCATGGCGGCCATCGACAACCTGGTCAAAGGCGCCGCCGGCCAGGCGGTACAGAACATGAACCTGATGCTCGGCCTGCCGGAGACAACCGGGCTGATGCAGGTCCCTTATCCGCTTTAAACGGCGGGCGCGACCGGTCGCTTTTGCCGGCTAAAGCGGGCGCGAACACCGGGGACGAACCGTCATGACGCGATTCGGCGGCGGGGCGGGAAAAACCGCTGCACTCGGCGGGGGTTGCTGTCGCCGTGATGTCTGCGAGGTCAGGAGTTTCTTGACATCGATCGGTTATTGACATAGGAGAGAGCGGAACATCATCTGGTCTCGTTTGGACGCTTACCCGGAAACACACTAAACCGGAAACACCATAAAGAAGGAGGTTGACGATGTCGGCAAAGCTCATCAAGGGAACGGACATCCGCGAAGAAATCCTGGAGGAAATTACGGAAGAGGTGGCCAAGATCAAGGAAAAGCACGGCGTTGTGCCCGGACTCGTCACGATCCTGGTGGGCGAGAACCCGGCCTCGATCTCCTATGTGACGCTCAAGATCAAGACCGCCCACCGCGTGGGGTTCAAGGAAATTCAGGACAGTCAACCGCCGGATATCTCCGAGGCCGACCTGCTGAAGTTGATCGACAAGTACAACAAGGACGATTCGATCAACGGCATTCTCGTCCAGCTGCCGCTTCCCAAGCACATCGATGAGAAAAAAGTGCTCAACGCCATCGATCCCGACAAGGACGTGGACGGGTTTCATCCGGTCAACGTGGGACGATTGATGATCGGCGGCAGCGAGGTCAAGTTTCCGCCCTGCACCCCGGCCGGCATCCAGGAAATGATCGTGCGCGCCGGTGTGGAGACCAGCGGCGCCGAAGTGGTCGTGGTCGGCCGCTCGAACATCGTCGGCAAACCGATCGCCAACATGATGGTTCAAAAAGGACCCGGCGCCAATGCGACGGTCACCGTGGTTCACACCCGCACCAAGGACCTCGCCGCGCACTGCAAACGGGCCGACATCCTGATCGTGGCCGCCGGGGTTCCCGATCTGGTGAAGCCGGAGTGGATCAAACCGGGTGCCTGCGTCATCGATGTCGGCGTCAACCGCGTGGGCGAAAAAGTCAGCGAAAAAACGGGCAAAAAGGTTGCCATCCTGAAAGGCGATGTCGATTTCGACCGGGCCAAGGAAATTGCCGGTTATATCACGCCCGTGCCGGGCGGCGTGGGGCCGATGACCATTACCATGCTCATGAAAAATACCCTCAAGTCCTTGAAATTCCGGCTGGGAATCGCCTGAATGAGAAGAGGCGGCGCGATGGCGGGCCACAACAGCGGCCACCGGCCCCGCCTCTTGGAGGTTCGTTCCTGCACCGCCTTTATTGGCGCGGCTTTGCAATTTACGGCCCGACGTTTTGGTTGACAGGCAGCCGCGGATAGGATACGATAAAAATCGCTTAAAAAAAATGTAAAGGCAAAGTCACCGAAAGGCGGCGACGCAAAGCCATGGGTCTACAGCCGTAAGGCCACGACTGCCAGGTTGCCAAAGTCAGTTTCAAGACGCCTTTGGGGAGTTGGCCCAAAGGCGTTTTTTTGTCAGCGTTCACAGAGCACCGCATCTGCGGCGTTGTCGGGCACTTGACGTACGAAAGTACGCCGGCGCGCCCGACGCCTTGCACCTGCGGCACCCTGTGAACGCTGACTCAGGGGCACCGCATCTGCGGCGTTGTCGGGCACTTGACGTACGAAAGTACGCCGGCGCGCCCGACGCCTTGCACCTGCGGCACCCTGTGAACGCTGACTCAGGGGCACCGCATCTGCGGCGTTGTCGGGCACTTGAAATCGTAGCAGGATGGAGATCCACCATGCGAAAAAAAATCTCCCTGGTTATCCTGAGTAATTCCGGAGGGTCGGCCAAACAATTCACGGTTTCCCCCGCGTTTCTGAAAATGGCGATACTCGGGTGCCTGGTGGTCGCCACGGCCCTGGTTTATGATTATTACCGCCTGAAGGTCTCCGCGGTTTTTGCACGTGAAGACACCGTGCAGCTGGCCGGCCAGAGCGAGGAAATCATACGCCAGCGTGAACAAATCCAGGAATTTGCCGGAGAAATTTCCACTCTCAAGGCCAAGCTGGTCGCCCTGAACAACTTCGAAAAGAAGATCCGCATCATCGCCAACATCGACGGTGCCGACGAAGAGAACAACCTTTTCGGCGTCGGCGGCTCCATTCCCGAGGACCTCGACACCCAGATTCCCCTGACCCGAAAGCACAACAGCCTGATAAGGGAAATGCACGAACAGGTGGGCCAGCTGCAGCAGGCCTCCCACCATCAGGACCAGAACTTCGACAAGCTGCTCAAGCGCCTTCAGGCTCAACAGAGCCTGCTCGCTTCAACGCCCGCCGTGCGTCCCTGTCCCGGATGGACGACCTCGAGTTTCGGTTACCGGATTTCGCCTTTCACCGGGCGCCGGGAATTTCACAAGGGTTTTGACATCGCCAATCGCAAAGGCACCCCGGTCGTTTCCACCGCCGACGGGACGATCGCATTTGCCGGGTCCAAGGGCCTCTTGGGCAATTCGGTCTTCATCGATCACGGCCACGGCATGGTGACCCGCTACGGCCATCTCGAAAAAGTGATGGTCGAACGCGGAAAGCCCGTCAAACGAGGCGATACGATCGGCTTGATGGGCAGCACCGGCAGAAGCACGGGGCCGCACGTGCACTACGAAGTTCACCTGAACGGCATTCCGGTCAACCCCGACAAGTATATCCTCAATTAATCGTGCAGGGGGGCGAAAAAATTTTCGCCCCCCTGCACGGTTAATTCCTGGTTTTTTTTCAGAATTAAACCGCGCTCGGTCCTGGTTTCCGTTCGTACGTCACCATCTTCCTGCCCCCGTGTAATCATCCGCAGCATTTCACAGGTTCCGAGATTCAGGGGTTCAGCCTGCCGCTGGCCAGAAAAGCGGTCAGTCAGATCGATAACGAAACTTTAATGAATTTTCAATATAATTTAAAATGGTTACGAATTCCATTTTGCCAGTTTCGAGTATCGAGTATCAAGTGTCAAGTTTGAATTTCGAATGGTTTCGAATTCCGATTTGCCAGTTTCGAGTATCGAGTATCAAGTATCAAGTTTGAATCGAATGGCTTTGAATTCCATTTTGCGAGTTTCAAGTTTCCAGTATCAAGTTTTAAGGTTGAGACCACCGGCCCATATGATATAATCGCCTCCTCATAGTAGCAGTGAGGTTTTTTTACCCGGGAGGTTTACACCATCATGATGTTAAATTTTCTTACCAAGGTGTTCGGCAGCAAAAACGAGCGGGAACTCAAAAAGCTCCAGCCGCTGGTCGATCGGATCAATGCCCTCGAAACCGGCCTCAAGGCCTTGAGTGACGACCAGCTGAAGGCCCGGACCGCCGGCTTCAAAGAACGCCTCGCCAACGGTGAACCGCTGGACGACCTGTTGCCGGAAGCCTTTGCCGTGGTCAGGGAGGCGTCGCGGCGCACGCTCAACATGCGCCATTTCGACGTGCAGCTGCTGGGCGGCATTGTGTTGCACCAGGGCCGGATCGCCGAAATGAAAACCGGTGAAGGCAAAACGCTGGTGGCGACATTGCCGGCCTACCTCAACGCGCTGGCCGGCAAGGGCGTTCACATCGTTACGGTCAACGACTATCTGGCCAGTCGCGACACCCAGTGGATGGGAACCATTTATACCTTTCTGGGCCTGACCGTCGGGACCATCGTTCACGGCCTGGATGACGCCGAGCGCAAAAAGGCCTATGGGGCCGACATCACCTTCGGCACCAACAACGAGTACGGCTTCGACTATCTGCGGGACAACATGAAGTTCGACCGCGAGACCCTGGTGCAAAGAGACCTCCACTACGCGATCGTCGATGAGGTCGACAGCATCCTGATCGATGAAGCCCGCACGCCGTTGATCATCTCGGGCCCGGCCGAACGGTCGACCGATCTGTATTACCAGGTCAACAACATCATTCCGCGCCTCCAGAAGGAAATCGATTACGCGATCGACGAAAAGGCCCGCACGGTGGTGTTGACCGAGGAAGGCGTGGCCAAGTCCGAGAAGCTGCTGCAGGTCGACAACATTTACGATCCCCGGAACATCGAACTGCTGCACCACGTCAACCAGGGGCTTAAGGCGCACACCCTCTTCAAGCTCGACGTCGATTACATCGTCAAGAACGGCGAGGTGATCATCGTCGACGAATTCACCGGCCGGCTCATGCCGGGACGACGCTACAGCGAAGGGCTGCACCAGGCTCTGGAGGCCAAGGAGGGCGTCAGGATCGAAAACGAAAACCAGACCCTGGCCACCGTCACCTTCCAGAACTACTTCCGCATGTACGACAAGCTGGCCGGCATGACCGGCACCGCCGACACCGAGGCGGTTGAATTCAAGAAGATCTACGGGCTCGAGGTGATGGTCATCCCGACCGACAAGCAGATGGTCCGCAAGGACAACGCGGACGTCATTTACAAGACCCGCCGCGAGAAGTACAACGCGGTCATCGATGAGATCGTCGATCTTCACCGCCGGGGTCAGCCGGTCCTGGTGGGCACCATTTCGATCGATGTGTCCGAGCAGGTCAGCGACAGCCTGAAAAAAAGAGGCATCAAGCACACCGTGCTCAATGCCAAGATCCATGAAAAAGAGGCCGAAATCATCGCCATGGCGGGCCAGAAGGGATCGGTGACCATCTCCACCAACATGGCCGGGCGCGGCACCGACATCGTCCTCGGCGAGGGGGTCACGGATTTGGGCGGCCTGCACATCATCGGCACGGAAAGGCACGAGAGCCGCCGGATCGACAATCAGCTGCGGGGCCGCTCGGGCCGCCAGGGCGATCCCGGCTCGTCGCGCTTTTACCTTTCCCTGGAGGACGACCTGCTGCGGATTTTCGGCGGCGAGCGGATCACCGGCATCATGGACCGGCTCGGCATGCAGGAGGGCGAACCGATCGAGCACGGCCTGATCAGCCGGGCCATCGAAAACGCCCAGTCGAAGGTGGAGGGCCGCAACTTCGAAATCCGCAAACAGCTGCTCGAATACGACGACGTCATGAACCAGCAGCGCGAGGTGATCTACCGCCAGCGGCGCGAGGCACTCTTCGGAAAGGACCTCAAGTCCTCCATCTTGGAGATCATCGAGGAAAAGTCGGAGGAGATCGCCGGCGCCTTTGCCGAGGAGCGGGTGCCGGCCGAGGAATGGGACTTTAAGGGCCTCGATGAGGCCGTGTTCAAGCAGTTCAACGTCCACCTGCCGCCCTTGGAGGGCGAAACCCTGGACGGGCTCACCCGCGAGGGCCTGGCGCAGCTGATCAACGAGGAAGCCCTGCGGATCTACGAGGAGAAGGAAAAAACCATCGGTTCGGCGGATTTCCGCCAGCTCGAGCGGGTCGTCATGCTTCAGAACGTTGACAATCTCTGGAAGGACCACCTGCTGTCGATGGACCACCTCAAGGAGGGCATCGGCCTACGCGGCTACGCGCAGCAGAATCCGCTGCTGGTGTACAAAAAAGAAGGTTTCGAGATGTTTCAGGACATGATCGCGCGGATCAAGGAAGAAACGATCGGCATCCTGTTCCGGATTCAGCTCGCCGAGCCGCAGGAAATGAAAGCCATTCAGCGGCCGCGGGCCCAACAGTTGACCTATTCGGGCTCCGGTGAACCGCAAAAAAAGAAACCGGTGAAACGGGCCGACAAAAAGGTGGGGCGCAATTCCCCCTGTCCTTGCGGCAGCGGCAAGAAATATAAAAAATGCTGCGGAAAATAGGCGCCGCGCCGGGTCAGCGGCGGGCGGCGGCAATTCGCGAACGGCCGGCATGGCACCCGCCGGCCCATTGACTTCAGGCTGATATGGTTATTTTTCGGACACCCGCCGGGCGGTTCCATCGCCGGTGCGGAAGACCGCCCGGCCGGGAAATGACGATAGATTCCCCGCGGGGCTTCTGGTATCATTAGTCTTGATTGCCCGTCAATCCGGCGGCGGCGAGGTTTTTGATTGCAACCCTTTACAAGATTCAAACCAAGTGCTTATATTGGATTAACTTGGCGCAAGGGGGTTTGCGCCGCTTTCGGGGTAGAGCCGGTTTCGATGATGATTTTCCCCGGGGCTGATCGGCCGCAAGACAGTGTGGGCCGATGTTTGCATGGATGTTTGCTTAACTGACGGCCGCATCCCTGCCGGCCCTCCGATACCCCGCTTTTCAAGGCATCATCGACCATCACGGGAAATCCGCGTCACGCGGCGTATCCCTTAAACCCGGCAAGTCCGCTACACAATGGATACCCTGCCCGATGACACCGCCCTTCGCGGTGCCGCCAGATTTTCGGGGGAATCACCCATGAGCGAATACAACCCTGAACTCGAAGGAGACGTCGCTTCCGAAACCAGAGACGATGTCAGCGAACCGCCGCTGTATCGGGTGCTGCTCATCAACGACGATTACACGACCATGGATTTTGTCGTCGAGGTTCTGCGGTCGGTCTTCGACAAGCCGACCGACGAGGCCATGCGCATCATGCTCAACGTTCATCATGCAGGCGCCGGGCTCTGCGGCGTTTACACCTATGAAATTGCAGAAACCAAAGTGGATACCGTTCATGCCCTGGCGAGGGAACATGGGTTTCCGCTCAAAAGCACCATGGAGAAAGAATAGATGATAAGCAAGGAACTCAGCGTAACTTTGGGTCTGGCCGTGAGGGAAGCCAAGAAGCGGCGCCACGAGTACGTATGCGTCGAACACATTCTCTTCGCCATCCTCTACGACAGTGTCGGCATCGAAATCGTCGAAAATTGCGGCGGCAATATCGAGAGCATGAACCGGGCTCTGGAGGAATTTTTCAACGAAAAGCTGGAACGGGTGGCCGACGGCACCGAATACGTGCTGCAGCAAACGATCGCTTTTCAGCGCGTCATCCAGCGGGCCGTCAATCACGTCCGCTCGGCCGAAAAGCAGGAAGTCGAAGTCAGCGACATCCTGGCCTCCATTTTTCTCGAAAAGGATTCGCACGCCGCCTACATTCTCCAGCACGAAGGCATCACCCGGCTGGATGTCCTGAACTTCATCTCGCATGATGTATCGAAGTCCGCCTTCGAGGAAGGCCAGGAGGGCTTTGCGCCCGCCGACCGGCGCGACAAGAAGAAAAAGAGCGATCCGCTCTCGATGTTCACGGTCGATCTGGTCAAGATGGCCGCGGAAGGAAAACTGGACCCGCTGATCGGCCGCGAACTCGAGACCGAGCGGACGATGCAGGTGCTCTGCCGCCGGCGCAAGAACAACCCGGTCTTCGTCGGCGACCCCGGGGTCGGCAAAACGGCCATGGCCGAGGGTCTGGCCCAGAAAATCAGTTCGGGCGAGGTGCCCGAGATCCTCAAGGACGTGCGGATTTATTCGCTCGACCTGGGGGGCATGCTGGCCGGCACCAAGTTTCGCGGTGATTTCGAGCAGCGCCTGAAAGGCGTCATCCAGGCGCTGCAGCGCCTGCCCAAGGCGATCCTGTTCATCGACGAAATCCACACGATCGTGGGTGCGGGAGCGACCAGCAGCGGCTCGATGGACGCCTCCAACATCCTCAAGCCCGTGCTGGCGACCGGCGGCATCCGCTGCATCGGCTCGACCACCTACGAGGAGTACAAGAATCACTTCGAAAAGGACCGCGCCCTGTCGCGGCGTTTCGAAAAAATCGAGATCGCCGAGCCGCCGGTAAAAGAGACGATCCAGATCCTGAAAGGCCTCAAGTCCCGCTACGAGGAGCACCACAACATCGTCTACACCGATTCGGCCCTGAAGTCGGCCGCGGAGTTGAGCGCGAAATTTTTGAATGACCGCTACCTGCCGGACAAGGCCATCGACGTCATCGACGAGGCCGGCGCTTTCGTCCGGCTCTCCGGCGCGCAGAATCGCAAATACATCAACCCGGCCGACATCGAAAAAATAATCGCCAAGATGGCGCGCATTCCCACCCGCAGCGTCTCGACCTCGGACCGTCTCAAGCTAGAGAACCTGGCCCGGGAACTCCAGTCGGTCGTGTTCGGCCAGGATGAGGCGATCCAGTCGCTGGTGACGGCCATCAAGCGCACGCGGGCCGGACTGGGCGCTCCGGGCAAGCCGGTCGGCTCCTTTCTCTTCACCGGGCCGACGGGTGTCGGCAAGACCGAAGTTTCGCGGCAGCTGGCGCGCATCATGGGGGTCGAATTTCTGCGCTTCGATATGAGCGAGTACATGGAAAAACACACCGTGGCCCGCCTGATCGGCGCGCCCCCGGGCTATATCGGTTTCGACCAGGGCGGGTTGCTGACCGACGGGATCCGCAAGCACCCTTACAGTGTTCTGCTGCTCGATGAGATCGAAAAAGCCCATCCCGACCTGTTCAACATCCTGCTGCAGGTGATGGATCACGCGACGTTGACCGACAACAACGGCAAAAAGGCCGATTTCCGCAACGTCATCCTCATCATGACTTCCAATGCCGGTTCGCGTGAAATGAGCAACCGCTCGATCGGGTTCGGCGACGATTACAAGGATGCCGCGCACAAGGGTCAGAAGGCGATCGAGGGGTTTTTCAGCCCGGAGTTCAGGAACCGCCTGGATGCCACCATCGCCTTCCACTCCCTGACGGTCGAAATCATGGAATTGATTGTCGATAAATTCATCGGCGAGTTGAACCATCAGCTATCGGGCCGGAAGGTGTTTGTGACCATCACGCCCGAGGTCCGTTCGTGGCTGGCGAAAAAGGGCCATGACCCATCCTATGGGGCGCGGCCGCTGGGCCGCCTGATCCAGACCGACATCAAGGATCGCCTGTCCGATGAAATACTCTTCGGACGGCTGGCCAAGGGCGGCACCGTTACCGTCGATCTCAAGGACGACCGGCTCGAATTCGCCTGATCGAGCCGACCGCTTCACCGCGAAGGCGACACTCTTTCCTGCCGGTCCGGCATATTGACCCGCCGGTCCGGCAGGCGCATCCTGCCTCGTTTTTATAGGATTTAAGAAGGTTTTGGCCGCGTTACCGATCGGTAGCGTATGCCGAACGGAGGGGTTCGAGGTTCGAGGGTTCAAAGGTTAAATATAACTGAAACTTCACCCACCACTACTTGGGTTGGCCACCTTAATGATTATGGGGTGCAACGGCTTTAATAGCTCGATAAGCCGGAATTAATAAGATATGAGCTTTTTTTCCAAAGGCTCTTTTACCCAGAACGTTGAACCCTGAACCGCTCAACCTCGCATGCGAGCTGCCTCCCTTGGCCTTGCCAAAACCAGTATCTTTAAGCCTTGTAAAAGCTTTGCCCACCACCCCTCATGCCGGTATTTCTGCTTTCCGATAATATCACGTTTCCACCGCCTCATTTTGCAACGCCCGAAGGTCTGCTGGCCGTCGGCGGCGACCTGAGTTCGGAGCGCTTGCTGCAGGCTTACCGGATGGGGATCTTTCCGTGGTACGGCCAGGACGAACCAATTCTGTGGTGGTCGCCCGACCCGCGGCTCGTGCTCTATCCGGACGCGCTGCACGTGTCCGGCACGCTGCGGAAGGTGCTGAAGAAGGAAGTCTTTACGGTCACCGTCGACCGGGCCTTCGAGGAGGTGATCACGGCCTGCGCCGACGTGCGGGTCAAGAACCGCGAGGGGACCTGGATCGTCGCGGACATGCGCGCGGCCTATTGCCGCCTTTACCGCTCCGGCTACGCCCATTCGGTCGAGACGTGGCAGGACGGCCGGCTGGTCGGCGGGCTCTACGGCGTTTCCCTGGGGCGCTGTTTTTTTGGAGAATCGATGTTTTCGACTGTCAGCAACGCCTCGAACGTGGCCCTGGTCGCCCTGGCACGCTTGCTCGGGTCCCTGGCCTTTGATTTCATCGATTGCCAGGTGGCCACGGCCCACCTGAAGCGTTTCGGGGCCCTTGAAATTCCGCGCGCCCGCTTTCTGAAAGAGCTTGGGCAAGCGCTCGCGGCGCCGACCCTGCAAGGCCGGTGGGATTTCAGCGACTCGTTAGGCAGGATCGCCGGGTAGAGCGGACTCCGGTTGACCGGCCGGATGGCAAAGCGTTTAATCGGGCAGGCCGCGGGCACTTGACACCGCATCGACAAGATCCAACGTTAACGATCCGGGCGTGCCGGGCGCGGCCGGAGGATCTGACACCAACGAGCTTTTCGGGAGGCAGGTTATGGACAACGAGTGCATTTTCTGCGATATCGTCGACGGCAAGAAAGAAACGGAATTCGTATTCGAGGACGAACTCGTGGTGGTCTTCAAGGACATCAAACCGCATGCGCCGGTTCACGACCTGATCGTGCCGCGCCGCCACATCCGCAGCATCAACGACATGACCGAAGGGGACCAGGCCCTTCTCGGCCACATGCTGAAGGTGGGCCGGGATGTGGCCGGGATGCGCGGCATCGGCGCCTCGGGGTACAAACTCCTGTTCAACGTGGAGCGCGGGGGCGGGCAGATGGTATTTCATCTGCATCTGCACCTTCTCGGCGGTTGGGAAAAATAGCGCCTCTCCTGCACCCAAGCAACGGCGGCGGCCGCTCGCCGCAAACCCTATGACACTGCCTTCGAATCCGGCTGACGCAGCGGGGCTGTATATCCACGTGCCGTTTTGCCGTAAGAAATGCCGGTATTGCGATTTTTACTCCGTCAGCACGCCTGATCTGCAGACCGGCTACCTGGCAGCGTTGCGGCAGGAGATGCGGCTGGCCGCGGCCGCGCATCCGGCCCTTCACTTCGACACGCTGTACCTCGGCGGCGGGACGCCGTCCGTGCTGGAGGCCGGCGGGGTGGAAGAGATCATCGCCGCCGCCCGCCGGTTTTTTTCGTTTCTGCCGGATACCGAGATCACCGTCGAGGTCAACCCCGGCACGACTGATCGCGATTCACTGCAACGGCTCCGCCGCGCCGGCGTCAACCGGCTCAACATCGGCGTCCAGTCTTTCCTGGACCGGCACCTGGCGTTTCTGGGACGCATCCACTCCGCCGCCGACGCCGGGCGGGCGCTGGCTTGGGCGCGCGCGGCCGGTTTCGACAACATCGGCATCGATCTTATTTACGGATTACCCGGCCAGACGCCGGCGGACTGGCGGTTCGATCTGCTGCAGGCGCTGGACGGCGACCTCGCGCACCTTTCCTGCTACAGCCTTACTTACGAAGCCGGCACACCCCTGGAATCGGCGTTGAAAAGCGGGAAATTCGCGCCCGCCGGTGAAGACCGGGTGGCCGGAATGTATCTCCAGGCGCTCGACCTGTTGGCGCAGGGCGGCCTCGCGCAGTACGAAACCGCAAACTTCGCCCGCTCCCGCGTCCACCGCTCGCGCCACAACCTGAAGTACTGGTCTTTTTTGCCATACCTGGGCTTGGGGCCTTCGGCGCACTCGTTCATCGCGCCCGAGCGCTTCTGGAACCATGCCGATATCGACCGCTATATCCGGCAATTGGGGCAGGGGCGCCGTCCGGTCGCGGAAAGCGAGCGCCTGACCCGCGAAAAGTCGATGATCGAGGCGCTCTATCTCGGCTTGCGCCTCACGGACGGGATCGATCTCTCCGCGTTCCGGGACCGGTTCGAGACGGGTTTCATGGAACTGTTCGGCGAGCGGGCGGCGGTTTTCGAGCACAAGGGCTGGCTGACCACAACCGCCGGGCGCTGCCGCCTGACGCCGCGCGGAATGCTCCTGCTCGACGCTATCGCGGCCGCATTGATCGAGCATATTTCCTGACCATGGAGCCGGCCTGACAGGGTTTAATCCATAACGCCAGTCCGCTCGTGAAAGGGATAGCCCGAAACTCCCCTCCGATGGTGGCAGCGGCTGCCCGAAAACTCCCTCCGATGGGCGGAAGGGGCTGTCCGAAAACACCCCTCCGATGTGGGAGGGTTCCAGTCAGCCACTCAGCGTTTTCAAGTTTCCGATCCAGAAATGTGCAATTTTCAGCAAGTTCAAGGAAAGCGGTGGAATTGCGCGGAGGCATACTGCTGTATGCCGCACAAGCGATTCCGCCGATTGACGCCAAAATTGCGGAAAAGGGCCATTTCTGGACGGAAACTAGCTGCTCTTGCGCAGCTTGCGTATATCACCGATACGGATCGTGAAGTTCTGGGAATCGAAGTATTCGATCAGCGGAATGACGTACTTGCGCGAGGCCGCGGTCATCTCCTTGAACTGCGGGGTTGAAATCTCGCCGTTGGCCGCCAGGTACTCGATCAGCCGCTGTTTCAGCCGCGCCACGGTTTCGGTGTCGAAGTACAGGTCCTCTTTGACCTTGACCAGCCGGCCTTCTTGCACCAGCAGGTTGAGCACGTCGCGTGCGCGGGAGACGTCGGTGTTCAACTGCTTGCCCAGCTCCTTGAAGTAAGGCGGCTGGAGACCACTTTCGGCGTAGGTCTTGAGGATCTTGTCGCGGATGTCTTCCTGGTCGATTCCGAGGGCGACCTTGTGGGAGGCCAGCCGCACGGTGTCCTCCGCCACGCCGATCTCGCCCTCCTTGAGCATCTGGTTCATCAGCAGGTTGAACAGCTTGGGACTCAGGTTCGGCGGCAGCTTGGTCTTCAGCTCTTCCTTGGGCATGCCGGCCTTGAGCGGGAAGCTCTTGTGGTAGCGCGCGAGCTGGCCGCTCAGCTCCTCTCTGAGCTGCTGAAAGCTGTTGGCGTGCATGTAGATGCGACCCTCGCGGTCGACGAGCAGCACGGTTTTACGGGAAAGAAGGGCCTGCAGGTGCTGATCGAGGGACTTTTCGGTGCTGTTGGTCATCAGGATGAGATCGGAAAAGGACACGCCGGCGGACCCGGTCTGATCGATGTAATAAGCGATCAAATCCTCTGGTGTTTTTCCGGCGATGCTCTGCAGCCCCTGGACGACCTCGGCCTTGAAGCGTTTGTGCTTGGGCGGTATCGGGTTGAGAACCTGCCCGCCGCCGATGGTCCTCACCGGCGAATAACTCCTGATCACGAAACGGTCGTCGGTCACCAGGCAGACCGGCTCTTCCAGGCGCAGCTGCACCGGCGCCTTTTCTCCGGGCGGGAGTTCTTCGCGGTCGAGCAGGATCAGGCTGCCCAGGATTTCGCTGGTGCCGGTGTGAAACCGGACGCGGGTGCGGTTTTTAAGCGGCTTTTTGTTGCTGGCCAGGTACTGCAGCTGCAAATCGACGAGAAAGCTCGGCTTCAGGGTCCCGGGCATCGCCAGAACCTGCCCGCGGTCGATGGCGGCCTTTTCGAGCCCCTGGAAATTGATGGCGGTGCGCTGGCCGGCCTCGGCGGCTTCGACCGCTTGATTGTGGACCTGGATCCCGCGCACCTTGGATGTGATCAGCGAAGGATAGATCATGATGGTGTCGCCGACCCGCACCCGGCCGGAGATCAGGGACCCGGTGATGACGGTGCCGAATCCTTTCATGGTGAACACCCGGTCGACCGGCAGCCGGAAGAGGCTCGATTGGCCGCGGTCGGCCACCTGGTCGCAGATCGTTTCCAGAACGCGCTCGAACTCCTGCAGCCCCTGTTCTTTCACGGCCGACACCGGCACGATCGGGGCGTTTTCCAGAAAAGTTCCGGCCGTAAAATCGCGCACGTCCTCCGTTGCCAGTTCCCGCCACTCTTCATCGACCATATCGATTTTGGTCAGCGCCACAAACCCGTGTTTGATGCCCAGCAGGGTGCAGATTTCCATGTGTTCGCGGGTTTGCGGCATCACGCCCTCATCGGCCGCAATGACCATGACCACGATATCGATCCCGGTGGCGCCGGCGACCATGTTCTTGACGAATTTCTCATGTCCGGGAACGTCCACGATCCCGACGTGCTGCCCATTTGGCAGGTCCAGAGAGGCAAAGCCCAGCTCGATGGTGATCCCGCGCGCCTTTTCTTCCTTCAGCCGGTCGGTGTCCGTGCCGGTGACGGCCTTTATCAGCGAGGTCTTGCCGTGATCGATGTGACCGGCCGTGCCGAGAATGATCTGCTTCAATTAGTCAGCTCCCGCATCCACACTACATTTTAACCGTAAAATATTGGTTTTTCAGCAAACGCATCATGGACCGGAACCGGCCAGGTGGTGTCTCCCGGCGCCGGTTATGGTCCATATCAGCGTTTTTTACGATGGCGCAGGTATTCGGCGAAATAGGCGAGTCCCACCAGAATGACCGCCAGGCCGACGATGTAGGCGATCTCGACCCGGCCGTAAAACATGCGGGTGGCGATGACCGCAAATCCCAGGCCGAGGACGGCCCGGATGACGAAAATCTGAAATCCGGTCACGGTTCACAATCCTTTTTTGTGAATAATTTCCTTAAGATCGTTCTATAGTTCCATCGACCGGCATCGTCAATAGCCAGTTTGCCAGATACAAAACTGGTAGGGGTTGATGAGGGCAGGGGATGCGGGGCTGAACCAGCAGGCAATCCATTCGAGAGCGGTCGCTTGATGCAAAATGGTCCGCCGGTAATGTACAAGATAACCCAAAAGATTCCGCTTGAAATGCCAAAAAGGTTCTGATAGTTAAACATAGGTTTTAAGATAACGATTTTGGCAAGGCCAGAGAGAGACGGCTGTATTGTAATACGCCAACGACCGGTAACACACAGCCAAAATATTCATTTTGAAGCCTATGGCTTGATTATGGTGGGTGTAGCTCAGATGGTAGAGCCCCAGGTTGTGGCCCTGGTTGTCGTGGGTTCAAGTCCCATCACTCACCCCATAAAAATTCATGCGCCCGTAGCTCAGCTGGATAGAGCGCCGGACTTCGAATCCGTAGGTCGCCCGTTCG
>CAVSIM010000028.1:0-27033 GCA_963728055.1 uncultured delta proteobacterium | reverse complement strand
CATTTTTATCGATATTTGGTATAAGCAATCTTCGCCCCCAATACCTTCGGCAGTGTCATCAGTTTACGAGCCCAAAAAAATTCCCACCCTATAATTGTAGGTGTTTCCGGATGCCGTGAATGGGATTGCAGCGCTTCAGTCACTATCGCACAGACAGCCTGTCGAGCAAAGCGTTGGCATTGCCGGCCAGATAGAGCGGCAGGGAAAGGAGTCGGTACTTTACGGACTGGCCCTGGTTTGTCTTGACGCTCATCTCCTCGACAGACGGTGGATTGGCATCCAAACGGACAGCCATCTCCAGTTTTTTATCCGCCATGAACTGATGAAGGGATTTCATGCTTCCGGCAGCCCCGGATTTGACCTCGAATGGAACGATTCGGTTCCCATGTTGGAGGATGTAATCGATCTCCCCCTGGCGGCCTCCGGTTCTCTGCCAGTAATAGAGCTGCGGGTCCATTGACGGCGTTTGTGCGGCACGCAGCTGCTGCCCGACAAATTGCTCGGCGAGCCCTCCCCTGTTTGATAAAAGCATGCTGTCCAAATCGGCAGTTTTCACCGATGAGAGACCCAGATGTGCGGAAATCAGGCCAATATCCACCATGAGGGCCTTAAAAAACTTTTCGTTCGATTCCGCGCCCAAGGGAAGGCCGCCGCCGCTGGTATGAGCGACTTTGGAACACACCTTCGCCTGGGAAAGAAGCATCAGCGATTTTTTAACGAGAGGGGCTTTTACATCGGGGTCGACCCTGCTGTAGACGAATTTGTTCCCAAGCTGTCTGGCAACTGACAGCAGAATCCTGTGCAGAAGTCTGGCATCGATTTCTCCGCCGTACTTATGAAAATCATCCCGGTAAGTGGATAGAAGGTCGTGCTGGATTTTGATGCAGGCCTGAATATCCCGGCCGTCAAGCCATGTCTGGACCGTCTCGGGCATTCCCCCGACAAGGCAATATTGCCGATACAGCGCGATACATCGAACATGCAAGGGTTGAGGCAGGGGCTCCTGCGGGCTGGAGGAAATCATTTTTTCATACAAGGCCTCGTTTCCCGCCGCAAGTGCAAATTCGAAAAACGATAAAGGCTCGAGATAAAAGTAAGCGATCCGGCCGACCGGCATGCTGAAATCGGCCTTTCCCAACGCAAATTCGAGCAATGATCCGGCGGCGATCACCGGAAGCTCCGGCATGTCTTCCCTGAACCACCTGAGCTTGGAGAAAAGCTCGGGGGCAGCCTGGATTTCATCCAGGAAAATGCACGAGGATTCGGGCAGGATTTTTAAAGCCAGTTGAGCTTCAATGTTTTTCAGGATTTTGCGGGGGCTGTTGTCTGAAAAGAGATCGGCATAATGCGGATATTTTTCCAGATTCAGTTCGATCAACTGGAGCCCATACCGTTTTGCGAAATCGCGCACAAGCCAGGTCTTGCCGACCTGACGGGCGCCCCTCATCACCAGCGGCTTCCGGTCAGGGCCCTTAAACCACTTATCGAGTTGTTCAGACGCAAAACGAATCATGGGCCACCCTCTTCGACGACATATTGGCCGACGATCTTTACGAATACCAGAGACTTTTGCAACGATGAGGTCGAGGTTTGGACTGTTAGAATTGTCGGTATTTTATAAAACAACCAGTTTAAATCGTCAAGCCGGTAAAAATTAACGCGTTGATTTATAGCTTGCGGTATTATTCTTTAAAAAAATCTTTTAAGGATGGGCCGCTAACTGAACCCCAGCAGCCGTCCGCCCTGGTAAACGCAGAAAGCCGCCAGCCATGCTATCGACGTGCTGTAGAAAATGCTGAAAAACATCCACTTCAGTGAACCGGTTTCGCGGCGGATGGCGATCACCGTGGCCAGGCACGGCAGGTAGAGCAGGACGAAAATCATCATCGACAGCGCCGAGAGCGGCGTCATTCCCGAGTTTTTCAGAGCGGTCTGAAGGGCCGTCAGATTTTTGTTTTCGTCGGCGGCGTAAAGAACCCCCAGGGTGCTCACCACGATTTCCTTGGCCACGAACCCGGACACGAGCGCCACGCCGCCGCGCCAGTCGATTCCGAGCGGCGCGAATGCCGGCGCCAGCGCCTTTCCGATGCGGCCCATCAGCGAGGATTCCACCCTCTGCGAACGCCGCTCCCGCGCAAGGGCCTCGAGGGCTTCGTTTCTGCGGGCCTCCAGACGCGGCTTGTCACCCTCGGGCGCCGTCCGGATCATTTCAGTGTAGACAGCGATACGGGCGGCGTCGGCCGGCAAGTCCTTCGGTCCTCCGCCGGTTCGCGGAAAAGCCGTCAGAAACCAGATCACGACCGAGCCGATCAGGATCACGCCGCCCATTTTTTTCAGGAAAATCTTGCTGCGATCCCACATGTGAATCAGCAGGCTCGTCAGCGTCGGGGCCCGGTAGGGCGGCAGTTCCATGACAAACGGTGCATCGGCACCTTTTAACAGGGTCGATCGGAACAGACGGCCGGTGAGCATCGACAGCACAATTCCGACCAGATAGATTCCGAAGATGACGCTGCCGGCCCGCGCCCCGAAAAATGTTCCGGCCAGGGCGATGTAAACCGGCAGCTTGGCCGAACACGACATGAAGGGCGTGATCAAAATCGTGAGAATCCGGTCCTTTTCGCTTTCAAGGGTGCGGGTCGCCATGACGGCCGGCACGTTGCAGCCGAAGCCCATCAGCATCGGGATGAAGGACTTGCCGTGCAGGCCGATCAGGTGCATGATCTTGTCCATTAGAAATGCCGAACGGGCCATGTAACCGGTGTCTTCGAAAAGAGCGATGCAAAAAAAGAGGATCAGGATGTTGGGCAAAAAAACGATCACGCTGCCGATGCCGGCCACGATGCCGTCGAGCAGCAGATCCTTGACCAGGCTTTCGGGCAGGACCCGCGCCAGAAATGTGGACATACCGTCGACGGCGGCCGATATCACCGCCATCGGGTATTCCCCGACCGTAAAGGTCAGCTGGAACATGGCCCAGATAAAGAAAATGAAAATCGGGAAGCCGAGAAACCGGTTCGTCAGCACGAGGTCGATATTGCGCGAGGTGTCGATGCGCCGGCGGTTCGTGTTGACGAGCACTTCCTTGACGATGCCGGCGATGAAGCCGTAGCGCTCATCGGTCATGATGATCTCGGGCTCGTCGTCGAAACGCTTCCGCAGGTGCTCGCGCAGGGCCGCGGACAACTCCAGCAGGCTTGCGGCCGAGTCGCCCGCTTTTTCGATCAGCCGCTGGCGGACGATTTTGTCCTCTTCGAGCAGCTTGATGGCGGTCCAGCGGGTGTCGTAAGGGAGCCGCCCGGCGGAGTGCGCCGCGACGGACTGCCGCAGCTTTTCGACCGACTCCTCGATGTCCTTGCTGTATTGAACGCGCCGCACGGGAGGGGCGGCGGCATCCGATTCCGCCAGCCCGATCGCCAGCGTGAGCAGGCCGTCGATCCCCTCGTTTTTATTGCCGACCGTAAAGGCCACCGGCACGTCCAGCAGTTCGGACAGCTTCTTTTCGTCGATCTTGTTGCCGCGCGAGCGGGCCAGATCGGCCATGTTGAGGGCGAAGATGACCTTGCAGTCGAGTTCTCTGATCTGGGTCGCCAGGTAGAGGCTGCGCTCGAGATTGGAGGCGTCGATGATGACGATGACCACATCCGGGGTTTCGTCGAGGATGTAGTTGCGGGCGACGATTTCTTCGATGGAATACGGCGTCAGGCTGTAGGTGCCGGGCAGGTCGATGATCTTCAGTTCGTAGCCGTGCCTGAAAATCAGCCCCTCTTTTTTTTCCACGGTCACGCCGGGCCAGTTGCCGACTTTCTGCCGGGTGCCGGTGATCTGGTTGAAAATGGTGGTCTTGCCGGAATTCGGGTTTCCGGCCAGCGCGATCGTCAGCCTTTTGGGGGCCATGACGACAATCCTGTCTCGTTGACGGCGATGACGCTGATGTGCGCGGCCTCCTCGACCCGCATGGACACGTGATAGCCTTTGACGACGAGTTCCAGCGGATCTTTCAGAGGCGCATATTTTTCGACGGTCACCACGGTGCCCTTGATAATCCCCATTTCATGCAGCCGCCGGCGCAGCGGCCCCTGCCCGCCGATGCGGTCGATGACAACGGATTGCCCTTCCCTGACATCACTCAGCAGCATAATATTCCGATAGAAACTTGAAACTTGAAATTGGCAAATAGGAATTAAATATCAATCAGAGATTACGATGGAAACCCAGAACCCAATATCTTTTCCGTACTCCTGTCCTTTTTCCTTCAGCCTTTCGCCTTCCGCCTATAGCCGTCGCCCTTCACCCTGCTCCTGTCGTCTGTCCTCCGTCCTCTGTATTTTGCCTTTCGCCTTCCGCCCTACGCCTTTAAATCCCTCATCCGTTGTCTGTCCTCCGTCCTCTGTATTTTGCCTTTCGCCGTCCGCCTTTTACCTTGAGCCTTTAGCCATTAGCCTTTCGCTTTCCGCCTTCCGCCCTTCGCCCATATCAAACCTAAACCGTTAATTTTAATGACACTCCGAGCCCTTGTCAACGATTCGTTGCACCGCGCCCCGCACCGCGCTGTACCGCCTGGACCCCCCTCTGAAAAGCCCGAATTCGGCATTTGCCGATTTTGCCGCCATCCCCATACACCTGCCGTGGTCGAACGAAAACTTTTTCTCCTCACCGATGCCGGGAAGGCCGGGGTAGGGTGAATAATATTCAGGCAGTTACACTCCCCTCCCCCAACCCCTCCCACTTGGGAGGGAAGTTTTCGGTCAGGCACGATATAGATTGGATGACCGGGGCGAAAGCTCCGGTTTCAGGAAGCGCGGACCGCTTTTTCCAAGCGGGCCACCGCCTCGATGTGGTGCGTGTGGGGAAACATGTCGACCGGCTGGACCTCGCTGACGCGGTAGTGCTCCTGCATGAGGCCCAGGTCGCGGGCCAGGGTGGCCGGGTTGCAGGACACGTAGACGATGCGCGGCGCACCCAGGTCGAGCACCTGCTGCACCACCTTTTTGTGCAGGCCCACCCGCGGCGGATCGATGATCAGCACGTCCGGCACCCGGGTGATCCCCGGCAGGACGTCCAGGATGTCGCCGAGCAGAAAGCGGCAGTTGCCGATGCGGTTGCGGCGGCAGTTTTTGACGGCGTCCGCCACGGCACTTTCGACGATTTCGATGCCGGTCACCTCGGCCGCCGCCGGCGACAGGCTGATGGCGATCGCACCGGTGCCGCTGTACAGGTCGAGAACACGTTCGCCGCCCGTCAACCCGGCGTAGGCCGCAACGGTTTCGTACAACCGCCCGGCGGCCGCGGTGTTGGTCTGAAAGAAACTATTGGCCGATATCTCGAAGTCGAAATTTCCAATCCGATCCACGATGAAGGGCTCGCCGGCCAGCTGGATTTCGGATTCGCCCCGGGCAATGCCGGCCGGGCGGGCCGTGACGTTGTTGACCACGGCGGCGATTTCGGGATGATCCGATGTCAGGGCGTCCACCAGGGGCTGCAGGCGGTGTCGCTTGTCGGCGGCGGTCACGATGTTCACCATCCAGCGCCCGGTGGCCGCGGCGTGGCGGAGCATCAGAAACCGCCAGTACCCGGCGTGGCTCTTGAGCCCATACACCGGTTCGGGCGAAGACCGGGCGAATTCCCTTACCCGCGCCAGGAGCGTGTTTCCCAAATCGGGCTGCAGCAGACAGGCCCGGGTATCGAGGACCTTGTAAAAGGTCCCCGGCACGTGCAGGCCCAGGGCGAAGTCGCCATCGATGCCCGGCACTCCCAGTTCGGCGGGCATCAGCCAGCGCTTTTCCGCAAACGTGAATTCCATCTTGTTGCGATAGTGGAAAATGTCCGGCGAGGCGATGGTGTCATGCACCGGAACGTCCCGCAGCCGGCCGATGTGCTCCAGGGCCTCGGACACGTGACGCCGTTTGTGTTCGAGCTGCTTTTCATAGGCCAGAAACTGCCACTTGCAGCCGCCGCAGGTCCCGCTGTACGGACAGGGGGGCGCGACCCGCCAGGGCGACGGATGCAACAGCTCGACCGGCAGCGCCTCGGCATAGTTTTTCCGTTTACGGGTGATCCGGATGCGAACCCGGTCCCGGGGCGCCACCTGATCGACGAAAACCGCCAGACCGTCGACCCGTGCCAGCCCCCGGCCGCCGAAGACCACATCGGCGACGTCCACGTCCAGAATTTGACCTTTTTTAAGACTCATAGCAGGTGGTATATACTCCAGGACGTTCTAAATGGAAATAGACAACAATTCAAACATGGTTATTGTAATTGGCACCGCATTGCAGATAAAATAAAAATATGATTATGATCGACTCAGAGGCGCACTGCCGGCCGATCAGCTTTTACTCCGACGGCTACCGGCTGAGCGGCACGCTGCATTTGCCGTGCGCCGCACGTCCGCCAATCATTTTCGGATCGCACGGGCTTTTGAGCAGCGGCGAATCGGCCAAACAGCGCGAATTGGCCGGCCGGTGCACGGCCGCCGGAATGGGCTATTTTCGCTTCGATCACCGCGGCTGCGGCCGCAGCCAGGGGTACTTTCCGGAAGTCACCAGTCTCGAGGGCCGCGTGCGGGACCTGACGGCGGCCGTCAGGACCATCGTCGCGCGCGCGGACACGGGCGGCGGCTGCGGCCTGTTCGGCAGCAGCATGGGCGGGGCCGTTTGCCTGGCGGCGGCAAGGGCTGTCGGCGCCGATGCGCTCGTGACCGTGGCCGCGCCGATCAGAAGCCGCGCCCTGTCGCCTTTCGAGAGCCGGGAAGCGAAAGAAATCGAGAAATGGCGGCCGCGGCAGCTTCACTTCGATCTTTCCGAAACCATCGCCGGCCTGCGGCACGTCCTTGTTTTCCACGGTGACGCCGACACCGTGGTGCCGTATGCCCATGCGGTCGACATCATCGACAAGGTGTCCGCGCCCAAGCGGCTGGTGCGGCTGGAAAACGGCGATCATGTGATGACCGACGCCGCCCAGCGCGAGACGTTTATGCACGAAACCGTTAAATGGTTTGCCGGGCGGTTTGACGTAAGATAGGGCTTTTGGACTGCGGTATCGGTCGTCGGTGCATGATAACAGATGGGTTCACGGTTCCCTGTTTACGGTTGAAGGATGAATGCGATTCGAGGTTCAGCCCAGCCGCTGGCCGCGGAGCGTCCAGTATGATCGTTAAATAACTTGTTAGTGCCAATCCGCGATCTTTTTTAGGCACTTCTCAGTGTCCAATTCATAAATGTGGATTTTTTTCGCTGGACAAGGCCGCACAAGGGTTTGCGGCGAGGCGTACTTTATGTACGCCGCAGCCGGAAACACGCGGAGAACGCCGCCCAGCGGAAAAAAGACCATTTATGGATGGACACTTGTTAGCTTCCGGGGCAAATTCACTCTTTCTGCCACTAAGACACGAGGATACGAAGAAGAGCCATGTTTCCTAAAAAGCCAACCATATCGTGCCGTTTACAATACCCTAGAAGGGGCTATTCGAAACAATTTCACATTGAGGAGCTGTGATGGCGGACGAGCCTTCGAGAAAAATTTTTCGGCGCGGGTTTGTCAAAATGATGCTGCGCCGGATCCTGGCGGTTCTGGTGGTGGCCGGCATCGTTTACGGACTGGTGGCGATGATCTATGCCACCCGCACCATCTTCAAGGTCAAGATGAACTATGCCGTCGTGCTGGAGCGTTTCGGGGGCAAGCGCGAGGCGGTCACCGACGTCGGGTGGCACGTGCGGCTGCCCTATTTCACCCGCATCGAACAGGAGGTCCCGCTGATGAACCAGCGGCTGCTCCTGGGCGGGACGACCGAGCCGATGCGCATCATTTCAAAGGAAAACGTCGCCCTGTGGACCTCGGCCATGCTGACCTACCGCATCCGCGACCTGCCCACCTGGGCCATCGAAAACCTGGACCCGCTCAGCCTGCTGCAGGCGGACTACGACGGCATCGTCAAAGACAACCTGCAGGCCCAGCGGGTCAACGAACTGATCAGCGACCGGGAAAGCATCAAGGAGACGATCTTCACCGCCTTGAAGGAGCGCCCGATCAATGAAGGCGGACGGACCCTCGAGGAAAAATACGGCATCGAGGTCGTCAGTTTCGTTCTCAAGGATACCCGTTTCGGCGACAAACTGGTGGAAGCCACCGAAGAGAAGAAACGGCGCGAGCTGATCGCAGAGGCCGAAAACTATGCCGCCGATCAGGAAGCCAGCCGCATCCGCAAACTCTACGCCGCCTATCTGGAAAGCATCCAGTCGCTTCAGAGCGCCCTCGGAAAAACCGACGGCTCGACCGACGTGGCCCTGTTCGAGTTTCTGACCCAGCAAAAATGGGCCACGGCCTACGAAAAGAACCAGGGCGACCAGCAGACCATCGTCATTCAAAACACCCAGGGCTCGCCGGCGCTGACCATTCCGCCCTCCGCGACGGCGCCGAAAACCGCTCACCGGCAGGAGCCGTAACATGCCCCGCAGGCTGACCAAGGAAATCAGGTACATCCGGCTCCCGGCGGAGAGAATCCGGGAGATCGAAGAACTGGTGGCCTCGTGGCCCTACGAAATCATGGTGTTCATGCGGGCCCGCCTGAACCAGTACCGGCCGCCGTCGGACATTTTCAACCGGGCGCTTTGGCTGCTTCTGAGCCTTTTCAAGACCACCCCCAAGAAAAACCTGACCGTCCTCAAAGACCCGGATATCCTCACCGACTGGCAGAAGCGTTTCGAAATTTCCGGCCAGACCAACCCGCAGGAAGCCTGGAACAAAATCCTGGAAAAAGAAATCTCCTTCAAGGATTACATCTATCTGCTGTCGCTGCTGGATCGCGAACTCGCCGACGTGCACGTTCCGGAAGAATTGCGCACGCTGTTCGAAAAAATCTACCGTGCCCACATCCGCAAGGAGTACATTTCCGATCCCCTGGTGCCCAAGGCCCCCCTGCTGCTTATTGACGGCCCGAGCGGCAGCGGCAAGTCCTCGACGGTCAACGAGATCATCGAAAGGGTGATTTTCTCCAACGACATCCTGCCCGAAATCGACCTGAAGCAGAAGAAGGAAGAACTCCTGGCCGCGCAGCCTTTCTGGAAAACGATCGAGGAAATCGACCCGGAGCTTTCCATGGAGATCTCGCGGCGCAAAAAAATCAGGTTCTACCGGCGACTGGCCGCCATCCCGATCGTGCGCTGGATTTTCAAGCGCCGGATCGGCAAAGGCCTTTCCGATTTGCAGGAACAGGGCCAGATGGTCGATTACTCCATGGTCACCCCCAACGACTATCAAACCGCCCTGGCCGGCGAGCCCGGGAATTACTTCAAGAAAGCCCTCGGCGATCCGCGCAAGACCGCCATCCGGCACATCGAAGAAGCCCACAGCGCCTTCGGCAAGGCCGACGGCCGGCAATCCGGCCTGGAGCGGCAGCAGCGGTCCTTGATCGACACCGCCAACATCATCCTGGATGAAATCATCAACGGCCGCCGGGACTGCCTGCTGATCGCCACGACCGATCAGCCCGAGCGCTTCGACCCCACCATCTACCGGCGTTTCGTGGAAAAGGGCCGCATCATTCACATCGCCGATTTCTGGAAAACTCCCGCCAACCTCAAAGAGGTCGTGCGCCTGGAACTCCTGCGGCACGACATCCGCTGCGGCAAAGCCGCGGACCTCCGCTGCAACGGCAAAACCGTCTGCATCGACCCCGAAGAGCTCGACCGGGCGGTCGCCAAGCTCTACGTCGTTTTCGAGGAGCGAACCCTCAAGATCATTCCCTCCTACGTGCGCAAGCTCATCGATTCGATCATCGCAATTAAAGGCGATTTTACCCCCGAATACCTGGATGACCCGCTTCTGGTGCGCGAGGCGTTCGAACTGGTGGCCAGAAATTCCTACGGCGACCTGTTCGGCAAAGTCGTCGGGCGCATGGACCGCCACGTCAAGTGGGAGGCCTATGTCGGCGAGGTTAAAAACGTGTTTTCCGAAATGGCCAACAACTGCCTGCATTACGGCGTGAGCGAGGAGAAGGGGGTGGTTTTGAACGGCCCGCCCGGCAGCGGCAAAACCTTTCTGGCCCGCACGTGGTTGAGCGAAAACAAGGACATTCACGACATTTCGGCCAGCCCCAGCATGCTCCAGGAGCCGGCCAATCCCATCGACGGGGCCATCGAAAACCTCGAAAAACTCTACGACATCGCCAAGATGATCGCCCCGACAGTGGTGTTTTTCGACGAGGGCGATTCGCTGGCGCCCAAGCGCAGTCCCTCCGGCGGGTCGCCTTCCGACAAGCTGACCAACAAATTCCTGAACATCGTCGACGGCGAAATCCCGTTCAACCGGGTTTTCACCGTCCTGACCACCAACCGGCTCGACATTCTCGACCCCGCGCTGATCCGCTCCAAACGGCTGAAGGTCATGGACGTGTCGGGAAACTTGAGAAACAAGGACATCACCAACATCATCCGCGAATCTCTCGGGGACGTGCCCCTGGCCGAGGGACTCGACGTCGACGCCATCCTGGATGCCGCACAGTCGCTCTGCAACACGCCGGCCGAATACACCGCCTTCATCGAAAAGGCGCGCTCCCTGCGCAGCACCGAGTTCGAAGTCCTGCTGCGGCTGCGCAGCCTGGCCCTGGAAGACAAGGACAGCCTGGCCAACTTCATCAAATTCAACTTCAAGACGCTGGTCGGCATCCTGGAGGCGGTCAATGCGCCGGCCGAGATCCGGGCGGCGGTCAAGGATGACCCCGACGGTTTTGTCACCCAGTACGACAAGATCATCGCCCTGCTGCACACCATCGAGGATGTCGGCGCCTACCCCCTGATGCCGTCGCACCTGAATTCGGCGCGCCAGGAGATTTCCCAGAGCCCGGTAAAGAAGGGCAAGGTGCAGCTCGATCAGTTCCTCGAAGCCGAGCTGAGCCAGGAACCGCAGGTGGGCTTCATCATCGGCGTCGGCGCCAGCGACGTGACCGGGGTCCTGCTGCCGATCGCCACCAGCCTGACCTACAATCTCGGACCGGAAAAAGTGATCGTCACCGGCGCGGTTTCCACGGCGTCGCCCGGCGCGGCGGAACTCGACATGGCGGTCAAGATGACCCAGCAATCGGCCCAGGAAGCCCTGACGATGGTCAAGAATTACCTTCAGGACCTGCTGCCGAAAGTGAGCATGTCGCGCCTGCTGGGCGATTTCCTGGACCACTACACCATTCACCACCAGCTGCTGACGGCCTCCTACAATGTCGGCGGACCCTCGGCCGGCTACGCGCTGGCCATCAACACCTTGTCGGCCATTTTGCTGATACCGGTGTTCAACGACTTCGGCATCACCGGTGCGCCATGGACCAAGGGGACCAAACGGGGCGAGGTCGGCGGTTCGGTCATCATCGGCGGGCACAAGCAAAAAGCGCAGAAAGTCCTGATGCACCTGCGGCGGATGTACATGCCGCTGCAAAACTACAAGGACCTCGAACACGAGTTCCTTGACAGCTACTGGTCGCAGGGCAAGGACATCCTCGGCGTCACCCATTTCGGGGACCTGGTGCCGGAGGTATTGTGCCTGGGTCCGGCATACGAAAGCATTCTCGCCGACCTGATCGCCCTTAGAATCGACTACAAGCACTTGAAGTACAAGGGTGAAAAGCCGCCCGCGGCCATGAAGGTGAAGATTCTGCAGGCCAGGGAAATTCTCCGCAACCAGATGGAAAAGGACCTGGTGTCGCGCCTGGAAGCCTTGCGCCGCTACCTGCGCTCACCCGGCCGCGATCCGCACCTGTCGATGGAAGAAATTTTCCGCAAAAGAAACGCCCGCCGGCGCGACGGCTTCAGCCCGCTGGTCAATTACCTGAAGAAGCACGGGGAAAGGCTGCTGCGGGTCGACGGTGGGAGGGTGGGTTGAGGGAGTTGGGATGGTTTAGTTGATTGGGTTGATTGGGTTATTGGTTTATTGAGTTTATTGGGTTGATTGGGTTTATTGAGTTGATTAGTTGATTGAGTTAATTGAGTTGCGGGTTTACGGGGTCGGTGTTAACCGAGTTTATTTTTTCTTGGATTTCGAGCAGCTCCGCTGCGTTTCATAAATTTTTCTCAGAAAAATTTATTCAGCCTCCGCCGCAAAAGGTTCATGGCGGTGTAGGCAAAGATCTTTTTGTGCATGCGGCGGCTGTCGAAGGAAAAGTGGTAGCGCCGCGACTCGGTGCCGAAAGGCCCGGCCAGGCCGATGCAGACTGTTCCGACCGGCTTTTCGGGCGTGCCGCCGGTCGGCCCGGCGATGCCGGTGGTCGCAAGGCCGTAGGTCGCGCCGGCCACCCGCCGGGCGCCGGCGGCCATTTCGGCCGCCGTTTGCTCGTGCACGGCTCCGAAACTTTCGAGCGTCCGGCGCTGCACCCCGAGAACCTCGATTTTGGCGTGGTTGGAGTAGGTCACGCCGGAAAAAAGAAAATAATCGGAACTGCCGGAAACATCGGTCAGCAGGTCGGCGATGAGGCCCCCGCTGCAGCTTTCGGCCAATGCCAGCGTGGCCCGTTCCCGCCGCAGCAGGCCGCCGAGCACTTCCGCCAGCGACGCGCCTTCGCAGGACAGCACGTGCGGTGCCAAGCGCGCCTCGATCCACGCTTGCGCCGCCCCGAGAGATTCGGCGGCGGCGGCGGCCTCTTTGCCCGGGGCGCTGATCCGCACCCGGATCTCGGGAAAATCGGCGCACAATCCCAGGCGCAGCTGCGGAAAAGCGGTGTCGAAGCCGAGCATCTTCTCGCCGACGGCCGCTTCCGGCAATCCGAAAGTGGTGACGGTCAACCGGCCGTCTCCGGCCCCGGACGTGCCCAGGCGGCGGCGGATCATCGGCACGACGGCCTCTGTCAGCATGTGACGCATCTCGTGCGGCACGCCCGGCAGGAAAAACATCGCACACCGACCCAACTGGATCATGAACCCGGGCGCCGTGCCGATCGGGTTGGGGATGCAAACCGCGCCGTGCGGCAAAAGGGCCTGTTTTACGTTCGACGGGCTGAAAAGGCGGCGGCGCTTCCGAAAAAAAGCCTCCATCGAGGCCCGCGCCTCGGAATTGGGCTCCAGCGCCACCCCGGCCGCCAGCGCGGAGGCTTCGGCCGTGAGGTCGTCGACCGTGGGGCCGAGGCCGCCGGTGACCACGGCCACCTCCGAGCGGCCGGCCATCTCTTTCAAGACCGCCGCCAAGCCGTCGCGGTCGTCACCGACGCAGGTGTGCCGGATAACGGCGATCCCCTCCGCCTCGAGTTCGCCGGCAATAAAAGCCGAGTTGCTGTCCACGACCGCGCCGCTGCGGATTTCATCACCGGTAGCAAGGATTTCGGCGATCACGGTTTATTCTCCTTCTGGCTGCACCAAGGAACTGTCGAAATCTGTATGGCGGTCGCTCCCGATCAACGCCACAATACGTCGGGCACGGCACGCCGTGCCCCTACGGCCCGTGGCCATGGGTTTTCAGCCGCGCTTCGCAACAGTTCCTTATGGCGAAGATGCCTTCCTTTTGGCACGCCATATTTTTTTGTTTTGGAAACCAGTTTTTGGTGTTCATTTTCACCGCGGAGACGCCAAGAACGCAGAAGCCTCATCAGTTGACATCATGGGGAAGCGGTGTCGGGCGGCGGGATGACGAACATCGCGGGCGAAACCGGCATGTTGGCCCGATATTGTTCGATTTCCAGCTGCACGCCGTTGCCGGCATCATCGCTCAGCAGCAGCCGCAGGGGAACGCGGTAGCCCTGCACGGTTTGCATGTCCTCGAATTCCACCCGGTAGTTCAATTTTCCGTCCGCCCCGAATGCCTCCACCCGGCGGAGGTCTTCGGGCCCGGGGCCGAGAAAAATCTTGGCGACCACGCGCCACCGGTTCTTCAGCACCAGGAGCCGGAGACCGGCCTGTTCGTCATTTTGAAGGAATACGCGCGAGTGGTCCGGAACCGGCGGGCGGCCGGCCAGGATGGCGACGATGTCGCTGACGGTGATGGGAATACGGATCAGGCGGGCGAGGCTGGCAGCGGCCGTGCGTTTTTTCGTGTAGGAGTTGTCAGGGTCCTGAAGATCCACCAGGTAGACAAACCGGCCGTCGGCGGCCACCCGCACCACCGGTCGGCCGGCGGCCAGGACCACGAGGCCGAGACGGTCGGGCGCTGCCGCCACCCACGCCACCCGCTGGGACTGGGGCCGTCCATCCGCGCCCCAGAGTTTTATGCGGCCGAGCCCCTTGGCGGTGGAAAGGGATGCATTGGCCTGCGCCAGGTGCGCCAATAGCGCCTCGGCTTCGAGGCGCGCCGCGGTTTCTTCCCCGGGCGGCATCCGGTTCAAGGTGGAGCAGGCCGACAAGGCGAGCAGCAGAAAGACGCCGGCGATGCAGCGCCGTCTGAGTGCAGCGGGAGGCATGATGGTTATTTGAGCTGCCTGATCTTTTCTTCGATGGCGGCCCGGTCCCTGTGGCCGAGCTTTAATGCGTGCTGGTATGACTGCAGGGCGTTTTTCGGGTCGTTGGCCTTCGCGTAGGCATCCCCGAGATGCTCCCGTATCACCGGGTCTTCGGGCACCAGCTCGACGGCTCGTTTCAGGACCGTGAGCGCGCGCGGATAGTCGCCCATCTTGTAATAGACCCAGCCAAGGCTGTCGGTGATGTATCCGTCGTCCGGTTTGACCTCCAGGGCTTCCTTGATCAGGCGTTCGGCCTCGGTGAGGTTTTGCCCAAGGTCCGCATACGTGTAACCGAGATAGTTGAGGGCGTTGGCATCCTGCGGATCGAGACGGATGACCGATTTCATCGTTTCGATCGACTCTTCTTTCCGGCCCCATTTATCGTAGGCCACTCCCAGCCGAAACAGGTATTTGGTTTCTTCCGGATCGAGCCGGACGGCCTCACCCAGCATCTCCACCGCCCGGTCGTAGTCTTCGGCTTCCTCGTAAAACGTGCCCAGGTAGTACCGGAATTCGGCATTGGCGGGATTCTCCGCCACGGCCTTTTCGAGCAATTCGACGGCCTTGCCGGTTTGACCGCCGTCGCGGTAGAGAAAAGCGATGTGGACGACCGCATCCGGGTAGAAGCGGGACTGCGGTGTCACCTTCAGGAAATGCGTCAGCGCTTTGTCGTTTTGCTTGAGGCCGTACTGGGCGATGCCGGCCAGGTGATTCAGGTCGGGGTTGTCCGGGGCGCCCTTTAAAAGCCCCTGGATGACGATAACGGCATCCTGGTAGCGGTCCGGCTCCAGATAGGTCTGGATCACCTTCAGGATGACATCGAACTCGCTCGTGCTGCGCCGGCCGAGCTCCAGGAAAAGCTTTTCGGCGTCCCGCCGCCGTCCTTCTTTCCAGTAAATCAGCCCGAGTTCCAGCGAAGCGCGGATATTCAGGGGATTGTTCTTCAGGATGTCTTCGTAGGTCCGAATGACGATGTCGGATTTGCCCTCGTTGCGGTAAAGGTCGATCAGCTCGAAACGCGGTTCGAGCAGGGTCGGTTCGATTTCGAGGGCTTTTTTGAATTCCTGGGCGGCCATTTGCTTCCGGCCCTGGCGGGCGTAAAGCTTGCCGAGAAAGAAATGACCGGCGTAGGCGTCGGGAAAGTTGCGGATCAATTCCGTGAAGACCCGCCGGGCATCGTCGTCGCGTTCCTTCTGCAGGTAGATGCCACCCAGCAGCAGGTAGGTCTCCTGCTGGCTCTTGTCGAGCGCGATGACCTTTTCATAGGTTTGACCGGCCTGATCCAGCTGGTTTTGGGCCTGCTGGATATGGCCGTAGATAATCAGCGACTCGATGTCGTCGGGCTGGCTGTCGAGAATCTCCTCGAGCATTGCCAGCGCATTCGGAAGGTCCTTCTGCTGAACGTATTCGAACGCCAGTTCCCTTTTCAGGTACACCGAAGCCGGGTCCAGTTCGATGGCCTTTTTCAGCAGGAGGACGGCCTGCGCCCGCTCCCCTTTTTGCTGGGCCAGCCGGGCTTCGGTATAGTAGTAATAGGCGTTTTCCGGGCGGTCGACGGTCGCCTTGCGCGCGGCGCCGTCCATGGCCGCACACCCCGAAAAAACCGCTGCGGCCGCAACGGCCGCAATCAAATGCTGTAATGGTCGCATGAAATCCGAGCCCGTGTCATGTGAATGGTCCTGGGCGCACCGCCTTGAATCACTCCGCGGGGCTTTCCTCCGTGTAGGCCGCAAAGTCGGGAATTTCGTCTTTGAAAAACTCCCGCATTTTCTTGACGATGTTCTTTTCCACCTGCCGCACCCGCTCACGGGATATGCCGTAGCGATCGCCGATTTCCTGCAGCGTCACCGGATTGTCGGAAAAAATCCGCAGGTCGAATATCTCTTTCTCCCGGCGGGTCATCTTTTTCCGAAACTCGGCGATCTTGTTGTGCAGCAGGGCTTCGATCTCTTTTTTGGCGACCTTGTCTTCGATCGACTCGGTGGCGGTGCTGAGAAATTCGATCCGTTCGGTGTCCGAATCGTCCTTGAAGGGCGCATCCAGCGACAGGTCCCAGCCGTCGAGACGCTGATCCATGTCGACAATCTCTTTCTCCGACACCCCCAACCGCTCGGACAGGAGTTTGGGCTTGGGATCGAACCCCTCGTCGACGAGCCTCTGTTTTTCCTTTTTCAGCTTGAAGAAGAGCTTGCGCTGGCCCTGAGTGGTCCCGATTTTCACCAGGCGCCAATTGTCCATGATAAACTTCAGGATGTAAGCTTTGATCCAGAACGAAGCGTAGTAGGAAAACTTGACGTTCTTGTAGGGGTCGAATTTGCGCACCGCCTGCATCAGGCCGATGTTGCCTTCCTGGATCAGATCGAGCAGGTTCTGCATCCAGACCCTTTGAAATTCGAGGGCGATCTTGACCACCAGGCGCAGATTGGAGGTCACCAGCGCATACGCGGCCTCGCGATCACCGTATTTTTGAACCCGCATGCCGAACTCTTTTTCCTCATCGCGGGTCAACAGGCGGTAGCGGCTGATTTCCGTCAGGTAACGCTGCAGAGGGTCATACTTGATCAGCGACTTGTCGGAAGCGTGCGAGGTCGCGGACGGTTTCTGCCGGTTGTCGATCGGCGCCAGCGGTTTCTTGACGTCTTGCGGGTCGGCAACCGGTTTGTTTTTTTTGGTCTTGCTCATGGGGTCAGCCTGAAAACAGCGATGTCCGAAACGGTGGCACCGGGTGCGAAATCCCATCACCCGTTACCCTGGACCAGGAATCATTTTTCATTGGGCATATCGGTGATTTACAAGGGTCGCGCGGATCCGGGTACGCCTCGTGCGGCCATCTTTTTTCTTGTAGACTTCACAAAATTCTTGTGTTAACCACCCTCTGAACTTGTGCGCCTGTAGCTCAGCTGGATAGAGCAACGGACTTCTAATCCGTAGGTCGCAGGTTCGACTCCTGCCAGGCGTACCAATAACAGTGCTAAAAAGAGCCGATGTTAAAAATTTTGTCGCCGGCCTTGACTGAACCTCAATGGCATCGGGCACCGCCTCATACGGTATTCGGCGCCTGACCGACGTGCCGGCAATGTTTTAATTGTCGTCCAAGCCGGAAAAGGCAACGGGCGCATCGGCGTGCCCTGCCAGGCAAACAAGGGATTCCTCAGCCGACGCCTCCACCTCACCACCCGATGAATTACGACGTAAATTCAGATCTCTAACAGGTATCACCCCGGACGGCAAGGACTATTTTCTTTTGGACACCCCGACATGGACATGGCGAAACACCTCCTGACACTTATCGCCCCGATTCTGGCCGCTGTCATTCTCGGCAACCTCTTTTTGGGCGAGGTGAAAAAAGCCCGCAGATCCGGGGCAACCTGGTATGCCCCTTACCTCACCCTGCCCGGCCTGATGGTGCTGGCGGCACTGTCGATACCCGTTTGGATCTGGCTCTTCACCTGACCGCACGAGAAGTTTCTGTCAGGCACTGCCGGCAAAAAAAAACCAATTCCCGTTCACCGACAAGAGGGTTGGCCTAAAAGCGCCTGCCCCGCACGCGATCCCAAGTGCACATGAGACGGTACGGCAGTTGAACGAAAAAATCCAGCGTCAACCCGACGATGATCAAGGTGAAAATCAGCGGCAGTTTCAGGACATAAAAAGCGAGCGTTTCTTTCATGGTCTGGTGGCAATAAATTTTTCTGGGAAAAATTTATGAAACGCAGCGGAGCTGCTTGGAATTCAAGAAAAATAAACCCGGTTAACACCGACCCCGTAACCCATACTCAATCAACCTAATAAACTCTATCAACTCAATTAACATAGATCTCCCAACCCGCAATGAATCATTACAAGACGACCACCGAGACGCATTGCCGACCGGGCACCCACAAGGGGCGCCCCTACGGTCGCCAAAACACCAAACACCGAACAAACCCGTAACCCGCAACTCGTAACCCGCAACCCGTAACTCAATTAGCCCAATAAACTCAATCAACTCAATCAACCCAATAAACCCAATAAACTCAATCAACTCAATCAACCCAATAAACCCAATAAACTCGATTAACCCTCAACCCGTGAGAGGTACAATGCACCTGGCGGAAGCAGATAATCGGCTCCTGGCCGGCCAGCGGCTCATGGTCGGTTTCGACGGCACGGCATTCAATGACGACCTGCGCTTTCTCATCGGCGGGTTGAAGGTCGGCGGGGTCATCCTTTTTACCCGCAACATCGTTGGCCCCGATCAGCTGCGCGAACTGTGTTCTCGGATCCAGCTCTGCGCCCGGCAGTCCGGCCTGGCGCCCCTGCTGATCGCCATCGACCAGGAAGGCGGGGACGTGGCCCGCCTCAAGAAACCCTTCGCGCAGCTGCCCGGTGCCGCGCAAATGAGAAACGCGGCCGATGTTTCGCGCTTCGCGCGCACGACGGCCGCCGATCTCAGAGACGCCGGAATCAACATGAACATGGCCCCGGTGCTCGATGTGGCCCCGCAGGAAATCTCCAGCGTCATGGCAAACCGGAGTTTCGGCGCCGATCCGCTCAGGGTGGCGGCGCTCGGCTGCCACATGATCGACCAGCTCCAGCGGCGCAACATCATGGCGGTGGCCAAGCACTTCCCCGGCATCGGGCGTACGGTTCTCGACTCCCACGACGACATGCCGACCCTGAGCGTCGACCTGGACACCCTCAATCAGGTTGACCTGGTTCCTTTCAGGGCCGCCTGCGGCCGCCAGCCGGCGGGAATGATGCTCTCGCACATCTATTATGATCGCATCGATCCCGAGTGGCCGGCCAGTCTCTCGCGCGCGATCGTCGAAGGCCTCCTGCGGCGCGGTTTGGCGTACGAGGGTCTGGTTTTGACGGACGACCTGGACATGGGCGCCATCAAGCGCCACTATGACATCCGGATCGTCATTCGGCAAGTCCTCACCGCCGGCGTCGATGTGGCCCTGATCTGTCACAAGGGGCCGGATATCGAGAGCGCACACGACGAAATGATGCGGCAGATGGCGGATTCCGCCGCCGTGCGGGAGAAAGCCCTCCTTTCGGTCGAAAGAATCCTGACCCTGAAACGCCGGTATCTGGGATATCGATGGTCGCGCCGGTGAGGAAGGCTGGGAAGCGGGAAAGCTGGGAGGCTGGGAAGCTCGGAAGTTGGAGTGATGGAGTGATGGGAGGCTGGGATGCTGGGGTGCTGGAAGGCAGGAATGTTGGAATAACGGGTTGGAGTAAGGGAATGGTGGAAAGCTGGAATTGGATGCAACGGTTTTAAAAGCTCCATAAAGCCGGAATCATTCAGACCTTCAACCCGAAACGTGAACTCCCACGCCGGCGGGAAACCGCTCAAACCGGGATACAGCCGCCTCCCTCCGGCCTCGCCAAACGCTTTATCTCAAAGTCCATAGCCGAGCCACCAACCACAGTTTCCATCCCTCCGGCACTTCATCCTCCCGGCATCCCACCTTCCCAACCTTCCATCTTCCCACCTTCCCTGCCTTACATCTTCCCAACTTCCCAGCCGTTCCGCCTTCCCGCATCCCCGCTTCCCAGCCTCCCATCACTCCAATACTCCATCACTCCAACATTTCACCCCTCCAACATTCCATCATTCCAATCCTCCGGCCTCCCAACCACCGCCTACGGCACCTGGCGCGAGTAGACGTCGTCATCGAGATCGGACCGGGCACCGCTTTTCAACCGGTGGTATCCCGCGGCGGCTATCATGGCGGCATTGTCACCGCAGAGGTCGACCGCCGGCCAATAAACCGAGATGCCTTTTTCGCGGGCATCCTGTCGGACTTTTTCCCGCAAGCGCCCGTTGGCCGCCACGCCGCCGACAAGGGCGATGCGGCGGCAGCCCCTGCTGACGGCGGCCGCGATGACCTTGCCGGCCAGCACCTCCACCACCGCCTCCTGGAACCCGGCCGCAATATCGGGCATCCCGGCCGGCAGGTCGGGCGCGTGGTCTTGAATGTACCGGCCGACCGCCGTCTTGACGCCGCTGAAACTGAAATCGAAACCCGCCGGGTCCAGATAGGATCGCGGAAATGATATGCGCCCCGCATCCCCGCCCTGCGCCAGCTCCGAGATGATGGCCCCGCCCGGATAGCCGAGGCCGAGCATTTTGGCCACCTTGTCGAAGGCTTCCCCGGCGGCATCGTCGCGGGTCTGGCCCATAAGCTCGAAACCGGTGGGCGACGTGACGTGATAGATGCTGGTGTGCCCGCCGGAAACCAGCAGGGCGGTGAAGGGAAAAGCGGGAGGATCCGGCAGGAAGAGCACGGAATTGAGATGGCCTTCAAGATGGCTGACGCCGATCCAGGCGATGCCGCGCGCCATCGCAAAGGCCTTGGCGAAGGAAAATCCGACCAGAAGCGAGCCGATCAACCCGGGCCCCTGCGTCGCCGCCACGGCGTCCAAACTCTCCGGCGGGATGCCGCTGTCGCTCAGCGCCTGGCGCACCACCGGCACGACGGCCTCGATGTGCCGGCGCGAAGCCAGCTCGGGCACGACCCCGCCGTAAGGGCGGTGAACGGCGATCTGGGAGAAAACCACCGAGGACAGGATCCGGCGGCCGTCCGCCACCACTGCCGCCGCGGTCTCGTCGCAGGAGGTTTCAATTCCGAGAACGATCATGGTGTTCAGGCGTCGGGACCCTCCCGGCCCCGTGCGGACCGATCCCTCAAGTGTGACAGGTCCCTGCCTTGCGCTGGCCCCGGGCGACCCACGCCAGCAACCGCAGCCAGAAGCGCCCGAAGCCGCCCGACGAACCGGTTTTCTCTTCCTTTGTTATGCGGGTGCGGCTCACGTCCACTGGCAGCGGCTGTTTTGTTGCCGGCATTCGGCCACCTCGCCGATGACGAAGCCCTTTTCGTTCAGCGCCGACAGCCGCGACAGGACCTCGATGGTCGCATCGTCGGGGACCACCGCCACCAGGCCGATGCCGTTGTTGAACGTGCACAGCATTTCCTCGTCGGTAATCCCGCCGGCCTCCTGCAGGAAGTCGAAAATCGGCGGCGTTTCCCAGCTGCGTTTCTGCAGCAGGACCTGGCAGGCCCTCGGAATGATGCGCAGCAGGTTTCCCTCGATGCCGCCGCCGGTGATGTGCGCCAGGCCGTGAATCGGCAGGTCGCGGGTCAGGTGGCGGATCGTTTCCGAATAAATCTTGGTCGGCTTGATCAGTTCGTCCCCCAGCCGCCCGCCCAGAGCCTCGACCTGCGAGGAACAGTCGAGCTTCAACCGGTCGAAACAAATCTTGCGCACCAGGGAATAGCCGTTGCTGTGCAATCCGCTGGAAGCCACCCCGACAATCTTGTCGCCCACGTGAATGGCGGAACCGTCGATGATCTTGGCGTTGTCGACGATGCCGACGGCAAAGCCCGCCAGGTCGTATTCTCCGGGGCGATAGATCCCCGGCATTTCCGCGGTCTCGCCGCCGATGAGCGCGCACCGGGCCTGCCGGCACCCCTCGGCGATGCCCTGCAGGATCGCCGTCGCCCGGTCGTTGTCGAGTTCGCCCATGGCCAGGTAATCCAGGAAGAACAGCGGCCGGGCGCCCTGAACCGCAATGTCGTTGACGCTCATGGCCACCAGATCGATGCCGACCGTGTCGTGCTTGTCCATCATGAAGGCGATCTTCACCTTGGTGCCGACACCGTCGGTGGAACTGACCAGCACCGGATTTTCCACGTTGGCCACATTCAGGGAGAACAAGGCGCCGAAACCGCCGATGTCGCCCATCACGCCGGAGCGCGGGGTCTGTTTGGCGATATCCTTGATCTTCTCGATCAAGTGCGCGGCTTTTTTTAGGTCGACGCCGGCGGCGGCGTAAGTCAGGGGATCAGGCATGCCGTTCTCCTCATGGTGTAAAAATGTGTCAAGAATCTGAACATTTAGAGGGAAACCTCGTAAAAGTCAAAACAAATTTTTTGACATGCGGCCCGGGATAATGTAAAAATCAGCACAAATGAGCGGATGGCTCGCCTTTCGACCGCCGTTCGTGCGGAAGATCGCCGGTCCCGCCCGCCGGCGTGCCGCCTCCGGACCCCTTTGACGCACTGTCGCACTCCCGACCGATTCAACCACCCCCAACGGACGAAAGGTAAGCGCAATGAGCAAGTTTGCCAGACTGGACCGCCTGCCGCCGTACGTTTTCGCCCAGGTCAACGCCATAAAGATGGAAGCCCGGCACAACGGCGAGGACATTATCGATCTCGGGATGGGAAATCCCGATTTGGGCACCCCGCCGCATATCGTCGACAAACTCATGGAAGCGGCCCAGAAACCGCACAATCACCGCTATTCGGCCTCGATGGGCATCACCAAGCTGAGAATGGCCATCGCCGCCTGGTACAAACGGCGCTACGACGTGGACATCGATCACGAGAACGAGGCCATCGTGACGATCGGGGTCAAGGAGGGCATCTCCCACCTGATCCTGGTCACCATCCGCCCCGGCGACGTGGTCTTCACCCCCAATCCCACCTATCCGATCCACCCCTTCTCGACCATTATCGCCGGCGGAGACGTCCGCGGCATACCGCTGGGGCCGGACCAGGATTTTTTTGACAACCTGCTGCACGCGACCCGCCAGACCTGGCCGCGACCCAAGATTCTCATCATCAGCTACCCTCACAACCCGACCACCGAAATCGTGGACCTGGCGTTCTTCGAAAAAATCGTGTCCTTCGCCAAGGAACACGACATCATGGTCATTCACGATTTCGCCTATGCCGACCTGACCTTCGACGGCTACAAGGCTCCCAGTTTTTTGCAGGTCAAGGGGGCCAAGGAGGTCGGCGTGGAATTCTTCTCGCTGTCCAAAAGCTACAGCATGCCCGGCTGGCGCGTGGGCTTCTGCGTCGGCAACGCCGATACCGTCGCCGCCCTGCGGCGCATCAAGAGCTACCTGGATTACGGCATTTACCAGCCGATCCAGATCGCCTCGATCATTGCGCTCAACGGGCCGCAGGACTGCGTGGAAGAAATCCGGCAGACCTACCGCGAGCGGCGTGATGCCCTGATCCAGGGCCTCGAGCGCATCGGCTGGTCGATCAACCCGCCCAAGGGCACCATGTTCGTCTGGGGCAAGATACCGGACGCCTACGCCAAAATGGGTTCGGTGGAATTTTCGAAATTCATGGTCAAGGAAGCCAAGGTGGCGGTTTCGCCGGGCCTCGGCTTCGGGGAATACGGCGATGACTACGTGCGCTTCGCCCTGATCGAAAACAAGATGCGCATCAATCAGGCCGTCCGGGGCATTCGGAATATCATGTGAATAAAAAAGGAAACGGCTGCCGGCGACCGCCGGCAGCCGTTTCCTTTTTATGATTGACTTTCGGGTCGGCCGCGAAGATAAATGGCGGCTATTGATCCTGAACTGAGAATCGGCTTAATTTGAGAATCGACTTATGAAAAACTTCAATATCGGATTGCTCGGCTGCGGGACGGTGGGAACCGGCGTGGCGCGGATCCTTTTGGACAGCGGAAAACTGATCGCCTCGCGCGTCGGTGCGACCCTGACCCTCAGGCGCGTGGCCGATATCGACACCAGCCGCGACCGCGGCCTGCGGCTGGCTCCGGGGGTTTTGACCGCGGATGCCCGGGCGGTGGTCGACGACCCGGACATCGACATCGTGGTCGAGATGATCGGCGGTGAAACCATCGCCAAAGAGTTGATTTTAAAAGCGCTTGCAAACGGCAAGCAGGTCGTCACCGCCAACAAGGCGCTGCTGGCGTCGCACGGCAACAGCCTGTTTAAGGCCGCCGCGGAAAAAGGGGTCGACCTGGCCTTCGAGGCCAGCGTCGGCGGGTGCATGCCGATTATCAAAACCATCCGGGAATCCCTGGCCGGCAACCGCATCCTGGCCATGACCGGCATCCTCAACGGCACCTGCAATTACATCCTGTCCAAAATCACCGACGACGGCAGCCCCTTCGCCGCCGCGCTGGCCGAGGCCCAGGGCGAGGGCTATGCCGAAGCGAACCCGGCGCTGGATGTCGAGGGGCACGACACGGCCCACAAGATCGCCATTCTCTCGGCGTTGGCCTACGGGATGGAAATCAACCTGGCGGATGTCTACACCGAAGGCATCTCGCACATCACCCCGATGGACATCGAATTCGCCGGTCAATTCGGTTACCGCATCAAGCTGCTGGCCATCAGCAAATACAAGGGGCCGGCGGTCGAGGCCCGCGTTCACCCGACCATGATCCCCTTCGGCAACATCCTGTCGAACGTCAACGGCACGCTGAACGCCATCTCGATCTCGGCCGATTCAACCGAGGACATCTTGCTTTCCGGGCGCGGCGCGGGGATGATGCCGACCGCCAGCGCCGTGGTGGGCGATCTGGCCGACATCGGCCGCAATCTGCTGGCGGGCGCCACCGGCCGAGTCCCCCTGCTCTCCTTTCAGATGGAGGCCATCCGTAAAATTCCGGTCATGCCGATCAGCGAAATCGTCACCCATTATTACCTGCGGTTTTCGGCCCTCGACCGGCCGAGCGTGCTGGCGACGATTTCCGGTATTCTCGGGTCCCACGGCATCAGCATAAAGTCCGCCTACCAGAAGGGCCGCAAGATCAACGGTTCGGTGCCGCTGGTGATGCTGACGCATGCGGCCCGCGAGGCGGCCGTCACCGCGGCGCTGAATCAAATCGCCGCCCTGGACGTGGTGAGTGCCAAACCGGTGTTGATCAGGATCGAGGATGAAAACACCGACGACTGACTCAGGGCTTCTGGAGTGTCCGGCACCTTAGAAGCCCGCACCGAAAGCGAGGGCTGCCATGCACATCGTCTGCACCGATCTCGAGGGCATTTTCACCCCGGAAATCTGGATCAAGGTCGCCCAGAAAACGGGCATCGAAGATCTCAAGCTCACCACCCGCGACGTTCCCGATTACAACGTCTTGATGCGCAGGCGCCTGGCCATTTTGAAAGAAAACGGCTTGACGCTCGGCGACATCACCGCAGTGGTCGCGACAATGGCGCCGCTGGCGGGGGCCGAAGAGTTTCTGACCTGGCTCAGATCGCGCGCCCCGGTCATCGTCGTGTCGGACACCTACGTCGAATTCGTCCACCCGCTGATGGCCAAGCTCGGCTGGCCCACGTTGTTTTGCCACGACCTGACCATCGGCGACGACGGCTCGATCGAAACCTACAACCTGCGTCAGCCCGACGGCAAATACCGCGCGGTGCTGGCGTTGAAAAACCTGAACTTTACCGTCACGTCGATCGGCGACTCGTACAACGACATCTCGATGCTCAAAGAAGCCGACCACGGGTTTTTGTTCCGTCCGCCGGAAAACGTGCGGCAGGAATATCCGCAGTTCCCGGTCTCGGGCACCTACGCGGAGTTGAAGGCGCTGATCGGGCCGATTATCGAAGGTCCCGGCCCAAGATAAGGGGGATTTTCCCGTCATCCGCCGGTTCACCGCTGCAGCCGCATCCGGCGTGAACCTTATTTTCGCGGACCGTAGCTTGTCGCCGAGCCCGATCCGAGCGCCGTGTTGCCCGCTGCCGACGGGCAGCAGGCCAGCCGGCCGCCGCCTTTGCGGGAGCCCCTGCGATGCCTTTCCGGGGAAGAGGAAAAAGATGCTGACCAACCGGACGACCAGCCGCGTGCGCTACGGCGACACCGACCGCATGGGCTACGCCTACTATGCCAACTATCTGAGATGGTTTGAAATCGGCCGCTCCGAGCTGTTCCGCGCCCTGGGGATGACCTATCGCGAAATCGAGGAAAAGGGCATTTTCATGCCGGTCGCCGAAGCCTATTGCCGCTATCTGTCGCCCGTGCGCTACGATGATCCGCTGGTGATCGAAACAACGCTCGATGCGGCGGTCAGAGGGGCCATGAAATTCGACTACCGCCTACTGGGCGAAGACCTGATCGCCGTTTTCGCCGAAGGCTACACGAGACACCCCTGCGTCACCGCCGAGGGCCGCGTCGTGCGCCCCCCCGAGTTCCTGCGCGATGTCATCGCCCGTCACGCCTCCGGGCAAGGGTAGCGGGCCTCGATGGCCGGAGACGACTTTTTTCAGCCGCACCCCGACGGGTTCGTCCTGAAGGTCTTCGTCCTGCCGCGCTCTTCGAAAACCATGCTGGTCGGCCGCCACGGCGACGCCCTCAAGATCAAGCTGACCGCGCCGCCGGTGGAGGGCGCGGCCAACACGCTGTGCCTCAAATTCCTGGCGCGCCGGCTCGGCCTGCCGCGGTCGTCGCTCGAAATCGTCTCCGGACACGCCGGCCGCACCAAGCTGATCCTGGTGCGGGCCGACAAGGGCAAGCCGGGCCGCTCCCACCGGGACCTCGAAAAGCGCATAAAGGCGATGGCCGGACTCTGAAACTCAAATCGCATTGATCCTTCAACCGTGAACCGCGTACCGTGAACCTTGAACCTTGCACCTTGAACCCCTCTGTTATCATACGCCAACGCCCGACACCAGCAGCCAAAATCTTTATCTTTAAGCCTGTATTTGTTTCGAGAACCTCTTGACAGATCCAGTAACGGCCGTTATATTGCCGGAATAAAAATTGATGCGGGGTGGAGCAGTCTGGTAGCTCGTCGGGCTCATAACCCGAAGGTCGTTGGTTCGAATCCAGCCCCCGCTACCACAATAAAATCAAGGG
>CAVSIM010000027.1:0-264099 GCA_963728055.1 uncultured delta proteobacterium | reverse complement strand
TCCGCGATCAAGTCGCCGGCGGCCTGCAGCCCCATGCGCACGACCGGGATGTCCTTTCGGTAAAATATCAGGTAAAGTTCTTTCACAAGCGCGATGGCGTTTTCCAGGGACAAGGGCGTGTAGCGACCGGCACGATACCAGGCGGCCAGGGGGCTTTTCTTCAAAACGACCGTCGGGTAGATCCGGATGAAATCAGGCTTGAGGCCGACCAGCCGTTCAGCGGTGTCAACGGCGCGCTCGGCGGTGTCGCCCGGCAGACCAACCATCATCTGCAGTCCGACGGCGTACCCCGCGGCCTTGAGCAGTTTTACCGCCGCCGTGGTTTGCGCGGCCGTGTGCCCCCGCCGCGACCGGTCGAGCACCTCGTCGACCATCGACTGGACGCCGAGTTCGACGGTCCGGACCCGATAGTCGGCCAGCACATCCAACCGCTGCCGGTCGATCGTGTCCGGCCGCGTCGAAAAGCGGATACTTTCCGCGCGGCCGTCCTCCACGAACCGTTGCGCCACCCTCAGGCAGGCGTGCACGGCAGCCGTGTCCTGACCCAGAAAGTTGCCGCCGAAAAAAGCGATCTGGATGGTCGAATGCCGCCGGGAGCTGTAACTCAGAAAGCGGGCCATCGCGTTTTCCAGGTCGGATTCGGGGGGCAGGCCGGAGGTCGCGCGGGTAATCGCATTCTGATTGCAGAAGACACAGCGGTGGGGGCAGCCGGCGTGCGGCAAAAAGACGGGCACAATCAAAGGTTTGACACGAGACTGCATCGCATGTTGCCGAGCGGGCCGGCTTGGGCACCCTGGCCCCGATGACAGGGCTTCAAGCCGTTATTTGCGGCCGCCGCCCGGCCGGGGCGGCAGACCGCGAACGTCTTATGGTTGACCCTTGGGCTGGGCAGTGCGAAGGCGCAGGAGCGCCCGACGGGCGGCATCCTGTTCGGCCTGTTTCTTGCTTTTACCGCGGCCTTCGGTGGTCAACTCCAGCACCTGCAACCGGACGCAGAAGGTCTTGTCGTGGTCGGGGCCGTTTTCGCCGACCACGGCATAGGCCGGCATCTGCTGCCGGTTGACCTGGACCAGCTCCTGCAGCTGGCTCTTGAAGTCCTGACCGGAATCGATGGCCTGAATCTCTTCCAGGCACGGCGCCAGATGGCCGTCGACAACCCGGTAAGCGGCGTCGAACCCCCCGTCGAGAAATACGGCGGCGACCACCGCCTCGAAGGTGTCGGCCAGAATGGAATTTTTCTCCTGGCCGTTGCTCAGCGACTCGCCCTTGCCCAGCTGGATGTGGGCGCCGAGATCGATCCGGCGGGCAATGTCGGCCAGCTGCGATTCGTTGACCAGGGCGGCCCGCATCCGCGAGAGATCACCCTCCTTGACCTGCGGATGGCGTTGCATCAACAGGTGTCCCACGACCAGGTTCAACACCGCGTCCCCGAGAAATTCCAGACATTCGTTGTCCCTCAGAGTGCCGTCGGCCTGTTCGTTGACATAGGAGCTGTGGCGAAACGCCTCGGTAATCAGGTTTTCGTCGGTAAAAAAATAGCCCAGCTTCTGCATGAACCCTTTGAACCGCATCTAAATGAAACCGTACGTTATATCCTGTCTTGTTGCGCCAGGCGACCGATCAGCCGTTCATACAGCTCGAAGGGGACGCTGAAATCTCCGGTTCCGACTCCCAGCTGAACGTCGGGTTTCAGGCTGCCGTGAAAATCGGTGCCGCCGGTTATCAGCAGGCGATGCCGGTCTGCCAGGGTGCGGTAAAATTCGGTCGCCGGCCGCGGGTGTTCCGGGTAAAAGGCTTCGATTCCCGCCAGCCCGAAATTTTTCAGGGCAACGATCAAGCGCTCGAATTCGGCGGCATCCGCGATGCCGAGAAGATAGGGATGGGCCAGAACCGGAATGCCGCCGGCACCGCGGATGAGGTCGATCGCCCGGCGGCAGGAGATGCGATACTTGTCGACGTAGGCCGGCTGACCGGTGCCGAGATAGCGGTCGAAGGCCTCGTCAATGGAGTGCACATACCCTTTGTTGAGCATGAGGCGCGCGATGTGGGGGCGGCCGATCTGACCGTCACCGGCCAGCGCGAGGACATCGGCTAAGGTCAAATCGAATCCGAGCCGGCCGAGCCGTTCTATGATGGCTGGGTTTCGGTTCTCGCGGGCCTGCTGCAAAGTCGACAGGGTCCGGTTCAACGCCTCGTCGTCCAGGCTCAGGCCGTATCCCAGGATGTGGAAGCTGCCGGCGCGCGGGCAGACAGACGGGGGCGCCGCGCTGAGTTCGACGCCGGTCAGGAAGTGAAGGTCGGGCGGAATGCCGGCCTCGAGCGCTGCTGAGACACCATCGAGGGTGTCGTGATCGGTAATGGCAATCGCGGCGAGGCGCCGAGCCTGCGCCAGGGATAGAATTTGAGCCGGTGTGAGGGTCCCGTCCGAAGCAGAGGAATGAACGTGTAAATCGATTCCCTTTGGTGCGCTACAATCCAAGGGCTTTCTCCAAAGCCTCTTCCTTGGACTTGCATTCGATGCACTGCGATGTCACCGGCCTGGCTTTCAGGCGATTGATCGAGATCTCTTCGCCGCAGGCTTCACAGATGCCGAAGGTCCCGTTCTCGATGCGCTCCAGGGCTTTTTTTATTTTTTTGATGAGCTTGTGCTCGCGGTCGCGGATGCGCAACATGAAATTCCGATCCGCCTCGAGCGAGGCCCGGTCGGTGGGGTCCGGAAAGTTTTCCTTGGGTGAGGTCATCCCCGAAACGGTGTTGTCGGCCTGATTCAGCAACTCATCGAGTCTTCTGGTGAGAAGTTCCTTGAAAAATTCAACATCTTTATTTTTCATCTCTGCGCCTTTTACCCGTAAGTTGAATGGCAAAAAAAGATAGCTACCATGGATTTTACGGGCTGTAAAGCACTAAAACAGCGGCGATCCGGGAAAAACGGGCCGCCGCCCGGCCTTGTCAATCCTGCGGGGGCTCGAATCCGGCGAGGTACTCCTGCCACTCCATCGGCAGCAACTGCTTCTTCTTGTTGTTGCAGGTCTTGCAGGCCGCCGCCAGGTTGCCGCGGGTGCTGCGACCGCCGCGCGCGACCGGCACGATGTGGTCCATGGTCAATTCCGCCGCCGGTGTCGGGCGGTGGCAATAGTGGCAGATGCCTTTGGCCAGGCGGCGCTTCCACCACTGGGTCTGACGAATGTCGCGGGCTTTGCGGCGTTCGCGCCGGATCTGTTCCTCATCCAGGTCGTAGGCGTAGGGCTGATTGGTCATATTGGCTCCAAGAGAAAGATCTAGGCTTCTGGTAGCCCTCGTTGGCGTGTTACGGCACAGCCGCCTCCCCCCCGGCCTTGCCGGAATCTTTATCTTAAAGCCTTGCATGGTGCGGCATCTTCTCGATGTGAATGGCCGATGGAAGCGCTCAAGCGCATCTTACGGCTTCTGGTGCCGGGCAACGGCCTCGATGACGTAAGGCAGAATGTGCTGCACCACCTTTTCATAGCCCTGCGCCGTCGGATGGATTCCATCGGGCTGGTTCAATCGGGAAACCCCGGCCACGCCTTCGAGAAAAAAGGGAATCAGGACAATGTCGCCGCCACGGGCAACATCGGTATAGACGTCCGCAAACATCCTGCCGTAGGCCGGACCCAGGTTGGGAAGCGTTTTCATCCCCGCCAGAACGACCACGACGCCCGCCTGGGTGAAAATATCGACCATTTCGGCGATGTTGCGCCGGATCAACCCGGGATCCACTCCGCGCAGGCCATCGTTGGCGCCGGTCTCCAGGATGATGATATCCGGCGCCAGACGCAGGACCCACGCCACCCGGGAACGGGCCCCGCTGCTCGTCTCTCCGCTGATGCCGGCGTTGACGACCCGGTAGTCGTATCCCTTGTCTTTCAGGGCCTGTTGCAGCAGCGCCGGGTAGGCCTTTTCCTCCGGCACGCCCAGACCCTCGGTCAGGCTGTCGCCCACGGCGACGATGGTGCCGGTGTGGCCGGCTGCCGGCACCGGGCGCGGCGGCTGTTCCTGCCCGCAGGCCGCCAGCACCAGGCAAAGGCCGGCCGTCATGTAAAGGAAAATCCGGGTTGTTTTCATCGACCGGGCCCCTTGCGTTACCGTAAATGATATGTCGATTGAGCCGACGGCCCTGTCACCCCTCGGTCTGCTCGCGCAGAAAAACCACCGGCTTTTGCCGCAACATCGTCAAGGAAGGCAGCAAACCGGCGGCCATGACCAGCAGCGTGGCCGCGGCCGTCATCAGAAAACCGGCGCCGGCAAACGGTTTAAACGACATATCGAACACCTTGACGATGACGAGCCAGGATGCCATTTGCGACAGCACCAGCGCGAGCAGCCCACTGAGTCCGCCGAGAATCACATTTTCCAGGGCGAAGACCCCGGCGACAAAACGGGTCCGGGCGCCCAGCACCTGAAAGTATACCGCTTCCCGTGTCCGAGCCAGGCGGGTGGCAAAAACCGAACCGACCGTTATCAGCAGGCCGGCCAGGATGCCGAGGGCCGTAAAAAACCGGATGGTGCGGGAGAGCTTGCGGGAAATGCCGGCAAAAGTCCTGATGGCCTCCGTCATGTCGATCACGCTGACGTTTGGAAATTTCTCGATGATGGCGCTCTGCATAGCGGCGATGCGGCGCTTGTCGACCCGAACGGCCGTGAAAATCGTTTGCGGCGCATCTTTCAGCGTGTCTTTCTGAAATACAAAATAGAAAAATGGGTTGAGGGACTCCCGGGTGCGGCTGCGGATGCTCGATATCCTCGCCGCCAGGTCGATGCCTTGAATCCGGAAGACGATCCGGTCGCCGATCTCAAGGTGGTGCCGGTTGACCACGGTGTCCAGGACCGATACCTGGGGCTCGCGCCAGTCCGATCGGAAAAGACCGCGGCCGGATTCGATGATTTCGTCCTTCAGCAGGTCGTTTCGAAACGTCAGGTTGAAGGTCCGGGCCAGATTGTCTCCGCGGCGCCGCTGCCTTTCCTTGTCGCGATCGATGAGGCGGCCATTGACCGAGACGATCCGGGCGCGGACGATCGGAAAATAGCGCGTTTCGATGCCCAGCGTCCGCGCGAAGTCAGCCTGCTGGTCCGGCTGAATGTCCAGGAAAAAAAGATTGGGCGCATCGAGCGGATAGGTCTGGACAAACTGCCGGTCGAGATTGGTCTCGACCCCGTAAATGGTGAACACCGCGGCCAGCGAGACGCTCAAGGTGATGATAATCGCCCGGCTGGCGTTGCGCGGTCGGAAAAGGCCTTTCACCGCCTGGCGCAGGATCAGTGATTTAACGGGCAGGCGGCGCAGAATCGACAGGCCGGCCTGCGCCAGGGCCGCCGTCACCCCGATGAACCCGACCACGGCGATGACGAAGACCACGCCGCTGCGCACCCCCTGCAGCCGCCACAGGACCATGCCGGTAAACACGGCGCCGATCGTCAACAGGGGTAAAAAACCGGCGAGCCGGACCGGTGGCCGCCGGTCGTCTTTTCTGAAGATATCGGCCGGCTTGATGCTCCGCAGGCGATACAGCGGCAGATAGGCGAAGAGAACCACCCCGACGATGCCGATGAGTATCCCCTCCACAATGCCGGTCCGGGAAACCGACAGCTCGATCTGCGGGGGGATAAGGCCGGACAGAAGCGCGGGGATGATCTCTTGGGCCCCCAGGCCGAGCAAAAGCCCTAGCCCCATTCCGATCGAGCTGATGAACAGCAGGCCGAGGATGAAATGGGTCAAGACGAAGCGACCGGAAGCCCCGACCGCTTTCATGATGGCAATCGTATTTTCCTTTTCCTTCAAATAGGCGCTCAGGGTCGTGTAAATGCCGATGCCGGCCAGCAGCAGCGTGAAGATCCCGATCAGGTCGAGGAAAAAGATAAAATTATCGAAGAAGCGCTTCACGCCCGACGGAGCGGTTCGATAGGTGTCGACACGCTCCTGAACCGGGTCCGCGGCCGCGGCGAGTTCATCGGCCAGGCGGTTCAGGCGCGCCGGATCGGCGACCTTGATCAACGCCGCATAGCGCACGCGGCTGCCTTTTCCGATCAGATCGATGCGATCGAGATCTGCGGCCGCTGCGAATATCCGCGGTCCGAGTGCCCATGCATCGACGGGCCGATCGGGCTCCGCGAGCACGACATCGGCAATGGTCAAGGTGGCGTGGCCGATGATCAGCCGGTCTCCCACCTGGAGTTCCAGCCGCTCGAGCAGAACCGGCGCCACGACGATGAGGCCCGGGCGCAGCACGTCGGCCAGCAAGCGTCCCGAGGCCAGCTCCAAGCGACCGTAGAAGGGATAGCCGGTTGCGACCGCCTTGATGTTCGCCAGCAGCGATCGCCCGCCCGCCGCGGTGCGGGCGACGGAGTAGAACTCGTGGACGCGGGCGCTTTCGAGCAAACCCTCATTTTCCAGCCGTGCAATTTTTCGCACCAGTTCGGCAGACAGCTCCTGGCGGGAAGAAACGATGATGTCGGCCGCCTGCAGGGCCTGCGCATCTTTTGACAACGCGCTGTCGATACTCTCGGAAAACCCGTTTACCGCCACGAGCGTCACGAAAGCGAGCGCGACGCACAGCAGGAAGACGGTCGCCTGGCCGCGGTTGCGGTTTATGTCACGCAGAATGAATGTCAGCTTCGGCATGCGCCGTCCGTCCTTGCCTGTCGCCGCTGATGCGGCCGTCATCGAGCTGGACGACGCGATCGGCCATGGCGGCGATTTGCCGATTGTGCGTCACCATGATCAGGGTGGTTTTCTCTTCCCGATGAAATTCCAGCAGCAGGTGCAAAATGGCCCGCCCGTTTTCGGAATCGAGGTTGCCGGTCGGCTCGTCGGCAAATATGATCGCCGGGTGATTGATGAGCGCCCGACAGATGGCGACGCGCTGCATCTCCCCGCCCGAGAGCTGGTGCGGCAAATTGGCCTGCCGGGCGGCCAGTCCGACCCGCCGCAGCAGGGCGCCGGCTCTTTCACCCGCCGTGCGATCGCCCCGGAGTTCGGCCGGAAACATGACGTTTTCCAGCGCCGTCAGCGAGGGCACGAGGTGAAAGGCCTGAAAGACGAACCCGAACACCCGATTGCGCAGCGGGGCCAGCTGGTCCTCGGAAAAGAGCGTGATGTCGCGGCCCTGGATGAGAATTCTGCCGGCCGACGGCTGATCCAGGCCGGACAGCAGGCTGAGCAGGGTCGTCTTTCCGCTGCCGCTTTGGCCGTTGACCACCAGGAATTCGCCGGTCGGCACCGCCAGGGACACGTCTTTTATGACCGCTGTCTCGCGGTCGTCGATCCTGTATGTCTTGCGGACATTGTCCGCTTCAACGATCGTCATTTCTCTTTTTACCGGCCAGTGCGCGGCGCAGCTTTTCTCCCAGCGGGCTCAGAGCGGCGGGCGCCCCGCCGGCGTACTTCTGCCAGTTTTGGTCGGCGGCCGCGTCGGCCGGAGCCAGCGTCACCTTGCGGTTGCGGCTGTCGACGGCCTCGATGACGACCGTGACCGGGCTGCCCGCTTTCAGTTTGTCGAAGGCCGCCGGGTCGCCGGCCTTTGCGATCTTCGATTGGGGCAAAAGGCCCGTGACTCCCGGCTCGAGCGCGACGAAATAACCGAAGTTTTCCTTTTTTTCGACCACCCCGGTGACGCTGCGGCCCACGGGGAACCGTTCCGGCACCTCGGCCCACGGATCGCCCTGGGTATCGCGGATACTCAGGGAAACCCGGCGTTTCTCGGTGTCGATCGCCTTGACCATGACGGTGACCGTTTCGCCGGGCGTGACGATGTCGGTCGGCTTCTGGACCCTTTTCACGAAGCTCATTTCGCTGATGTGCACCAGCCCCTCGATGCCCGGTGCGATTTCGACAAAGGCCCCGAACGGTGCGCAGCGGGTGACCTTGCCCTGGATCAGGTCCTGCGGCTGAAACCGGTCGAGAACATCCGTCCAGGGATCGGCCGTCGCCTGCTTGACGGAAAGCGCTATTTTCTCGCGCGCCGCGCCTTCACCGGCCTCGATGCCGATGACTTTCACCTGGATCCGGTCTCCGGGCCGCACGGCTTCCTCGGGTTTCTCGAGCCGCGACCAGCTCAGTTCCGAAATGTGCACCATCCCCTCGAGCCCGGGGATCAACTCCACGAAGGCGCCGTAGGGCATCAGCCGGGAAACGGTGCCGGTCAGCACCGCACCGGTGGTCAAGGTGGTGAGAAAGGCCGCGCGCGCCTTTTGCTGCTCGCGCTCCAGGAGCTTGCGCCGCGAAAGCACGATATTGCGCCCCTTGTCCTCGAGCTGCGTGATGGAAAAAAGCAGGGTTTCCCCGACATAGTTTTCCGGCGCATCGACGTATGTCACATCCATCTGGCTGATCGGACAAAAAGCCGTGCGCTGCATCACGGCCACGCGAAAACCGCCCTTGCAGGTTTCGGTCACCCGCCCCTCGACCGGTATGCGGTTGTGAAAGGCATCGGTCAGGAGCTGCAGGCCGCCGATGCCCGAAAGGGCGCGTGACAGCCTGATCTCGCCTTCATCGGCGGCAACGACGAAGAGTTCGAGCCTTTCTCCGACGCCGTATGGCAGCTGGCCCTTGTCGTCCAGCAGTTCTTTCCTGTCCACGATCCCGTCGATCTTGGTCCCGGTGTCCACGAAGACCGAGTCGGCGCCGATGGCGATGATTTTGCCGTTGATCTTGTCGCCCACCCGGACACTGCCGTCGAAATCCGCGCCGTAGGCGTCCAGAAGAGCGCCGAAATCTTCGCCGTCGTTTTCTTTCTCCTCGTCTTCGAAACCGGTTTCATCATTCATTTGACCACTCCCGCAAGGGCCGCCATCGGCCGTGTGACATAAGAGGTTCGGATGTGACACGTAAGAATAAACACCGCCGCCGGTCAAGTAAAATCGTTTTTTCGCGGCTGCCATTAACCGCAGGGCCGAATATCCGATTGACAATCAGGGCTTTGGTACTGTAAATTACGGAAAAATCAACATAAAAATGCTAAGGGCGACGGAAAAGAGGCGCGGTACAAGAATGCCGAAAAACTACCTGATGGAAAGCGACGCGGAAGCCTTGCGCCTGGACATGAAAACCGACCCGCGCCTGGTGGAACGTCAGGCGCGCTGGTCCGGCGTCGCCGCCGGCATGCGGATCGCCGACCTGGGCTGCGGGTCGGGGAAAACGACCTTTATCCTCAACCGCCTGTCGCAACCGGGCGCCGAAACCATCGGGGTCGACATCGCCCCGCAGCGCGTCGGCTTTGCGCGCTCCACCTACAGTGCCGCCGGCTTGAGCTTCTGCCGGATGGACATCCGCAGGCCCCTGGAAGAAATCGGCCGCTTCGATCTGGTCTGGATCCGCTTCGTGCTGGAATACTACCGCGACGAGAGTTTCGAGATCGTCAAAAACATCGCCCGCATCGTCAAGCCCGGCGGCCTCCTGTGCCTGATCGACCTCGATCACAATTGCCTGAACCACTTCGGGCTGCCCCCCCGGCTCGAAACCGCCTTGCACGGGGTCATGCAGGCGCTCGAAAAAACCGCCGGTTTCGATCCCTACGCCGGGCGCAGGCTCTATGCCTACCTTTACGATCTCGGTTTCGGCGACATCGCGGTCGACATGACGGCCCACCATCTGATCTACGGCGCCCTCAAGGAAGCCGATGCCTTCAACTGGACCAAAAAGGTGGAAATCGCCGGCCGCAACTCGGGCTACCCTTTCGCCGAATACGAAGAGGGCTACGAGGGCTTCAAGGCGGAGTTCGAACGGGAATTCATCCAGGCGCCGCGCCGCTTCACGTACACGCCGGTCATCACCTGCCGCGGCCGCCGCCCGGTCTGAAACAGGTTCAATCGATGTGCCTCAGCAAACGCTTCAGGTAGCGGAAGTAAGGGTCCGAAATGCGCGTGTTCAAGGCCCACATGTTGTATATTTTTTCGTAGGGCAGCTGAATGGACTCGACAAAGGAAACCGGATTGACCAGGACCGTCAGCTCCTCGAAAGGGTATGTCGCGTTGATCGCGTAAACCGCCTTCTCGAAGATGTCTCTGGTCAACCCTTCCGCATCCACCACGATGAATTTTATGCAATTGGTCAGGTTCGACAGGTTGAAGCCGAAATCGGTGACGTTGACCAGAATGACCGCTTTGAGCTGCCCGTCGTCTTTCAGCGCGACAATGTGCTTCTCCTTTTTGAATCCGAGCCGCCGGTATTCTTCTTCGAGTCCCGTGCGGCCGCTGGTCTCCGGGTTCAAATCCAGCGCATCGATCATGAGCCCGCCGGAGTCGTACTCGTAAAAATCCCGCAGCTCGGCCAAATCTTCCGGCTGGGCCGGCGCCAGTTCCCAGGGTTCGGGGATTTCCGCGGCCGGTGCGATCGGAAGATGGACATAAGCAAAAGCGTCGATCGAGCAGCACTGCGGGTCGGCAATCTGCTGGCAGGCGCCGCCGAAGACCCGGTTGGGGAAGCGATTGTTCGGCCGGTAGTACATGAGCACATACTTCAAATGAATGGCGTTGAGGCGGCAGGAGTCGTGGATGAAGCGGCCGATCTGCTTCAGGACGATCAGGCCGGCCTTGTTCAGCGCCGATTTCTTGGCGGCGTGATGATGGACCAGCCAGGCGTCTTCGTAAAAGCGGACCATGGCCATGTGGCCGAGGATGCGGCCTTTGTCCTGGTAGATAAAATGCCGGGCGATGCCGGGGCTTCGGGTGTAGAGCTTTTCATAGGTGGTCTTGATGCGTTCCTTGTTGGCCTCGATGTAAACGTACTTGTCCGGATAAATGAAACCGGTCTCGAAAAAGAACTCCCACAGCGCGTCCAGGTCGACCTTGTTGCAGATGTATGAATAGCGGTTGTTGGCCTGGTGCAGCAGGGATGAAAGTTTGACGTTGTTGGCCATGTCCATGTCGAGAATCGCCAAGCCGCATTTTACCCAGCCGCCCTTGTGGCCCTCGCTGCAGATCTTGCGATAAACGACCTGAACCTTGCAGTGGACCGAAACGTTGTTCGAAAACCGCACCTGCACGGCCGGAAGAATCAACCCCGTCAGAAGCTGGGCGTTTATCTCGTCCTCTTCGATCGAAAAACCGGAACCGGACACGTCGATGACCTTGAGCGACAGCTGCTTTTTCGTCAGGGGGTGGGTGAAGCAAATGTCCGGCGAGGGGTTTATCTCCAGGCGCTGGCTGCGAAACTCTTTTTGCCTGTAGCGATGAATCTCGCGCTCGACCGGCTCGAGCACATAGTGCCGCATGGCGTTCAAGCGCCGGTGGCACAGTATTCTGCACTCGCCCGAATAATAGGTTTCGCTGCCTTCGGAGAGAATGAGGTTGACCGGGCTTTCGGGATTGACCCATTCGAAAGCCTGGTTGGCGCCCGATTCAACTTCGACCCGGAAAGTGACGGCGTTGAAGTCGAGCAGGCGGCCGCGGAAAAGCGAGCTGTTTTGAGTCATCTGGGCCGCGACCCGCCGGCCGCCGAACCGGCACAGCTTCCGGTTGCTGATCTGATGACAGACCTCCGGCAGGCGCAGGCTGACGCCGGTCGGATGCATGGCGATGATTTCCGCCTCGGCCCGGATCAGCATTTGGCCGTCGGTGATCAAGAGAGAATCGAACCCATACGATTTGAGCCGCTGGATGAGCCGGTCTTCCGGCGGCCACTGCAGGTCGAGTCGCTCGCCCTGACACGGCAGCGGCGTGAGGTCGAGCGTAACCGTGCAGTCGAAACGGGTGTGCTTGAACTTCAAGATGACCGTGCGATTTGAAAAGTTGATGAAGTTCAACTTGTTGACCAGAAAGGCCCTGGTCAACGGGACCCGGTTTCCATGGTGCGGCTTTTCGATCGCCCCGTCGGCCGGGGGTCCCGCAACGTCTTTTCTCCGTATCCCCTTGCCGTTTCGACCCGAACGGCCGGTTTTGTGGCGGAGGGCGGGACTGCCCGTTTCCAGGTCGATAAGCGTGGGCGTGGTATTCTTCTGAGCCGTTTCCATCTTTGTCCCCATCACCAAAATAGATCCGCTGCCTCGCGCGGCGGCAGAGCCAAAGCTCCGACGCACGCCGCCGGAAGTTCAAGCGGAGCGATCGATGTCATGCGGGCACCGATCGATATCGATTTTTTTTTGATAGAGACGAAGATTCCTTTCCAAGCCCAAGCAGTGGCCATCCTATCATAATCGCCCGACTTGTTCAATGAAGTAAATCCCAACGGTACGGATCCGCCGAAATGTTCGCGATCGGCAATTGCATTCATCATATTCAGTTTTATATTGGGGCTGGGAAAAATACTGGAAACGGTGCTGTCGACCTTGCCCGGAAGGATGTCGTCTCTATGAGCAATCAAATCAAAACAACCGTGCTGCTGGCCGCTCTGACGGCGTTCATCATCTGGATCGGCCAAGTGCTGGGCGGCCGCCAGGGAATGGTCATCGCCCTCGTCCTGGCGGCCGGCATGAATTTTTTCAGCTACTGGTACTCGGACAAGCTGGTCCTTAAAATGTACCGCGCCCGAGAGGCCACGCGGCAGCAGGCCCCGGAAGTCTTCGACATCGTCGGCCGGCTCACGCAACAGGCCGGGCTGCCGATGCCGAAAATTTTTGTCATCCCTTCCGAGGCGCCCAATGCGTTCGCCACGGGCCGCAACCCCGAAAATGCCGTGGTGGCCGTCACCGACGGTCTCTTGCGGCTCATGAACCGGCAGGAGATCGAGGGCGTTCTGGCCCACGAACTGGCGCATGTCAAAAACCGCGACATTCTGATCGGCTCGATCGCGGCGACCCTGGCCGGGGCGATCATGCTGCTGGCCAACATGGCCCGCTGGTCGATGATTTTCGGCGGCGGCCGCGATGACGAAAACGGCGGATCGGGCGTCGTCGGACTTCTTTTCATGTCCATTCTGGCCCCGATAGCGGCCATGATCATCCAGATGGCCATTTCCCGGTCGCGGGAATACCAGGCGGATGCTTCGGGAGCCGCCATCAGCGGCAATCCGGAGGCGTTGGCCAGCGCCCTGGAAAAACTCGGCACCTACTCGGGCCGGCTGCCGCTGAATGCCAGCCCGTCAACCGCGCACATGCTGATCGTCAACCCGTTGTCCGGCCGGAACCTCACGAACCTTTTTTCGACCCATCCCCCGCTGCAGGATCGGATTGCCCGCCTGCGCGGCCGATCGGGCGGCACCCCGGCCACCCCTCTGCCGCGGGAAACCGGCCAGGACAGAGCGCGCGCGTTCTGGGACCGGCTGTCCAAATGACCGTCCCTTGCGGTTCGCGGCATAGCGGAATTTTCTCAGGCCGGCACCGGGGAGGCGGAAAAGTATGGCCGTCCGGCGAAGATTACCGGTTTAAACGAGTGGTCTTGACTGGAGAAAGGGCGATGGGTCAGGATCGTGGGGTCGACGGGTCCTCGGGTGGCCCCGGCGCGGGCGCGCGGTCGGCGGATGGCCGGCAGAGGGCGCAACGCTCGTCGCTGCAGAGCTGACAGCAGTAACACGAGCGGCAGGGGTGCTTTTTGGGAAGATGGCCTGTGGCCGCGGGGGTGAACACCTTGCCCTCGAGCCCCGGGATGCGGATGAAGGTCACGGCGCTTTTCTCCTCTTTCCTGCCATGAGCGTGAATTCTTGTTACGCGATGCCGGCTGCCCGCTAAGGCTCGCTCAAAAATAACTTACCATTTTCGTATGTCGATGCATCACGCCCTTCAGCGTTGTAAAATCTCGGAATATCCAGATATTCCTGCGATTTTAAGCCTTGCCGGACGCGCGCCTCGCCATCCGAAAAAACCAATTTATTTTTTCGCGAGCCCTAATAGTGTCGTCCGGCGGCGGCTTTGAGGCCGCCCGGCTCGTGTGGTTGTCGCGGCCGCGGCGCTTGCGGGCTTAACATAAGCGTTTTTACCGCCACATCAATCCACTGCCCCTCCAGCCCAGCTCCGGTCAGCCGGACCGATCGATCAGCGCCCCGATGACGGCACACTCCAGCCCGAAAGGCAGGTAACCGGCATAGCCTAAAGCCGGCATTTCGAATATCTTGAAGCGCTGGACGTAAGGGACGCTGTACGTCCAGTGGGCCAGGCTGCCGGCGTTCCACATCTCCCAGAACCAGCCGCAGACGAGTGCCGCCAGCGCACTGGCGACAACCGTGCGCCAGTCGCCCGCGGCCACCTCGGTCAGGAGGTTCGGCTCTTCGAACAAAATCTGCAGGGACACGATGATCAGGAGCGGGGCGATCCACAACAGCGAAAAAAAAGTGTCGGGCCACACGCCGATGCCGCACAACCCCGCGGCCGCCAGAACCAGCACGGCGACCGCGGCCAGGCGCGGCCGACGGCAGCGCGGTTTCAGAAAGTTCCGGAAACCGTTTTGAAGCCACGCCTGCGGCCGGATCAGCTCGCGCGTCGACAGAACGGCCGGCAGGACGGTGGCAAAAGAATGGGTGGCGTGCCAGAAATACTGCGCGGCATCGACGTGCGCCCCGGCGTACTGCCAGTTCTGCACAAAACGGTTCAGGTACTCGAAAACCCACCAGAACGCCGCGCTGGCGGGGAAAAGGGCCAGAAAGTAAAGCGGGCGGGCGGTCATCAGGCTGCGGCCGTGTCGCCGCAGGCTCGCTGCGTTGACGACCAGGATGTAGCACAGCCACAGCGGGGTGAAGGTGTGCGGCTGGAATGCTGCAAACCACTCGAAACGGGTCCAGGCCAGCACCCACATGGCCACACCGGCCGCCGCTCCCGCCCAGCCCCACCAGGGGAAAACGGATGGCGCCGGTGGCTTCGGCGGCGCACGGCGGGCGGAGTGAAGGGCCCTGAACAGGAGCGGTGCGACGCTTGCGGCAGTCAACGCCGCATAGATGGCAAAAACCGCCCACGAGAACGGCGCGTGCGCGATGGTGCGGGGCCCGGGCGGAAATTCGAAATAGCCGGACAGGGGAATTTCCGCCAGCCACAGCCCCAGCGGCGGCAGCCCGAGGAGCATCCCTGCCGTTATCGCAAATACGGTGACCGGCCGCTTATGACGCTGGTTCACGAAACCTCACTGCAGCAAGGCTTCCGGCAGCTCGCAGGATTCGGCGGCCGCCGCTTTCCTGGTCTCCACGTAGTGGGCGGCCGCCAGGGCCGCCGTTGCGCCGTCCGCGGCCGCAATCACGATCTGGCGCGCGTATTTTTCGCGCAGGTCGCCGATGACGTAGATGCCGGGCGTATTGGTCTCGCACTTCTCGTCGGTGACGACATAGCCGTTGGCATTCATCTTGGTGCCGGCCGGCACCAGCTGGTTGTTGGGCTCGAAGCCGATGAAGATGAAGAAGCCGTCGGTGGCCAGGTCCCTTTTCTCGCCGGTCTTGACATCTTCGAGTTCAACGGCGGTGACGCCGGATGCGTCGGCTTTGACGGACGTGACAACCGTATTCCAGATGACCTCCATCTTGCATTCGGCCTTGACGCGCTGCTGCAGGATCATCCCGGCCCGCAGCTGATCCCGCCGATGCACCAGGTGGACCTGGCGACACAGTTTGGCCAGATACAGGCCTTCTTCGGCGGCCGTGTCGCCGCCGCCGACAACCACCACGGTCTTGTTTCTGAAAAAAAAGCCGTCGCACACCGCGCAGTAGGACACGCCTTTGCCGTAGTATTCTTCCTCGCCGGGAATATCGAGTTTGCGGGGCGAGCCGCCGGTGGCCAGGATGACGGCATGCGAAGCCAGCACCTCGCCGTTGTCGAGGTGGATGCGGTGATAATCGAGTCCGGGCACCAGGTTTTTGACTTCCCGATTGATCGTTGCCAGGCCGTATGATTTGGCGTGCTGCGCAAATTTCTCGGACAGTTCGCTGCCGCCGATATGTTCGAAGCCCGGGTAGTTTTCCACCTCGGCCGACATCGCCACCTGCCCCCCGGCCAGGCCCTTTTCGATCAGGGCGGTCTTGAGGGCCGCGCGCATCGCATATATTCCGGCCGACATCCCGCCTGGCCCGCCGCCGACGATGACAAGATCATACACGGTTTCTTCCGCCATATTTTGCCTCCTTGGATAGTGGCCATCCGGAAATGATGGGGCACTTCTTGAGTGTCCGATTTATACCTGTGACGTGTTCGCGGGACTGCGCCGCCGGCCCCCCGGCGAATCCCGCTATGGGCAGGGATCCAGCGGTAAAAAGACCGTTTCCGGAGGGACGCTGAAATGGCAGAGACGGCCCGTGACCAAACCAGCGATGTCACGATATCAGGAAAATTATATTTTACAACCCCCAAGCGGCCGCGAGAAACGCCACCCCGGCATTGACATCCCGGCCGAGTTCTGGAATTGTTACGGCACAGCGTCAGTCGCCGTCCGGCCCTGCCGCTGCAGAAATTCCCTGGAGCGTCTTTTTATGAACCCGCTGCCCTATCCACACATGCTGGCCCCGCTCGAGCTTGGCCGTATCACCCTCAAAAATCGGGTCCTGATGGGGTCGATGCACACGGGTCTCGAGGAAGCGCCCGACGGCTTCCAGCGCCTGGCGGTGTTTTATGCCGAACGGGCGGCCGGCGGTGCCGGCCTGATCGTCACCGGCGGCATCGCCCCCAATGAGGCCGGCCGTGTGGCGCCGAACGCCGCCAAGCTGACGTCCATGGAAGAGGTCCGCGAACACCGGCTCGTCACCGCCGCGGTGCATGCGGCCGGGGGCAAAATTGCGATGCAGATCCTGCACGCCGGCCGCTATTCCTTTCACCCGCAGCTGGTCGCGCCGTCGGCCATCCAGGCGCCGATCAACATCTTCAGTCCCCACGGCCTCACGGAGGCCGAGGTCGAAGAGCAGGTCCGGGATTTTGCCGCCTGCGCCGCGCTGGCCGAAAAAGCCGGCTACGACGGCGTCGAGATCATGGGATCGGAAGGCTATCTCATCAACCAGTTCATCGCACCGGCCACCAACCGGCGCACGGACCGCTGGGGCGGCCCCTTCGAAAACCGCATCCGTTTTGCGACCGAGATCCTGCGCCAGGTTCGCGCGCGGGTCGCGCCCGGGTTTATCGTCATCTTTCGGCTGTCGCTGCTGGACCTCGTGCCGGGCGGCAGTTCGTGGGACGAAGTGGCGGCGCTGGCCCGCGTGGTCGAAGCCGCCGGGGCCGACCTGATCAACACCGGCATCGGGTGGCACGAGGCCCGCATTCCGACCATCGCCATCATGGTGCCGCGCGCGGCCTTCACGTGGGTGACGGCCCGGCTTAAAAAAGAGGTGTCGGTGCCCCTGATCACCAGCAACCGGCTCAACACGCCCGAAACGATCGAAACGGTGCTGGCCCGCAGGGAGGCCGACATGGTGTCCATGGCCAGACCCTTTCTGGCCGACCCCGAATTCGTCCGCAAGGCGGCCGCGGGGCGCGCCGATGAAATCAACACCTGCATCGCCTGCAATCAGGCCTGCCTGGACCACATCTTCCTCGGCAAGATGACCTCGTGCCTGGTAAATCCGCGCGCCTGCCACGAGACTGAGATCGCTTACCGGCCGGCCCGCCGCCGGAAACGCATCGCGGTGGTGGGCGGCGGCCCGGCCGGCCTGTCGGTCGCCGCCGCGGCCGGCGCGCGCGGCCATGCGGTCACTCTCTTCGAAAAAACCGCGTCGCTCGGCGGACAGCTGAACCTGGCGGTCCGAATCCCCGGCAAGGAAGAATTTCACGAAACCTTGCGCTACTTCAAACGCCAGCTGGAACTCGCCCGCGTGACGGTTCACCTCTGCGCGGCGATATCGGCGCCCGAGCTGCTGGAAACCGGCTACGACGACATCGTGGTGGCCACCGGCGTGGCGCCGCGGCGCGTGGCGATCCCGGGCATCGATCACCCCATGGTGTGCGCCTACCCCGATGCGCTCACCGGGCAAAACCCGGCCGGCGGGCGCGTGGCCGTTATCGGTGCCGGCGGCATCGGTTTCGATGTGGCCGAATTTCTCACCCACGACGGCCCGGCCGCGGCCGATGACCGCGACGGGTTTCTCGCCTGGTGGGGCATCGACCGGAACTACGCGCACCCCGGGGGCCTGTCGATGGCGACCCCCCGGCCGCAGCCCTCCCGGCGCCGGGTCTACCTGCTCCAGCGCAAGGAATCCAAAATGGGACAGGACCTCGGCAAGACCACCGGGTGGATTCACCGGGCGACCCTGAAACGGCGCGGCGTGATCATGCTGAGCGGGGTGACCTACGAAAAGATCGACCACGACGGCTTGACCATCAGCCGCCGGGGCAAACGGCAAACGCTTGCGGTCGACACGGTGGTCGTCTGTGCCGGCCAGGTGCCGGTCGATGCGCTCTACCGCGAGATCGAAGCCGGCGGCGCGACGGTTCACCTGATCGGCGGCGCCGAACGGGCGGCCGAGCTGGATGCCAAGCGGGCCATCGATCAGGGCTGCCGGCTGGCAGCGCGGTTGTGACGGAGTGTGACCAGGTTTGTAATCGGATGAAGACCGATTGCGCCCGCCACGACCGCGGGGCGCGTTCCCAAACCGCGGATTCGAAAGCGGTTCCACACGGCGGAAGTGGCCGCCACCGACACGGGGGCGCCGCCGCCCAACTTTTGGTAAAGAAAGGAAAAAGATCTTGAAATCCGGCATCTGTCCCAAATGTTCTTCCGACGAGGTGTATTCCGGAGCGGATATCCCGCTCAAAAAAGGCCCTTTCGCCAGCAATTCCATCCCCGTCAGCCTCTCCTCGGTGGCCGCGCGGGACAACTATGTGTGCATCAGCTGCGGGTATGTCGAAAGCTATATCGGCGAAGCCGACCGGCTCGCCGAAATCGCCAGAAAGTGGGTGCGGGTCAAAGACGCCGCGGCCAAAGCCCGCCCGGCCGAGACCACATGAATCATTCCAGAAGCGCCAACCGCATCCAGGGCATCAAGCGGTTTGCGGCGATCACGCGGGTTCTGGCGAAACACGGCTTCGGCGATCTGCTGGATCGCACGGTTTTTCGCAGCAAGATCACCCTCTCGGCCCCCAAGGCCGCGACCATCGCCAAATCCGTCTACCCGTCGGCGCAGCGGCTGCGCCGGGTGCTCGAGGAACTCGGACCCAGTTTCATCAAGCTGGGGCAGCTGATGAGCACGCGCGCGGACGTCTTCCCGCCGGAATATATCGAAGAGCTGAAAAAACTCCAGGACCGCGTGCCGCCGATTGACTTCGAAGAAATCCGCGGCGTGATCGAATCGGAACTGAAGCGGCCGCTGGCGGTCGTCTTTGCCGTCTTCGAGCCGGTGGCGCTGGCCGCGGCCTCGGTGGCCCAGGTGCACCTGGCCGGGCTCAAGACCGGCGAAAAAGTCGCGGTCAAGGTCATTCGCCCCGGTATCGACAAGAAGATCAGGGAAGACATCGGGCTGATGTACTACTTCGCCGAAAAGATCGAGCAGTCTTCGGAGATCGGCCGCATCGTCGGGGCCGTGAACCTGGTGAAAGAATTCGAGCGAAATATTTTCCGCGAACTCGACATGTTCACCGAAGCCGGCAGTATCGAACGCTTCGGCGCCAACTTCAAGGCCGACGAAGAACTCTACATCCCGAAGGTCCACTGGGACTACACGTCGCGATCGGTCCTGACGATGGAGCACATCGACGGCATCAAGATGGACCGGGTCGCGGAGATAAAGGCCCACGGAATCGAGCCCAAGGAAATCGCGCTGATCGGCCTGCGCTCCTTTTCGCGCCAGCTGATGGATTTCGGCCTCTTCCACGCCGACCCGCACCCCGGCAACACGATCGTGATGTACGACGGACGCGTCAGCCTGGTGGACTTCGGCATCATCGGCTACCTGGATGAAGAGACGATGCTTCAGATCGCCAACATCTTTCTCGGTTACGCCGAGCACGACTACGATCTGATCATGGAAGCCTTCGAAGACGCCGGGCTCATCGACCCGGACGCCATGGACCTGAAGGGCTTTCGCACCGACCTGAAAGACATCAGCGAACCGTTTTACGGCCGGAGCCTGCAGACAATTTCCGTCAAGGACGTCTATGACCAGGTGATGCAGCTGGTGTTGAAATACCGGATCCGCCTGCCCCGCAATCTATTGCTGCTGTTTAAAACCTTCATCCAGACCGAGGCCCTCGGCAAGATTCTCGGCAGCGATGCCAGCATTCTCGAAGTGACCCGCCCGTATGCGCTCCGTCTGCTTCAGCGCGGGTACGAGGCCCGCAAACTGATGCGCAGTGCCGGCAAGGAAGCCCGCCGCATCGGCGGCTACGTTCGCACGCTGCCCAAGTATCTGCACGATATCGTGCGCGCCGTCGCCGGCGGCAAGCAGCGGATCGAGGTCTGGCACGGCGGATTTCAGGAACTCGACGACAAGATCGAAAAGGGCATGAACCGCCTGACGATCGGCATCATCGTCAGCGCCTCGGTGATCGCGGGGTCGCTGATCCTGAATTCTTCACAGAAAATCATGGAGTTCACGGTGAACTTCTTCGGCCTGCACACCGTTTCCATCACGTCTCTTCTGGGGATAACCGGCTACTCCATGGCGACGGTTCTCGGATTCTGGCTGATCATCTCCATCATTCGCTCGGGCAAGATGTGACGATGACGCCCGGCACGCGCGTTCCGCTGACGGAAAAAAGCATGTTTTCAATCGACCAATTCAACCGTGAGTACGATACCGAACGACGCGATATCGTCATCGACGGCCGCAGCTACGGTTTTCTGGTGCCCGAATCGATCGAGCGGTTTCTCGACCCGCAGGATCCCCTGCAGGACTTTCCCCTGTGGGCCAAGATATGGCCGGCCGGCGTCGTGCTGGCCGGCCATTTGAGCCGGCTGCCGGTGGCGGCGGGCCGCCGCATTCTCGAAATCGGCTCGGGGCTCGGCCTGGTCGGGATCGTCGCGGCCTGCAGCGGTCACGAGGTCACCCTGACGGATTTCAACCCGCATGCGCTCGAATTCGCGCGCGCCAACGCCCGTCTCAACGGGTGCACGAACCTGGACGTCCAGCGTCTCGACTGGCGCGACCCGCGGCCGGCGGGCGTGTTCGACATCATCGCCGGCTCCGAAATCGTCTACAAGGATCAGGATATCGACCGGCTCCTGGCGGTGTTCGATACCTGCCTCGCGCCGCAGGGACACATCCTTCTGGTAGAAGAGATGCGCCGCACGCTCGATGCGTTTTTTCGGCGCCTCGATCCGTATTACCGGATCGCCATCAAGAAAACCGTGCTGCGCGCCGCCGACGAAGAAACGCGCGTGCTTCTGATTCAGATGCACCCAAGGGCGGATAGGTCACCAACGCTACTCACACCGGACGCCCGATGAGACCCATGCGGTATGCACCCCTGCTGGTTGCCACTCTAATTTTCATCGCCGCCGCCGCGGCCGAGAAGATTTACACCTGGCGGGACGAGAAAGGCGTGACGCATATCAGCCCGACCCCTCCGCCTGCGAACGCCCGCGACAAGGAGGTGATCGAATATACGCCCCGCAGCCGCGCCGAAATCGAGGCCGTCCGGCAGCAGCGCCAGGCCGTGCAGGAGCGGCATGACCGCGAGGCTATTCTGCAGAATGCCCGCGCGGCGCGCCGGGAAGCCGCCGCGGCAAGAGAGCGTGCGGCCGAAGCCAAGGCCGCGGCCGATGCAGCCGAAGAAAAGGCCGCGGAATTCAAAAAGAAAGTCGGCAACACCAATCGGCGGCGGCAGCTCAACCGCAGCACCGTCCTGCAGCTGGAGGCCGACGCCCTTTCGGCCCGCGAAAAGGCGCTCAGGGCCTTTCAAGATGCCGATACCGCCGAAAAAAGGGCCGATGAAGCCGAGAAAAAGGCCAGAGACGTGTCGGCGCGGAGCGTCACCGGGGACGCCGGAAACGAGCCGGCATCGAATCCGGCGGTCCAGCCGCACAGCCTTGGCCGCTCGCGGCCGTGATGTGGCGGCGTCGACATCGTGACGAGGGTCATTGCGGCGCCGCGGCCGGCCGGTGCACCGCGGGTAAAAAACTCCTGACCGCCAAAGAGGAGGCCAGCGATGAAGTTCTATGATTTCAAAGAATTCCTGCGGCTCTCCTCGGTTTTGAACTACAACCTGAGCGCCGCATCCCTGAACCGCCACAACGTCCTGCTTTTTATCCTCGGCGACAAAATACTGGCCACCGACGAAGACCTGGACCGCGAGCACCGACTGATCGTGATGGAGGCCCTCAGCTACCTTTTCAACATCTACAGCCAGAAAAGGCGCCGTCTGGGTCCGATGGCGGTCCTGCACCCGCTCAGGGCCGCGACCCTTTATTCCCGGTCGTGCGAGGTGGTCAACATCGTCTCGCTCCTGAGCGCGCTCTTTCACGACATCCTCGAAGATGTCGACCCGCTTAAATTCGAAAACCGCCGCTGGCGGCAGATGGAAGAGCAGCTCTCGGCCCTGCTGGGCAACATGCACTCCGACAGCGAGGCATCCCTCGTCGACCGGCTGCGCTACCTGACCCGCCTCGACAGCGAAACCTATTACCATTACATCGGCCGCCTGCTCGAAGAGTCGCGGCAGGCCCCGGACGTGATAGAGGTCAAGCTGGCCGATCGTCTCGACAACACCCTGGACATGCGCATCGATCTTCACGATCCGATGGACGATGTCGATTTCTTCGGGACTGTTTTCCAGCTTCTTTTCGTCAACACCTACCCCGGCTACCGACCGAAAACCGAACACCCGCCGACGGCGGTTTTAAACGGCTCCAAACGACTCTACCAGCTCTTTAAAAATGCCGTCATCCTCTCGCTGATACGGCAGATGATCGACATCGAGGACAATCGATCGGCGCGGGTCCTCTTCGAGGCCCTGGCGGATGCCAGCCTGCTGGAGGCTCAGCGGACCCTGATCCACCTGTTGGGGTATCATCAGCGCGATCCGGCCACCCTCCGGCCGCTGCTGGTGGAAGCGATGCAGTATTGCTACGAGGGCCGCACGGAGCTGGTCACCGACCCCAACGCCCACTGGATGCTGGACGGTCTTTTTTCGACCTATTTCGGTCACACCTCCGGCCTGCTGCGCGACCAGCAGCTCGATCGCCTGTACCGGAACAAACCGTTGATGATCGAGGCCTCGATCGCCTTTATCGTGATATTCTTCAGTTTTTTGAACGATCGCCGCTACTACGTGAAGGGAATCAGCGCCGCGGGCATCACCGCCGGCTGACGGAGCCCGGGTCGCCGGACCCCTCGGGCGGGCTTTAAGCGAACCGCTGCGCCCCTGCCCGGCCCATGGCCGCCCCCGCCCGTTCGACAGAATCCACCGTCCCGTTTGACAGAATCCAAAGGATCGATATATTCTCCTGGCGACACCGTCCGCGTTCGGATACCGGCCGGAACATCTCTGCCCCTGCGGCGGCTTCGTGTCTCGCGATCGACCAGGATTGACGATGAAGTTTTTCAATCGATTCCAGAAACCGACCCTCTTGAGTTTGTCGAAGACCTGCGGCTGAGCGGCGAAAATCAGCCCGGTCGGACTGAACGACATTCTCGGCAAACTGCCGGTCAATCGGGACCCCAACCTGCTGGTGGGCTTCGAAACCAATGACGACGCCGGCATCTACCGTCTGACCGACGACATGGCGCTCATCACCACCGCCGATTTTATCACCCCGCCGGTCAACGACCCGTACGTGTTCGGCCAGATCGCGGCGGCCAACGCCTTGAGTGACGTGTACGCCATGGGCGGCCGTCCGATCACCTGCCTCAACCTGGCCGGGTTTCCGTCGAAAAAACTCGGCCTGGATGTCCTCAACCGCATCGTGGCCGGCGGTTTAAGCAAAATCACCGAGGCCGGGGCCGTCCTGGCCGGTGGGCACACGACCGAGGACGACGAACCGAAATACGGCCTGGCGGTCACCGGCATCGTGCATCCGCAAAGATTCTGGCGCAACGCCGGGGCGCGGCCCGGCGACGTTCTGGTGCTGACCAAACCGCTGGGCAGCGGGGTTCTCTTCAATGCCAACCTGAAAGGCTGGGTGTCGAGTACGGCGTTGACCGAGTGCCTGGCGGTCATCACCCGCTTGAACCGCACGGCGGCCGACATCATGCAAAACTTCGAGATTCACGCCGCCACGGACATCACCGGCTATGGTCTCGGCGGCCACGCCTTCGAAATGGCCCGGGCCTCGCGCGTGCGGCTGACCATCTCGCTCAAGGCGCTGCCGATCATGACGGAAGCGCTCGAAATGTACGAGAGGGGCGTGACCACCGGCGTGAATCTTTCCAACCGCCGCCTGGTGGAAAACGACGTGCGCATCGATAGCACCCTGCCTAAATGGCACCGGGAAATCATCTACGATCCTCAGACCAGCGGCGGCTTGCTGGCGGCGGTACCGGAACGGCAGGGCTGGGAACTGGTGACCACGCTCGTTCAGGCCGGTGTCGTTCCGGCCGCGGTCATCGGCCGGGTGGACCCTCTGGAAGATCAGCCCTACCTGGTTTTCACCTGACGCGACGCCCCCTGCCGAGCCGGCACCGGGTTTTCGCGGCCGACAGGTGCCGCCGGCAGGACCCGGATCGCATCGATCGTCCCGAACGGAAAACGAATCAACACCTCATACACGCTGACGCAGTCGGACCGACTGTCGGGCTGTGGTTGCAAACCAATGGCAAACAAAAAATCGCCCCCGCCCCCGCCGGCGACAACCGGGAGCCGACCGCTCGGTTCCCTGGCTCGGGCTTATGAACGCATTTTGAAGATAAGGGGCCAGCCGCGGGAAATCGCGCTCGGATTCGCCCTTGGCCTTTATGTCGGCATGACGCCCTTCATCGGGCTGCACACCGTCATGGCCGTGCCGCTCGCCGCGCTGCTCAAGTGGAACAAGATTTCGGCGGCGGTGGCGGTGTGGTTCACCAACGCCGCCACCGCACCATTTATTTACAGTGTCACCTACCTGGTTGGCGCGCGCATTGCCGGCATCAAAAAAGTGTTCAGCTGGTCCGATATCGAAAGCTTCTCGGCCGCATACCAGCTGATTCTAAAGACACCGGAAATAATCTGGGCCATGGTTATCGGCGGTGCGATCCTGGGCGTGCCGCTGGCGGTGGCCGGGTATTACCTGGCATTTTATGTCGTCAGCCGCTACCAGGAAAAAATGAGGATCAAGCGTGCCGCAGCGAAGAAACTGCGGTCTCGAAAAAAAAAGCCGCGCAAGGGCAAACGGTCCGGGGGACCGGGCGGCACACAACTGCCCTCCGCCGGCAGCAGCAACCCGCCTTTCAATCCGTAGCGGTTTTAAAACCAGGGTTTTTTTTCCCGAGCCCTTACAGCGGCCAGAAAAGGGGAATCAACAGTGTTCCCAGGATAAGGACGATCAGATTGAGCGGGATGCCGAGCTTGAGGTAGTCGCTGAAACGGTATCCGCCGGGCCCGTAAACCAGGAGATTGGTCTGGTAGCCGATCGGCGTGGCAAAGCAGGCACTGGCACCGAAACAGACGGCCACGATGAAGGCCTTGGGGTCGACCCCCAGTTTCTCGGCCGAGGATATCGCGATCGGCAGCATCAGAATCGCGGTGGCGTTGTTGCTCAGCAGCTGGGTGCTGATGCTGGTGAGCAGGATCACGCCGGCTAGGACCAGCACCGGGTCGGCATGGGTGAACAGCGACAGGAAGGCTTCGGCATACCGCTGTGATGCGCCGGTTTTCTCCATCGCGCGGCCGAGGGCGATGGTTCCGACGATCAACAGCAGGACATTGGCCTGCAGGGCCCGGTAGGCCTCGCGCAACTGGAGACAGCCGGTGGTGATCATCAGGAAAACGGCCGCCAGGGCGCAGACCATGATGTCGGCCAGGCCGGCCGCGGCGGCGATCACCAGCGCGCCGAAGATCGTGAACGCCAGGCGGGCCTTGCGCTGGTGGACGATTTCGTGCTGCACGTCCTCGACGATGATCAAATCCGTTTCTCTCCGCAGCTTTTCCAACTTGCGTTCCGGGCACCAGATGAGCAGGATGTCGCCGTTTCTGAGCCGGATGTCCGGGATGTTTTTTTCGGTGTAGTGCAGCCCGCTGCGCTCGATGGCGATGATGTGAACGTCCGGATCGTGCTGGAGGCGGCTCTCGGCCAGCCGCATTCCAACCAGGGTCGACTGCGGGGGAATGATCAGTTCGATCACGATCGAGGCGTTTTCGCCCGACCCCAGCACCAGGCCTTTCTCGGCCAGCGGCAGCTCGACACCCTCGGCGTTCAGGATGTCGACCAGCTCGTTGGCGGATCCCTTGACCAGCAGCAGGTCATCGGGTGCAAGGCTCACCGCATCCCGATCGGGGTAGTGGATGTGCGAGTAGCGAATCACTTCGAGCACTTCCAACGCGGGATGGCTGTCGGCAAAGGCCAGGTCGGCCTTGCGGCCGATCAGGCGGCTCGCGCGCGGTATTAAAAATTCGGCCAGGTAGCGCCGGCGGCCGCCTTCTTTCAGCTCGCAGACCGGTGACCGATGGCTGGGCATCAGCAGCGGCGCGGCAAACGTCAAAAAGGCGATTCCCACGATCGCGATCGGCACCCCCACCGGTGCCAGCTCGAACATGCCGAGCGCGCCGAAGCCCCGTGCGGCACTGTAGCCGCTGACGATGATGTTGGTCGAGGTCCCGATGAGCGTGCTGGTCCCGGCCAGGATCGAGGCATAGGAGACCGGAATCAGAAACTTGGACGGACTGAAACCGAGTTCACAGCTGAGGCTGAGAACAATCGGTATGAACAGCACCACCACCGGCGTGTTGTTGATGAAGGCCGAAGAAACGCCGACGATCAGCATGATCACCAGCATGGCCAGGGTCGAATTGCCGCGCGACAGGGCGATCACCCTCTGGCCGATAAAACCGACCGCGCCGGTGCGAATCATGCCCTGGCTGATCATGAACATGGCCGCCACGGTGATGACGGCCGGTGAGGCGAATCCGGCCACCGCTTCGAGCGGGGTCAGGATTCCGGTCAGAATCAGGGCGACCGTGAGTCCGATCGCCGTCAGATCGACCGGCAGCTTTTCCGTGATCAGCAGGACCAGCACGACCACCAGCAGTATGCTAACGATCCACAGCGACATCACATCACCGTAACCCCGGGGCGAGCCGCCGTCCCCCATTTCCGGATCGGGACGGTCTCATATCTTTTCGAGCCGGTAATCCCGCCGCCCCAGCCCCAGTTCCTGGGCATACTCCAGCTGGATTTTCCAGTCGACCTTCGGATACAGGCCCGAAAACTTATCCGCACCGGCGGCACGGTTTTTCTTCAGGCTGCAGTCGGCCAGGGCCGGCTCCGAATTCACCAGGTCGACCGCCGCCTGATCGATCGCCACCGGATCGCGCGCGGCCAGCACACCGATGTTCCGGACGATCGGCGCATCGTTGTGGGCATAGCAGTCGCAGGCCGGCGACACGTCGGTGATAAAATTCAGGAACAACGATTTCTGCGCTTTGCCGTGCAGGACGCCGAGGGTGTATTCCACCATGTTTTCCAGGAAAATCGGAATCGATTGGTTCCAGGCGATGTCGATGGCGCCGTTGGGGCAGATCAGAATACATTCGCCGCAGCCGATGCAGCGCTCGGCATCGATCATGGCCTTTTTTCGCTTGCGCCCGCGGGCTTTGGCCGGCGCGGCTTTTTCCGCCGCTGCGGCCGGCGCGCGTTCGACCAGCGCCAGCGCCGACTGGGAGCAATGCGCAACGCAGTCCCCGCAGCCGACACATTTTTTTTCCTGCACCCGGGGCGAAACGCCGGAGTGCTGCGCCAGCTTTCCCTTGCGCGAGGCGCAGCCCATGCCGAGGTTCTTGATCGTTCCGCCGAAGCCCGAGAGTTCGTGTCCCTTGAAGTGCGCCACGGAAATCAGCGCATCCGCCGCGGCGATTTCGGCGGCGATATACACGGTGTCAAAACGCTTCCGGCCGATCTTGACCGCCACCTCGCTCTTGCCCCGCAGGCCGTCGGCGACGATCAGGGGCGCGTCCACGACCGGATAGGCAAACCCGTTGCGAAGGGCGGTCGTCAGGTGGGCCGGGGCGTTGCTGCGCGTGCCGGCGTACAGGGTGTTGGCATCGGTCAGAAACGGCAAGGCGCCGGTTTTCCGGATGTGTTCGACGATTTTGCCCAGGAACACCGGGCGGATGAAGGCGGTGTTGCCCAACTCGCCGAAATGCAGCTTGACGGCCGCCAGGTCCCGTTTCCTGAGGCAGTCGCCCAGACCGGCCGTGTCCACCAGGCGTCCGATCTTGGCGGTAAAACTTTCTTTGGTGGTGGCTCTGAGATCGCTGAAGTATACGGTACTGCGCATCTGTCCCCCCTACAAGGCTTCAAGATAGTGATTTTGGCTGCGTTATCGGTCGTCGGCGTATCACGATACAGCACTCCTCCCTCGGGCCTTGCCAAAATCACTATCTTGAAGCCTTGTTATAACCCGGTGATTTTGGCTGCGTTATCGGTCGTCGGCGTATCACGATACAGCACTCCTCCCTCGGGCCTTGCCAAAATCACTATCTTGAAGCCTTGTTATAACCCGGTGATTTTGGCTGCGTTATCGGTCGTCGGCGTATCACGATACAGCACTCCTCCCTCGGGCCTTGCCAAAATCACTATCTTCAAGCCTTGTTATAACCCGGTGATTTTGGCTGCGGTATCGGTCGTCGGCGTATCACGATACAGCACTCCTCCCTCGGGCCTTGCCAAATTCACTATCTTGAAGCCTTGTTATAACCCGGTGATTTCGGCTGCCGGGGTCGGTCGTCGGCGTATCACGATACAGCACTCCTCCCTCGGGCCTTGCCAAATTCACTATCTTGAAGCCTTGTTATAACCCGGTGATTTTGGCTGCCGGGGTCGGTCGTCGGCGTATCACGATACAGCACTCCTCCCTCGGGCCTTGCCAAAATCACTATCTTCAAGCCTTGTTATAACCGGTGATTTTGGCTATAGGCTTCAAGAATAATGATTCCGGCTGCTGGTATCGGCCGTTGGCGTATCACAAAGACAGCCGCCTCGCTCTTGATCTGAACTTGACCTCGGAATGGTGACTTGCAGCTCGGGGTTCGCAACCCACACCCCGAAACCCGCAACCCGTAACCCGCAACCCGTAACCCTGGTGCCCGATGACCATCGAACAGAAACTCGTTTTGTTACCCCGCATTTATGCCCTTTACGATACGTTCGCCAGGGGCCTGAAGGTGGCCTGCCGAAAATACTGCGCCCGGTGCTGCACCCTGAATGTCAGTCTCACCACGCTCGAGGGCTACCACCTGGTGCGCGGGCTCGAAGCCGAGCGGCTGACCGCGCTGCGCGACGGCCTCGCGCCGGCCGACGTCAAGACCTCTTTTCGGCCGCGGTTGACCACCAACCGGATAGCGGCGCTTTGCCGGGAAGGACGGGAGATACCCGAGGAAGCCTACGGCACCTCCGGCGGCAGTTGCCCGCTCCTTCAAGACGCCCTTTGCCGCGTTTACCCGCTGCGTCCGTTCGGCTGCCGCTGCTTCGTTTCCAGGGTGGCGTGCCGCGAATCGGGCAGCGCCGAAATGCCCGACTTCGTGCTGACCGTCAATACCGTGTTCATGCAAACCATCGAACACCTGGATGCCGCCGGCTGCACCGGCAACTTGACCGATGTCCTGCGGTGCCTGCAAGCGGAGGAAAACCAACGCGCCTACCGCCAGGATCGCCTCGACTGCAGCGCCGGCGGCCTGATCGGCAACCACCCTCTGACGACGCTGATGGTGCCGCCGGAGCACCGCCATCGTCTGCAACCGATTCTCGGCGCCTTGCGCAAGCTCACGGCAGCGCCTTAATATAGTCTTCAAGATAATTACTTTGGCAAGCCCGGAAAAGTCTACCAGTGTCATACGCCGACCACCGATACCAGGAGCCAAAATATTTATCTTGAAGTCTATGGCTCTTTCCCGCTGGATCCCGCCGCAGGGCGAAAAATCTTTAGCCCCTACGTGCGCCCATGGGTGCACGGGGCCCAGGGTATTTCCGTGTTACAGTCCGAGCAGGCGCGCCGCATTGCCGCCGCCGATCCGGTCGATGTCGGCCGGCGACAGTCCGGCCTGGACGAATTCTTCGCGGTAGCGCGCGGGCGGCAGCAGGGGATAGTCGCTGCCGAAGAGTATTTTTTCGGGGCCGGCCAGCTGCGCGGCCACCGTGTAAATGCGGGTGTCGTAAAGATAGGGTGAGGCCGCCGTGTCGTAGTACACATTCTTGAGGGCTTCGGTGACTTCCTTTTTCAGGAGACCGTAAAAGAAGATCCCGCCCCCCCAGTGACCGAGAACGATCGTGTTGTCCGGGAACCGCCGGACCAGTTCGTAAATCTGAAGCAGTGTGTGGGGCGATTTTCCGGGGTAGATGTGGCCCACCGGTTCGTTGGTGTGAATGAGCACCGGCAGATGGTTGTCCTGGCAAAGGCGCATGACCGGTGCGAGGTGATCGAGGGCCGCCGCGTCGATGCCGCACTGGTAGAAGGCCAGCTCACCGATGCCCGAGAGCCCGCTGTCGATGCAGCGCCGGGCTTCGGTCGCCGCCTGCGGATGACACGGTTCGAAACAGGCGAAACCGATCAGGCGGTCCGGAAACCGCCGGACGGCCGCGCGGATGTAATCGTTGTGACGCCGGAAGGTCTCCGCGGACCGCCAGGGGAATCCGAAAACAACCGCTTTGTCGACGCCCTGACGGTCCATGGTCGCTATCAATTCCGCCGCGCCGATCAGTTTCGCCCTGGGGGACCGGTACAGCAGGTCGAATTCGGGTTCCTCGGGGAAATGGTCCCGGCGGGCGGCCCGGATATCGGGCGGAAAGATGTGGGTGTGAAAATCGATGATCATGGGCGGTTTTGTATGTCTTTATTCGCTGGAAAGTCAACCCGCAATGCGTCGTGACGGTCGTGCGCCATGAAGACGGAACGTCACGTGGTCCTGGTGGCGCCGGAAATACATTGGAATACCGGAAACATCGGCCGCAGCTGCCTGGCGGCCGGCGCCGAACTGCACCTGGTCGAGCCCCTCGGTTTTTCGCTCGCCGGCCGCCAGGTGAAACGCGCGGGTCTCGATTACTGGCCCAAAGTCTCCCTGCACGTCTGGAAGACGTTCGAGCATTTTGTCGGCCGTCTGAACCCGCACGACTCCGAGGTGGCGCTGCTGACCAAATCGGGTGAAAAAACGTTCTGGTCGCTGCCGAACCCGCGGCGGCTCTTTCTAGTCTTCGGCTCGGAGACCCGCGGCCTGCCGCACGAAATTCTGGCACGCTACCGGCCCTCGACCTACCACATTCCGATCGGCGCCGACATCCGCAGCCTGAATCTTTCCACGGCGGTGGGCATCGCCCTCTACGAGAGCCTGCGCCACCGCGCGCCGGTTCACGCCTGGCCGCCGGATGCCGTCACGTGCGGCGACTGAAGCGCAACCCGCTTTTTTGGGCAAAGATGCCAAACCCGCGGCGACCGCCCGAACCCTCGACAGGAAAGCGTCCTGTTATTGCTTGTTCTGAAAAATATGACGCAGACGAACCTGAAATTTCCGTTTGACAGGCCAAACGATCTGTAGTTAAAGAAGACGAAGAGTCGGACCGATCCGCGTCGGCCCGGTCGGCGCCCATGCCTCTGCCCTCACTCACTGCCTCACCACCTGACCTCTTTCGACGCCGGCTAAGGATGAAGTCCGCAGAGGGTCGCGACCCTTTTTTTGAAACACCCTCAGCACCGCGTGACGGGTACTCCTGGAATCAATGGCGTCAAGGCGGCGTTTTTCAAGCCCCTGGATGGCACAAAAGCTCCTTGGCTCCTGTCGACCCTCAATCACACTATCAAGGCTCCCCAACCGGAAAGGAGGAATACGGCATGGATATCACCCGCAGGCAGTTCATCAAGGTCACCGGCGCAACCGCCGCCGGTCTCGCCGTCAGCGGGTTGGGCTTTGATTTGACGCCGATCAAGGCTCATGCCCAAATGCTCAAAACCGAGTCCGCCAAAATGACCACCTCCATCTGTCCTTACTGTGCGGTCGGCTGCGGCGTCATCGTCTACACCGGCCAGAAAGGAGAAGGCCGGGTCGTCGACATCGAAGGCGATCCCGACCACGTCATCAACCGCGGCACCCTGTGCTCCAAGGGCGCCGCGCTGAGACAACTTTCCGAAAACGATCTGCGCGTCACCGACCCCATGTACCGCGCCCCGCATTCCACGGAGTGGAAAAAGGTCTCCTGGGACTGGGCGCTGGCGGAAATCGCCAAACGCGTCAAGGCGACCCGCGAGGCCTCCTTCGAGCGTACCAACGCCAAGGGCCAGACGGTCAACCGCACCGAGGCCATCGCCTCGGTCGGCAGCGCGGCCATGGACAACGAGGAGTGCTGGATCTACCAGGCGCTCATGCGGTCCCTCGGGCTGGTGTACATCGAGCACCAGGCCCGTATCTGACACAGCGCGACTGTTGCGGCTCTGGCAGAGTCGTTCGGACGCGGTGCCATGACCAATCACTGGATCGACATCAAAAACAGCGACTGCATCCTGATCATGGGCAGCAATGCCGCCGAGAATCACCCGATTTCCTTCAAATACGTCACCGAAGCCCAGCAGAACGGCACCACCCTGATCAGCGTCGACCCGCGCTTTACGCGGACCTCCTCCAAGGCCGACATCTACACGGCGCTGCGCTCCGGCACCGACATCGCTTTTCTGGGCGGCATGATCAAGTACATTCTCGACAACGATCTCTATCAAAAGGAGTACGTGGCCCTCTACACCAACGGTCCCTTCATCGTCGGCCCGTCCTTTGATTTCGACAACGGCCTTTTTTCCGGTTACGACCCCAAGACCCGCACCTACGACAAGAGCACGTGGGCCTTCGAAACGGACAAGTACGGGGTGCCGAAGATGGATCGGTCCCTTGCGGACCCGCGCAGCGTGTTTCAGCTGCTAAAGAAACACTACAGCCGCTACAACACGCGGTTGGTCTCCGAGATCACCGGCACGTCGGAGAAAGACCTGCTGACCGTGTACAAGACCTATGCCGCCACCGGGGCCACCGGCAAGGCCGGCACCATCCTGTACGCCATGGGCTGGACCCAGCACACCGTCGGGACCCAGAACATCCGCGCCATGGCCATCATCCAGCTGCTCCTGGGCAACATGGGCGTCGCCGGCGGCGGCGTCAACGCGCTGCGGGGCGAGTCGAACGTCCAGGGCTCCACCGACCACTGCCTTCTGTGGCACATCTGGCCCGGATACCTGAAAACCCCGCGGGCCTCGGACACCTCGCTGGCGGTTTACAACGACAAAAGCACCCCCACGACCAACGACCCACAATCGGCCAACTGGTGGCAGAACTACCCGAAGTACTCGGTCAGCCTCCTGAAGTCCTTTTTCGGCGAGAAGGCCGAAGCCGGCAATGAATTCGGCTTCGGCTGGCTGCCGAAAGTGGAAGACGGCAAGAATTACTCCTGGCTGGACCTTTTCGACGAGATGCACAAGGGCAGCATCAAGGGCTTTTTCGCCTGGGGCCAGAACCCGGCCTGCAGCGGCGCCAACGCCAACAAGACCCGCGCGGCCCTGAAGAACCTGGACTGGATGGTCAACACCAACCTCTTCGACAACGAAACCGGTTCCTTCTGGAAGGGGCCGGGCATGGATCCGGCCGCCGTCAAGACCGAAGTCTTCTTCCTGCCGGCCTGCGCATCGGTGGAAAAAGAAGGCAGCATCACCAACAGCGGCCGCTGGATGCAGTGGCGCTACCAGGGCCCCCGGCCGCTGGGTAGCAGCCTGTCCGACGGCGACATCATCCTTAAACTCGGAGAAAAGCTGAAAGAACTCCACGCCAAGGAGCCGGGCGTGTTCGCCGATGCCCTGCTCAGCCTGAAATGGGACTATGCCACCGCCGGAGAGTACGATCCGCACAAGGTGGCCAAAGAAATCAACGGCTATTTCGTCAAGGACGTCACGATCAAGGACAAAACATATCCAAAGGGCACCCTGGTGCCGAGTTTTGCCTTCCTGCAATCGGACGGCTCGACCTCCTCGGCCAACTGGCTCTATTGCAACAGCTACACCGACAAAGGCAACCTGGCCGCCCGCCGCAGCCAGGAAGACGCGGCCAACAAAATCGGGCTCTATCCGGAATTTGCCTGGTGCTGGCCGGTCAACCGCCGCATCATCTACAACCGGGCGTCGGTGGACGCCAAGGGCAATCCCTGGAACCCCGATCGCTGGGTCATCAAGTGGACCGGCGAGAAGTGGATCGGCGATGTGCCCGACGGGGGCTGGCCGCCGCTTCAAACCGCCGAAGGCTTCAAGAATCCCAAGACGAAGCAGGCCTTCATCATGCGGAAGCACGGGTACGCGCAGATTTTCGGTCCGGGTCTGAACGACGGCCCGTTCCCGGAACACTACGAGCCGCTGGAGTGCCCGGTGGAAAAAAACTTCATGAACGCCCAGCGCATCAATCCCACCGCCAAGGTCTACGGCGGCGGCGCCGACGAATGGTCCACCTGCGACCCGCGCTACCCGTATGTCGGCACCACCTACCGGGTGGTCGAGCACTGGCAGACCGGCGTCATGACCCGGCACCAGGGCTGGCTGATGGAAATGCAGCCCCAGATGTTCGTCGAGATGAGCGTGGAGCTGGGCCGTCTCAAAGGGATCGAAAATGGCGAACGGGTCAGGGTCACCTCGCCGCGCGGCGAACTCGAAGCCACGGCCATTTTGACCCAGCGCTTCCGGCCCTTCAAGATCGGCGGGGCCGTGGTGCACCAGGTGGGCATGCCGTGGCACTACGGCTGGGAGTTTCCGAAAAGCGGCCGGGAGGAGAGCGCCAACCTGCTGACGCCCTCCACCGGCGATCCCAACACCCGCATCCCCGAAACCAAGGCGTTCATGATCAATATCGTGAAAATGTAAGGAAAGGAGGCGCGCGTCCATGGGAAAATCATTTTTGATCGACACCACCTTGTGCACCGCCTGCCGGGGCTGCCAGGTGGCGTGCAAGCAATGGCACGGACTGCCGGCCGAAGAGACGGTCAACCGCGGCAGCTACCAGAACCCGCAAGATCTCTCCTTCGAGACCTACAAGCTGGTGCGCATGAACGAGGAGGTCATCGACGGCCGTTTCAGGTGGCTGTTCTTCCCGGATCAATGCCGTCACTGCCTGGAGCCGCCCTGCGAGGCGACCGCCGGTGAGCCCACGGCCATTTACCGCGACCCTGACACCGGCGCGGTCGTTTACACCGCGGTCACCAAGGAACTCAACAACACCGAGGAGGTCATCGAATCCTGCCCCTACAACATTCCGCGCAAAGCGCCCGACGGGACCCTGACCAAATGCGACATGTGCCTCGACCGGGTTCAAAACGGCCTTCTGCCGGCCTGCGTCAAGACCTGCCCGACCGGCGCCATGAATTTCGGCGAACGCGAGGCGATGCTGGCTCTCGCCAAAAGCCGGCTGGCAGCGGTCAAAAAGAAATACCCGCAGGCCGCTCTGCTCGATCCCGAGGATATCCGCGCGATTTTCCTGGTGGCGCATGCGCCGCAGCTGTACTACAAGTTTGCCGTGGCCGCCACCGGCACCCACGACATGACGCGTCAGGTGGCGCTGCAGCGCATGCTCAAGCCTTTCAGCGGACTGATGGCCCGTTTGTTGTAGCGCGTTTTACAGCCTTAGGGCCGGCCATCGGATAATGCCGATCATCCCGCGACAGGGGAAGGACGCCGCGTCTTTCCCCTGTTCCTTTTCATCGTCAACTGCCGGCGGCGCCTGTTGACAAGTCTGAATCAAACAAGCTATCCAGTCGGAAAACCCATTCGATTGCCGCCCCGGAGACCAAAATGACCACAAGGCCAGCCGTTTCCCCCGCGCAGATCCACGCCGCCGCCGAGGCCCTGTACCGGCTGCGGCCCGTATACAAGGACCTGCTGGGGTTTTATGAGAAAATTTTCGTGGCGCAGGAGGCCTCCAAAGCGCGCATCGATCTCGCGCCCCCCCGCATTTCTCCGGAGCTGCGCGACATCAAGCGCCGCGAGAAACTGCCGTTGACGGATGTCTCCGATTTCGCCTTCGACCGGCAGGCCGCACGCGACCTTCTGGTAAAGATCTGCGGCATCATCCGCTCCGACAATCCGGAAATGGCCGCGGCGGCAGCCGCCATCGTGGGCGCCTTGGACAAAGAACTCCAGCCCGACGTTCTCTTCGCCAGTCTCCTGAAAAGTGACGATGCCTATTTTGTCAAAATGGCCGCCACATTGACCTGTGATAAAAATGCCCTGGCATTTGTGGCTTACAACAGCCTCAAGCCGTCCGTGACCACGGGCGCCGAACAGTTGTCACACTACCTGACGGAACTCGACCCATGGGAAAAGGGCTATTGCCCGGTTTGCGGAACCTATCCGGGATTGGCCCTGCTCGATCACGAAGGGCGGCGATTTTTACAGTGCAGTTTCTGTTGGACGGCCTGGCCGGCCAAACGGGTTTTCTGCCCCTTTTGCGAGAAAACCGGCGGAAACAGGTATCACTCCCTTTACAGCGCCCAGGAAAAAGATCTGCGGGCCGATGTCTGCGACGCGTGCCACAAATATCTCAAAACGGTGGACACCCGGGCAGCGGACCGCATCGTTTATCCCGCCCTGGAGCAAATCGCTTCCCTGCACCTGGATATCACCGCCCGCCGGAAAGGCTATGAAAGCGCAATGGAGATGGTGCTGCCGGATGCGGGCGAATAAACCGTCGCGCGCGGGTTTTTACAGGCCTGCCGTAGCCGCCCTGGCCCGCTCGATCCGGCTGGCCGTGGGGTCCTGGATGGTACTGGCCGGCGTGCTGCTGCCGGCGGGCGGAGTGAACGGCACGCCGGCTTCTGTGACGCCGGCGCCGGCCGCGGATATCGTCAGCGTCCGCACGGCCTGGTCCATGGACCGCGCCAGGCCCGGAGACCGACTGGCCCTGGCGGTGGTGCTGGAGGTCGCGGCCGGCTACCACATCAATGCCGACATCCGTCAAGTCGAGCCCCTGGTGGGTTTTAAACCTTATCCCTCGCGCGTGACCGTTGCAAAAGCATCCCCTGGGCTCGTCTTCGAGACCCCGCTCTTTCCTTCGGCCCACCCGGTAACCGTCGAGTTCACCTCCGAGCCGCTCATGGTTTTTGACGGCCAAACGATCGTCACCTTGCCGGTCGCACTCGAAAAAAACATCGCCGCTGAACGGGTGCAGGTCACCATAACGGTGGCCTATCAGGCGTGCGACGCCCAGGTCTGTCTTTTTCCGGGCCAGGTCCAGACCGCCGCCGAGCTGCCGGTGGTCGCCACCGGAGACATTCCCAGAACGGTCAATCAGGACCTTTTTGCCGGCCAGAGCCAGGGTGCGGCCGGCGGCGCCGCGGCTGCGGTCAGATTCTCCCTCTTCGGCTGGCATTTTGCCGTCGATACCACCACCGCGGGCGGATTCATTCTGCTTCTTCTGACCGCGGCGCTGGGGGGCCTGCTCCTTAACTTCACCCCCTGCGTGCTGCCGCTGGTTCCCATCAAGATCATGAGCCTTTCCATGGCCGCACAGTCATACCGCCGCTGCCTGGCCCTGGGGGCGGCCATGTTCCTGGGGATTCTGGCCTTCTGGACCGGCCTGGGGGCGGTCATCGCCACGATCAGCGGTTTTACCGCCATCAACCAGCTTTTTCAGTTCCCGGCTTTCACGATCCTGATCGGCATCGTCATCGGCGTCATGGGCCTCGGTATGTGGCGCGCATTCATCGTCCAGCTCCCGGATTTTCTCTACGCCTTCAATCCCCGCCAGGACACGGTCAGCGGTTCGTTCGGGCTTGGGATTCTCGCCGCCGTGCTGTCGACGCCCTGCACGGCCCCCTTCATGGGGGCGGCCGCCGCCTGGGCCGCAACCCGGTCGCCATCGACGACCTTGATGACGTTTGCCGCCATAGGGTCCGGCATGGCCCTGCCGTACCTGCTGCTGTCCGCCGTGCCGAACCTGGCGCAGCAGATCCCCAGCTCGGGACCGGCCAGCGTGGTCATCAAACAGATGATGGGGCTGCTCATGCTGGCGGCGGCCGCCTATTTCGTGGGCTCCGGGGTGAGTGCGCTGCTGGCGGCACCGGATTCGCCGCCGGCCAAGGGCTATTGGTGGGTGGTGATGGGGTTTATCGCGCTGAGCGGGTTGTGGCTGGCGTACCGGACGGTCCGGATCGCATCCGGCCGCCTCCGGCGCAGCCTGTTCGCCGCGTTGGGGGTCCTGCTTTTCGCGGGTGCCGTGTACGGCGGCGTGCGGCTGACGGATCGCGGCCCGGTCGACTGGATTTACTACACACCGCGGCGGTTCGAGCAGGCGATCGCGGATCGCAAAATCGTGGTCATGGTTTTTTCGGCCGAGTGGTGCCTGAACTGCAAGGCTCTCGAACAGGGCGTACTGAACGATAGCGCCGTGGTCGAGCGGCTGCAGCGCGCCGATGTCGCTCCGATCAAGGTGGATATAACCGGAAACAACCCGGCCGGCAAAGCCCGGCTCGCGGCGATCGGTCAGCTCACCATCCCGCTGCTGGTCGTGTATTCTCCGACCGGCAGGGAGGTCTTCAGAAGCGATTTTTACACGATCGACCAGGTCCTTGCGGCCATCGGCGCGGCCGGGGCAAAGGACTGAAAGATTCTTCAGGGAATCGCCAGGAACTTCTCGATTTTTTCGGCCAGGAAGGCCTTCGCGCGCAGGCCCACCACCCGGTCGACTTCCACGCCGTTCTTGATGAAAATCAGCAGCGGTATGCCGCTGATCCCATAGGCATCGAGTGCTTCTTCGCCCATCCAGAAGACGGGAAAATCCACCTTCTGCCGGTCGACGATCGGCTGAATGGCGGCCGGTCCATCGAAATCGACGCTGACACCCACCATCTGCAGGCCGCCGGCGCGGTATCTGGCGTAAAGCGCCGTCAGGTCCGGAAGTTCCTTGACGCAGGGGGCGCACCAGGCGGCCATGAAGACCAGCAGGAACCGTCCCTCGCCGTCCACCATGTGCTTGAAGCCGGCGAGGTCGAGTTTCCGCACCGGGTTGTGCTTTTCGGCGCCGGCCGTCGGCGGGCAAAGCAGCAGGGCCGCCAGGAGCAGCCACGTCCAGGGACTCGTGAATCGGTTGCACCGCATCATGGGTTGAGTTTTTCCAGTTCGGCGGCAATATAGGCCAAATCCGGCCGCACGTTTATGTCCGCCACGTTGATCGACCGGATAATCCCCTTTTTGTCGATGACGAACAGCGCGCGTTCCGAGGTGCCGTCGGTTCGCAGAACCCCGAAGGCGTCGGCCACCGCGCCGTGCGGCCAGAAATCCGACAGCACCGGAAACCACAACGGGGCCCCCATCTGCCGGGTCCAGGCATAGAGGGTGGGAATGTTGTCGACGGTGATGCCGAGCAGGATGGCATCGTTGCGGTCGAAAAGGTCCTTGACGATGTTGTAGCCCGGCCACTGGTCGGAGCACACCGGGGTCCAGGCCGCCGGTACGAAGGAGATCACGACGTTTTTTTGGCCGCGGTACTGGCTCAGTGAAACTTTTTGCCCCGCCACGGACGGCAGGGTGAATTCAGGGGCCGATTCGCCGACCTCGACCTTGAGGCGGCTGTCGACGGGTTTTAGTTTTCCGGGGTTATAAATATTTTCCTTGAACGCCTCCGAGACCCCCAACGCCTGGGCCGCAGTGAAGATCAACGCAGCAAGCACCATGCTGGTGGTTCTGGCCACGGGTATCATCAGTCGCCTCCTTGGCCGGGTTCGGCCGGTGTTATTTTTCAATATTTTTCAGCCCCGCGCGGGCAAGAAGATCCTGGAGCATCCGGTGGGCGTCCTCGGGACCGCCGAGCTTTGAATAAAATACCCGGTGGGATCCGTCGGGGGCGATCCGGATGCCGATAAAATAAGGGGTTCTGACCTCGCCCAGGAGCTGGTGGATGGCGAAATCGCCGTCTGAAAACAGGGGAAAGGGAATGTCGTAGGTTTTTCTGAAATAATCTATTTCAAAATCCGAGTTGCCGACGCCGATGCCGATCAGCTTGACCTTGCCCTTGGTCTGCGGATTCGCCTCCAGCGCGCGGAACATCTTGTTGACAGTGGGAGCCTCCCGCTGACAGTACGGTCAGTACATGCTGAAAATTTCGATGATGACGACCTCGGCCTTGATTTCCGGAATCGTGAAAACCGGTTTTTGGTCCAGTCCGAGATACTGCCGGTGTTCCGGCCCCGCGGGGACCGGCAGCTCGAAGAACGGCAGCACCCCGCCTTCCGGGGGCGGCTGATCGGCGGCAAAGGCTTCCGGCAAACCCGCCAGGCACAGGGCCAGCAACCAAATCCATAAACCCGTTTTAACCCGCATCGTCGTCATCCTTATGTCTTGGGACTGTCGAAAACCCTCGGATCGTGCCCATCCGCGATCTGATTCAGGCACTTCCGGGGGTGCACGCCACCTTCTAAAAGGTAAACCGGGAAATATTTCTCCGAGGCGATTTACGGTTGCCAATAGAACATTCCTCCCGGAGTTAGTCAAAGGAAAATGTTCCCCCTGCCCTCCCGCCTCTTAAAAATGCACTATATATTGTGGCATGAATATCTTGACATACACTACCCGATTGTTTACAATATAATACGTTTGTCATACAAAATGACACTGCCTTAAGATAGGTTAACTCTTCTTTTAACGAAAACAAGAGGTGGCGCAAGAAATGATCAACGTGACTGTAGACATGGACAAGCGCGCTCACAAGAGGTATCCCGGCGTGGAGGGGGCCATCGTCGCCGTGCGGCCGCGGGCCGAAATCCTGGGTCGGATGATCGACGTCGGCCTGGGCGGATTGTCGTTTCAATACATCGATTCGTCCATCGACGAAAGCCCCTCGGATGAACTGACGGTTCTGATGTCTGTCCCCCGCCTGTATGTCGATCGCATCCCCTATCGCACCGTGGCCGACTTTCCGCTGCCGCAGGAGTTTTCTTTCAGTTCGATTCCGGTTCGCCGGCGCTGTGTGGCGTTCGGGCGGTTGACCGCTGCCAAAAGCGATGCCATCAAGCAACTGATTCTGTACTGCTCCCTGTTAAAGCCCCGGTTCACCAGCTATCCCCACCCCCGCCGCCATTATGTACCGTTGACCCAGGTCCTTTAGAAAATCCACCGCGGGACGGGCGGCTGCGGTTTGGGCGCCCTGTCCCGCGCATCCCGCGACCGGTGGTTCATGGCCACTGATCCCATTACTGATGGTTTTTTATTATTAATTGTAATATTTCATAAATTGTCATTGACAGGGTTTTCTTGGTGGTTATTTTCATCATGCAAAATTCAGACCGATTCAAATCATGATGAAAGGCAACCCTATGCGCTACGACAAATTTACCATCAAATCTCAGGAATTGGTTCAAAACGCCCAGGAATTGGCCTCGCGCCTGAAGAACCCGCAGGTCGAGCCCGAACACCTCCTGGCCGTCATGCTGACGGAACGCGAGGGCATCGCCGGTTCCATCCTTCAGAAAATGGGGATAGCACCCGGCCAGGTGGCCGCTGAAACCAACGCGGCCATCGACCGATTGCCCAAGGTCAGCCAGGCGACCGAGGTCTATGTCTCGCCGCAGGCCAAAAAGATTCTGGAGGCCGCGTTTGCCGAGGCCGCCAAGATGAAGGACCAGTATGTCAGCATCGAACATATTCTGCTGGCCCTGTGCGACGAAAAGCAGGGTGAAGCCGTCCGGATCCTGAACCGCCACGGGATCAATCGCGAGGCCATTCTCAAGGTGCTGATGGACATCCGCGGCTCCCAGCGCATTACCGATCCCAATCCGGAGGAAAAGTATCAGGCCCTCGACAAGTTCAGCCGCAATCTGACCGACCTGGCGCGTCTGGGCAAACTCGACCCGGTGATCGGACGCGACGAGGAAATCCGGCGCATCGTCCAGGTGCTCTCGCGCCGCACGAAAAACAACCCGGTGCTGATCGGGGAGCCCGGCGTCGGCAAAACCGCCATCGTCGAGGGACTGGCCCAGCGCATCGTTTCCGGGGATGTTTCCGAAAGCCTGAAAAACAGGCGCCTGGTCGCCCTCGACATGGGGTCGCTGATCGCCGGCGCCAAATATCGGGGCGAGTTCGAGGACCGGCTCAAGGCCGTGATCAAGGAAGTGGAAAAATCGGAAGGCGAAATCATTCTCTTCATCGACGAGCTGCACACGCTCGTGGGCGCCGGTGCGGCCGAAGGCGCGGTCGACGCCTCCAACATGCTCAAACCGGCCCTGGCCCGCGGGACGCTGCGCTGCGTGGGCGCGACCACCCTCAACGAGTACCGCAAGTATATCGAAAAGGATGCCGCCCTGGAGCGGCGCTTCCAGCCGGTGCTGGTCAAACAGCCGAGCGTGGAAGACACGATCTCCATTTTGCGCGGCCTCAAGGAGAAATACGAGGTGCACCACGGGGTCCGGATCAAGGATGCGGCGATCGTGGCCGCGGCCACGCTGTCGGCCCGCTACATCACCGACCGGTTTCTGCCCGACAAGGCGATCGATCTCATCGACGAGTGCGCCTCCAAGCTCCGGATCGAAATCGACAGCATGCCGACCGAAATAGACGACATTCAGCGGCGCATCACCCAGGCCGAGATCGAACGCGAAGCGTTGAAGAAGGAAAGCGATCCGGCCTCGCGCGAGCGTCTGGCGAAACTAGAAGGCGAACTGGGCAACCTGAAGGAAGACCTGCACGAAATGAAGGGTCACTGGCTGAACGAAAAAGACCTGATTCAGAAAATCCGCGCGATCAAGGAGGAGCAGGAGCGCCTCGGGGTCGAAGCCCAGCAGGCCGAACGGTCCGGCGACCTGGCCAAGGTGGCCGAAATCCGCTACGGCCGGCTGAACGAACTGCTGCGGCGGCTCGAGGAGGCCAACAAGCAGCTGGCCGAAAAGCAGCAGGACCACAAAATGCTCAAGGAAGAGGTCGAGGCCGAAGATGTGGCCGAGGTCATTTCACGCTGGACCGGCATTCCGGTCACCAAGATGCTGGAGGGCGAAAAAGACAAGCTGATCCACATGGAGGAGCGTCTCGGCCGGCGCGTCATCGGCCAGCAGGAGGCCATCACGGCCGTGTCCAATGCGGTGCGGCGCGCCCGCGCCGGCCTGCAGGATCCCAACCGACCGATCGGCTCGTTTATTTTCATGGGGCCGACCGGCGTCGGCAAAACGGAACTGGCCAAGGCACTGGCGGAATTTCTTTTCGACAGCGAGCAGGCGATCGTCAGGATCGACATGTCCGAATACATGGAAAAGCATGCCGTGGCCCGGCTGATCGGGGCCCCGCCCGGCTACGTCGGCTACGAGGAAGGCGGCTTTCTGACCGAGGCCGTGCGGCGGCGCCCCTATTCGGTGGTGCTGTTCGACGAAATCGAAAAGGCCCATCCGGAGGTCTTCAACGTGCTGCTCCAGATTCTGGACGACGGCCGCATGACCGACGGTCACGGGCGGACGGTGGACTTCAAAAACACTATCCTCATCATGACCTCGAATGTCGGCAGCCAGTATATTCAGGAATGGGGCAGCCGCGGTTACGCCGAAATGGTGGAGCGGGTCATGGAGGCGCTCAGGAGCCATTTCAAACCCGAATTTCTGAACCGGATCGACGAAACCATCATCTTCCACAACCTGAGTCCGGAGCAGCTGGGCGAAATCGTCGACATCCAGATCCAGCGGCTGGCCCGCCGCCTGGCGGAAAAGAACATCGATCTGGTCCTCTCGCAAGGCGCCAAGACATTTGTGGCCGAAAAAGGATACGATCCCCTGTACGGCGCCCGACCGTTGAAGCGTGTCATTCAGAAGAACATCGAAAACGAGCTGTCGATGGAAATTCTGAAAGGGACCATCCGGGAAGGCGATCGCGTCAGCTGCGAACGAGAAGGAGACCGCATCGTCTTCAAAACCGCCTGAGGGGTGACGCCTGGATACTAAAATGCCCTGGGGTCTGCGGACCCCGGGGCATTTTATTTGGTGAGCCGGGGCCGGCCGCCTTCGCCGGGATGGTCTTTCCGGCTTATACTGCAGCTGCACTTAAATAATTCCGGCATGAACGAAAACGATATTTGTATTGTAATCCGGGTGTGCCCGACGTATGATGCGCGCGCCGAACCCAAGGAGACTTGGACACATGCCTTTATCCGCATCCGAAAAATTGCGACGCTTCTACGATCAGTTTTCGAGCAACGACAACGTGCTGATTCTGATCAATGCGGACCCGGACGCCATGGCCAGCGCCATGGCCGTCAGCCGCCTGTTGTGGCATAAAATCATCGGTACCACGATCGGGCACGTCAACGAGATCAACCGGCCCGACAACCAGGCCATGGTGCGTCTGCTGGGAATCAAACTGACTCCCATCGACCAGATCAACCGCGATCAGTATCAGCGGGTGGTCATGGTCGATTCCCAGCCGAAGCACCATCCGGTCCTGGAGACATTCGCGCCCCAGGTGATCATCGATCATCACCCCGAAACCGGCGTGCAGGCGCCGTTTCTCGACATCCGGCCGAAATACGGCGCCACGGCCAGCATCATGACCGAGTACCTGCGGGCGGCCAAGATAAACCCGTCGGTAAAACTGGCGACCGGGCTTTTCCACGCCATCAAGACCGACACCTGTGATTTCGAGCGGCATACCCTGATCGAAGACGTGCGGGCTTTTCAATTCCTGTTCCGGCACGCCAACATCTATCTGGCCCGCAAGATCGAACAGGCGGAAATCCGTTTCGAATTTTTGAAATATTACAAGAGCGCACTGCAGAACATGGTGTTGCGCAACGGCCGCGTTTTTGTGCACCTGGGCCCCGTTTCCGCCGCGGATGTCTGCGTGTTGATCGCGGATTTTTTCATGCGCGTCGAGGACGTCAACTGGAGCATCGTTTCGGGCATCTTCGAACACAAGCTGATCGTGATCCTGCGCAACGACGGCATCCGCAAAAACGCCGGCACCGTTGCCGCCAAGGGCTTCGGCCAGATCGGATCCGCCGGCGGGCACAAGAGCATGGCCCGGGCCGAAATCGAGCTGGAGGCTCTAAAAGGCCAGATCGACGTTAAAAACGACCGCAAGTTCCAGCGATGGATCATGAACCACATCGAGCGCCGGGCCGACAAGAACTGAAGCGTTTTTGCAACCGGCCCGCCGCCGGGTGCAAAACCCACCGGCTGCGTGAAGAATAATGCCTGACCTGCCACACCGGATGACCGTCACCATTTTAGGCTCGGGAACCTGCGTCCCGTCCCTTGAACGGAGTTCCTGTGCCGTGCTGATCGAAACCGGCGCGTCCGTGGTGCTGCTGGACAGCGGCGCCGGCACGATGCGGCGCCTGCTCGAAGCCGGCCGCTCGATTTTCGAGCTGTCCCATATCTTCTACAGCCACTTCCATCCCGACCACAGCGCGGAGCTGGCACCGCTGCTTTTCGCCACGAAGTACCCCGACAGCCGGCGCCGGAGCCGGCCGTTGACGATTTGCGCCGGCGCGGGTTTCGGCCGTTTCTTCAGCAGCCTGAAAAGAGTGTACGGCCGCTGGATCGAACTCGAGGCGGGGATGCTGGAGGTCATTGAATTGGACACCGGCGGACCGGATGCCGCCCGTTTCGAGGATTTTACCGTCAAAACGCTGCCGGTCGACCACAACCCGGAAAGCCTGGCCTACCGGTTGACCGACACCCGCGGCCGATCGGTGGTGTATACCGGTGACAGCGACCTCTGCGACAACCTGACGGTCATCGCCCGCGATGCCGATCTATTCATCTGCGAATCGGCACTGCCGGATGCGCAGAAGGTCGTCGGCCACCTGACGCCGTCCCTGGCCGGCGAGATTGCCGGTTGGGCCCGTGTCGGCCGGCTGGTGCTGACCCACTTTTATCCCGAATGCGACCAAGCCGACATTGAACAAGAATGCCGGAAAACCTACTCCGGGCCGCTGGTGCTGGCCCGGGATCTGATGCGTCTTGAAATTTGAACCGGATCGACATGCCTTACTACCCGGTTAATCTCGACATAGGCGACCGCAACTGCCTGGTGGTCGGCGCGGGCGGCGTCGGAACCCGCAAGGTCCTGGGGTTGCTGGCGTGCGGGGCCCGGGTCACGGTGGTCAGCCCCGAGTTCAGTGACCGCGTCGCCGATCTGGCCCGACAGCGTGCGCTGGTGCTGCTGGACCGCCCTTACCGCGCAGATGATCTGCGGAACATGTTCCTGGTCATCGGGGCCACCGACGACGAGCAGCTCAACCGCCGGGTTCACCGGGATGCCGAACAGCGCGGCATCCTGTGCAACATCGCCGATCGCCCGGAATTGTGCAATTTTATCCTGCCCTCGGTCGTCAGGCGCGGCGACCTGACCGTCAGCATCTCCACCTCCGGCCGCAGCCCGGCCCTGGCGAAGAAGCTGCGCCGCGACCTGGAGCTGGCCTTCGGTGAGGAGTACGGCGCGCTGCTGCGGCTGATGGGGGCCATCCGCCGCCGGCTGCTCGGCGAAGCCCACGCGCCCGAAGCCCACAAGCCGATCTTCGAGAAGCTGGTCGACGGCGATCTGGCCGCAATGATTCGCGAAGATCGCCGCACCGATATCGATCGCCTGCTGCGCGAGGTCCTCGGTCCCGGATTCACCTACGACACCCTGATGGAAAAAAGCGATCCTGCCGCACGATGAGGTGAGGGTTTCATGGAAGTGCTGATTATCGTCACGATCCTTTGCTACATGCTGAGCGCCGCCGCGTATTTCGCCTACCTGTTTTTTCAGCAGGACTACCTGCACCGCGCGGGATACCTTCTCGTTCTGGCCGGATTCGGCTGTCACACCCTTTCCATTGCCTACAGCGGAATCTCCGCCGGAGAGTTTCCCGCGCGCAACCTGCACGAGACCCTGTCCATTGCCGGGTGGGCCGTCGCCGGCTTTTTTCTGGCCTTCCAGTCGAAATTCAGGTTGAAGGTTCTGGGTATCTACGCGGCGCCCCTGATCGCGCTGATCATGATCGCCGTGGCTCAGGTGCCGAACACGCCCGCCGAGCAGCAGGCCATCTTCAAAAACTTCTGGTTGATATCGCATGTGGTCACGGTATTTATCGGCAACGCGGCCTTCGCGCTGGCCTGCGGCATCGGCGTTCTCTATCTGCTGCAGGAAAGGGCCATCAAGACCAAGACGCCCGGGTTTTTCTTCCGGCGCCTGCCGTCCCTCGACATGCTCGACGGGGCCGGGTACACCTGCATCATCGTCGGGTTCACCCTGCTGACCTTCGGGTTGATCAGCGGTTTCATCTATGCCAAGACGATCTGGGGCCGGTTCTGGAGCTGGGACCCGAAGGAAGTCTGGTCGGGCATCTCCTGGCTTTTTTATGCCGCGCTGCTGCACGAGCGGTTGAGCGTCGGCTGGCGCGGGCGCCGGGCGGCCATCATGGCGATCATCGGGTTCGCCATTCTGCTGTTCACTTTTCTGGGCGTCAATTTTTTGCTCAAGGGACACCACAAGCCCTTCACGGCTTTTTAATTCCGATTTCATCCTTACCATAGTGAGGGCGGCGTTTGTACATCGCCCGCGAGGCGCCCGCACCGGACCTCGTCAACCCAGCAAGGAAATCGTGGCCCGCGGCTGCGCCGCTCAAGCCGACGAATTGAATCATGTCCGATATCGTACTGCTCGGATTAAATCATAAAACCGCACCGATCGAACTCCGCGAGTGCATCGCCTTTTCACCAAACCAGGCCGCCGCCGCCCTGACGAGTTTGAAAAGCGAGGCGGCGGTCGGCGAAGCGCTGCTCTTTTCGACCTGCAACCGGGTCGAGGTCGTGCTGGTCACCGACCGGACCGCCGCCGCCGTGGAAGCGGCCAAGCAGTTGATCGCCGGCATGAGCCGGATCGCCTTTACCGAATTCGACAAGGTCCTTTACGTCCACACCGGGGACCAGGCCGTGCGGCACCTGTTTCGGGTGGCGGCCAGCCTGGACTCGATGGTTGTCGGCGAGCCCCAGATTTTGGGCCAGATAAAGGAAGCCTATCGTCTGGCGACGCAGGTGCAGTCGACCGGTGTCGTGCTCAATCGCCTGCTGCACCGCACCTTCTTCGTGGCCAAGCGGATCCGCTCGGAAACCGGGATCGGCGGCCACGCGGTCTCGGTCAGTTACGCCGCCATCGAGCTGGGCCGCAAGATCTTCGGCAGCCTGGAGGGCAAAAAGGTCCTGCTGATCGGTGCCGGTGAAATGGCCGAACTGGCGGTGGCCCATCTGATCCGCAACCGGGCCGGCGACGTGCTGGTCGCCAACCGCACCTTCGAGCGCGCCCTGGAACTAAGCCGGCGCTTCCGCGGGACGCCGATCCGGTTCGAGGAAATGCTCGCCTCCCTGGAAGATGTCGATATCGTCATCAGCTCCACCGGATCCACGGATTTCGTCGTCACGCACGCGCAGGTAAAAGGCCTGCTGCGCAAGCGTCGCAACCGCCCGCTGTTTTTCATCGACATTGCCGTCCCGCGCGACGTCGACCCCAAAATCAACCGTTTGAGCAATGTCTACGTGTACGACATCGACGATCTGAAAGGGGTCATCGACGAGAACATCGAAGATCGCCGGCGCGAAGCCGTCAAGGGCGAGCGCCTGGTGGACGAAGCCGTGGTGAGCTTCCGCAAGTGGCACGACAGCCTGGAGGTCGTGCCGACCATCAAGGCGCTGCGAAAAAAACTGGAAGACATCGCCGCGGCGGAGGTCGTAAAAACCCTGCATTCCGAGAGCATGCCCGCTGAAGCGCGCCAGGCCCTCGAGCGCATGACCCAGGCCCTGATCAACAAAATCCTGCACGATCCGACCGATGTCCTCAAGCGCAACGGCTGCCAGGGCGGGCGCTCGGCCTATCTGGACATCGCGCGCAAGCTGTTCAAGCTCGAATGAACTCGCTGCGCGAGTTCATGAAACGCGGATGGCGCCGCTTTCTTCAGGATGTGACGCTTTTACCGAACTTCATTACCGGACACTGGCCGATAAGGTCTCGAATCGCTAATTTACATGCTGGAGGCCGGGCCGGATGGCATCGGTGTGGATCAGGAATGCGACCTCGACAAGTTGTCGGAAGCCGTCCCCGAAGGCTTTCCGCTCGCAGCCTTGGCCGGGAGCTACGGCCTGATGGCCATCGCGACTGTCGGGGAGGTCCGCGCCGCGGTCAGGGCCTGTCTTGAAAAAGGCATAACCATGGCCGCCCCGCCGGCGGACATATACCCGCCCGCCAGGATAAAAAATATACCGGCATTCGTGGACGAGTTGAGGGTCTGCCCGAAACAGTTAAGACTACGGCAAATCGTGTCTGTTTTTTTTCTACCATGCAGATTTGACGTGAGGGTAATTCAGAATTTTCCTGTCGGCTGTAAGAACAATGTAATCTTTCAAACGTGCCGTCGCGGTGATTATCCGATCGGCCGGGTCGGCATGGAATGTTTCCGGCAGCGAGTAAGCCTCTTCAATGATTTCAAGGCTGATAATACGGAAGGCATGCGGGTTTAATCGACAGTCATTTCGATTGGAATGGGCAGGCTGGCTTGACGACGCGTTTTTTTCAGCAGTTGTCATACATTCTGATGATCTCGCCGGTGCCTTTTCCTTCGACGCTTTTCACGTAACCATTGATCACTTTCTTCATCGGGATGGGGTTGTGACCCGGAAAATAGGCCGCGTATCTGTCGACGGCAGCCTCGACCAGCCCGGAGGACACCCCATTGATTCGGATGCCGTTTTTCAGTTCCAAGGCCACCGCCCTTATAAAGCTGTGAATGCCGCCGTTGACCATGGCGGCGCTGGTGGTCATATCAACCGGATGATCGGCCAATATCCCCGTGCTCAAGGTGAAGGAGCCGCCGGCCGTCACGACCTTCTGCCCGATTCTGACCAGGTTCACCTGCCCCATTAATTTGCTTCGCAAGCCGATGTAGAAGTCTTCCTCGGTCATTGAATCGAAGGCCGCCCATTTGGCATCGCCGGCGATGCAGACGATGGCATCGACCTTGCCGGTGGTCGCGAACATGGCCTCGATCGATTGGCTATCGGTGATGTCCACCGAGATGTCGCCCGCGCTGCGGCCGGCAACGACGACCTCGTGCCGCTTCGAAAAATGCTGACTGACCGGCGTTCCGATGGTCCCGGTACCCCCGATGATCAAAATCTTCATGGCTTCTCCTTTTTTATTGTCTCTGCTCTCCTCGTCAAACTTCTCCAGAGGCTCTGGCCAGTAATTCCTGCCGAAAACCGCTCGGAAGGCATTGTAGCGTGTGCCATGCAGGCGGGCGGGAAGCAAAAGAACGGCGGCCTTGCCGACAAGCTCTGTGCATAATGGCGGGCCCATTTAAAGGGCTGTTTATTGCAAAATTGGAACGTATTTAGATTTGCCTATGATTGGATCGTTGGTTACTCTTCTCCACTTAAAGCTCTTTGGTTGTCAATAGGCTTTAAGATTTATTCCCAGGTTCACATTATCTTTTATTAGCCATTTTTGGCTATCGCGTCCATCAAAATATCGTGCTGATTTCTAAAATAAATCATTGGAATATCGAAAATCCAAAAAAAATTACCCTGCCGGTCGACAATGTGGTAAAAATGACCGCACGTCATTTTTAGGAAACGTGAGTGTCGACAGGGACAATGATTTTATAGAACATTGGCACACCAAAGGACGGCGAAATGAAAAAGACGGCGTTTTTGTTTCCGGGGCAGGGCTCGCAGGTGGTGGGCATGGGGCAGGACTTTTATCAGGAATTCGGCTTCGTCCGGGAACTCTTCGACATGGCCGAGGAAATCAGTCGCGTCGATCTGCGGCAGCTCTGCTTCAAGGGCCCCCTGGCGGACCTGACACGCACAGTCACCCTGCAGCCGGCAATCACGGTCGTAAATTTGGCGGTCCTTGCGGCCGTGCAGCGCGAAAGCGTCATCCCGGCGATGTCGGCCGGTCACAGCCTCGGTGAATACAGCGCCCTTTGCGCCGCTGGCGTGGTGTCGGCCGAGGACGCCCTGCGCCTGGTACACAAACGCGGCGAGCTGATGCACCGCGAGGCGGAAAAAAACAAGGGGGCGATGGCGGCCCTGATCGGCCTTGCCATCGATGCGGTCGCAGAGATCGTCGAAATCGGCCGCGGGCAGGGTGTGGTGTCGGTCGCCAACCACAACACCGCCCAGCAGATCGTCGTCACCGGCGAACCGTCGGCCGTGGCGGCCGTATCGGCCATGGCGGCCGAAAAAGGCGCCAAGGCGATTCCGCTTAAAGTCAGCGGCGCCTGGCACAGCGAACTCATCCGCGGCGCCGAGGCGGATTTCACGTCCTTTCTGCAATCGGTCGCGTTCGACGCGCCCCGCTCCGATGTGGTGTTCAACGTCACGGCTGCGACCGAATCCAGGCCGGATGAGATCCGGTCCCTCATGGCCCGTCAGCTCTGCAGCCCGGTGAAATGGTTCGACGCCACCCGGCGATTTCGCGAGGCTGAAATCGAGACGTTTGTCGAGATCGGCCCCGGAAAAGTGCTCACCGGCCTGCTGCGTAAAAATCTTCCCAGAGACTACCCGGCGACCATCTTCAACGTCAACGATCTGAAGACATTCGAGGCTTATATCAATAACGCGTAGCCGTTCAGAGAATCGCACGGTCCGCTGCGCTTTACACCACCTTTGCCGGCGCTCACAGGGTGCCGCAGGTGCAAGGCGCCGGGCGCGCAGGCGTACTTGTTGTACGTCAAGTGCCCGGCAACACAGCAGATGCGGAGCGCCGTGAACGCTGGTTCACGGCGCTCCGATCTTTGCAGTACGCGTCGTACGTGTCATTCAGGCGTCTTTTGTATTGGCTCAGGCTTGTTTTTGCGTGCTTGCAGCGGCTTTGTAAAATCGCTTCGGAAGCGCGGATGCCCTGCCAGATTTCGCCGCCGAAAATCTGCTCGAAATAGTCGTCATAGGAAAAGCCGAAATCGACCATCGACGGCAGGGGTTCGTTGTACTTGTTGCTCAGGGAAAATTTTTCGAAAGGAAATCCCTGTGACAAATCCAGGTGATAGCCGATGAGTTTTTTCTGCGGGTTGACCGAAACCAGGCCGTGCGGAACGCAATTGTGCTGCGCGATTTTGTATTTCACCCGCAACCAGTCGGTGAGAACTTTGCCCGCGCGCAGCTGGGCCTCGGTCAGCGAAGACTCGTCCCGCGGCCGCATGCGCGGGGCGTTGGTATTCGGGTTCCAGGAATCCAGATAGACATCGGCTTCCGTTTCTTCGAAATCCCGACCTTCGAAGCAAATCCCCAAAAACGCGTGATTCAAATCGAGATAGTATTCCTTCCCGTCGGCCCAGATCGAGTTGCCGGCATGGTAGGCGGCATGGTCCTCCTGGACCAGGCGATAGATTCGGCCGTACCTGTCGATGATGTAGTTGTATGATTTTCGGCGCTGGAGATATTTGATCAGGCGTTTGCTTTTCTGCTTGATCGATATGTTCATCTCGGGCCTGAAGGGCACCAGGTCGCTTTCGGACGTGTGAAAGAGTATTCCGGCGATCCGGTCGCTATCCTGATTGCCTTCGGACGGCGACTCGGTGTGGCGGAAGATCGGCCGGTAGCGCCGCGCAACGTTGGCGACGGTGTAGCCGGTGAATATCTGCAGGCTGTTGCTGTAAAGCTCCGAAGCCTCCGTCTTTTCGACCAGCCAGATGGGTTGGGTCAGATAGGGCGCGAATTCGGCCGCAGCCTTGGCGCCGGCCGCTGGCGCCGGTTCGCGCAGCGGGGATAGCGCAACGATCGTGGCGGCCAACGGCGCTCTGGCAGCCGTCACCGACGCCTGCGGATAGACGATCGACTTGCTGATGACACCTCTTTTCCAGCGCGGATTTTGCTTCTCTTTCAGACCGAAGAAAATTGTGACGGGTCCCCAGATGGAGGCCACGGCCGTGCCCAACCCGGCCACGATGACAAGGAGCAGCATCGTCGCCACGACATGGCGCAATCGGTACAGGCGCTTGACTGCGGGCCGCGGAGAGGAAATGCTCCCGGTTGCGGCCAGGTGCCGGGCGTTTTCCCGACTGCCGGGCCACAAGCGTTCGGCGTGCTCGAGAAGCCGTTTGCGAAAGGCCATCTCCGCCAGCGGAGAGTATGACTTGTACGTCAGGGGCAGACGATCGTACTCGTCTATGGCGTGCTGGATGAATTTGAGTTTTACGGCCGGTTCGGTGACGACGGCGGACAACTCTTCGATGATGCGCCGGTAAGTCGTCGGGGGCAGCTTTTTCGGGTTTGCCATGTCGATACGTCAATAGGGAATCACGACCAGCAGGCCGGGTTATGGTCGTGATTCCTTGCGCCATATTTCAAAAGACCCTTGCGTCCGGGACCTGCCGCCGCCGGAAACCGTGCTGCAGCCGTTCGGTGCCCGGGCTGTGGCGATGCCCCTCGGGCGCGCTCCCCTTCCCTGCGCACATCCGCATCAATTCTCGTGCATCGCGGCCATCAGGGCACCTTTGGCCGTGGCGGTCAGCGGGTCTTTGGCGACCCGGATCTTGCTGAAATCCAGCGGAATGTTTTCGGCCTTGAGAACCTGCTCGAAGCGATCCTTGAAACCGCTCACTTTCGCCGTGCCGCCGCTCAGAACGACCGGAATCGGACGATCGACCTTGTTGGTGTTCGACGTCGTCATGATGCTTTGTTTGAGCGCCTTGACCAGGGTGACGATGAGATCATCGTAGTACACCTGCAGGGCGTCTTCGACGCTGCTGCGCGGGGTGCGTTTTAGATCGAACCCGTTTTCCTTGAAACTTCTCACGCGCGTGTTCACCATGCCGGTGACAGACGCCACGGCATCGTCCAGATAATCGCCGCCCTTGGTGATGCTGAAGGTGACCAGCGGTATCGAGAGATACGCCAGGCAAACATTACACATGCCGCCGCCGGCGCTGATGCCCAGGCCGGTAAAATTCTCGTCTTCCAGTTCGGAGAACACGACGGCCAGGCCTTCGTTGATGCTGCGTGTCGTAAACCCTTTATTCGACAAATGGCGATTGAGCAAGGATTCGTGGTAAATAATGTCGGTCGGGGCATCTTTCGGGGCGTCGGGGACCGAAAAGATCAGTTTGCCGCTGCTGATCGCCGTCGAATCGATGAGATCGTCGATGGCCCTCTTGATGATTTCCACCGAATGGCTCTCGTTGGGGTTCAGCAGCCCTTTGCGCATCGGACGCCGCGTTTCGGAATTGAGCATGTCCGCGAAGGTCTCCGCTCCGTCGCCGTAAACGATCAGGGAATTGTCGATCTGGTGATGTTTGATCTGATTCTGGTTCAATATTCTCTTGGTGAAACTGGAGTACTCCACCGCAATAAAGGCATTGCGGTGCGCGGCATATTCGATGTGGTCATTTTTCTTCACGGCGGTCACGATCTTGGAGGTGCCGATGTCGATGCCGATCGCATCGGCGCTCGCAGCGGCGGTCTTGGTGAAAGAATTTTCACCGGCACCGCTGTCGGCGGCCGTGTCGCCGGCGGGGGTGGCGCTCTGATCCTTGTTCTTTCGATCTGTCATGAAAATGTCTCCTTTTTTGCGCATGTGTTCATCAGTCGATAATGAGGCCAGGGGATGCTTCCCGAACCTGAAAGCGGGTGTTTACGCATATAACTATATGAAAATAAGGTTAATAATTGAAGCCGGAAGCCCTCGCGACCGGCCCATCTCCCGCGTTCCGTTTTTTCGCCATGCCCGCTGCCGTCATGGAACCGGCCATGACCTACGCAAAGATTGTGCCGTAAAGATCGAAAATATATAAAATATATTTATTACGGGTACTTATAACAATAAGCGCCCGGATCATGGCGCTATAACGACAGAAAAATGACGGGTCAAAAAAGACGTCGGGACCTTTTGTAAGGGGGAGGTTCTGAATCGCAGTGACCGGGATATCGACTGCGAAAGGTCTGCGGACAATCCGATCACTCAGCGCTTAAAATGCCCCCACATGCTCACGATGAAAAGGGCCACGAAGAACAGGTTTACCGCGCCGGCAATCATGAATCCGTTTGCAAAGCCGACCGATTCGATCAAGGGCCCCCAGCCCATGGAGCCGGCCATCAACCCGAAATAAATGAAGCTGTTGTAGCCGCCCAAAGCCAGGCCGCGAAACCGGGGTTCGGCCGTCTCGGCGATCAGCGCTCCGATGGAGGTGAAGGCGACCGCCAGACTGGTGCCCAAGCACGCTGCGGCGAGCAGGAAATTAAAAAAGCTCCGGGCGTTGACGAATCCGGCCACGGCGGCGGTCGCCAGGAGGGTGCCGCAGAAGGCCTGGTATTTCCTGCGGCCCAGACGATCGCTCAGCGCCCCGAAAGGAATTCGGGAGGCGGCATTGGCGACGGACTGCACCAGGAAAACCATGCCGATCTGCCCGGCATCCAGGCCCCGTTCGTGGGCCAGCAGCGGCAGATAGGTAAAGAAGACGCCGCCGATGATGTTGGCCCCGAATGTCGCCAGCCAGCACCCGATCAGCGGCCGGTTGGCGAGCAGGCGCCGGGCGGTCGCGCGGGATATTCCTGTCGGTTTCGGGTAAACGGCCACGGGCGCCGGAACCGGCAGAAATCGGGTGACCGCCCAGATGTTGAAGGCCGACAGGACGGCTCCGGCCAGAAATACCGATCGATACCCGAGCCCCTGTCCCAGGACGCCGCCTGCGGCCGGCCCCATTCCGAGCCCGCAAAAAAGGGCCGTGGTGTACCAGCCGTAGGCCCGGCCCAGGTGGGTGGGCGGTGATATTGCGGATACCCACGCCATCATGGTGGGCCCGAAAGCCGCGATGCCGACCCCCAGAAGCAGATAGACTCCGGCCAGATGAGAGAAAGCGCGCGCGAAAAGCAACAGCAGCATGCCGGTGAACAGAATCAGCGTGCCGGCCACGGCCAGACGGCGGCGGCCGATGACATCGGAGAGCATTCCCGCGGGCAGCGCCAGTATTCCGGCCACGAGATAGAAGGCGGCATTGATCATGCCGATCCGGGAGGTTCCGATGCCAAGACCACTGGCATACAGGGGCACCACCGGCAGCCGCATGGATATGGCGAAATAGCAGCCGAAGGTGATCAGGCAGCAGATCGTCAACAGCCTGGCAAACTCACGCTGCTCGCTCCGGCAGTCATCCTGGGACATTTTTTCTGAAACCCTCACATGCGGGTGGACCGGCTTACGCGGCGCTCGGCCGGAAATAAAAATGCGCGGAGCCGTTCGACAGGGCAGGTTGCGTGAAGAAAATGGGAGGTCGTCATAAAATGGTTGAATTCAGGCCCAGATACCGTTTAAAGTTGACATTTGGCGTTTGGTATGGTCGAAAAAAGAAACCGCGTTTAATGATATCTACTTGATTTCAGGAGGCTCTTTTGCACGGTTACGGTTTGGAAGCGATATCGGCACAAAACGGTTGGGCAATGGCCATAACCGGCATATTGATCGTGATGGCGGGTCTCGCCCTGTTGTCGTTTGTCATCTCGCAGCTTCACAAGGTCGCAACATTGCTGGAAAATGGATTTAAAATAAGATCCGGCGCGGCCGCCGGGGTTTCGAACGCGCCTCCGCCGCCCACGGCGTCAAAAACGCCGCACCTGGACCTGGCCGAGGCTGAAAAACGCCTGGCGCCCCTGGCGGCCGAACTCGGCGAGACGTTCGACCTGCAGCATCTTTACGAACTGGCCAACAGCAACGCGCTGCCGCACGTACACTTGTCGATCAGGGGCTTGAGGGAAGCCGGGGTGATCCTTCCGGCCGGAGACAATCGATTTGTCTGGTCGTGACGCTTTCTTGCCACCCCTTCCGCCGCCCATCACATTGCCATATCGGAAAGAGTATACCAAATGGAACTTTTTATCCAATTCTTGTCGAATACCGGTTACTTCCTGGCGGATTTCCGCCATGTCATCATGCTGCTCGTGGGCTCGGTTTTCCTTTACCTGGCCATCGCCAAAGAGTACGAACCATTGCTGCTGCTGCCGATCGGCTTCGGCATTCTGGTGGGTAACGTTCCCTTCTTCAAGGGGTTCGGTTTGGGTATTTACGAACCCAACAGCGTTTTGCACTACCTGTATTTCGGCGTCACCAGCGGGGTTTATCCGTCGATTGTCTTTCTCGGCCTGGGCGCCATGACCGACTTCTCATCGCTTCTGGCGATGCCCAAACTGATGCTGTTGGGCGCCGCCGCCCAGATGGGAATTTATGTGACGCTGTTAAGCGCCCTGGGCTTCGGTTTTCTTCCCAACGAGGCCGCCTCGATCGCCATCATCGGCGGCGCCGATGGTCCCACCTCGATCTTTCTGACCGCGAAGCTGGCCCCCCACCTGATCGGCCCGATCGCCATCGCCGCCTACTCCTACATGGCCCTGATTCCCATCATCCAACCGCCGATCATGCGCTTGCTGACGACCCGCAAGGAACGCCGGATCCACATGCCGGACATCCGCACGGTGTCACGGACGGAAAAATTGCTCTTTCCCGCGGCCGGGCTGATTCTGTGCTGTTTTCTGGCACCGGCGTCGATCCCGCTCCTGGGGCCCTTTTTTTTCGGCAACATCATGAAGGAGTCGGGTGTCGTGGACCGGTTGGCGCAAACCGCCCGCACGGCCATCATCGACACCGCCACGATCTTTCTAGGCTTCACGGTCGGCGCCAGTACCCAGGCCGATGTCTTTCTGACCACCAAATCGGTCGGTATCTTCTTTTTGGGCGCCGTCGCCTTCAGCATCGCCACCGCTTCAGGGGTGCTCTTCGCCAAGATCATGAATCTTTTCATGAAAGATAAAATCAATCCGCTTCTGGGGGCCGCCGGCGTTTCGGCCGTGCCGGGATCGGCGCGGGAGGTGCACCTCGTTGGCCTCAAATCCGACCCGACCAATTATCTCCTGATGCACGCCATGGCCTGCAATTCATCGGGTGTCATCGGATCGGCCATATGCGCCGGCATTTTGTGGAGTTTTTTGGCCGCTTGATCGCGGCGCCGCCTTCTTTGTACTTGACTTGCCCGCAGCGATGCGACATGAATTTCCAGGTGCCGTTTTTTCAGCACATCACACAATCCCACGCACAAAAAAGGAGGTGTGTCATGCTGGCCAAAATCATCATCAAACGCAGGTTTAAAACGGTAAAGACACGGGAGATCGTCGCGCTTCTGACAAAGTTGCGGTCCGCCGCCATGAGCCAGCCGGGATACATCTCCGGCGAGACCCTCACCAACTATGCGGACCAGCAGGATGTGTGCGTGATCGCCACCTGGCAGAGCATGGGAGAGTGGCTCAAATGGAAAAAAAACCCGGATCGAAAAAACATCGAGGCCATGCTTGAAATTTTTCAATTGGGTCCGACGGTCTACGAAGAGTACTTGCTGGGGACCCCTTTCCAAAAATAAAAAATTCCCGTCAACCGCTGCGTTGACGGGAATTTTTTCCGGCCGCGGCTACTCCAGTCCTTCCTGTTTCAACAAATCGCGATACCAGCACGCAAATTCATACATCGCCACAAACCGGTCATCTTCGTTGATAATCCCCATCGCAATCTCCAGCACGCCTCTGCCGTAAGCATTGCTGTAGGTTTCCAGCGGGCGCGACTGCAGAAATTCCCGGATCAGCATCTGGGTCGTGCGCTTCGTTTTGTCGCGGCGGATTTCGATGGGGTCCTTGGGTTCCTGAAACGGATCCCATTTCGCGTAGCCTTTCTTGAGGATATGCTTCTGCAAACGCGGCGACATGGCCTCGAAGACGGCTTTCTTGCGCTGCTCGACCTCTTCCGGCGAATACTCGGACATCGTCAACTCCTTTTGACCTGGTCCTCGGCGGTTTTTCGACCCTGGCTGTCGGCCTTGTAATCGATGCCGAGATATTCCGCATCGAACAGCGTGAGCAGCGCCATGGACAGGGGAATGAGCAGGTCGCTCAGTTTGATGAACTTGGACTCCATGTCCCGTACCAACTCGGCCGTAATCTGCTGCAATTGCTGATGGACCAGGTCGAGATTGATGGTCGGGTAGGACTGGCCCTCCTTGAAGCCCGACAGGCCACAGGTGTGGCCGGCGCCGCCGATGGCCGTCGGGATTCCGTAAAAACGGCAGGTCAGCGGTCGAAACTCGTACAGGTCGCACAGGTCCCGGTCGTTTAGAAGCGAGCAGCGAACCCGCATGGCCGCCAACTCCCGCAGAATGTCCCGCTCGGGTTTCCCGTTTTGAAGGTCCTGACCCGCCTGGCGCTTGATCCGGGCGATTTGCCGGTCAAGGCGGTTGGCCTTCTCCAGCAGCGCCTCACGCTGCGGGCCCTGGTAGGTTTCGTTGAATTTCTGGTTGATGTAGAGGGCCTCGATCAGGGTCAGGTCGAAAAGGGCATGGCAACAGTCCGCGCAGCCGCTGCGGCATTTGACATGCTCGGGATATTCCGTGGAAACCCGCTGAAAAGCCTGATCGGCCAGTTTCACCAGCGCTTCGTAGCGTCTGAAGTATGGTGTCAGATCAAAATCCATTCTGGTCACTCCTCTTTATTTCCGACCCGTCCGCCGCCGCAGGGCGTTCTTAAAATTTGTGCGACACGCTGCAAGACGACTGCCGATAAAATCTCATCTTCGGCCCAACGCGCGGCGCGCGCAAAAATGACGAGTCCCTTTTAAAAAAACCTTAATGTTCCACGTGAAACAATCGCTATTTACCGATGCAAAACCGGCTGAAAAGCTGCTCTAACATATCAGGGGCCAGGCCGATGCCGAGAACGGCATCACAGCAGCCGATCGCCGCGCGGATATCGAGAGCCACCAGTTCACCGGGCTGATCATCCCGCAGACCCGCTATGGCCGTCATAACATGCCGATAACATTTTTCAAGTGCCTGCTGGTGCCTGAGGTTCGGTATGGCGGCATGCTGTTGCGGGTCATACGGTAAAACGCCTGCGGTTGCGGCGATGCGCCGTTTCAACTCCTCGATTCCCTCGCCGTTAAGGGCCGAAATCCTGATCGAGTTTTCCGCCGTCCAATCGACCGGAAGCCCCGCCGGATCTTGCCCCTCGCCGATAAGATCGATTTTGTTGATGACGACGATCACCGCTTTGTCCGCGCAGAGTTCATAAATTCGGCGGTCATCGTCCGCCAGCGCCGCGGATCCATCAATCACCAGCAGGATGAGGTCCGCAGTTTCCAGGCACCTTCTGGTATTGGACATGCCGATTTTTTCGATCGGGTCGGCCGCATCGTGCAGACCGGCCGTGTCGGTCACGGTTACCGGCACGCCCTGCAATTGAAACGTGTCCTCGACAAAATCCCGCGTCGTACCCGGAATCGCCGTGACGATGGACCGCTCCCTTTCCAACAGGCGGTTCAGCAGGCTCGATTTACCCACATTGGGTCTTCCTGCAATGACCAGCTTCAATCCGTCACGATAGATGCATCCCTGCCGGTAGCGCCCCATCAACTCGGTCACGAGCGCGGCAACCGGGTGCTGCAGCTTGGACGCCAGCTCATCCGCGGACATGAAGTCGGACACCTCGTCGGGAAAATCGATGGCCGCCTCGACGGGGACCAGCAGGTCCAAAAGCAGGCTGCGGATGTTTTTCACCGCCAGTGTGAGGTGGCCGGCCGCCTGCCGGGTGGCGATCGTCAGCGCGGTCCGGGTCCGGGCGTTGATAATGTCGATGACGGCCTCGGCCTGGGTCAAATCGATTCTGCCGTTGAGGAAGGCCCGCTGCGTGAATTCACCCGGATCGGCCATCCGCGCCCCCTGCCGCAGGGCGAGTTCCAGAACCCGGTGCAGCACCGCCGCACCGGCATGGGCCTGGATTTCGACGACGTCCTGACGGGTGTAGGATCGCGGTGCCCGCATCGCGACGAGCAGCACTTCATCGACAGGCATCCCGGTTTCCGGATCGACAACATGACCGTAATACAACCGGTGGCTGCGAAACGGGCCTTGCCGCCGGCGGCCATCCACGGCATCATCGCCGGGAGCGCCGTTGGTGCCGCTATGAAAAAGGGCGGCGGCTATGGAAAACGCATCAGGGCCGGAAATGCGGATAACGCCGATCCCGCCGATCCCGGCGGGCGTGGCGATGGCAGCGATCGTGTCTGGGTTCATATGACGGGTTGATTCGTGCCGATTCACATGCCTGAAAAAGTCGTGTTTCTTCCTGCGCAAGGTCCCATGATGTTTATTGACCGCGGGGCGGCATGGCCTTAAACCCGCTGCGGCCGGCAGACCGGAGGAAAAAGGGCCTTTGACGGGCGCGGGTTACAGCTGTTAAACGATGGCCGCCACTTAAGGGAGAGACGTTTGGTTGGAAAGATGACCGGTTTGCGCCGAAACCCGTCTCCCGTACTGCGGGTACGCACGGGTGGCGGCATCCATCTTGCAATCGCAGACAAGTATGACGGCCTGCTCGACATTTTCTGCTTCGGGTTCCAGCGTGCGCGCCGTTGAAGAATCTCCCGTCGTTCACCAGCGGTGGGGCGTCAGGCATTCTTTTTGGTGATGTAATATTGCTGGGATATGGACACAACATTATTCACCAACCAGTACAAAACAAGTCCGGATGAAAAATTGATGAAAATGAAGGTGAACACCACCGGCATCAGCATCATCATTTTGGCCTGGGTGGCGTCGCCCATCGGCGGCGACATTTTTTGCTGCAGAAACATGGTGGCGCCCATTATCAGCGTGAGAACCGGTATGCCGTAAGGCGGGTCCATGAACGGAATGCTGAAGTCAAAGTGAAAAAGCCGATCGGGCGCCGACAGATCGTTGATCCACAGAAAAAAAGGGGCGTGGCGCAGTTCGATGGCCTCGTAGAGCATCCGGTACAGGGCAAAAAACACGGGAATCTGAACGAGCATCGGCAAGCAGCCGCCCAGGGGATTTATTTTGTAGGTTCGATACAGCGCCATGGTCTCTTCGTTCACGCGCTTGCGGTCATCCTTGTATTTTTCCTTGATTTCTTTGATCAGCGGCGCCAGTTTCTTCATATCGCTCATCGACTTGTAGCTCTTGGTGCCCAGGGGCCACAGCAGCAGTTTGGTGAGCAGGGTCAAGATGATGATCGCAATGCCATAGTTGGCGACCACGTTGTGATAAATAAAATTCATCAGCCACAGGCAGGGTTTGGCCAAGATATCGAACATGCCGAAATTGATCGCCTTGCCCAGATTGTGGCCGTAGCCGTTGAGCAGGCTCGTGCTCTTGGGTCCCTTGAATATTTTAAACGCGAAACTCTGCTGGGTTTCGGGTTTGATCGTCGTTTCAGGCAAGATGAGTTGGGCGACAATGAGGTTATTTTCGCCGTGGTTCAAATGAAAGGTGGCCTCGGTTGGGGTTTCGGGAATAACGCTCGACATGAAATAGCGGGTCTGAATGGCGATCCAGTCGATGACGCCATCGAAGGTGTTTTTGTCTTTGATATCCTTGATTGCGATCTGCTGCAGTTTGTTGTTGATAAAAGCGCTGGGTCCCTCGAAGCCGACGGCCCTGCGACCCTGAGGGGCGATGCTGTTGAGGGTGATCGCCAGCCGTCCGGTCAGCGGCTGAGGGGCGCCGTTTTTAACGTCGATGGTCAACCCGACAAGATAGGTGGCCGGATCGAACCGGTAGCGCTTTTCGATGACCAGCCCGTCCGGAGCGGTCCAGGTGAAGACCAGGTCCTTGGGGATCTTCGCGACATCGATGTCGGTCAGGGCGGTATCGGCCGTAAACACCGCATTTTTCAAATCCGAGCGGCCGCCGCCGGCGAAACCCACCAGCAGCGTTCCATCCTCTAACCCGGGCGATACCAGTTGTTTAAGCGCTGAATCCTTGGCCGCATGCTCCCGGTACTTTTTCAGCACAAAGCTTTTGAGGGCGGCGCCGTCCTCGGAAAATTCCGCCCGATACAGCGGCGTGTCGACGGTTATGGTGCGGCCCGTTTTGGGGGCGGATGCCGCGGGTGCCGGGGGGGTATTCGGGGCCGGCGGCTCTTTTTGGGCGAAAGGCTTTTCCGTTGTCACCTTGTCGTCCGACACGGCGGACGGCGCCGTACTTTCCGCCGCCTTGCGTACCGGCTCCTGGGGAGCAAAGAAAAATTGCCACACGATAAAAACCAGGAAAGATAGGGCTATGGCTATAATTACGCGCACATGATCCATGGAATTCTCCTAAATGACGTCAAGGGGGCCCATCGCTTGTTTCTTCTCGATGCAAACGTTTCTTTGATCGGCATACTGCTTTAAACGGCCATACCCCGTGAACGGAGCCGATTGTTGTTTCCCTTCGCCACGGCTGAAAAATCGGAATTGCGGGCTGAATAGAATTTTCCAAGGTTTGCAGGCTGTCGGGCGGCCACTGAGGTTTGGGCTTGTCGAGGTTAAGGCACCGGGTCGAAGCCGCCGGGATGAAATGGATGACACCGCAACAGACGCCGGCTGGCTAGGTAGGAACCCTTGGCAACGCCGTGGCGGCCGATCGCCTGGTGGGCGTATTCCGAACAGCTCGGATAAAACCGGCAGGCAGGACCCAAAACCGGCGACAGGATCAACTGATATCCTCGAATCAAGGCTAAAGCAATTAATATACTGATATTATTTATTTTTTTTATCATATGGCTGAATACCGGCGAAAAGTTGCGCCAACGCCGTGCCGATCTCGCCCCAGGAAAGATCCGCCGCATCTCTTTTGGCGATGATGTTGATATGCCAGCCCCCGCTCATCAGCGGCCGCACGCGGCGAATATTTTCGCGGATCAGACGCTTGACGCGATTGCGCCGGACCGCGTTTCCGACCTTGCGGCTCACCGTGATGCCAAATCGCAGCTGATCCGGATGAGTACGGGAATACAAAAGAATAAAGTGCCGGTTTTGAATTTTGTTTCCGGTCCGCGACAGGCGCAAAAATTCCGACCGTTTTAAAATGCGAGCTGTCTTTGGAAACGAACACGACGCCAATATTGTTTAACTTGCTAATATTATTATTAGTTCATAGTAAATTTACCTGCCGCACGGAGGGGGGGTCCGGCAGGAAATGGCCGTGCCGAGGCGCCGTCCCCTTCAGGGCGCAGCACCGGCAATTAAGCGCACAACCGCTTGCGCCCGCGCGCCCGACGGCGATTGATGATCCGTCGTCCGCCTTTGGTGGACATGCGTTTGAGAAATCCATGGGTTCGAGCCCTCTTCAGGACGCTCGGCTGATAGGTTCTCTTCATTTATAGCCTCTCTTTCCCTTGCCGTGCCCCGTTGCGAACACGTCGGGCTTAGCGGGTTGCGGGTGTCCCTGCTCGCTAACAGGACTCGTTTCGCCGGAAAGCCCCGCAGAGCATGCCGTTCAGGTGCGGGCACCGGCAGAAAGCGGCCTGTTTATGGGATACCCGTGTAAAATGTTGCGCCATGGTTCTTCTGTAGGCGATCGGCCTGGTAACCAGGGCGCCTTGCAGACGCAATTATATCTATAACCGTGGAAATCAACCACAGACAAAAGAAATTGTCAATGTGAAAATCCGGACGCGATCGACGCCCGTCGCGCGACCCGCAGTTCCGCATCGGCCTCGCCTAATTCTGCCAGCTGTCGAATATGTCGAATTCTTCGATGTGGAAGCCGGGGTTGGGATAAATGACGATCTGTTTTCCGGTTGTTTTTTCGAGGTTGACGATAAGGCCGCTCTCCTCGCCATGCAGAAGTTCCGCTATCTTGGGATTGACTTTGAGCGTCAGCCGCGAACCGGTGGCATCGCGGCTTTCACGCAGAAGATCGCGATATATGTTGTAGCAGATGGACTGCTTCGAAATGAGGTACCCTTCCCCTTCGCAGTAGTGGCAAGGTTCGCAGAGCATGCGCGAGAGCGGCTTCTTGTTACGTTTGCGGGTCATCTGAATCAACCCCATTTCCGAGATGGGCAGGATGTGGGTCTTGCTGCGGTCTTTGTTGCACGCCTCCATCAGCTCGTGAAACACTTTTTCCTGGTTGGCTTTCTTTTGCATGTCAATGAAATCGATGATGATAATGCCGCCGATATCTCTCAACCGCACCTGGTAGGCGATTTCTTTCACGGCCTCGAGATTGGTCTTCAGGATGGTCTCCTCCAGGTTGTGTTTGCCCACATACCGGCCGGTGTTCACATCGATGGCCACCAGCGCTTCGGTGTGCTCGATCACGATATAGCCGCCGGATTTCAACCAGACCTTCTTTTTCAAGGCCCTTGAGATATCCCCTTCGAGCGTGTAGGCATCGAAAATGGGCTCGATGTGTTGGTGTAGCTCCACATTGTTTTTAAGGCGCGGCATGTACGTGTCGAGAAAGGTGAGTATTCTCTCGTACCCCGCGCGCGAATCGATCACCAGGCTCTCGGCCTCGTTGATTAAAAGGTCCCTGACCGCCCGCAGGCTCAGTCCGAGTTCCTGGTGGAGCAGGCTGCGCACCGCAGCGGTCTTGTTTTTTTCCTGAATGTTGGCCCAGAGGTTGCTCAGGAAGGTCATTTCCGCCGCCATTTTTTCTTCTGAAATGTTCTCCGCCGCTGTCCGGACGATATAGCCGTAAGGTTCGCGCCGCAGACTCAAGACGATTTCCTTGAGGCGATTTCTTTCCGACGCATCCTCAATGCGGCGGGAAATGCCGATGTGATTCGACGTGGGCATCAATACCAGAAACCGGCCGGGCAGAGAAATGTGGGAGGTGACGCGCGCGCCTTTGGTGCCGATGGGCGACTTGGCCACCTGCACCATAATCTCCTGTCCTTCGGTGATGAGATCCTCGATATGGGCGTCGCGGCGATTTTCCGGATCAGACGCATCCTCCAGGGTTTGAGCCGCCTGCCCATCCGCCTGATTTTCCGAAACGTCTTCCGCATCGCTCAAAAACTCTTCGAAGTCATCGATCCGCGGACTCAGCACATCGTCCACGTAGATGAATGCCGCCTGGTTCAAGCCGATGTCGATGAAAGCGGCCTGGATGCCGGGCAGAACCCGTTGAATCCGGCCCTTGTAAATGTTGCCGGCAATATCCGATTCGTCTCCGCGTTCGATGAACAATTCGACGATGGTGCCATCCTCCAGGAGGGCCACCCGGGTCTCATGAAAAGCTTCGTTGATGACGAGTTTGCGGTGCATATGTCTCGCGTAATGCCTCTGTGAAATGATCGGCTCCCATAATATCGGGTGCAGGTGACATACCGGCCCGAAGCGGTGGCACCCGTCCGCCGGTACCGTCACGATTTTTTCCTGATTGTGGTGCCACAAATCAAGGCTTAAAACAAGAAAAATATAACGGTCATAGGAGGATAGCCGCTGTCGGGCGAAGCGGATCTTCTTTTTTGACCCGTGCCCTCCTGTCGCAAGGCAGCGGCCGTCCGAGCGGGGCCGAACCGTAGCGGATCCCTTTATTTTGCCGCGTCCGACTGGCCGAAGGACGCCAGCTTGACGGTGCGCAGTCGGGTCACGCCCTCGGCCGCAATGGCGAAAAGATCGCCCGCCACATCGCTGGGCCTCACCCCGCCGCCTGAAGATCGCAGGGTGAGGATCACCTCGCCGGGCGATATCCACTCGATGGCCGTCACCACCTGGCGCAGATCGATTTGCCTGACCTTGCCTTTGTGATTCGTCCGGTCAACCGGCCATGTCTCCTTTTCGAAAAAACTCTCGACGCGGTCTCTGTGAAAAAGATCCGCATCCGCCGTCAGCCGATAGGTCGTAAAGAGGGTTTCGGGTCGGCGATACTTGGCCGACAGAAACCGGCCGGCCACAACCCGCAACCCGTCGGGGAGCTGATCGTTTAGCCGCGCGACGATTCTTTTGGCGCTCGTTTCGCCGCCAACCGTCACCAGGAGCAATTCCGCCAGGCTCTCCATGCCGACCGGTAGGGCGTCCTGAAAGGACAGTTTCGGCTGGGGATGAAAGCCTTGCGAATACTTCAGCCGCAGGCCGAGGCGGCGCAGGGCGCGAACGAAAATACTCGCCATTTCCAGATGGCCGAGAAACCGGCCGGGACCGGTCTTGGAAAACGTGATCAATAATTGCCGCTCGTCACCGGAAACAACGGGTTTCGCATCGGCCGGCGGGGGCGCATCGAGTCGGCAGCGGTCAAACACCACCGGCGCCACATTTTCAAAGTCGCAAACACCGCAACTGTTGCAGTCGCCCGTGCGGCAATCCGCGGTCACGTCCCCGGCCAGCGCTCTTTGAGCCTCCTGCCCCAGAAATTCTTTGGTGACACCGGTGTCGATGACGTCCCACGGCAGGGGCTCGGTGGCATCGCGCCGGCGATTCGTGAAAAAATCGATGTCCACCCCGGCACTCTCGCACGCGCTTTGCCACGTGCCATAGTTAAAATGATCGCTCCAGCCGTCGAACCGGCACCCGCGGCGGTAGGCCGCCACCAGCAATTTACCCAACCGGCGGTCGCCGCGGGCCCACAAACCCTCCAGCCGGCTGACCTCGGGGGGCTGCCATTTGAAACGGAGCCGCGAAAGGGCCAATTTATCCTTGAGGCGATGAATTTTCTTGTGAGCTTCCCCCAGCGGAATTTGTCCCTCCCACTGAAACGGCGTGTGCGGTTTGGGAATAAAGGTGGCCACACTCACGTTGAGCTGCCCCTTTCGGCCCCGCGGCGGCTTGAGCCCCCGCAGGCGCCGCACCAGATCGACCATCGCCGTCATGTCATCGTCGGTCTCGGTCGGCAGGCCGATCATGAAATAGAGTTTGATGACCTGCCAGCCGAGCCTGAACGCATTTTCGACCGTTGCGGCGATTTCGTCCTCGTCGATGTTCTTGTTGATCACATTGCGCAGCCTCTGGCTGCCGGCCTCGGGCGCAATCGTAAAGCCGGTTTTTCGCACCATTTTAATCAGGTTCATCAATTCCGGGTTCAGGGTCCCCGCTCGCAGGGACGGCAGCGATACCGCAACGTGCTCGCCGGCACAGCGGTCCATCAGCCGCCGCATCAGCGCTTCGATGCAGCTGTAATCCCCGGTGCTCAAGGACAGCAGGGACAGGTCTTCGTAGCCCGTCAGCCCCAGCGCGCGTTCGGCCTGTGACATGAGGGTCGTCACCGAACGCTCCCTGACCGGACGGTAGATCATCCCGGCCTGGCAGAACCGGCACCCGCGCGTGCACCCGCGGGCCACCTCCAGGCGCAGTCGATCGTGAACCGGCCGGCCGAAGGGCACGACCGGTTGCACCGGAAAAGCCGCCGCGTCCAGATCCGCGACAACCGTTCTTTTGACGCGCGTGTAATGGGGAAATTTCGGTTCGAGCCGCTGGAAACCCCTGTCGTCGTATCGGGGCGAGAAAAATGACGGTATGTACACACCTTCAATTTCCGACCACTGTCCCAGGAGCGCCGCACGGTTTTGTCGGCCGCTTTTATGCCACGCCAGCCATCTTTCGATCATCAGGACGATCGCCGTTTCACCGTCCCCGATGAGCATCGCGTCGAACAAATCGGCCACGGGTTCAGGATTGCAGGTACACGGACCTCCGGCGATGACGAGCGGATCCCCAGTCCGGCGCTCTTCGGCCCGAAAGGCGACGTTTGACAGATCGAGCATGGTGAGGATATTGGTGTAGTTGAGTTCGTAGAGCAGGCTGAAACCGATGATATCGAAATTCGCCAAGGGCGTCCCGGACTCCAGGCTCGTCAGCGGCCGGCCGAGGCTCCGCAGCCGCGCTTCCATATCGACGCCCGGGGCAAAAACCCGCTCGGCCACGGTGTCGGATCTCCGGTTGAGGATGTGATACAGTATCTGGAGTCCGAAATGAGAGGTGCCGATGTCGTATAAATCGGGAAAGGCCAGGACGGCGTGCAGCTCGACCCGGCTGTGGTCCTTGCGGACGGTGTTGGTTTCGGTCCCCAGGTAGCGGCTGGGCTGTTCGATCCCGGCCAGGATACCTTGAACGGACGGTTCGCTCATGATATTACGTGTCCTCTCGTTGAATCTTTTCAGTTGAGGCGATCGAACACTATGCGGAACCACTGCCGGCCCTTGACACTTATTTTGTTCGGCCTGCTCGCATCGATCTGGTTCTTGGGGGACCACGGGGTGAGCCCCGTCGCCGCTTACGATCGGGAAGGTCCGATCGTAAAGGCCGTGAGCCGGGTGGGCCCGGCCGTGGTCAACATAAGCTCGGTGACATCCGCCCGCAAGCGATCCGGACCGTTTTCCGGATACGGGATGAATCCGTTTTTCGACTCGTTTTTCAAGGATTTTTTCGATCCCTTCCTCGAGCGCCAACCGGAAAGAAACACCCTGGGCTCGGGGGTCGTCATCGACGGCAAACGCGGGCTGATCATCACCAACGCCCACGTGATTGCAAACGCCGGAACGATCAAGGTGACGCTGCAGGACGAGCGCGAATTCGAGGCCGAGGTGGTCGGGGCCGATCCGGATGTCGACCTGGCGGTCCTGCACATCGACTCGCAGACGGTCCTGCCCGAAGTTCAAATGGGCAGCAGCGACGATCTGATGATCGGCGAAACCGTCATCGCCATCGGCAACCCCTTCGGTTTTTCCCACACCGTGACCACCGGTGTCATCAGCGCGCTCGACCGCAGCATCCGCACCGACGACCGGGTGTTCCACGAATTCATCCAGATCGATGCTTCCATCAACCCCGGCAACAGCGGCGGACCGCTGCTGAACATCAACGGCGAGTTGATCGGCATCAATTCCGCCATTTACGCCAAGGCCCAGGGCATCGGTTTTGCGATCCCGATCAGCAAAACCCGCAAGATAATTTCCGACCTTATCGCCCACGGCGAGGTCATCGAACCCTGGATCGGCCTCATCGTTCAAAATATCGATGCCGGCCTGGCCCGCTATCTGAATACACCGGTTAAATCCGGTGTGCTGGTGAAATCGATCGAAAAAGACAGCCCGGCCGAAGCCGCCGGCGCGCGCGAGGGCGATATCGTCGTCGCCCTGAATGACCGCAGAATCGTCTCCGAAGACGATTTTCAAAGCGCCCTGCGCAATCAGTCCGTCGGCGACCGGCTGACCTTGAAGATCAACCGCAAGGCCCGGCCGCTGAACCTGACGATCGTGGCCGGCCAGTTTCCCATAGAGTTGGCCGCCGCGCTCGGCTACCGGCTGCTCGGCATCCGGACCGAAGACGTGACACCCGGCAACAGGGCCAAGTACCGCCTCGCCGCCGATGCGGGCGCTTTGATCACCGACATCGATCCACGCAGCTTCCTGGCCCAAATCGGTGCCCGCAACGGGGACGTCGTCCGGCGGATCAATGAGATGCCGATCAATACCAGCAAAGAATTCCACGCGGCCATTGTCAAGTACCGTCTTAAAAAATCACTCGTCGTGCTGCTGCAGCGCGGGGATCAGGGGTATTACATCACCGTTGAACTTTAGGCTTTAAGATAAGGGTTTTGGCTGTGTTCTCGGTCGGCGGCGTATGACCTATACAGCCGCCTCCCGCGGGCCTTGCCAAAACCCTTATCTTAAAGCCTATATAAACCAAGCCCCGGGGCGTTAATTGTCGGTCGCGGGGCCATCGGACTATCGGAAAACCGCTTATGAAACGCACAAAAATCGTTCATCTTCTGGCTTCCGAAAAACCCTTGGACGAGGTGTTGATAAAAGGCTGGCTGCGCACCCGGCGCGATTCCAAGGGGTTTTCCTTCCTTGAAATAAATGACGGCTCGTGCCTGCGCAACATCCAGGTCATCGCCGCGGAAAGCCTGCCGAACTACACCGCCGTCAAACAGCTCCTGACCGGCTCGGCCGTGGGCGTCACCGGCAGCCTGGTCGCATCGCACGGCAGCGGCCAGAAATGGGAGATCCAGGCGCGGGCGATTGAGGTCATCAGTGCGGCGCCGGACAGTTACCCGCTGCAGAAGAAGCGCCACACCGATGAATTCCTGCGGACCATCGCCCACCTGCGACCAAGGACCAACAAGTACGGCGCCGCCTTCCGGATTCGATCCGATCTCTCCTTTGCCGTCCACACCTTTTTCAAAGACCGCGGTTTCACCTACCTCCACTCGCCGGTTCTCACCGCTTCGGACTGCGAGGGCGCCGGCGAACTCTTCCGCGTCACCTCCTTCGAACTGGCGCACATTCCGCAGGCAAACGGCGGCGTCGATTTCGACCAGGATTTTTTCGGCCGTCAAGCCAACCTGACGGTCTCGGGCCAGCTGTCGGCCGAGATGTTTGCGCTGGCGCTGGGCGACGTGTACACTTTCGGCCCCACGTTTCGGGCCGAAAACTCGAACACTCGCCGGCACGCGGCCGAATTCTGGATGATCGAGCCGGAAATGGCCTTCTGCGACCTGGCGGGCAATATGGTCCTCGGCGAGGAACTGATCAAATACCTGGTCACCTTCGCTTTGACGAAGTGTCGCGAAGACCTGGACCTCTTTGCCCGTTTCGTAGACAAAACCCTACCCTCGACTCTCGACACGATCGCAAGCGCCGATTTCGTGCGCCTGCCGTATGCCGAAGCCATCGAGCTGCTGCGCCGCGCAAACCGCAAATTCGAGTACGCAGCTACCTTCGGTGAAGACCTGCAATCCGAGCACGAGCACTATCTGACCGAAGAGCACTTTAAAAAGCCGGTTATTATCTACGATTACCCCAAGGAAATCAAACCATTTTACATGCGCGTCAACGACGACGGCCGCACGGTCGCCGCCATGGACGTTCTGCTGCCGAAGATCGGCGAAATCATCGGCGGCAGCCAGCGCGAAGAACGCCTGCCGGTGCTCGAAGCACGCATGGCGGAGCTGGGAATGCCCAAGGAACCCTACTGGTGGTATCTCGACTCGCGCCGCTACGGCTCGGTCGAGCACAGCGGGTTCGGCCTGGGATTCGAACGCCTGCTGATGCTGGTCACCGGCATCGGCAATATCCGCGATGTGATCCCCTTCCCGCGGACACCTAAGAATATCGATTTTTGATTGCAAGGGAATTCAGAGATGCTCAGGGCACCAGTGAGATAGAATTTTGTTTGATTAGAGAACCGAATATAACTATTTTGGAGAATATTAATGGAAACACTGGAACAATTAGCGAAAAAAGCTGTCGGACTTCCTCCGATAGAACGTATTCGATTGGTCGAGGCCATTTTATATAGCCTCGACAAGCCCGATCCGGAAGTTGAAAAAAGCTGGATTGCCGAATCCGAAGCTCGATATGAGGCCTATAAGCGAGGAGAGCTTAAGGCACACGATTGGCATGATATTAAAAAGAGGTATGTGCGTTGAAAGCTCGTTTTATTTCTCCCTCAAATGACGAATTGGATGAAGCAATAAAATACTACGACCACCAATTACCCGGACTGGGCTTTCGGTTTTTTCAGGAGGTTTCCGCAGCTATCGACAGAATACTATTTTTGCCAGATGCATGGTCGAAAATAGGCAAGCGAACAAGACGTTGCCTCCTAAAGTCATTTCCTTATGCTCTTTTTTATACAGTAGAATCAGAAGAAATTCTAATCACTGCGGTAGCAAATCTCCATAGAGATCCAATAAGCTACAAGGGTAGAGACGAATAAATAGTGCTTTTGGCAATCGAAAAAATGAGGGGACTTTTTCATGAAAATCCAGTTCATCGAAGCCCGTGACCTGCCGGATCTGTGGTTCCAGGCGGTTTACCAGATAATCGACAACGGCCGAAAATTTAAAATCGACCGGGGCTCGTATGCCGGTCAGCAGCGGCTCGAATACGACTATTTCACCGGTCACGTAAAGTTTCCGGGAACAAAGCCGCTGCTGCCCGACATTCCCGCCTCCTGCGGCATTCCGAACCCGGTGGAAGAAGAGTACATTCTGGGCGGCAGGAATTACCGGCGCAGCTACATCGAGTACATTATGACCGGCCACAAGGAGCCGGGCGAATCCTATACCTATGGGGAAAGGCTCACGAAGGCCCCCATAACCGGCGACAAAAAGATCTGGTGGGACAAAGAGGAAAAAGACATCATCGACAAAAGGCACGTCGACGGGAAAATCATATTCGAGGAAGACGGACAGCTGTATCTGAATCAGATCGAATGGATCATCGACACCTACCAGCGCTACGGCCACAGAAACAACCAGATGATCCTGCAGGTCGGCCACCCCACCGATCTTACCCTTCTGGACCCCCCCTGTCTGCGCTCGATCGACACCCGCATCCAGGATGGCAAACTCAATTTTTTCGTTTATTTCCGCTCCTGGGACCTGTGGGGCGGCATGCCGGCCAATCTGGCCGGTATCCAGTTTTTAAAGGAATACATGGCCGGGGAAATCGGTGTCGACGACGGAGAAATGGTCGTGGAAAGCAAGGGCCTTCATCTCTACGGCTATGCGGAGGATCTTGCCAAGCTCAGGTGCATGAAGCAATAATTCCTTAAAGACACCGGTAGAAATGTCGAAATTATTGACCTTACCTTCAGGAATCATACTGTGCTGTTTAAAAAACAGGAAAAGCTGTCTTGTGATGTGCTGGTCATCGGTGGCGGTGGCGCGGGACTGAGGTCGGCCATTGCCGCCAAAATGCGCAATGCCGATGTTCTTCTCACCTCCAAAACCAAAATAGGCCCCGGCTCCAATACTTATATATCCAAGGCCGTCATCGCTGCCACCGGATGGGGGACACCGGACGATGATGAAAACGCGCATATTGCGGATACGGTAACCGGCGGACGATTTCTGAACGATCAGTCCATGGTCGCTAAAGTGGCTGAACGCTCTCATTCCGAGATTACTTTCTTGAGGGATTGCGGAGTGCATTTCGACATGCATGCGGGCACGCCGCGTGTGATCAAAATTGCCGGCCACCGGTATTCACGCCATGTATGCGGCAAAAATTGGAGTGGCCGCGATCTCGTCACACCCCTCAAGCACCGGGCAAAACAGGTAGGCGTCCGCTTTGCGGAGCAAATCTTTGTGACCCGGCTCATGACGGTAGAAGATCGCATCTGTGGTGCCACCGGTATCACCGCTGATGGTCGTTTCATTGTCTTACATGCAAACGTGGTTGTATTGGCCACCGGCGGATACGCTCAAATCTATTTGAACACCAATAATGTGCCCGGAATCACCGGCGACGGCCAGGCGTTGGCCTACGATTTGGGCATCCCGCTGAAAGACATGGAGTTTGTCCAGTTTTACCCCACGGCAAGGGGAAAACACGGAAGCCGACTGATCCTTTACGAAAAGATGCTGGCGCACCCCGGGGTGGTGTTATGTAATGAACAGAGCCAAAACATTCTTAAGCGTCACGGCATCGACGACCCCACCAAGGTGACGAGGGATCGATTGGCACAGATTATGACAAATGAAGTCAGACAGGCGGATTCACCGGATAAGGGAGTTTTCTTGGATCTTGAGGCTCTTTCCGAGGAGACGGCCAGACAATTGTCATCCATCCTTCCCTCAAGGTGGTGGAAGGGACAAAAAATATTCAAGGTGGCACCCACGGCCCACTTTTGCATGGGGGGAATTGTCACGGATCAGGACGGAGAGACGCCCCTGAAAGGTTTGTTTGCGGCAGGGGAGGCAACCGCCGGTGTGCATGGAGCGAACCGACTGGGAGGCAATGCCCTGGCAGAAATATTCACGATGGGTTCGTGGGTAGGTGAAATGGCTGCAGACCGGTCCACGGCAATTGGAACAGCTTCAGTAGCTGTGACGGCTTGTGAAGAAGAACGATCAAGACTTGAAGAAATATATTCCGATAAAGGGTTGAGTGTAAAACAATTGATTAACGATTTAAAACTGTTGATGTGGAGCAAGGCTGGGGTGATTCGCCAGGAAAGTGACCTTGGAGAGGCATTAGAGCACCTGCAGGAATCCTTGCCCCGGGTCGCCGTCTCAAGCCCCACCGATCTCATCCGGTTTCTTGAATTTCAAAACATGCGGTGCGTGTCGAGGATGGTTTGCCGGGCCGCACTGGAGCGTACTGAAAGCCGGGGCTCCCATTTCCGCACCGATTACCCGGCAGAAGACAACCGGAGATGGTTAAAGAATATTGTGCTGCGGAAAGGCAACACCGGTATCAATATTGAAGCCAAGCCCGTAAGTTTTGATTTGGTTGAAGTAAAGTCATAAGGATCATCCCCGGCATTGTCCCAGACTTTTTTGAACGTGTCCTCGACATTTTACCGGCTGCCTGAAGCAGTTGCCGTTCCAGGTTTTTTTGGGAGATAAATTCCACAAAATCCGCTACCTCGGCGATCTTGACAGGTGGAAACCTCCGGATTTTTGTCAGAATGAGTCTTTATCCTTAAATATCCAGCGTGCTGACTTCCAGGGCGTTGGTCTGGATGAATTCGCGACGCGGCTCGACCTCTTCGCCCATCAGAATCGTGAAAATCTCATCGGTGTCCACCACATCCTCGACCCTGACCTGGAGCAGATTGCGTTTTTCCGGGTTCATGGTGGTTTCCCAGAGCTGCTCCGGATTCATCTCGCCCAGGCCTTTGTAGCGCTGGACCGCCAGGCCCTTCTTGCTTTCTTCGAGCACGTGAATCAGAAGCTGCTTCTTGTCGGCTATGACGACGTCCTGCGCCGCGGATTCTTTCGATTTGTCTGAAATCGTGAACGGCGCCACATCGTATTTGTATATTTTGTTGCCGATCACCGCCAGGTCCTGGTAGGCCTTGGAGTAAATGAGTCCCCGTCCGATGATCACCTTCTTGGCGTCGTTCGCGGAGTCATCCGAGGTGGTGGCGATGTGCTGCAGTTTGCGGGGCAGGCTGACCTCGATGTTGTAGGCGCTGCGCTCTTCGCTCCAGATCACCTCGCCGGCATCGAACCCGCCCTCTTTGAGGCTTGCATTCAGCAACAGCATCTTTTCGCGGTCTTCCAGAATCGTCTTGTCCTTCACGTCCCGCTTGATGAGAAACTCGGCGAATTTCGGGTCGATCCCCTGGCGGTCCAGCTTTTCCATGATGAGGTAGTACTCCGCCAGGCTGCCCATCAGAAGGTAGAGCTTGTGACCGCTCAGCTTGTCACCGGCGCCGGTCGTGATGACTTTGTCCTCGCAGAATCGCTTGAGGATGAAGTCGTTGAATTCGGTTTCGTCTTTCAGATAGACTTCGCTTTTGCCCTTGCCGATCTTCAGCAGCGGTGGTTGGGCGATGTACAGGTAGCCGTTGTCCACCAGTTCCGGCATCTGGCGGTAAAAAAAAGTCAGCAGCAGGGTGCGGATGTGGGAACCGTCAACGTCGGCATCGGTCATGATGATGACCTTGTGGTAGTTTATTTTCTTGATGTCGTATTCTTCCTCGCCGACACCGGTGCCCAGCGCCGTGATGATGTTTTTGATTTCTTCGCTGCGCAGGATCTTGTCGAAGCGGGCCTTTTCGACATTCAGAATCTTGCCTTTCAGCGGTAAAATGGCCTGAAATTTGCGGTCCCGCCCCTGCTTGGCACTGCCGCCGGCCGAGTCTCCCTCCACCAGGAAAAGCTCCCGTTCGCTGGGTTCCTGGCTCTGGCATTCCGCCAGCTTTCCGGGCAGCGTGGCATCCATGAGCGAGCCCTTGCTGCGGGCGATGTCGCGCGCGCGGCGGGCCGCATCGCGGGCCCGGGCGGCATCCACCCCCTTGGAGATAATTTTCTTGGCAACGGCCGGGTTTTCCTCGAAGTAGGTGCTGAGCTTTTCGTTCACCAACGATTCGACCAGGCCTTTGACTTCGCTGTTGCCCAGCTTGGTTTTGGTCTGCCCCTCGAACTGCGGATTTTTGATCCGGATGCTGACGATGGCCGTCAGCCCCTCGCGCACGTCATCGCCGCTGATTTTTGCCTGCATGTTCTTGGGCAGGTTGCCGTTGGAGGCATATTGATTGATGGTGCGGGTCAAGGCGGCCTTGAAGCCGATCAGGTGAAAGCCGCCTTCGGTGGTATGAATGTTATTGGCAAACGAAAGCAGTTTTTCATTGAACGTGTCGTTGTACTGAATCGCCGATTCTATCTGAACGTCGCTGCGCTCGCCTTCTATGATAATCGGTTTGTGGAGCGGGGCGTGGCGCCGGTTCAGATACTCCACGAATTCCTTGATGCCGCCCTTGTAATGAAACTCCTCGCTTTTTTCCTCGCGTTCGTCCGTAATGGTGATCTTGATGCCCTTGTTGAGAAAGGCCAGTTCCCTGAGACGACGAACCAGGATTTCATAGGAAAAATCCGTGGTCGTAAAAATTTCGGCATCGGGAATGAAGTGAACCCGGGTGCCCCGCTTGCGGGTTTTCCCGGTGACTTTCAACTCGCTTGACTTGACCCCTTTTTCGTAAGTCTGGTGATAAATGCTGCCGTTGGAGAACACGTCGACTTCCAGAAAGGAAGATAGCGCATTGACCACCGATACACCCACACCGTGCAATCCACCTGAAACCTTGTAGGAGTGATCGTCGAACTTGCCGCCGGCGTGCAGTTTGGTCATAACGACCTCGAGCGCCGGAATTTTTTCGGTTTTGTGGATGCCGACCGGAATGCCACGGCCGTTGTCGACCACACTGACGCTGTTGTCATGGTGAATGACGACCTGGATCAGGTCGCAGTACCCCGCCATGGCCTCATCGATGCTGTTGTCGACCACTTCGTAAACAAGGTGATGCAGACCGGCGGTGTCGACGTTGCCGATATACATGGATGGGCGCTTGCGAACGGCCTCGAGCCCTTCCAGAATCTTGATATTGTCTTCGGTGTAATCGAAATTATCGTTTTTTTTATTCATACTCTCATCGGCATAATAACGGTTATAAAGTTATGGTCGTCCACTCCTGCCACAATGCAGGGTTTCTTGTCGTTGACGATATCCAACGTCACGGTGTCCTGTTCGATCAAGTTCAGGGCTTCGATGAAATAACGCGGATTGAACGCCGCCTCGATCGGCTCGCCGTCGAAGTCAATGCTCATCTCTTCCTTGGATTCACCGATATCCGGATTGGTGGAGGTAATGACCAAGCGGTCATCCTTGAAGTTGAAAATAACGCTGCGGTAGTCCTCGGTGGTCAGAATCGACATCCGCTTGAGCATCATCAAAAAGGGCTGGCGGGTAAAACCTATGGAAAACGAGTCCTCTCCCTTTTTTATGATGGCGTCATACTGGGGAAACTCGCCTTCGAGCAGGCGTATGATGAGGGTTTCATTTTTCTTCTTGATGACAAGGTTGTTGTCCCTGACCCCCAGGCCGACCGAACCGTCCGCATCGAGAAATTTCGCGATTTCATGCAACCCTTTTTTCGGCACGAGGATGACTTCCGAGTCGGGCAGTAAAACCGATCCCTCGTAACCTCCGTCTATTTTGGCCATCCGGCTGCCGTCGGTCGACACCATCCGCAATTTTTTCAGGCCATCCTGCGCGATGGTCTCCAGAAGAATTCCGATGATGTGGGCGCGCTTGTCGTCGGAAGCCCCGACGATATACACGGTTTTTTCGATCATCGCCGCCAGCACAACACTGTCGATGGAAAGGTATTCGACGTCATCGAAATGCGGAATCTTCGGGAAGTCTTCGTGGTTCATGCCGACCAGGTGGTATTCGACTTTCTCGTGTCCGATTTCGATCCAGTGGTTTTCGATCTCGCTGATATCGATATCATCGTTCGGATAATCCCGGACGATCTCGAACAGTTTTCTGGCATTTATCGCAATGGTCCCCTCCGATTCAACCGTTGCCGGAAACGTCCCCTCGTAGCCGGTTTCCAGATCCGTCGCCCGGATGATGATCGTTGATCCGATCGCTTCGATAAGGACGTTGGTGGTAATGACGAGGTTTGTTTTGCGACCCGCCAGGCCCTGAATTCTGACCAAGGTGCTCAGGACATCGTTTCTTTTTATTGTAACCTTCATGACCTCTTTCCTTATTTGTTTTTTATAAAAAAAAGATGTTGATAAGGAAGGGGTGACAATACCAACAGTAACTTTTCAACTAACTGAAAATAAAATATATTTTACATTTTTTCGCTATTCAAAACAACCATCGCAGCCACTTGGCATCTCATCGGATATGAACAGATTAATAAAGGCTGTTCATAACCTGGGTTGTTATCGACAAAGAGTTGACCGGGTTATGATCAGCAGATTGAAACTCTCGCGGCACTGATGTCACCGCCAAGGTGAGAGGACCATTTTGATCACGTGCGGGCCTGCGCCCCATCCGATGTCGTCGTGATCCACTGCCGCATCGGCGCGATGAAATCTTTTTCCCAGTTTTCCGAGACCCGCAGATGTATAAAATGACGAAAGGCGCTTTCCATGAACCGAATGATTTTTTCGTAGAGAAAAATTTTTTCCAGGACCGCACCCTCGATATCCTCTTTGGTTTCGGCGCCGCCGGTTTCCGGAGGTTTTAAATTGCCGATGTTGAGGCTTTCGCCCTTGAGATTGAACTGCCAGGTGTGATCGCCGCTGCGATACAGAAGATTCATTTCAGCGACAAGGGCTCCTTTTCCCAGGGCCAGAAGCCCTTCCTCGAGACCGGCGTCGTCGCCCTTGATGGTGATGGTTTCGAGACCATCACCCCGGCGGTTTTCAAGTACCATCCGGTTGCCGATCTCAAGCGCCGACAGGTCGGAATCGATTTGCACCAGTCGGGCCGCATGGTTTTCGAGGATGTACCACAGCCAGGTCAAAAATTCGTTGCCAAGAAAACTGTAGCGGGTGTAGGCAAGGGCGACATCGAGCATGGGTCAAGTTCCGGCCGTCAAACTGGACGGTGACAGTCGATTGAGCCGGTCCCGCTCGGCCTCCGAGAGGCCGGCATCGAGTTCGGCGGCGGTATACGGAAACATCCGGATGAGTGACAGTTTGAACGATTCGGAAAAAAGGGCTTCCAGTTCCTCGTTGGCGGCCTTTAAATTCGAAAAGAACCACAGTTTTCCGTCCTCGTAGTTCCAAATCAGGTCGTAAACATGGGGGGTGGCCGGAATGCGCAAGCTCAGGTGGTGCAACAACTCCTCTTTGACCAGTTTTTTTTCGGCCCGGGAAAAAAACTGGCGCCCGCTGGCGGCCAGGCGTCTTTTTTCTTCGATAACGTACTGTTTTTTTAATATTTTAGATGGAATGCTCTTTTTGTCGATGCGCAGCGAAAATAACAGATAGGCGCCGAAGAGATGGGTCGACCCCTCGAAATCGGGGGCGAACGGATTTTCGAAAGAGGTCCAACCGCAGGATTTTTCGGCGGCGTCATTGTCGATGTCCGAAACGGCATGGCGCTGCAGGGCACCGATAACGGTCTCCAGAACCGGTTCGGGCAGTTTTCCCTCGACCCGGTAGCGCGTGATCGAAACACTTTGTGACAGGACCCCCATGACCATCGCACCCCAAAAAAAGGTTGTAAATGGAAACTTCAACAAATTGTGGTTAAAGACCTGAAAACAAATATATATAGCGTGTTTATCCCCTGATGACAAGACATTTGTTGCTGCGGGCAGGCTCGCCGCGATGCTTTTTCCGGCCGGCTTCCGACGGTCGAAGCGTGCATTTTGCTTGAGGCGGACCAACAAATTGTGTATCATTATGTATGAATAAAGTTGTGTTGTTCGAACCGACGATGGAGAAGGCGGGTTGAAAAACCGTCTTTTTCGTCAAAAGGACATGAAGACCACCGGAGAAATAAACGATATTATGACGGCAGGTAAAAATATCCGATGTGGCTATCCGGTGCTGGCTCTCCTGACGCTGATGATGGTCATATTCTCGTCCTCGCCGCTGCGGGCCGATATCTACATGTATGTCGATCGCGATGGTGTGGTACATTTCACCAATGCGCCCACGGCTTCCGAAAACGATTATCGCGTCTATGTGAAAGAAAAAACGGTCTACTCCGCCCAGGTTTATTCTTCCGACAGCTTCGAGGACTGCATTCGGCAGGCATCCATTCGTTACAACATTTCGCATCCGCTGCTCAAAGCCGTCATCAAGGCCGAATCGGATTTCAACCCGCGGGCGCGCTCGAAAAAAGGGGCCATGGGGCTCATGCAAATCATGCCCGCCAACGTCAAGGCCATGAATATCAGCAACCCCTTCGATCCCCTGGAAAACATCCTCGGCGGTGCCCGCTATTTAAGGGAAATGCTGGACCGGTTCGGCGGGCATCTGCCCCTGTCCCTCGCGGCGTACAACGCCGGGCCGACCGCGGTGGAACGCTATAACAACCAGGTGCCGCCGTACAGGGAAACAGAAGAATACGTCAAGCGCGTGTTGAAGTTCTACTCTTCCTACCGGTACTGATCCGCCGGTGACAAAAACCGTCCCGAGTTCGGATTTCCCCTTCAGAAGAAATTCACCCCGTCCGTTATCCGGAATTATATCAAGCGGCCGATCGCGTGTCGATTCGGGCAATGCGCCGGTTTGAGCCGCGTAAAAAAAAGCCTGTATCAGAGTCCCCGACGGTTTTTAAGCACGATGGCCGTGCGGTGGGGCAAATAGAGGCTGAGATGATACGGGCCGTTTTCGCCGGCGGCGATTGCAACATGCTCCTGGGTCGGCGTCAGTCGGCCGTGCCCGCCGAACGCCTCGCTGTCGCTGTCCAAAATCATGCGATAGGTGCCGGGTGGCGCCACGATCCGGTAGTCGCTGTAGGAGCGATAGGGGTGAAAGTTAAAAACGAAGAGGAGTCCGGCGCGTTCGCAGGCGATGATCTTGTCATCGGAATGTTCGTGCAGCAGCCGGGGACCGGGTGGATCGAGGAGCGTGACGTCATCGGCCAGGGCGATCATCTGCCGGTCGAAGCGTGCCAGCAGATGGTACTTTAGACTCGGGTCATCCACCAGGTGCCACTGCCGGCGGGCGTAATGATACGACCAGTCGTTGCCCGAACGCGGAAAATCGATCCATTCGGGGTGAGCGAATTCGTTGCCCATGAAATTGAGGTACCCGGCACCGGCCGTCACCAGCGTAATCAGCCGGATGAGCTTGTGCAGGGCCATGCCGCGCGCAACCGACAGGCTCTCGTCGTCGATTCGCATGTGATCGTACATGTCGGCCCCGATCAGTCTGAAGATAATTGACTGATCGCCCACCAGCGCCTGGTCGTGGGATTCGGCGTAGCTGATGGTTTTCTCATCGGCGCGACGATTGTTCAGTTCGGACCAGAGATGACCCATCGGCCAGTCCTCGTCCCGCGTCTCCTTGGTCAGGCGGATCCACAGATCCGGCACGCCCATCGAAAAACGGTAATCGAAGCCGAATCCGCCCTTTTCGTCCGGCACCGCAAGACCCGGCATACCGCTGATGTCTTCGGCGACCGTGATGGCCTGCGGCCGGAGAGCATGAATCAGGCGGTTGGCCAGCCCCAGGTAAACGAGGGCATCCTCGTCCACGGTGTCGTCGAAATAATTCCGGTACGATGTAAAAGCCGTCCCGAGCCCATGGTGCAGGTAGAGCATGCTGGTGATGCCGTCGAAGCGGAAACCGTCGAATTGGAATTCATCGAGCCAATAGCGGCAATTCGAGAGCAGAAAGTGCAGGACCTGGTGTTTTCCGTAATCGAACAGCCGTGAATCCCAAGCCACGTGGCGGCCGCGGTCGCCGGCGTGAAAATACTGGTAGCCGCTGCCGTCGAAACGGCTCAGGCCCTCGATTTCGTTGGATGCGGCGTGCGAGTGCACCAGGTCCATGATGATGCGCAGCCCCGATTTGTGGACGGTGTCGACCAGTTCCTTCAACTCATCGGGCGTGCCGAAGCGTGACGAGGACGCGAAGAAGTTCGTTACCTGGTAGCCGAAAGAGCCGTAAAACGGGTGTTCGATAACGGCCATCAGCTGCAGCGTGTTGTAGCCGGCGTCCACAATGCGGGGCAAGATGCGGTGCGTGAACTCCTCGTACCTGCCGATTTTTCCTTCTTCCTGGGCCATTCCCACATGGGCTTCGTAGATCAGGGGGGCAGCGCCCCTGTTTCGTGGAGAGCGGTGTTTAAAGCGGTAGGGTTGCGGCGGCTGCCAGACCTGAGCGTTGAAGATAAGGGTTTCCGGATCCTGCACCACCCTTCGGGCATACGCCGGAATCCGGTCGCCCGAGCCGCCCGGCCAGTGGACCCGCAAGCGGTAGAGATCGAGATGCGCCAGTTTTTCAGACGGCAGGCGAATTTCCCACACCCCATCGCCCCCGGTTTTTTCGAGGGCGAACGCTTTTTTTTCATTCCAGTCGGTCGCCTCCCCGATCAGGAACACGGCCGTGGCGTTCGGTGCCCACTCGCGAAAGACCCAGGCATCGTCGCGAAAGTGCAGACCGAAATATTCGTGTGCACTCGCAAAATCGGCCAGGTTGGTGTCGCCGCCGGTCAGCCGGCTCTGGGTTTCATCAAGACGCATCAATCTGCGGCGGATCGTTTCGGCGTAGGGGCGTAGATGTGGGTCGCTGTCGATAAAGGCCTGCAGGCGCTTTTCAATCGATGTCACGGCTGTTGTTTTCCTTACGATCGGTTTCGGTAAAAAGGCCCTGAAAAATTAAAATTGTGTGGTGATGCACCGATAAAATCAGGTTTTCACCGCCGTCCGGTTCTTCTTTTCGACGATCAGCGGACGGTTGAGCATTTTTTCATACAGTGCGGTGTAGGCGCGGGCCGTGCGCGCATAGGTGAATTCGGCGGCGCTCGAGCGCATCACGCGCGCGATCTGACGCGCCTTGACATCCGCCGGCCGGCTATAAAATGTCATGGCCTCTTCGATAGCCCACCGCAAGCCGGGGGCATCGAATACCTCGAACAGAAATCCGTTTCCCGTATCGCGCGCGACGTCCAGGTGGCGGATCGTGTCGCGGATGCCGCCCGTTTCGTGGGCGACCGGCAGTGAGCCGTAAATCGGCGCGATCATTTGGGGCAGGCCGCAGGGCTCGTAGAGGGACGGCATCAGAATAAAATCGGAGGCGGCATAGGCCAGGTGCTCCAATTGTTCGTTGAAATCGCAGATCGCCACCCGTTTCTGAAACCGGTGCCGGCTGACGATATCCTGAAACACTTTCTGGTAGGGCCCGTCGGCCACGAACACCACCTCGAGGTTCTGTTCCCAGTAGCCCGAAACCACCGTGTAGAAGATTTCGGCCAGCAGCTGGCAGCCTTTTTGAACCGGATCGAGGCGCGAGGGCCAGAAAAAAAGCGGTGCCTCGGGATCTTGAATCAAACCGAGATTGCGTTGCAGGAAGCGCTTGTTTTCCTTTTTGGCTTCCGCGTGGGTGTCGGGTCCGAAGGTCGCCTTCAGGTCCTGGTCGGTTTGGGGATCAAAAGCCGGGTCCGGGGCGTTCAGGATGCCGGCCGCGCAATCCGAGTTCCACTTGTTGACGATTTCCTGTCGCAGGTGGGGTTGGATGAAGTCGTGTCGCCCGCTGATGATTTCGTTCAGGAAATTGGGGCTGACGGTGTTGATGAAATGGGCGGCAAAAACGCCGCTGGTGAGAAAATCGATCGGATTGGTCTCCCGCGCGCCCTCGTAATGGGTGGCCATGGACTCGAAGAACAGGTTCTGCCAGAAAAAGGCCCCGTCGATTCCCCGGTCTTCGATCTGGGCCAGGGTCGCCTTGACCGTGTAGAGGTTGTGAATCGTAAACAGACACGGAATGCTCATCTGAAGGGCCATGGCGGGAATCAGGCCGGTCATCCAGTCGTTGCAGTGGATCAGGTCCGGCTCGACGCGCGGAACGATGGTGTTCATGACCTCGCGCTGAAACGCCAGGGAGAGCTTGAGGTTCTCTTCACCAAACGAGGAATACACGCGGTTCTGATAAAAAAAGGCGCGATCTTCCGCCAGATGGACGCGTTCATCCGGCATTCGGCGGCGGATGCGGTGCAGTTCCTTTTTATAAAAAGGGGTCACGTTGTCGCTGAAGATATTGCGGTAGTTGGGAATGGCGACATGCACGTCCGCGCCGTGGTCGTGCAGGGCCGTGATCAGGGCGGCCGAGACATCCGCCAGACCGCCGGCCTTGGCCGTCAGGTAATTGGCCAGGCTTCCCATGCGGTCCGGCAGGTAGGTGACCTCCGGGGTGACGATGAGCACCCGCGGATTGCGCGGCTGGCCGTTTTTCATCGCTAAAGCTTCCTTTCGGAATTGCGGGATCGGTGTCAATGGGTTACGTGCAAATACTTTTCCGCCCCAGGTCAACGGACCAAACCGGCTAACGGGCTAAACCGTGGCGGTCATGCGGCCCACGTCAATAATTTGGGATTGAACTTGATGCGCTGGTCGCCGCGGGGAATGACCCGGGAAGTGAAGCCGAAGCGGCCGGCGGTGTCACAGGTTATCGTACACCGGTATAGATAGGACCCGTTGCCCCGGTCCTCTTCGACACTCATCGGCTGGGTATTGCTGGCCGTAAGCGCCTCGATTGATTTAAAGCTGCCGTAATACAGCTCGACATCGACTTCCTCCGGCTCGAGTTCTCCCAGGTAAACGACCGAGGCGACACGAAAACTTTCACCGACCCGATAAGGCCCGTTGGCATCCCTGACCGGTGTCGAAATTCGGATGTCCTTCCACAGGCTGACCAGGCGCTCGCGCTGCCGGTTGAGCGCCTGGGCCGCTTCGGCCGAATTCTGCAGCAAGGTGCGGTAATTTCGAGCCGCCTCGGTATAAAACTTTTTTTCGTAAATTTTGACCATGCACTGGGCGCAGAACTCCTGCATGGCCATTTTGATCGACTCTTTCATCATGTGGATCCAGCGCGTCGGCGCATCGCCGTTTCTGCGCTCGTAAAAACAGGGGATGACCTCGTTTTCCAGGATGTTGTAGAGCGCCTGGCTTTCCACGGCGTCCTGGTAGGCGTGATCATCGTATTCTTCGCCGTTTCCGATCCGCCACCCGCGGTCCTCCTGGTAGCCCTCGCACCACCAGCCGTCCATGATGCTCAGGTTGAGGACGCCGTTGGCGGCGGCCTTCATGCCCGAGGTGCCGCAGGCCTCCATCGGCCGGCGCGGCGTGTTCAGCCAGACATCGACGCCCTGGACGAGGTGGCGGGTCACGTTGATGTCGTAATCTTCGATGAACGCCACGCGGTGGCGCATTGCCGGCCGGCGGGCGAAATCGGTCAGGCGTTTGATCAGCTCTTTGCCCTCGTTGTCCTTGGGGTGGGCCTTGCCGGCCAGGATAATCTGCACCGGGTGCGTCGAATTCGTGAGCAGCGCCTCCAGGCGTTCCGGGTCGTGGAGGAGCAGGGTGGCGCGCTTGTATGTGGCGAAGCGGCGCGCAAAACCGATGGTCAGCACTTCCTGGTCGAGAATCGATTCGGCCGCCTCCATGACCGATCGCGGGGCATTGCGCCGCCCGTACTGCTTGAGCATCAGGCTTCGGCACGTGCGGATCAGGCGTGAGCGCGCCATTTCATGCGAGCGCCAGAGTTCTTCATCGTAAATCTCGTTTACGCGCTCGGCCATCTCGGGGTTCCAGGTTTGCAGTTGCCACTCCGGGCCGAGATAGCGTTCGAAAAGCATCGAAATTTCGATTGAGATCCAGGAAGCGATGTGGACGCCGTTGGTGATGTGGGTGATCGGCACCTCGTCGTTCGGTCGTCCGGGCCACACATGGGCCCACATGCGCCGGGCCACGGCGCCGTGCAACTCGCTGACGCCGTTGCAGTATTGCGACAGGTTCATGGCCAGAACGAACATGGACAGCGGACTGTCGCCGCCGGAACCCGGGCTCTGACCCAGGGCGAGGATCTCCTTGACGCCGATGCCGAGTTTTTGCTCGAAAGGCAGCAGATAGGGCCGGACGTGGTCGGCCGGAAACTCGTCGTGACCGGCGGCCACCGGCGTGTGGGTGGTAAAGACCATCGTCCGCGGAACGACCTCTATGGCCGTTTTCAGGTCGATGCCGTTTTTTTCCATCACGGCCACCAGCCGTTCCAGGCCGGCGAAAGCGCAATGACCTTCATTCATGTGGCAGACGCTCGGCGTGATGCCCAGCTGCGTCAAGGTCCGCATGCCGCCGACACCCAGCAGTATTTCCTGGGCCAGGCGCAGCTTTTCGTCGCCGACGTAGAGCCGGGAGGTGATTTCGCGCGTCTCGGGTGTGTTTTCGGGGATGTTGGTGTCCATGAGATACAACGGAATCCGGCCGACCGTCAAAACCCAGACGATGGCCTTGAACGGCCCGTTCGGTCCCTGCACGGTGATCGTCAGTTCATTGCCGGCCGGGTCCTTGGCGCGCCGCACGGGCAAATGGTAGAGGTCGGATTCCGGATATTCCTCCTGCTGCCATCCCGAGGGATCCAGGTACTGGTGGAAATAGCCCCGCCGATAGAGGATTCCGACGGCGACCATCGGCAGGTTCAGGTCCGATGCCGCTTTGAGGTGGTCGCCGGAGAGAATGCCGAGGCCGCCGGCGAAAAACGGCAGGCTCTCGTGGATTCCGAACTCCATCGAGAAATAGGCCAGGATGTCGTCCCGGTCGTAGGCCGATGTGGATAAAACGGCCGGCTTCAGAATCTGGGCTTCGAACCTTTTTTTCACCCGTTCCATGTGCGCCAGGAAACTGTCGTCGTGGGCCAGGCCCTCGAGGCGCTCCTGCCGGATCATGGTCGAAAAGACGATCGGGTTGCGGCCGGACTCTTCCCAGAGCCGCGGATCGATCCGGCGGAAGAGTTCGATGGCATCGAGGTTCCAGGTCCACCACAGATTGCCGGAAAGGGTTTCGAGAAACAGCAGCGGTTTGGGTGTATAGGGAAACACCTGAAATGTTTCGAAATGACTCATAGGAACGGGTCCTTTTCATGCTCGGAGGTCGTGGAGAACGGCGGGCCGTCTCGGGCCCTTTGGATCACGGGCATCGGTGGATGCAGCAAGGGTTCGTAAAGCCCCTATTTTTATATGATACCGGTACAAAGTAAAGGGTCAATTTGAGAGAGGCATTCGGTGGGCGACTTTCCGCGGTGGCCTGTCAAGAGAAGATCGCGGCGGGTTCGACGACCGGTTTCAAGATAACGCTTTCGGTTGCCGGGATCGGTCTTCGGCGTGTACTGAACCGAGGGGGTCAAGGCCCAAAGGGTGGATGCGGCTGATTTCCGGAACTTCTATCCATCAGTATTTGGATTGACCACGTTGATGTCAGGGGGGTGCAGCGGTTAAAGGGGGACGTTTTCACGGGTCAGCGCCAGCCAGACCCGCAGCAGTTCGCTCACCCCCCAGGCTTGAGCGTCGCAGCCGCGCGGGAGGTGCGGGAAGTCGCCATCGAGGATTTCCGGCACGTGACCGATGCAGCCCCGGTTGATCAGCTCGACGCCGCTGCCGAGCCAGGCCAAGGCGCTGCGGCGGCCGTCGGCGCCGTATGCGTTGGCCCAGGCTTCACAATAGGAGGGAAAAAGCCAGGTCCAGGCCGTGCCATTGTGATACGCCGGCTTGCGCCGGCTGTCCTCATCGCCCTCATACCGGCCCTGGTAGGGGTGATGCGGGTCATTGACGATCCGGCCATGGTGGCTGACGGCCAGCGGGCGCTTGACCTCTTTGTCAGCCAGGCTGCGGATGCCGCCCGGCACCAGCAGCGCCTCGCAGGCGCCCAGAACCGACCGGGCGATCGCGGGTTCGGCCAGGGCCCCCAGCGTCAGCACCAGCAGCTGGTTGGGCCGCAGGGCATCGTCGGGTTCGGCGGCCTTCGCGGCGGTGCCAGGAGAGGCGTGCAGGCAATCCGAGAAATAGCCGCTGGGCTCGCGATAATACAGCGTGAGCAGAGCGTCGGAAACCTGGCGCATGATGCCGCCCCACCGCTTGCGGCCGGCGGGATCGATGCGCGTCAAAAATTCCAGCGCCCGGTGCCACAGGGCCTGGATCTCGATCGGATACCCCTCGCGCGGGGTGGCGGCGGGATGATTGGTGTCCATCCAGGTGAAGTGCGCCGGGCTGAAAATAAGGCCCGAAGCCGGGTCCATCCGAATGCCGTTGGGAGTGCCGCGTATCAGCGATTCGGCCATGGAAACAAGGATCGCGCGGATGGTCCGGCCGTTCCAGGTGCTGTCGAGAAAGTCCTCGCCGCCTTCGGCCGCCACCAGGTCGGCGCAGGCCGTGAAAAACCACAAGGGGCCATCTGAGGTATCCCGGTTGCCGGCATCCTGCCCGTGGATCATGTTCGGAATCGTGCCCTGACTCTCGAACTGCCCGAACTGCTTCAGCACGGCGCGGGCGGTTTGCCGGCGGCCGGCGGCGATCAGCCCGCGTACGGCGATCAGCGAATCGCGGCCCCAGTCGAGAAACCAGGGATAGCCGGCGATCACCGATTCGAGGTCGCCGCGCCGAACGACATACTGGTCGAGGCTGGTCTTGAGCGTCTCCACCAGGTTCGATGCGCCGCCCGCAGGTATTCCGGCTGCGGGAGCGGTGGCTGCCGCAGGGTCGGCGTCCGCGTTGACGCCGGCGGTCAGGACCCGGGTCTGTCCACCTTCCAGAAAAAGGGAAAAATAGCCGGGGCTGTAAAGGTCCGAATGCGGATCCAGACCGCGTTCGGCCTCTAGAGGGTGGTAGACCATGTAGTGCCATTCGGGCTCGGAAATGAAGTGTCCGCCGTTGACGTTCATTTTGAGGCAAACGCCGGCGGCGGGGGTGAACGAGAATCCGTCCGGCAGAGATTGGACCGCTTCAGGCCAGTGCTGCTCGGGGCCCAGATAGGCCTTGACGGTTTCATGAAATCCGCGGCACTCGATGTCCGGCCGCAGGATCAACTGGACCGGGTGGCGGTCGTCCAGCCGCCGCCGGGCTGCGCCGGCCGGGTGGCGGTGAAACGTGAGCCGCACGGTATTTTTTGAGGGCAGCATTTCGGCCCAGATGTCCAGAGCGACCGATTCTCCCTGACCGGTCGGCACCTGGAAGCGCCATTTGCCCGGTCCGCCGCCGTTGAACCGGAACGCGCTCAGGCAGTCGTTTCCGATTTCCTGCGAGTAACCCTGGTAGACCACCCAGGCGCGGCAGCGCGAAAACAGGATGCAGCGGTCTTCGGGGATTTCCGGATTCAGATTGGCGGCCAGCAGCGCATCGTAGCGGCTTTTCAACTGGCCCCACGAGACGCCGGCCCGCAGCATACCGCCGCGCCCATTGGTCGCCAGGAAAAGAAAATCGTGGTGCAGCAATTGGGGGCGGCCGAACGTATGTTTTATTTTGACATCCCGCGGCCGGGCCAGAACGCGCAGCGGTGCGTCGATGTGCCGGCTGCCTTCGGGGGCAAAGACGCTGATTTTCAAGGTGGGGCTCCAGGACTTGCCGCGCACCGGCAAGGGCGTGAACAGCGCGAAAAACGACCCGTCACCGGCGGGCAATCCATCTTCATACCCGAGAGGGCCGTTCGCCGCCACGATACAGGCCCTGAACCGCGCATCGAGGCGCACCAGGAGAAAGTGCCCCGGCGGCACCATCACCTGCCGGCGCCGATCCTGCGGCCACTGCCAGGTGACGACGCGCGGCTCGTCCCCGCCGGGAATGAGGCCGCGGCAGAAACCCAGCGGGTTGCGTCCCAGTTCCGCTGCGGCCCGCTCGAGGTCGAATCCGCCGATATCACCGGTATCATTATAGAAAGTGAAAACTTCCAGGGCCTTGGCACGAAAGCGCTGCTGCAGCGACCGTCGCGGGGGCTCCAGAAAACCGGCGGGTGCATCGCGCATCAAATCGAGATCGGTTGCATCCGGCGTAAGGCACAGCACCTGGCACGGGCCCAGGTCCAGCACGAGCCGGTCGCCGTCGGTGGCGGCCGACACCGGTCGGCCGGTCAGCAAATCGATGAAATCCGGCCCGGCCGGGCCCGTGGCCGAAACGCTCCAGGTCGCCCACGTGGGATGCCGGTCATCGAGATTGACCGCCACGATCAGTTTTTTACCGGAGGCCCGGTGATCGCGCAAGAGCACCAGCTGGTTGCCGTCCCCCTGCTGGACCAGCCGGAGGTCGCAGCCCGCGGCGAAGGCCGGGTGACTGCGCAGCAGGCTGTTGAGGCGACGGACCTCGGCGACCTGGTTGATGTCGGCCCCCCAGTTCAGCGAGGGCGCTTTGTGGACATCGATTTTTTCGGTCGCAAACCACTCCACCCCGTTGGCGAAGCCGAAGGCGCCCTGGGGGGCAAACAGCGCGCACAGGGCGGTGCGCATCCTTGCATAGTCCGGCGATCGGTCGGCCAGGCGCATATTGTCGTGGGTTTCGGCAAAATTCACCATGACGCCGTCCTGCGCGGAAATTTCGAAGGTGGACGGCAAATACGCTTCGATCTGGCCGCGGTCGTAGTTCTGGAAGAGTTCGGAGTAGGCCCAGTTGAAATTGGCCCGGTTGAGCAGCTCGCGCGTCACGGCGAGCTTGCCGCCCAGGCCTTCCAGAAAAAAGATCGTCTCCGGATACTGTTGCCGGACCCGTGCGATAATGTAGTGCCAGGCCGCGACCGGGATCATGTAACCGGCATCGCAGCGGAAGCCGTCCACGCCGCGGCGACACCATTTCAACAGCACATCGGCCATGTACTGCCAGAGGTCGAGATTGGAATAATCGAGTTTGGTGAGATCCTCCCAGCGTACCCCCCATGCCCCCGGCACCTCGATCTGGCCGGAGGTGTCCCGCGCCAGCCACTGGGGGTTGGATTCGTGCAGCCCGGCCGCCCAGCCGGTGTGATTGATGGCAATGTCGATGATGATCCTGGCGCTGCGGGCGTGAACGCCGTCCACCAGTTCGATGAATTGTTCCAGGGGGGTGGCCGCCGGGTCGAATTCGGCCAGGGCCGGGTCGACGTCGGTGAAGCTCAGCGCCGCATAGGGGCTTCCGAAACGCCCCATGCGGCCATACGTCGTGGGGGTGGGATGGATAGGCAGCAGCTGCAGGATCCGGCAGCCGAGTTCACCGATGATGAAATCCAGTTCCCGGACGAGGTCCCGGAAAGTGCCGGAGGGGGGAATGACGGCAAACCCGGCCCGGTCCAGGGCGCTGATGGCCGCGGTGTCCACCGGCGGCGTGAAAGCGCCGGATTTGTTGGGCCCGAACTGCCGCACGAAGGCGTTGTAGATGATGTTGGCGCAGCAGGTGTCCGCCGGCTCGACATTGACCGCGACGTTCGCGCCGGAGGGCCAGGCCGGCTGTGAGGCCACCTGTTCGAGGAAGAAACACTTGGCCTCGAAATGCCCGGTTTCGCAAAGCGGCAAGGTGATGCGAAAGTGACGGGAATCGACGGGGGCCATGGGCCGATCGAACCAGCCGCGGCCCAAGGGCTCTTCTTCGAGATCGACGGCGCGGATGATTTCGGCGCGGACCAGCCGCGCCGACCCGATATTGGTCCTGAGCCAGGCACTGCCCTGGCGCGGGCGATCGAGGGTGAGGGAAAAGGTCAGGGTGTCGCCGCGATACGTCAGCATCCGGCTTCCGGGAGCCGGTTGCTGGCGCAGCCAATCGCATACGGTCATAGCTTAAAACTGCAGGTCGGTGTCGATGACCGCGCCCTTTTCAATCGTCACCCGGGATGCGCGGCTGTTTTTGATCAGGACCCGGCCGGCAATCCTGACGCCGCTTTCGAACCCCACATCCCCCTCGATTTTCAATGACTCGCAGGCAACCAAAGACGGGATGCCGGAGGCGAAGCGGGCATCGAACTGATCGATTTTGGCGTAAAAGTCGGGGTCCAGGTCGATGGTGATGGTCTCGGGCAGGCCTTTTTTTTGCCGCTCGGGGTTGACGACCAGGTAGCCGTCGGCATCGAAGATGAAGCAATCCGATCTGACCGCCATGAGATCGCTGCACATTTTGACCGGGAAAAACCGCGAGCGGGGCACCCTGACCGCCGCGGCACCATCGAACAGCGAAATGGCCGCGCCCATCGCCGTTTCGATCTGAAACACCTCGGGACTGCTCTTGTCCCGTGGATCCAGATTCTTGGGGTTGAGGATCATCGGCAGACGAATCGCCTTATCCCTTTTGATCAGGTCCTTCAGGAACTCGAGATTGACCCAGATGTTGTTGGTGTTGAAGAACCGGTAGCGATCGATATCCAGGCACGCATCTTTGTCTTCCTCCGGGCACTGGGACATTTCCCGCAAAACCAGCCGTCCGTCCTTCAGACGGGCCAGGTGGCCGCCCTTGACGTCGGCGGCCGTTTTTTCGGCCACTTCCATCATGAAGGGAAAGCGGTTATCGGCAAAATAGCCGAGAAGCGCGGCATCGAGATGGGCGCCCAGGTTGTCGGAATTGGAAATGAAAGCGTATGTGATCCCTTGGTCGAGCAGGCGCTGGAGCATTCCCGCTGAATAAAGGGCCGTAAACACGTCGCCGTGTCCGGGTGGGTTCCATTCGAGGTCGGGGTTTTGCGGCCAGGCAGCCGGACTTAGATCCTTTTGCAATATTTTCGGAAATTTGTTCTGGAGAAACGTCAGCGGCGCGTGACCCGGATCGATTTTTTCGAGGGCGGCCAGGGTCTCCCGATGGGTGTTGAAGCTGTTCATCAGCGCCAGTTCGACGCCCGTGCGGCGTGCCTGGCGCACGATAATCTCGAGAAACGACCGGCCCTCTTTGACTTCCAATAGGCTCTTGGCGCCCGTCAAGCCCATGCTGGTGCCCAGGCCCCCGTTCAGAACGATCCGCACGGCTTTTTTGAATACCGCCGCGCCGGCCCTCGCGCAGTGCGCCAGGTTTTCGGCGGCCTCGAGCTCCCCCGGCGCAACCGGGTCGATGTCGCGTTCGGGGATCAGACCGGTTTCCCCGTCGACGAGCCGGTGATAATAATAGCCGAAGGTGTCGATGACCACCGGCGGCAGTCCTTCCTTGTTCAGCTTCGCTTCGAAGGACGCCAGATGGGCGCTGTCCTGGTCAGGAGTCATTTCGCTTTTTCCTCGGTGCGGGTCGACATGATCCGGGCGAAGCGGTCTACAGAACCGGATCGATCCAGCCCATGGGATCCTCGGCGCGCCCATACTGGATGTCGGTCAGAGCGTCATAGAATTTTTTGGCCAGCCGGCCGACTTGGCCGTCCGCCACGGCATAAACCCGATCGCCGTACTTGATCTCGCCCACCGGTGAGATAACCGCGGCGGTGCCGGCCCCGAAAATTTCGCTCAGCTTGCCGGACCGGTGGGCGTCGATCAACTCGTCGATGCCGATCAGCCGCTCGCTTATCTTCATCTGCCAGTGCTCGGCCATCTTTATGACGCTGTCGCGGGTGATGCCCGGAAGGATGCTGCCGTTGAGCATCGGGGTGATGATCTCGCCGTCGATGACAAAGAAGATATTCATGGAGCCGACCTCTTCAAGGTACTTCTGCTCCACGCCGTCCAGCCACAGCACCTGGGTATAGCCCTCGGCATGCGCCTTGTTGCCGGCCAGCAGACTGGCGGCGTAGTTGCCGGGCGTCTTGGCTTCTCCCACGCCGCCGCGCACCGCGCGCACGTAGTCCCTGGTGACCCAGATCTTGATGGGGTTGAAGCCTTCCGGATAATAGGCCCCGACCGGCGAGAGGATCACGAACAACCGGTAGGTTTTGGATGCCCGGACCCCGAGAAACGGATCGGTGGCGATGATGGTCGGCCGGATGTAGAGCGAGGTCTCGGGCGCGTGGGGCACCCAGTCCTTTTCGGCGGCGATCAACTGTTTGAGGGCTTCCAGGAACCCCTGCTCGTCGACTTCCGGAATGCACAGCCGGCGTGCGGACCGGTTCAGGCGCCTGACATTTTCGATCGGCCGGAACAGTTGAACGCCACCTTTTTGGTTCCGGTAGGCTTTAAGCCCCTCGAAAACCCCCTGTCCGTAATGCAGCACCATCGTGGCCGGGTCCATGACAATCGGGGCATACGGCTCGATGCGCGGGTTGTGCCAGCCCTTTTCGGGGTCATAATCCATGTTGAACATGTGATCCGTGAAATGCGAACCGAACCCGAGATGCTGCTCGTCCGGTTTGGTTTTGAGTTTAGCGGATTTCTTGATGGTCACCGGCATGATTTTCTCCTTAACGCTGATTTTTTTCTCGTGTCACCTGTGCAAGCGATATAGTAAATTCAGCCTTTAAATCAAGACCTAATTTGTGAAGGAATCAAAGGCAAGGCGATCCCCCGCATCGGCCGGCTGCGGGTTGACATGCCCGCCAGGCTCGGATAGGGTTCGGCCCATCGGCAGCCCGGGATATTTTTCCCGGTCTTAAATCGATTCGAACCACTGAGCGAAAGGCCTGGAATGTCAGACAGTGAAAACAAAGCCGGGATCGAGCCGATGCAGCTCGGCCTGGAGAACCGGTTCAAATTCAAGTGCCACAAGGACATCGACTGCTTCACCAAATGCTGCCGCGGGATCAACATCGTCCTGACGCCCTATGACATCATCCGGCTCAAAAAACGGTTGCAGCTGACCTCGGAAGATTTTTTAGCCCTGTACACCGACGTGCGGCTGCTGGAGAAAACCGATCTGCCGGTGGTGACCCTCAAACTGCTGGATGACGACCAGAAGTCCTGCCCGTTTGTCCGGGAGGACGGCTGTATCGTGTACGCGGACAGGCCCACCACCTGCCGGTATTACCCCTTGGGCGTCGCTTCGCTGAGTTACCGCGAAGGTGCGGACGAATCCGGGTTTTATTTTTTCGTCAACGAACCGCACTGTCACGGCTTCCAGGAAGATCAGGTGTGGCGTGTGCGGGACTGGCGCGAGGATCAGGGCGTCGACACGCGCGACGAGGTCAACGCCGACTGGACCGACCTGATGGTTCGCAAGCGCTCGTTTCCCCCGAACCTGAAGCTGACCGAACAAACCAAGAAAATGTTCTTTCTGGCCAGCTACGACATCGACTCGTTCAGGGCTTTCGTCTTCGGCAGTTCGTTCCTGGCGCGCTATGTCGTCGACGACGATACGGTGGCGGCCATGAAAACAGATGACATCGCGCTGCTCAAATTCGGAATGACGTGGTTGAAATGGCTGATTTTCAAAGAAGGTGACGTCAAAATCCGCCCCGCGACCGACGCGAAAGGCCCAACCGTTTAGGGTCCATCCCCAAGCGGTGCCGTTGGTCGAGTCGCCCGGCCTCAATACTCCGGGTAGGCCAGGGTCTCCCGCAGCGCGGGATTTTCGAGCCGGGCGGCAATGTCGACGCCGAAGAATTCGGCCACCGGTTCGAAGATTTCAGGGGTTTTCGACAAAATGGTGCGCGCCGCCCCGAGCACGACCTCGAGGCCGTTGCGGGTCATTTTGCCCAGCGGCCGGCGGCAGCCGCCGGAAGGCATCCCCAGGATGGTCATCAGGGCCTTGACCGCCAGGGGGTTGCGGGCCCGGCAGACCGCATCGCCGTATGGCGTTTTTTCGGTGGTCTTGACGGTGACCAGTCCGAACAACGGCTCGAGGGCCGACATCAGCTGCCGCGCCTCGTCCGCGCGTCCTTCGCGCAGCAGGCCGACCATGCGCACGACCGCCCTCGGCGCGATATTGGAGGCGACGGAAATCACGCCGGCCGCCATGATTGCGGGGTCCGTCATCATGGCAAAGGTCATGCCGTCGTCGCCGGATAAAATCGTATACGCCGGCCCGCAGAACGCCCGCGTGCGCTTCATGTTGTCCAGATCGCCGGTGGCTTCCTTGACGCTGCGGACATTCGGATAAGATCGGTTCAGGAGCGCCAGGTCCTGCGGCAGCAGCTGGGCGCCCGTTCGTCCCGGAATGACGTACGGGATGATCTGGACTTCCGGAAAGGCCTCGGCCACCGGCGCGACGTATTCGCGGCGGATTTCCAGCGAACTGGGTCCGTTGTAGTACGGGTCGACCAGCAGGACCGCATCCGCACCGGCCTCGACGGCATGTGCGGTGCCCGCCAGCGACTCGCTGGTGTTGTTGCTGCCGGTTCCGGCGATGCAGCGGCATTTGCCGCGGGTGCCGGCCGCCACCGTCTCTATGACACGGTTGTGTTCGTTCCAGGACAGCACGGGACTCTCACCGGTTGTTCCGGCGGCCAGAACGCCGCTGATGCCGTTTCGAATCTGAAACGCGACCAGGGCCTCCAGGCCGTCGTAATCGACGCCGGCGCCGTCAAACGGTGTGATAATGGCGGTGTGACATCCCTCCAGCATGGCGACCCCCTTTCGTGCGTTATGGCAAGGCGACCCGCCGCGGCGGCGCGGCGCATGTCACCTGTGACGGTAGAGAAAAGGCCCCGGTATGTCAAGAAAAAATCTGGCGTCAGGAAAGGCGTCGGCGGCCGTAAGCCCGCGCGTTTGGCTGCGGCCCCGCCTTGACATCGAATAGCAGGCATATTAGGGAAAAAAGGGGAAAAGGGGATGTGATCCGCTCTTCGGGCCTGAATTCGGGCACGATCAACGGAAGTTGAATGCCTCCTGGCGGCAGCGGCAGGCGCCGCCGTGCCGACGACAACATTTACTTACAAAGGAGATGTCGATCATATGACGCAGGCAAATGACGTACACGAATATACGGCCAAACAGCGGGCGGCGATCGCCGCGAATCCCGACTGCGGCGTGTCGCACTACAACCTGGGGGTCGCCCTGGCCGGCCAGAAGAAATTCGACGAAGCCGAAAAAGAGTTTCGCAAGGCGATCGAGTGCAGCCAGGGCCTGGCCGAGGCGTATGTGCAGATCGGCGGCATTCAGCTGCAGCGCGGCGATCTGGACGGATGCCTGGAATACAACAAGATGGCGGTCAAGGCCCGGCCCGGTTTCTCGGAGGGCTATGGCAACATCGGCTTCGTCGAACTGCAGCGCGGAAACGTCGATGAGGCGATCGAGGCGCTGGAAAAAGCCACCTTTTTTAATTTCCGCTTTGCGCAGGCCCTCACCACCCTGGCCAACGCCTACCTGATGAAAGGCCGCGTCGAGGACAGCATCGAGACCAACCTCAAGGTGCTCAAGCTGCAACCGGATTTTGCGCCGGCTCACAACAATCTGGCCATTGCCTACCTCGAAAAGGGGGATCACGCCGCGGCCGTGATCCATTGCGACAAGGCCGTGGAACTCGGATTTGACGTCGCGCCGGAAATTCTGGCGGAGATCGAGCGCCATCGGTAATCCGCAGACCGCGGTCGGCGGCTCCGGTCGTCTCAAACGGAGAGTCCTTTATTTTTTGGCCGCCGACGACACGCCGGTCACCGCGCGCGCGCCCTGCTGGCGAAGGCCCCTGCCCCTTGGACCCGCCGGCACCGGCGCCGAAAGTGCCGGCGAGCCCGGGGTGTCTTACGGCGATTATTTCCAGGCCGTTCGCCGCTTTTTAACCGCCGGTCGATTCGCTGTGCTGGTCGGTGCCGTGAAGGAACAATCGGGGCGGTCGGTGGCGCCGTCGGACCTGGGGCCCCTGCGGATTTACCTGGAAAAACACGGCCGGTATTATCATCCGGCGCGGGTGACCGTGGAGGTGGGAAACACCCGGCCGGCCTTCGTGGTCAACGTCGCGGTGACCAGAACCGGCCGGGCCTTTCTCGGGCGGGATTACGGCAACATGCGGCGGCTGGGCAACCGGTTTCCCTACCGCTTTCTGCCGCGGGTCTACGGCCGGGGCCAAGCCGTGCTTCCGGGCCGCCTCGACATGTTTGTGGGGGAGTGGCTGGAGGGATATCACGAATTTCACCTGTCAGCTGATCCGGGTGGCCGTGCACCCGCCCCATCGGCCGGAAAGAAGTGCCGGCTCGTGGTCTGGGACCCGGTCGCAGGCGTCCGGCCGCTGCCGGCGCTTCAGCGGGCTGCGATTTACCGCCGCGCCGCCCTTATTCTGACGGCGTACTATGACCTGGGGTCGTTCGAGCACATCGCTTCCTGGCACAACGCCGCCGGTGATTTCATCGTCAAAACAGGCGGGCCGCAGATCGATCTGCGCCTGATCACCGTTCGAAACTATGCGCCCCTGTTCGCCGACGTTCCCGTAAATGCGGACACCATCCTGCAGGCCCTCCTGGTCTTTTTTCTTAAACTGTCGATCCGGCTTCGTCTGGACCGGTTCGACGGGGTGGGGGCTTACGGTTGGGCCGACGAGGCGGCCGTGGCGGCGGCTGTCGACGGATTTTTCGACGGCCTGGCGCTGCAGGTGCGCTGCGAGCGGATTCCGCCCGGATTGCCCGGCCTATTTGCAACGTATCTCAAAGCGCTTACGGGCGAAGATCGCGATGCGCTCCTGGCGGGGATCGTTTTGCGCATGCGGGGCCCCGCGGCCGAGACCGCCCTGGTCCGGGAGCACCTCGAGCGCCACGGCGAGGAGTTGACCCGGGCCATCCACGGGTTGAGGCCCGAACGCGGGGCACCCCCCATATGATGCGGTTTGAACCGGCACACGACCCAAATAAGTGGAAAAACGGCAGATTCAATGAGCAGGTTCGTCGGCCGCCCCCGTTTTCCGGAGCTTTTTTATTGACAAGGCCAGGCATTCATCTTATAGCTGCCCTTTGCTAAACATGGTAACGAACCCGCGCAAATAAAAATGGTGAGAGGAGGTGAAATGAGGCGCCCTCCGGGCACGACAGCGTAGCGATAGAGGCATTCAAGTCAATTTTTCAAAAAAATCAATGGAGGTAAAAAGATGGCGAAACACGCAACCCCTATGTTGGACCAGCTTGAGTCTGGGCCATGGCCGAGCTTTGTTTCGGACCTGAAGCAGCAGGCCGAAAAGCGGGCCAAGAACGCGGAAGGCGTCGAATTCCAGATTCCCGTCGATGTTGTCGATGACCTTTTGGGCATTCTTGAACTCTCCTTCAAGGATGGCGCGACCCATTGGAAGCACGGCGGGATCGTCGGCGTTTTCGGCTACGGCGGCGGTGTCATCGGACGCTACTGCGATCAACCGGAAATGTTTCCCGGGGTCGCTCATTTCCACACCATGCGCGTCAACCAGCCGGGCGGCAAGTTCTACACGACCGAATACCTGAAGCAGCTGTGCGATCTGTGGGACCTGCGCGGCAGCGGCATCACCAACATGCACGGCTCGACCGGCGACATCATCTTCCTGGGGACCACCACCCCGCAGCTGGAAGAAGTTTTTTATGAATTGACCCACACCTACAACCAGGACCTTGGCGGTTCCGGATCCAACCTGCGGACCCCTTCGGACTGCATTGGCCAGGCGCGCTGCGAATATGCCTGCTACGACACCCAGGCGCTGTGCTACACCCTGACCAACGAATACCAGGACGAGCTTCACCGCCCGGCCTTTCCCTACAAGTTCAAGTTCAAGTTCGACGGCTGCCCCAATTGCTGCGTGGCCTCCATCGCCCGGTCCGACATCTCTTTCATCGGCACCTGGAAGGATGACATCAAAATCGACCAGGAAGCCGTCCAGGCTTACATCGGCGGCGAACTCCCCCCCAATGCCGGCGACAAGGACGGTCGTGACTGGGGCGCTTTCAGCATCCAGAAGGAAGTCATCCGGCTGTGCCCGACCGAGTGCATGTGGATGGAAGACAAAAAACTGATGATCGACAACAAGGAGTGCAACCGCTGCATGCACTGCATCGACGTCATGCCCAAAGCGCTGCACATCGGCGACGACAGAGGCCTGTCGATGCTGGTCGGGGCCAAGGCCCCCATCCTCGACGGTGCCCAGATGGGCTCCCTGCTGGTTCCCTTCGTCAAGGCCGAAGAGCCCTACGACGAGATCAAGGAAGTCATCGAGGGCATCTGGGACTGGTGGATGGAGGAAGGCAAGAACCGCGAGCGCCTGGGCGAACTCATGAAGCGCCAAGGCTTCCAGAAACTGCTCGAGGCGACCGGCATAAAGCCCGATGCACGCCATGTCATCGAACCACGCTCGAATCCCTACATCTTCTGGAAGGAAGATGAAGTGGAAGGTGGCTGGGGACGGGACATCAACGAATTCAGAAAACACCACAAGAGATAGGGAGGGGAATCACCATGGCATTTATTTCTTCCGGATACAATCCCAAAGAACCGATGAAAGACCGGATCACCGACATCGGTCCGCGCAAATACGATGAGTTTTACCCTCCGGTCATCGCCAAGAACAAGGGCCAGTGGCAGTACCATGAAGTTCTCAAACCCGGAGTCCTGGTGCACGTGGCCAAATCCGGCGACAAGGTCTTCACCGTGCGCTGCGGCGGGGCGCGGCTGATGAGCACCGCCATGATCCGCGAGATCTGCGAAATTGCCGAGAAGCACTGCGGCGGCTATGTCCGCTGGACCACCCGCAACAACATCGAATTCATGGTGGACGACCAGTCCAAGGTCGACGCGCTGGTCAATGACCTGGAAAGCCGCAAGTTCGACGGCGGCAGCTTCAAGTTCCCGGTGGGCGGCACCGGCACCTCGATCACCAATATCGTTCACACCCAGGGCTGGGTCCACTGCCACACGCCGGCCACCGACGCATCCGGACCGGTCAAGGCCGTGATGGACGAAATGTTCGACTATTTCAAGAGCCACAAACTGCCGGCCAAGCTGCGCATTTCATTGGCCTGCTGCCTGAACATGTGCGGCGCGGTTCACTGCTCGGACATCGCCATTCTGGGGTACCACCGCAAGCCGCCGATGCTCGACCACGAGTATCTCGACAAGATGTGCGAAATCCCGCTGGCCATCGCGGCCTGCCCCACCGCGGCCATCAAGCCGTCGAAGGTGGAAGTGGGCGGCGCCAAAGTCAACAGCGTCGCCGTCAACAACGAGCGCTGCATGTTCTGCGGCAACTGCTACACCATGTGCCCGGCCATGCCGCTGGCCGACAAGGAAGGCGACGGCATCGTCATCATGGCGGGCGGCAAGGTGTCCAACCGCATCAGCGCGCCGAAGTTCTCCAAGGTCGTCGTGGCCTTTCTGCCCAACAATGCGCCGCGCTGGCCCGAGACCACGGATGTGATCAAAAAGATCGTCGAAGCCTACAGCGCCGATGCCCGGAAATACGAGCGCCTCGGGGAATGGGCCGAAAGAATCGGCTGGGAGCGGTTCTTCGAGAAATGCGATCTTGAATTCACGCACCACCTGATCGACGATTTCCGCGATCCGGCGTACTACACCTGGCGTCAAACCAGTCAGTTCAAGTTCTAAACCGACAAGCGCGAACCGAGGCGGGGGGCAGCGCAGTATCGCGGGGCCCCCCGCATTCTCCGAAAAGGGGCTCACCATGGAATACGAAGAGGCAAAACAGAAAATTGTCACCGAGTTGACAAAAAAGCTCAAGACCAAGTCGAAGTTTTATTTCAACGACCTGGCCAAGATTCTCGAATCCAAACCCCGGGATGCCAAGAAGATCGTCAACAAGCTGGTCGAGGAAGGCGTCTTGGAATACTGGTCCAGTGGCAGCACGTCCATGTATGGCATGCCCGGAACCGGCAAACAGGCCGCGGCCGAGCACGAAGAAAAAGAAGGGTAGACCCCGACCGGTTTTTGCAGTGTCCGTTCACCGCATTTCCGCTGTTTGACAGTTGCTGATGTTGCAGGCAGGTTGGTTTGGTACTTCCCAGAATAATGATTTCGGCTTTGCGGGGCGGTTCGGGAAAGACCATCCTTTCCATCGGCGTTATCGCGGCCCTGTGCCGTCGCGGTCATACCGTTTTGCCGTTTAAAAAAGGTCCGGATTATATCGATGCGGGCTGGCTTGCCCTGGCGGCAGGCCGGCCCTGCTTCAATCTGGACACCTTCATGGTTCCTGCGGCACGCGTGCTGTCCTCTTTCCTCGCCCATTCCTCTCCCCGGGCCATTGCCGTCATCGAAGGCAACCGCGGGCTCTTCGACGGCATCGACGTCGACGGAACCACCAGCAGCGCCGAGCTGGCCAAATTGCTTCAGACGCCGGTCCTCATGTGCATCGATGCCTCCAAGACCACCCGCACCGCGGCGGCCGTCGTCGCCGGTTGCGAACAGTTCGACCGCGATGTGGCCCTGAAGGGGGTCATCTTGAACCGGGTGGCCGGCTCCCGGCATGAAACCATCCTGCGCCAAAGCATCGAGAGCCACTGCGGGGTGCCGGTGATCGGTGCCGTTCCCAAGCTGAACCGTCAGAATTTTCCGGAGCGGCACATGGGCCTCGTGCCGACGCCGGAACATGGCTGGGCGCGCGATTCGATCGATGCCACGGCCGCGATCGCGGAAAAACACATCGACATGGCGGCCTTGATCGATATCGCCGATCGCGCCCCGGTGCTTCGGTCGCCGCCATCGATACCGGCGGACCCCGAGCCCGGCGGCTGCCGTCCGTCGCCGGCCGCCGATGCGACGGCGCCGCGCATCGGCATCATCCGGGATTCGGCCTTTCAGTTTTATTATCCCGAAAATATCGCGGCGCTTTCGTCCGCCGGAGCCGATATCGTCTTTTTCAGCCCGCTGGCCACCGACACCATTCCGACCATCGATGGACTGTATATCGGCGGCGGTTTTCCGGAGACCCACGCCGAGGCGCTGGCGCAAAACGTGCGCTTCAGGGAAAAACTGAAGCGCCTGGCCGAGAGCGGCCTGCCGGTTTACGCCGAGTGCGGGGGGCTGATGTACCTGGGCAAAGAGCTGATTCTGGATGACCGGACCTATCCCATGGCAGGCGTGCTGCCGATTTCGTACGGTTTTTCCAAACGCCCGCAGGGACACGGCTACACGATTATATCCGTCGATCGCCCCAACCCCTATTTTTCAGTTGGCAGCGAGTACCGCGGACATGAATTTCACTACTCACGGGTGCTGGAATGGGGGGGCCAGGACGCGGACCTGGTCTTTCGCATGCGACGCGGCGCCGGCATTTGGGAAGGAAGGGACGGGGCCTGCCGGAAAAATGTATTGGCCACCTACACCCATCTGCATGCTCTCGGCGCGCCGTCCTGGGCCGAAGCCGTGGTCCATATGGCCCGGTCTTTCCGGCAGGGCGCCGCGGCCCGTGAAGAGAGCCAAGCGAGTGTCAAACCGGGAAATACTTGATTTTGCCGTTGAATACGTTTGTGCTGCGCTGCACAAGGTCAGCCCTTCCCAACTTCAAAAAGTCCTTTCACAGCGGTACCTGATCGGCACCCGCCGCGCCCGCGACGTGATCAGGCACCTGCTGGCTGCCGGAGAGCTGGCCTACAGCTACGAATACGGCACCAGCTACCTGGACATATCCCCGCAGCAGCCGCTGCGGGTCAGCGAACACATCGTCGTCCTGCCACCAGGCATCGATCCCCAGGTCGCGACATCTCCCCCCGGCGCGGTTGTCCGGATTGCCCCCGGTGCGTCCTTCGGCACGGGCCGCCACCCGTCAACCCGCCTGGCCTTGCGCGGAGTCGATGCGGCCGCAGCCGGCGGCCGCATTTCGGGCAAAGAGACGGCTCTTTTAGATATCGGCACCGGTTCCGGAATTCTGGCCATCGCGGCCCTGCACCTGGGAATCGGACGGGCCGTGGGGATCGATCCGGACCCGTGCGCGCGCGCAGAGGCCCGAGAGAACGCAGCCGTTAATGGTCTGGCGGCCCGCTTTTTGGTCACGGACCAGACCCTTTCACAGCTGCCGGACGGCGAGCGGTTTACGATCATTACCGCTAATTTGCGGTATCCGACGTTAAGGCGCTTGGGACGGCAAATCGGCTCGCATCTGGCGACGAGCGGCTTACTGGTGCTGGCCGGTATAAAATGCGCTGAACAAGAGGACCTGCTGGCGGTATATGACTGCCTGGGATTTTCCTGCTCCTGGCAAGCGGCTGAAAAAAGCTGGGCCGGCCTGGTTCTAAAGCATGATTCCGGTTGAGCGGGTCGTGGCGTTGTGCGGTGGTCAACCGCCGCCGCGACAAAAAAAGGCGGGCCGCCGCCGCTTTGGCTGCTGCCCGCCCTCAAATTTTCAACGATGATAACCCGCGTCTGACTACTCGCTCTTGGGATGACACTTGGTACAGGTGGTCGGTGCGTCCTTGGTATTGTTGGCCTTGTTGAAATCCTTGTGACAATCGCGGCAGTTCGTGTGGAAAGCCTCGGCGACATACGCCCGCTTTTCCTTGTCCGTGAGCTTGGGGGCATCCTTGCCCTTGGGTGCTTCACCGCACTTGTCGTGACACTCGATGCACCGTTTCACTTCCTGGCCGGCAGCGAGATTGGCCAGCGGTTTGCCCTTGTCATCGTGGTGGCAGGTGCCGCAGTTGTCCTTGTACAGGTCCGGCGCTTTTTTGGCATACTCCTCGGCGTGTTTTTTGTGGCTGAACTCGACGATGCCCTTGGTGTACTCGCACTTTTTGTCCTGAATTTTGATGACATCCTCCGCCTTGGTGGCGGCATAGATTCCAGCTGCGAAAAACACGAGGGCAACTCCGATGACCATGGCAATCAACAATGAACGCATTTTCATCATCTGTTTTCAACCTCCTTTCCTCAATGTGTCATTTCCTGCAACTTTCCGAACGGACCCCGAACATTTCCGCTGCCGCTTAACCGCAAGAGATCGGTCGAAAATGACCGGCCGTTCTGAACGTGCCGGCCTATCCGCGGCATGCTGCCGATGCTGGTAAAAAGCGTTTTCGTACGGTCAAATAATCCCATCTTTAACGCACCGCCGAAAGGCTGCTGTAGGACGGCCGACGACTTTTCGGAAAACCGGCAAGCCAACGAACGGAAAACTTCCCCAGATGCGCGCAGTTGTTACCAAGCCTCCCGGCGCATGTCAATGCCTATAAACCCTACCTTTTTCAAGGCGTCCCGGTTCTCAATCACCGCCGCCGGCCGGGGCGGATTCTTCCGCCGCCGCCTCTTCCGCGGGTTTCTTTTTCCCGAAGAGGCGTGCGCCGACGATGCTGATCTCATATAGCGCCATCAACGGCACCGCCATCATGATCTGAGTGACGACATCCGGTGGCGTCAAAATGGCCGCGCCGATAAAAAATATCAGAACGGCATACTTGCGGTTCTTTTTCAAGAAATCGACCGACACGATGCCGAGGCGGGCCAGAAAAGTGATCACCAGGGGCAGTTCGAAGACCAGCCCGAAAGCCAGGAGCAATTTGGCGGAGAAGCCGAGGTATTCTTTCATCGAAGGCATGGGGCGGATGGTATCCGAAGCAAATCCGAGGAAAAACTGGAAACCCCAGGGAAAAACGAGAAAATAGCCGAACAGGGCGCCGCCGACAAAAAAAAAGGTGGACAGAAAGACGATCGGCAGCATCAGCCTTTTTTCCTTGTCATAGAGACCCGGTGCCACAAAAGCCCAGAATTGGTAGATGATGACCGGGGCGGCCAGCATCAATCCGGCCAGAAAGGCAACTTTCAAATAGGTAAAAAAGGCTTCCGGAAGTCCGGTAAAAATGAGGGAATCGCCGGGCCGCATCACCTTCACCAGCGGATGGACCAGGATTTGAAACAGGTATTCCTTGAACCCGTAGCAGATCACGAAGCCGACGCCGACCGCAGCGAAACAAACGATCAGGCGCTTGCGCAGTTCTTCCAGGTGAACGGTAAAGGGCAGTTTCGCCTCTTCATCCATTTTGGGCCGGCCCTTCCTGCCCTGTTTTTACCGAACTGCCGTCAGGGGTTTCAGCCGTTGTCGTCGCCGGTGTTCCCGGTTCTTTTCCGGAAAAATCCACGGCGCTCTGTTGCGCTTGGCCGGCAACGCTCTGCTGTTGCCACTGGTCGTGGGCCTCCTTCAGGGCGGTAACCTTTTCCTCGTCGAGCTTTATCGGGCGGCCCTCCCGGGGTTGGTCTTTGGCGGCGGTCTGGCTGTCCGTCAGGCTGTCCCTGAAATTTTTCTTGACCTCCCTGAAGTCGGTGTCCAGGTCGATGGATTCCTTCAACTCGCTGGTCGCTTTTTTGAATTCCCGCAGCGCCCGCCCCAGGGACTTTGCGAGGTCCGGGAGCTTCTTGGGCCCGATGACGATGAGCGCAATGGCCAGAATCAACAACATTTCCGGCATGCCGATTCCAAACATGAGCCGTCTCCTTGCAGATTCCCCGCGATGGTCGAAAATGACGTGTGATACGGGCGGGAAAAGGGATTTCTTGAAGTCAATAAAATGGTGGTTCTTAAAAGGGTAATGTCTACTTGGTTTCGGATTTCCTGTCAACACCGGCCCGAGTCGGTTGCGAATCCGCTTGATGACTTGAAATATTTCTGATATATTTAAGGGGTTATGATACAGGCCTTCGATCAGGACCAACTCGAAAAAACCGAAGCCATTCTGGAGACCGATCTGGCGGCGAGCGGCGTAACCGTCGCCCTGCTGGTCGACATGGCCGGCCACATCATCGCCAAGAGCTGCGGTAAAGAGCGCCGGAACGGCGTTTATTCCCTGGCGGCCTTGGCCGCCGGGAACTTCGGGGCGGTCAACGCCATGGCCAAAATCGTCGGTGAAGACGAATTTTCGCTGTTGTTTCACAAGGGCCGGGAGGAGAACCTGCACTTCAGCAAGGTCAGCGACGAGTTGCTTTTGATTGCCATTTTCGGCAACGGGGTCTCTCTGGGATTTTTGCGGTTGAAAATCGCGGAAGCAATCGAGAAGATCCGTCTCTTGTGGTAAAATCTCACCCCTTTTATTTCTTCACGACCTTTTCGGCCGCCTTCTCCGGTTTTAGAACCATCAGGAATAAATTTCCGCGCTGGCGCATGTGACCGGCGGCCGCCTCGGCGTACGGTCCGTTGCCCCAGAACAGGTCGGCGCGGGCCGGACCGCGAATGGCGCCGCCGGTGTCCTGGCTCAGGACGAATCGGCCGAATGTCTGCCAGTCGCTGATTTGCCCGCCGGCATCGAGAACCGGCTTTTGGGTTTCGATGTAAGCCAGGGCCGGCAGCGGAAACAGACGGTAGTCCAGGGCCACCGAGCGGCCGGGTGTCAGCTTGACCTCCAAAAACCCCAACGGTCCCTCTTTTTCGATCCGAAAAAAAACGTAGCTGGGATTGTAATTGAGAATGTCGCGGCTCTCCTGCGCGTGGTCCGCCAGGTAAGACCGGATGCGCTGCATCGACATTTCCGAGAGCGGAATTTTGCCTTCATCGGCCAGCAGCCGTCCGACACTGCGGTAGGGGCGGCCGTTGGTCGAGTCGTAGTGCACGAAGAGCGGCTCGCCGTCCTCGAGCACAACGCGGCCCGAACCCTGGATCTGCAGAAAAAACAAGTCCACCGGGCTGGCGAGCCACGCCAGAACGGGGGCCTTGCCTTCCAAAACCCCGGCTTCTTCGATGTCTTTGCGATCATAGTAAGGAACGACGCTTCGGCCGGCGAGCCGGCCGGTGAGCTTGACCCCCGAATATTTTTCCGAAAAAGCGGCCAGGTCGATGGTCAGCATGTCATCCGGTGGTCCCAAAATCGGCACCCGATGCGCGGCATCGGGTTGGCTGCGGGCCGTCAACAGGGGTTCGTAGTATCCGGTAAACAGCACGTCTTTGCCGGGGCCCCCGCCGACGGAGCGGTAGACACGATAGGTGTCGCGGATGAAACGGCCCAGTTCCTCATCGGTCGGTCGGGATTGGACAAAGTCCAAAAAAAGCTCCATCGACCGCACCATGTGCGCGGCTGAGTAGCGGTCCTCGCCGAACCGGAATTCCTTGTCCGGCGGCACGCGCTGCAAATACCCCAGACTGGCGCGGATGCTCTGTTCCAACCCGTCGAAACGCAGGTCGTCCGTAAAATCGGGGTGCCCGGTCGGGGCCAGTTCCAGGAGCACCCGTTCTTTGGGGGCCGCGCACCCGGCGATCCAGCCGGCCACAAGAAGCACGGCCGCAAGCAGCACCCATATCCCCCACCCCGGCCGTGCCGGCCCAGAGGCCGCCCTGCCCGCGACCGGGTATCCACCGGCGCCGGGTTTCATGAAGACGCCGCACAGTCTCACCGCTTTCATGTCAGGTTACTCCCGGCGCCGGTAATGGCCGCTTTTTCCACCGGATTTTTCAATCAGGCGCACGTCGGTGATCAGCATGTCACGGTCGTGGGATTTGCACATGTCGTAAATGGTCAAGGCCGCCACGGTTACCGCCGTCAGCGCCTCCATTTCAACCCCGGTGCGGCCGACAAGGCGCACGCCCGCCTCGATTCCGATCAGGTGGGAGGCCGGGTCCGGCAGAAAATCGAGGCGCACGTGCGTGACCGGCAGCGGGTGGCACATCGGAATGAGATCGGCGGTTTTCTTGGCGGCCATCACACCGGCGATGCGCGCCGTCTCGAGCACGTTGCCCTTCGTGACGGTGCCCGTCAGAATTTTTTCAAGAGTCGCGGGCTGCATGATGACAGCCCCGCGAGCGACGGCAATCCGATGGGTCGCCTCTTTGGCGGAGACATCGACCATGCGGACCCGGCCCTCGGCGTCCAGATGGGTGAACTCGGTCATACGCGGGCCTCCTCTACCTGAAATGTTCGATTTTGCGGGTGGCGGTATTTTTGATGGCCTCGAGCGTGGCGTGCAGCGCGGCCAGCACGTTTTCGCGCACATCGCCGGCGACGACCAGCAGCATGACCTCTTCCCCCACGGCCAGGTAACGGTTTTCGGCGATATGGACCTCGATCGTCACGATGCCGGGCTTCAGTCGCCCTTCGGCAAGGATGGCATCGAGCAAGCCGTGATCGACGCGGACCTCGAGACCCTTGACCGGCCGGCCGTCGCGCGACGTGGCGCGCACGATCCCGATGTGACACAACAGCATGCCGACCCGGTCGAATTCGGGGTGTTTTTTAACGGTTTCGATGAGTTGGTCAAGGGTCATGGAGGTCCTTTCACCGGCTTCAAGACAAAGATTTTGGCTGCTGGCATCGGGTCCGGTTCAAGACCCCGGCGGGGCGAAAAATCTTTCGCCCCTATCGAGACCGTCAGCCACAGCCGGCAACCGCCCATCCGGGCTCCGGCGCCTCGTTTGAAGGTATCCTTTCACCGGCTCAACGGGCAAACGGGCTGAGCCGGCACAACCTGTTTCATGTATCGTGATATACAGCAGGACCCCCGCATTGATTTTCACCGGTTCGGTGCCGATATTTCCCCCTGCAAAGCTTCGGCCCGGATCAGGTCGGCCGGCGAGTTGATGTTGAAAAAAGATGTCAGCTGCGGGTCGAGCCGGCGCAGGCGTTCTTCCGCGATGGTCCTGACCTTCATCTTTTTCAAGATGCGCTGTATTTTGAGCCGGTCCTTGGTCAGGTGCTGCCAGATCGTGTCCAGGCAGCGGGTCGAATAGGCGGCGCACAGGGGCTCGAGCCCGGCCGCGGTTTGCGGAATGACGGCATCGATTTCGGGCGTGATGGCGCCGACGACGGCCTGCACCACTTCTTTTCTTAAATAAGGAATGTCGCAGGCGGCAAAAAACGCATGCGGCGTGCGGCAGTGAAAAAGACCGGCATGGATGCCGGTCAACGAGCTGCGCACCGGAAAGAGATCGGTGACGATGTGGGCGTCCCGGCCGAGATACTTCAGCGGATCGTTGGTGACCACCAGGACATCTTCGAAAATTTCGCGAAAAATCCGGTAAAGTCGATCGATGAGGCTCTCGCCGCCGAGGGTGATAAACGCTTTTTCCCGGCCCGCAAAACGGGTGTTGAGCCCTCCCGCCAGGATAACGCCGCTGCATGAGGTAATCATTTCAGAATCCAAGTTAATAAAAACAGCTTGTAAAATCAAGTCAATTCGGTCATCTAAGCGCCTGTACGGCCCTGCGCCGGCACATCGGCCGGGGCTTGAAACCGAACCTGACGTCTTTCGTAAAGGGAAAAAACATGGGCACCCGCGCACACAAGAAAAACGCCCCCCGATCGGTGGCCATCGCCATTTTGACGATTTCGACGACCCGCAGCCTCGACACCGACGAGAGCGGCCGGTGGATCGAGACTCAGGCCGTGGCGGCAGGCCACGTCGTTACCTGCCGCCACATCGTGCCCGATGATGCCGCCCGCATCGCCGCGGCGGTGGCGGCCGTCATACGGGAGCATCACCCGCAGGTGCTGGTGCTGACCGGTGGCACGGGCGCCGCGGCTGAAGACGTCACCATCGAAGCCGTGCGCCCGATGCTGGAAAAGGAGTTGACGGCGTTCGCCCCGCTTTTCGCCCACCTCAGCTACGCCGAGATCGGATCGGCCGCGATCCTCTCGCGGGCCACAGCGGGAATCCTCGCCGGCACCGCGGTATTTTGTCTGCCGGGCAGCCTGAACGCCTGCCGCCTCGCCTGCCAGGCCCTCATTTTTCCCGAACTGGGTCATCTTGCGCACCACACCCTGAAGAAATGATACGGATCGTTTCCCGGTTCGACGTTCAGCTCAGCCGCTGGCCGCACCGTCTGATCACGCATAAAGCCTCGAGGCTAGGGTTTAAACGGATAATTTCGGTTGACGGAGGGTTGCTTGGAAAATAATGCCCGGTACCTGAGGGCGCTGGTGGCCAATCGCAAGGGTGAGATCTACGACCTCGACGGCTATGCCGCCGTCGGCATGGCGGGCGAACAGCTGGTGCCGCTCGAACGCGGGAACACCATCGCGCTGCCCTTCGGCGCAGAGCTGATGTTCTTGCCCGGACGCGTTCCGATCCTCTTCGATCTTCGCAGCGAGCGTTTCGAACCGGTGGCGCAGGACCCCCGTCGCCGCGGCACGCCGATTTTTCCGGTGGCGGCGTTCAACTCGCCCGGCTATGTCGTCCGCTGGATCAGCGCGTTTGCCGAAAGAGACGGCGCCGCGCCCCTGCCGCTTTTTTCATACGGCGCCGTCGGGTGGCAGCGCGGCGGCTACCGATCGGCGGTGTTTCGGGTGGACCGGGAAAGGCGGCAGGACCTGCGGCTCATGCCGCCGGAGGCCGTTGCGGCCGGCATCCGCGTCAAACGCCGGCAACTGCCCGCCAACCGCCTGCGGGAGCACCTCGAGACCTGCGCGCTGGTTTACGGCTGCCCGGCGGCCAAGAACTTTTTTCTCGGGCGCTGCGAAGCGCCGCTGCCCACCGCGCAGCGCTGCAATGCCCGCTGCCGCGGGTGCCTTTCGCTTCAGGAGGCCAGCGGTATCCCCCCCAGTCAGAACCGGATCGGCTTCACGCCGAATCCGGCGGAGATTACGGCCGTGGCGCTGTCGCACCTTCGCCGCGCGAACCGCGCGGTGGTCAGTTTCGGCCAGGGCTGCGAGGGGGATCCCCTGCTGGCGGCCGATGTCATCGAACCGGCCATCCGCTCGATCCGCGCCGCAACCGACCGCGGGACGGTCAACATGAACACCAACGGCAGTCGCCCGCCCGCGCTGGCGGCGCTGATCGAGGCCGGCCTCGACAGCCTCCGCATCAGCCTGAACAGTGTCCGGAGCGAGTGTTATGCCGCCTACTTCCGGCCGGTCGGTTACCGCTTTTCCGATGTCCTCGCGGGAATCGACCTGGCGCTGCAGCGCGGCGTCCATGTGGCGCTGAATTATTTGAACCTGCCGGGCTTTACGGACACGCCGGAGGAAGTCGGGGCCCTGATCCGCTTTCTGGGCCGGCACCCGGTCCACATGATCCAGTGGCGCAACCTGAACTACGATCCCCGGCGGTACTGGGAGATGATGGCCACGGTTCAGCGGACCGCAAGCCCGTTGGGGATGACGGCCGTTTTCGACGACATACGCCGCCGGTTTCCCGCCTTGCGCCACGGGTACTTCAACCCGCCAAAGGAAAAGTTTTCGGGACCGGACCGTTTTCCGCATTGAGGACGCGGTGGACCGCGACGCCGATTTCCTCGGTCGTATACGGTTTCTTCACGTAGACCCCGGCACCGAGGCGCTGCACCTCCCGGACCAGACCGGTTTCGGAGAACCCGCTGGCGATGATGGCCTTCTGACGGGGATTCAAGGTCAGGATATTGCGATAGGTGTCGAGGCCGTCCATGCCGGGCTCCATGATCATGTCCAGGATGACCAGGTCCGCCCGTTCCTTTGTCAAATACGCCACCGCGGCCTCGCCACTTTCGACGGCTGCCACCGAGTAACCGAGCTTCTTCAACAATTCAGAGGCGATTTCCCGCTGCTCGGCCACATCGTCGACAATCAGAATCGATTCCTGGCGGCCCATGTAGTTTTCGCGGGCGAACGGCTCTTTCTTGTGCTCGAGGGCTTTGCGCGTCACCGGGAAAAAAAGCGTGAAGGTGGTCCCGCACTGCGGGCGGCTGTTGACGTCGATGTAGCCGCCGTGATCCTTCACGGTGCCCCAGACCACGGCCATTCCCAGGCCGGAGCCGCTGCGGCCCATCACCTTTTTAGTGTAAAACGGCTCGAAGATCCGTTCGATGTCGGCGGCCGAGATGCCGATGCCGTCGTCGGAGATCGACAGGACGACGTATTCACCGGCCGCGATGGTATCGAACCCCTTGATCGCCTGATCGGCATAGCGGTTTTCGGTCTTGATTCGTATTTGTCCGCCGGACGGCATGGCTTCGGCGGCGTTGTTGACGATGTTCATCAGCGATTTTGAAATATGCACCGGCGAACCGATCATGTTCAGCAGATAGGGCTCGGTTTCAACGGTGATGTCGACCGCGGGATGCTGGGAGCGCATTTTCAGGTATTCGGGACTTTTCAAATACTCGTCCAGGACCTGGTTGAGGTTGATGACCTGCGAGGTCGCGACACCACGCCGCGCCAGCGTCAGAAGGTCCTGGACGATCGCCGAAGCCTTTTCGCCCGACTTTTGAATGGTGAGAATCGGCTTTCTCAGGGGACTGTCGGCCGGCAGGTCCATCAGTAACAGCTCCGGGTAGCTGACAATGCCCGAGAGCACATTGTTCAGGTCATGGGCGACGCCGCCGGCCAGCGTGCCGATGGCCTTCATCTTTTCGGCCTGCTGGAGCCGGGCTTCCAGCACCTTGCGTTCTGTTTCGGCCAGGATCTGGCCGGTCACGTCGCGTGCGAGTCCGCGAAACCCGATCGGCTCACCGGCCGAATTCCGAATGAGCGACACCAGGGCCTGGGCGAAGCGCTCCGATGCGTCCTTGGTGATCAGTTTCCAATCCAGCGCCCGGTTCGCCTGGCCGGTCTGAAAGACGGCCCTGAAGGTCTTGAAGACCTTTTCGGCCGTTGCCGCGTCCATGAAGCGGCTGTAGTTCGACCCGAGCAGCTCGTGGCGTTCATAGCCGAGCATGCGGCAGGTCGACTCGTTGAAAAACGTCAGGTTGCCGCTCAGGTCGACTTCGAAGTAGCTGTCATCGATGCTCTCTAAAATCGTGCGATACTTTTCTTCGCTGACCTGCAGACTGCTGAAAGACCGGGCAATGGCGATACTGATGGCGGTCTGGGAGGCGACGCCCATCAACAGGTTGACGTCGCTTTGGGTGAGCAGGCGCTTGGATTTGACCGTGTCGACCGCCAGGATGCCGCACGATTCTTTCTCGTACACGATGGGGACGCAAATAAGGGATTTGACGCCCATCTCCCGCGCCAGGGCCCGGCTGCGGGGCGAAAGGTTGTCCTGGCCGGCCTGGACGTCCTGCATCAGAAAAGGTTTTTGGTCGATAAAGGCCCGGACGAAGAATCCGCGCGCCGCGGTGCGGTCCAGATGAAAGCCGTTGTCGCGCAGCAGCCTCTCGTGCTCCCGGCTGTAACCGAACCCATCGACGTATTCCAGCCGCGTCTTGTCCGGGTTGGCCAGCATGATGACGCCCCGGTCGAAATCGAGCCTCTTGGAAACGACCCGCACGACGGCCGAGATCAACGCATCGATTTCCATGGCGGTCGATGTCGCCTGGCCGATCTCCTGAACCAGCTGGGCGTGGTTGTAGCGGGCGCTGAGTTGTTCGAGATGCTCCTGGGCGGCGGCCTTCTGGGATCGAATGGTTCGGATCAGGTCGCGTTTTTCGAAATGGGCCGCGATCAGCGACAGCGCCATCACCACGCTCAAGCCGATGAAACCGCCGGTCAGCCAGTGGTGCAGCGACATGAATTCCCAGAAAACCAGGAAAAACAAAACGAAGGCGGCCGATGAGACGCTGCGGATTCTCTTCCAGAAAAAAGACCGTGACGTGTCCCAGGCGACAATGTACCGGCAGCGTGCATCGCCGCGATGGAAGCATTCCGGATGGTCGATGCGCGCGAACTTTCCGGTAAACGCCTCGGCCAAGGCTTCCAGATGGCCGAGACGGTTTTCACATTGATAGGGTTTTTCCCTGACCCCGGGCAGCGGTGTGAAAGTGGTTTCGATTTTGTTCGGTCCCAGCCTTCGGGCGGAGTTGACCGTGGCCCGGCTGAACTTGTCGACCACCTTGCCGGCGGCCAGGTAGGCGAGAGCCGGGCCCACGAAGCCGAGAATATATTGTCTGGCGACCCCGGTCCCGCTGGAGGAGCTGACATGGCGACCGGCCTGGCGGGAGATGTCGGCCGCGCCGGTCTTTTTCACGACCAGATCGTGAAAGCGGTCGACCTGGTCCTGTGTAAACCAGTGCGCCGGATCGTCGATCTGATAGCGGGTCATGCCGGCGCGCTCGATCAACTCCGAGCCGTCGACCTGCGGCCAGTTCAGCTTCAGGTAGTTGAGGTAGGATTTGGTGATCCGGCTGTTGTAAATCCGCCCGCCGGCCGATGGCGTTTCTGTTTGAAAAAAACCCAAGACGGTGTCACCCTGTTGCGCGGTCGGCTTTTGCGCCGGGCAGGTGCCCGAGCGGCGGTTTGACGAAAACAAGGCCTTGACGTATGGTGCGGCTGTCGCCGTCTGATCCTGATCGCGTCCCATCGTCAAGGCTTTGACCCCCCAAAGATCGACATGATGGCTGCCATGACACCGCCGGTTCGGGCGCGGCTCTCCGCCGGCGACATCCCATGGGCTTTAATATGACGGTTTTGGATGCCGGAACCGGTCCTTGGCGTACGCTGAACCGGCGGGTTTACGGTTTCGCCCCGCCGCCGGCCGCAAAGCGCCCGGTTTGATCGTTAAAGAAAACGGTGCCATTTCGCACGCTTAACGGACAAGCAGAAGCAATTATTATACCATCATGAAGTGGATTGAAGCAAAAGTAGAATTCGATGGCCCCGACATCACCGCCATCGAACGCGGCGCGGACGTGATCGCCGGGGTTTTCTACGACCTGGGCGTGAAGGGCGTCGTGATCGACGACCCCGGCCTGGCGCCGGTCGCAGATGGCTGGGGGGATGCGCCGGTCGAGCGCCCGCAGCATCCGGCCGTGACCGCTTTCCTGCCCGCCGGGGCCGAGGGGATGGCCCGCTGCGAGCGCCTGCAAGAGCAATTGAAGGCGGCAGGCGACCGGCACCGGCTCGTCACGCGCCTGCGGCTCAGGGAAATCGACGAGGAAGATTGGGCCGAATCCTGGAAGAAGTTTTTCAAACCGGTTCGGGTCGGCGCCGACTTGATCGTCAAACCGTCCTGGGAACCGGTCGCCACCGGCCCGGACACCATTGTCATCGACATCGACCCGGGCATGGCGTTTGGCACCGGCGGGCATGCGACGACGCTGTTGAGCCTGCGCCTGATCAGGGCGTACCTCGAAAAAGAGGATGCCTTTCTGGATGTGGGCACCGGGTCCGGCATACTGGCCATCGGCGCCGCCAAATTGGGTGCCGGATCGGTTTGGGCCGTCGATATCGATGAGACCGCCGTCGAGGTGGCGGCCGAAAATTTCAAGCGAAACGGCCTCTCGGAAGCCTGCTGCCGGGTGTGGCGGGGAGACCTGGCCTCGGCGGTCCGGGTGCCATTCGATCTTGTCGCCGCCAACATCCTCACCGATACCGTTCTGGAGCTTATAGAAGGCCTGCACCGCCTGCTGCGGCCCGGCGGCGTTTTTATCTGTTCGGGTATCGTGTCCGGGCACAAAGACCGTGTCGTCTCCGCTCTCGAAAGGCATGGATTCGTCATTCTGGCGGTCGATACCCTCGAGGACTGGATCGGGATCGCCGCCCGACGGCGGGTGTGACGACGTTATTTTTATTGATTTCCGTGGCGGTACATCATATACCACCGAGCGTTTTCGAAACACGGCGCCCGACGTGTCGCGCGAGGAATCGCCCGAATAAAAGCCGCCCCTTCAGAAGGGCGCTGCATCGACGCCGGCAGGGGCCGAGATTCGCACAAGGCGTCGTTATGGCGCCAAACAGCCGGTTTTCCGGTGCGCGGGGAACGCGGTCGGCTTTTTGGCGGCCACGCGGTGGCGGACGCCCGTGATCGGGGACGAAAGGGTTGGGAAGAGAATGAACAAATCGAAAGTGGGGCGAAACGATCCCTGCCCCTGTGGCAGCGGCAAAAAATATAAAAAGTGCTGCCTCGGACGGGACGGCCAACCGGTGGAAGACATCCAGACGGCCTATTTAACCAAATACAACATCCGCCTGAAGGACGAAAAGGCCGTGGAGGGCATCCGCGCCGCCGGGCGCCTGGTCCTGGAAACGCTGGACCTGGTGCAAGCCGCGATCCGGCCCGGGATCACGACCGACCTCATCAACGGGCTGGTCCACGATTACACCGTCAAAAACGGCGGCACACCGGCACCCCTGAACTACCGCGGATTTCCCAAGAGCGTTTGCGTTTCGGTCAACGAAGTGATTTGTCACGGCATTCCCGGATCGCGCGAACTGCGCGACGGCGATATCGTCAACGTCGATATCACCACGATCCGCGACGGGTATTTTGCCGATGCGAACAAGACGTTCTTCGTGGGCTCGCCGGGTCCGGATGCCGTCAAGATCGTCACCGTCGCCCGGCAGTGCCTGCGGCTCGGAATGGGAATGGTGCGCCCCGGCAACACCCTCGGCGACATCGGTTTTGCGATCCAGCACTACGCCGAACGGCAAGGATGTTCGGTCGTGCGGGAGTTCGTGGGGCACGGGGTCGGCTACGAATTTCACGAACCCCCGCAGGTGCCGCACTTCGGTCGCAAAGGCGAAGGGCTCGCCCTGGTGCCCGGCATGGTGTTCACCATCGAGCCGATGATCAACCTGGGCGAACGCTATCTGCACGTGCTGGCCGACGACTGGACGGCGGTCACGCGCGACGGGTCGCTTTCGGCCCAGTTCGAACAGACCATCGTGGTAACCGGCGACGGCTTCGAAAGTCTGACACCCTATGAGCTTTGATGGCGCTTGCGGCACCCCTGCCGACGCCAGCGGCCGGCATGGCCTAGGGGTGACGGGCCGTGTCGCTTTTTTATCCCTTCCCCCGCGACGGCAGCATCCCCTTTTCGGTTTCGACAGCGATCGCTCATCACATCATGATTCGAAGGAGGTACAATGGCGGCGGAACAAGAGTACGGAATCGAGGACCTGACCGGGTTCGCCATGGACATGATCCATGCGGTCGGAGAAAAGGCCTTGGCCTATTACGGCAAGGGGACTCATCAGAGCCGTTTCGACGAAGATCTGGTCACGACCGCGGAGCTGAAGCTTTCGGCGTTCTTCAAAAATGAACTGCAAAACCGGTTTCCGGGACACCACCTTTTCAAGGACACGCTTGAAGACACAGATTATTCGCATGAAAAAAAGCGCTACCTCTGGATTTTCGATCCGCTGGACGGCGTCGCCAATTTTCAGGCCGGCATTCCCATCTGGGGGTGCTCGCTGGCGCTGATCGAAAATTTCTGGCCGATATTCGGCGTTTTTTTCATGCCGGCCACCGGCGATTTGTTTCACGCCCGGGCCGGCAAGGAGGCCTTCCGGGGCAACGAGCGCATCCGGATTTCCGGCATCGATTCCACCAACGACGAAAGCCTGCTGTTGACCTTTTCGCGCTTTCACTCGCGCTTCAACACCAATTTTCAGGGCAAGATCAGATCCCTGGGCTGCACCTCGGCCCACGTCTGCTATGTCGCCATGGGGCGGGCGGACGCTGCGATCGTGGCCAACGAGTCTTTTCAGGACCTGGCCGCCGCGCGGGTCATCATCGAATCGGCCGGGGGCCGGTTCTGCAAAATCGACGGCAGTGATTTTTTTCTCAACGACTATCTCACCGGGCAAAAAATCGAGGACAACCTCATCGCCACATCGGCCGATCTGTTGCCGCAGATCCGGGCCAGCCTGAAACCGGTTCAGTGACCGCCCCGGTTGCGCGGGTGGGAGGATGCGAAGAAAGCCCTGAGCGACATCTGTGGCTCAAAGCCGATATCCCGTTGCATGGCCGCCGGCTATATGGTATCGATATGATATAAAATCAATGCGTTGGTTTTGCACTACGGTGTGGCCGCCAGTGCGCTTACCGTAACCTTGATGCGTCACCGGGGACTATCGAAAGCTCTCTTCAGACGATAACCGGTATGTGCCATACTGGAGGGTAACATGCACAAGGATAAAAAGACGATCAAAAGAGAAATCCTTGACAAGTTTCGATCACTCGGCAGCGAAAACGATACCCTGCCGCCCCACTGGCTGGAATCGGACTATTTTGCCAGTCTCGACAGCCAGGAAAAAAAGGTTTTCAAACAGGCGATCAAGGAACTCGTGTCCAGCGGACTGGTCGAGCACCTGGACGGGCCGGACGACTCCCTGCGGTTGACCCAGAAAGGCACCGATCTCATTTACTGACCTGCAGAAGCGGGTTTTTCAGACTGGCAGGTGAGCCCCGCATGCCGGGCCAAAGGGTCGTCGGCCGCTGCGGTCCGGAGGTGACGGAAACCAAAAAGGCGCTCGGCACGATCCTGGCTGAGAAAAACACCGGACAAGATCACCATACCGGCAACGCACTGGGAGAGGGTCAGCTGTTCGCCCAAAATCGAGGCGGCCATCAGGAGGGTGAACACCGGGATCAGATTGACAAATGCTGAGGCCTGGCTGACCGGGATGCGGCTGATGCCGAAATTGTACAGCCCGTAGGCCGCGAAGCTGATAAACGCGCCCAGGTAGAGGATGGCCAGCACGCCGCCGGGATCAACCGCGGTCGGCAGCCGCGTGGAAGGCAGAAACAGAATCGGCAGATAAAAAAGGCTGCCGACAAAGGCCTGAAAGGCCGTCAACACCACCGGGCTGTACCGGGCCGTGAGTCTTTTGAGCGCAATGGTATAGCCCGCCGCACAGACCATGGCGAGAAATTCGAGCAGATTGCCCAGCGCCGGATGAGGGGCCAACGGGGACGCCGCGCCGCTCAAGCTCATCCAGATTGCACCGCCGATGGCCAAAAGAAAGCCAAGTGTCGTCCGGCCGGTTATGCTTTCTTTCAGAAATATCCGGGCGGCCACGGCGACCATCAGCGGTAAAAGGGCTGAAATCATTCCGGCCTGGGACGCCGCCGTGTTTTCGATTGCCTTGGCCTCGAACAGAAAGTACAGGCACGGTTCGCAAACCGCCATGAACAGGATTAATTTCCAGTCTCCGCGGTGAAAGGTGACGGCCCGCAACCGTGGCAGGAAGAACAGAAAACAGGCGCTGGCGACCAGCATGCGGCCGAAGATGACCACCATCGGATGATAACTGCGAAACGCGAGTTTCAGGACGATAAACGAACTGGCCCACAGCGCCATGGCGACGACGAGCCCCATCAGAGGAAGTAGTTTCGACCGGTCCGCCATATCTTGAAGCCCTTTTGCGCCGCCCTCAAAAAAAATCGCCGTTCGACCCGAACGGGCGATCCTCACCGAGCGTCTCGCCAAAACCTTTATTTCAAAACCCATGTCCAATGGCACGGTGGGTTGAAAAAACCGTTTTCTATATCAAAGCGCGCGGAATTGTCAAATTCCAGACACCCGATTAAACCTCAATCCTTCCTCCCGCCACGACGCATCGCTTTGAAGATGAAGACCGGGCCGCTTATAACGCGCGCCGTCTTGAAAAGGGTAGCGCGGCGTTCAGGTCATCGATGATCTGCTGCTCCTGCCGGTTGATCTCGTCGATGTGGCTGCGCAGGATCTGCGCCAGGCCCGGCTCGTAGAACCGGTGCAGGCTGTGATTGGCGACCGCCTCGAAGCCGCGCCGGATCTTGTGGGGCGAGCCGGCGCCCGGATCGAAAATGGCGATGCGATGGCCGATGGCCCACTCGATCGGGCTGTAATAGCAGGTGTCGAAATGCAGGTGATTGAACTCGGCCGCGCTGCCCCAGTAGCGTCCGTAGAGGCGGTCTTTTTTGGTCAGCAGGAAGGAAAGGGCGATCGGGGCTTCGCTTCGGCGGTCATCGAAAGCGGCCATCAGCAGCAGACGATCGCGACACCCGTCGATCAAACCGTCAAAAAAAGCCTTCGTCAGGTATTTGCAGCCCCAGGGGCCATAACGGTCATTGGTGCGGCGGTAATACGTGTACATCAACGCCAATATGTCTGGCGTGATCCCGGCACCCGTCAACGGCCGGATTTCGATCCCGGAATCGACCGTGCTCCGGCGTTCGCGGCGAATGTTGCGGCGCTGGTTGGAATTGAACATCGCCAGGTAGTCCTCGAAAGAGCCGAAGCCCCTGTTTCTCCAGGCATAACTCTGGTGGCGCCAGGCGCTGAAGCCCAGGGCCTCCAGCTGCGTTTGCCACCGGGGGTCGACGAAGAGAAAGCTGCAGCCGGCGATGGCGTTGCGCTGACAGAATTGGTCGATGGCCGCGACCATCAGGCGGGTGATGTGATTGGAATCCTTGCCGGGATCGATCAGGAACCGATAGCCGACCACCGGTGAAAACGGGCTCATTCCGACCAGCTTCGGATAATAGCGGATGCCGAGACGCTGGGCCAGATGGGCCCAGGCATGATCGAACACGAATTCCCCGCTGCTGTGGCTCTTGGCATACAGCGGTGCGGCCCCCACGAGCCGCTCACCCGACCAGACCGTCAGATGCACGGGCTGCCAACCGGTTTCGGCCTGAACACTGCCGGAAACCTCGAGCAGGTGCAGCCAGTCCCATTCCAGCAGCGGGGTTTCCAGCGGCAGGGCCAGGGCATTCCAGGCCGTGCGGTCGATGTCGGCCATGCGGGTTTTCCAGGCGATCGAATAAGACGGGCTGATGCCGGCTGAGGCCGTTATCGAAGACAAGATGATTCACCAATCGATCATGGGGTTCGGAGCAAGGGGAGCGTTTCCACTTGTCCAAGGTAGGTCTCGCGCAGACCCTGTCAAGCGCGTTGACCATCGGCGCCAAGGAACCATTTGGTGGGGAAGACCTGCGGTGCCGCGGGTGACGTCGCGCCGACGGCGGCAATCGGACGATAAAGCCAAAGGGAATTCGAGAGCCACCGGCGGATTCAGAACTTCTCGATGATCTTGCCCTTGGCGATAAAAACGTCGATGTCTTTGCGGGCGTTCAGCAGGGCCGTCATGGCCCGGTCGAGTTCGTCGAAGACCGGGTCATCCTCGCCCAATTGCTCCCGGGCTTCCTGCCGGATCTTTTCGCCCTTTTCGATGTACTCGTTCATGCGGCTCAAAAGCGCCTTGCGCATCCGGTGCTTTTCTTTTTCCTTTTCGATGACGGGCATCAGGCGCTGGATGGAGTATTCCACCAGGGCGTCCCGGCGGGTCTGGAAGTTCTCTGCGGCCTGCTCCAGGCTGCTGAGCGTCCGGCGGCTCAAGACGAAGGTTTTCTGAACCCGGCCGGCATCCTCGGCCGTGGTCGCGCGTACCTCGCGCGCGATGGCTTCGAGCGCCCGGATGTCGTCGACCAGATGATCGAAGAGCGACTTTTGCTTGATGCCCAGGTGAATCGACACGGCACTCATGGTTTCAATGGCCCTGGCCGTCAGTTTAAAGGTCGCCCGCACCGATTGCCGGCCCCGCAGGTCGCGGGAAGACGGCTGCGGCAGCGGCTCGCCGCTGGGCGGGTCTTGCTTGGTCTTTTCGGTCATATCTCGTCTTCCTGTCACCTCGGCGGGATCTTATCCGGCACCGGCCGGAATCGGGTTCGCACCCATGTTTTATTGTCCAAGTCCCGCTGCGTCGCAGCCGGGCGCATCCCGTGGGGCGGGCCGGAAACCGCGCGGTCCGCCGCCGAATTGATAACGCCGGTAAATGGCGCCGCCCCGGCTCCGAGATGGTTGCAACGAAACTATTACTCTCACACTTGTATAGCATAAGTAATAGCCCGTTATCGACAAATATTTGATCGCATCCCTTTCGGACCGGGGGTGGGGCGGCGGCCGACAGGCCGCCGCCTGCGTCATCAGTTGACTTCCTCGTATTCCGCCTCCACGACGTCTTCACTTTCGCCGGCCGCAGAGGAATGGCCTTGAAAGCCTCGCGCTCCCGCGGCCGGTCCTTGGGCCTCGGACGCAGATTGCCGATAGGCCGCCTCCGCCAGCCGCTGAGAGGCGCGGCTCAATTCCTCGCTCAACCGCTTGATTTCGGCGGTGTCGCCGCCGGCGACGGCCTGCTTCAGACCGGCCACAGCCTTTTCCACCGGCGACCGGTCAGCCGGCCCGGTCTTGCCGCTCACATCGGCCAGCGACTTTTCGGCGGCATAAATCAGGGCGTCGGCGGCATTGCCGGCTTCCACCCGATCGCGTTTTTGCCGGTCTTCTTCCGCGTGCAGTTCCGCCTCTTTCACCATCCGGTCGATGTCCTCGCGCCGCAGACCCGAAGAATGGGTGATCTTGATCGACTGCGCCTTGCCGGTGGCCTTGTCGGTGGCCGACACCTCGACAATCCCGTTGGCGTCGATGTCGAAAGCCACCTCGATCTGGGGCACGCCCTTGGGCGCGGGGGCAATGTCCGTCAATTCGAAACGGCCCAGCGTCTTGTTGTCGGCCGCCATCTCGCGCTCGCCCTGCAGCACGTGCACCGAAACCCCCGGCTGGTTGTCCTTTGCGGTGGTGAAGATCTCGCTCTTGCGGGCCGGGATCGTGGTGTTTTTTTCGATCAGCCGCGTCATGACGCCGCCCAGTGTTTCGATGCCCAGCGACAACGGCGTCACATCCAACAACAGGACGTCTTTTACATCACCCTTCAACACGGCGCCTTGAATGGCGGCTCCCAGGGCCACCACCTCATCCGGGTTGACGCCCTTGCCGGGCTCCTTGCCGAACAGCTTCCGCACGCGGTCCTGAACGGCCGGCATGCGGGTCATGCCGCCCACCAGCACCACTTCGTCGATGTCCGTGGCTGCCAGGCCCGCATCCTTCAGGGCCGTGCGGCAGGGGCCTTCCAACCTGTCGAGCAGGTCCGCCACCAGGGCTTCGAGTTTCGAGCGGGTGATCTTGAGGTTCAGGTGTTTGGGGCCGTTGGCATCGGCCGTGATAAACGGCAGATTGACATCGGTCTCGATGGCGCTCGACAGCTCCATCTTGGCCTTCTCGGCCGCCTCCTTGAGGCGCTGCAAGGCCATTTTATCTTTTCTCAGGTCGATGCCCTGATCCTTCTTGAACTCGCCGGCCAGGTAATCGATCAGGCGCAGGTCGAAGTCTTCCCCGCCCAGGTGCGTGTCGCCGTTGGTGGCTTTGACTTCGAAGACCCCGTCGCCTATTTCGAGCACGGAGATGTCGAAGGTGCCGCCGCCCAGGTCGAACACGGCGATCTTTTCATCCTTTTTCCTGTCCAGCCCATAGGCCAGGGCGGCCGCCGTCGGTTCGTTGATGATTCTAAGGACGTGGAGCCCGGCGATTTTGCCGGCATCCTTGGTCGCCTGGCGCTGGCTGTCGCTGAAGTAGGCCGGGACCGTGATGACGGCGTCGGTGACCGGTTCTCCCAGGTATTCTTCGGCCGCATGTTTCATGGCGGCCAGAATAAAAGACGATATCTGCGCCGGGCTGTGGCCCTTGCCCTTGAGATTGATCTGGACATCGCCATTGGCGGCTTTCTCGATTTTGTAGGGCAGGTTTTTGATGTCCTGCTGGACTTCGGCTGCATCATAGCGCCGGCCGATCAAGCGTTTGACCCCGAACACCGTATTTTCGGGGTTGGTGATGGCCTGGCGTTTGGCGACCTGACCCACCAGCCGCTCGCCGCCATCTGTGATTGCCACGATCGAGGGCGTGGTGCGACCGCCTTCGGGGTTGGTCATGACCTTTGCTTCGGTGCCTTCCATGACGGCGACACAAGAGTTGGTGGTCCCCAGGTCGATTCCGATTATTTTATTCATTGAATATTCCCTTTCTGTGTGGATAGTATCCGGTGATCGGGGGCCTCCGCGACCCCCGCGAATTTCAATGCGGTTGGGTGTTTGACGATAAAAATAATTTTATTTTTGTTATTGTCAATATAAATAACATTATTTTTTATATACTTTTTTTAAAAGTAATATGAATAATCCGCCACCGGCCCGCTCGGCCGGTTTCCCGCTCCTCCAAAGAGGATCCGGCGATTTTGTGCCCCCTGCCACCGGCTGAAACGGGGCCCGGAACTGAGACGACCAGCGGAATTTTAAGGAAAGGAAAGCAATGAGAACGATTTTGAAAGGTATCGGCCGATTATTCAGGAATCTCTGGATGGCGGTGACCGTTTTCAGGCGGGTGGTGTTGAACCTGATCTTCATCGCCCTGGTCGCGGTGGTGGTCGCCGTCATCTTGTCCGGCACGCGCCGCGACGTTCCCTCGGGCGCCGCACTGGTGGTGGCGCCGGTGGGAAAAATCGTCGAGCAGTCCTCGGAAACGTTGCTGTCCGATCGTTTCTACGGCACCGCGGTGGGGGTCGAGACGGTGTTGAGGGACCTTGTCGATGGCATCGCTGCGGCCGCGAAGGACCCGAAAATAAAGGTCCTGGTGCTCGATCTCGATAAAATGGGGGCGGCCGGGATCAGCCAGCTGCAGGAGATCGGCGAGGCCTTGAACCGCTTCAAAGCCGCCGGCAAGACCGTCATCGCCAGTGGCGACGGATACGATCAGCGCCAGTATTTTCTCGCCGCTCACGCCGATCGGCTTTACCTGAACCCGATGGGCCAGGTGTGGCTCAGCGGGCTGGGGATTTTCCGCCACTACCTCAAGAACGCCTTGGACAAACTCAAGATCGACTTTCACGTTTTCAGGGTCGGCACCTACAAATCGGCCCTGGAACCCTTCATGCGCACCGACATGTCGCCCGATGACCGGCAATCCAACCAGGCCTGGCTGAGCGTGCTGTGGGAGGCCTACACCAGCGATGTGGCGGCTTTGCGCAAGCTACCGGCCGACCGCATCGATGCCTTCATCAACACCCTGGACGTCAAGCTTGCGGCGCAGGGCGGAGATGCCGCCCGACTGGCGGTGGCTTCGGGCCTGGTGGATGAGCTGAAAACCAGAGACGAGGTCAGGGACGAGCTCACCGGCCTGGTGGGAATGGATGAGAGCGGAAAGAGCTATAAAAAAATCGATTTCAACACCTATGCCGCGATCAGGCTGCCGCAAGAACGCCGCCCGCGGGACGAACACCGTCGGGTGGGCCTGATCGTGGCCGAGGGCCTGATCATGGACGGGACCCAGCCGCCCGGCCGTATCGGCGGCGATTCGACGGCGGAACTGATCCGGCAGGCCCGCGAGGACGAAAAGGTCAAGGCCGTCGTGCTGCGGATCAACAGCGGCGGCGGCAGCGCCGTGGCTTCCGAGGTCATTCGCCGCGAACTCGAATTGACACGCCGCGCCGGCAAGCCGGTAATCGTCTCCATGAGCGCCATCGCGGCATCGGGGGCTTACTGGCTGGCGGTGGCGGCCGACGAAATCTGGGCCCTGCCGACGACCATCACCGGCTCGATCGGCATCTTTGCCGCCCTGCCCACCTTCGATCAGACATTGAAAAGCATCGGAATCACCTCGGATGGCGTCGGCACCACCCGGCTGGCCGGGGCTTTCGACCTCAGCCGGCCCCTGAACCCGCTGCTGGCCGATGCCCTGCAACTCCAGATCGAAAACGGCTACCAGCGGTTCATCGCCCAGGTGAGCCAGGGTCGCGCCATGACCCCCGAGGCCGTGGAAAAAGTGGCCCAGGGACGCGTCTGGGCCGCGAAAACCGCGCGCGAACTGGGGCTGATCGACAGATTCGGCGGTCTGGGGGCGGCGGTGGAAAGCGCCGCGAAGCTGGCCGGGCTCGAGACATACGATGTGGTTGCCATCGAACAGCAGCTGACGGCCAAAGAGCGCCTGGTCAGGAAGCTTGGCCGGCTGATCGGCGGCCTCGTCTCCGGCGCCGGGAACCTTTACGCCCGGCGGTCGCTCGAGCCCCTCGGAACCGTCTTCGACAATAAGGAGATCCAGGCCCTTCTGCGAAACGGGGAGCCCGGCCGCGCCTATGCCCTCTGCCTGGAGTGCACGGGCATCGCCGACTGACGCGCTGTCAAGCAGGACGTTTCGCGGCCCGGGTTTTATGCTGTCGACATAACCCTGGTATTCCTGCCTTTTAGAACCTGTCTTACCGCAGGACGATCTCGCGGTAAGACAGACCCAGCGTGGCGGCCAGCCGGTCGAGGTCCTGGGTCAGCGTCCGCACGCCGGTCGAATCCCGGCCCACCGGAATCTCCTGGTCGGCGACCACGAAAATCTGGATGCGCTGCGGGTCCAGGTAGCGGCGTGCCAGCTCTTCGAGTTCCGGGCGGCCGGTGTCGATGAAAGCCTGCTGAATTCGATCGAGCGTGTCCAGCGGTTCGCCGCGCATCTTGTAGCGCGCATAGGTGGTGACCAGGTCATGCGGGGTGTCGACGTTGAAGACAAAACTGTTGAGCGCTTCGAGGCGCTTGCGTTCGAGATCATCGGACGGAACGCTCTGCCGCAGCGCGCGCATGATGTCCAGGGTTTCGGTGATCGCCATGCCGGTCTGGTCGCCCTTGCAGCCGATGTATCCGATCAGCGCCCCGGCGTTCCATTTGTAGGTCTGGAAAAACCCGGCCGAATAGACCAGGCCCAGATCGTCCCGCAATCGGGTGTACATCAACGAATCGCTTCCGCCCATGACATCCATCAGCAGCCGCAGCTTCCAGAACTCGGAATCCGTTCGCGCCGGCCCGTTCAGATACAGCGCCACCTGGGACTGAACCTGACCGGCTTTGGGAACAAGGGCCAGAACCGGCGGGGTCGCGGGGGGATTGCCTATTTTGCGGGCGGGCGCCCGGTCGGCGGGCAGGCTCTCCATCAGGCGACTGACGCCAGACACCGCGGTTTCCCGCGAAATGTCCCCGGAGACGGCCACCACCATGTTCGACGGCACGAAGTAGGTGCGCAGGAACCGCTTTAAATCCTGCCCGTCCAGCGTCGGGATCGTTGCGAGCCCTTCGAGCGGATCGCGGCCATAGGGGTGCCCGTCGAAATGCCAGATCGCCCCTTCGCGCATGGCGACCGCCTGGGCGTTCTCACCCTGGCGCTGGAGTCCGATCAGGGCCTGCTCCTTGACCACCGCGATGACCTCGGGATTAAAGGCCGGCTGGGTCAAAATTTCCTGCAACAGCGTCAAGCCCTTTTGCCAGTCATCCTTGAGGACCGACAGCCGGATGGCGGTGTCCTCCTCACCCGCGGCCACCGACACCTCGATGGCATTTTCGTCCAGCAGCAGGGCCAGCGCCTCCGGGGCGTGCCGTTCGGTACCGCCGGTGACGAGGCTGTCGTTCAGAAGGCCGGTCAGGCCGGTTTTGGAAGGATCCAGGTCGACCCGGCCGGCCTTGACCAGCAAGGTCAAATCGATCATCGGCAGTGCGGTGTCGCGCATGAAAAACAGGTCGGCGCCGCCGGTGCTGACCGATTCCGCCCGCGGATAGGCCACCTTGACTGGTTTGCGCTCGAAAGACAGCGGATGCCGCCAACCGGCGGCAGTGGGGAAGTTCGAATGGTTGGCGAGATCGACCGGCGCGGTGACGCGCGCGGCGGCCTTGCCGCCCACGGACCTGATTTCGGCGTAGACCGCCGGCTGCTCAGCGGGTTCGCCGCCGGGAATTACAAAGACGCTGGTCTGGTTCTTGGTTGCCAGATAGGTCCGCGCCACGCGCTGCACGTCGGCCGGCTCCACCGCGGCAACGGCATCGAGATAGGTGTTCACATAGCGCCATCCGGTTTGCACCTCGAGGGTGGCAAGGGTCGAAGCCAGGCTTTCATTGCTGCGCATCCGCTCGATAAACTCCCGCTGGTTGAGCTTTTTGACGCGTTCGAGTTCCGCGGCGGTGACCGGCTGTTCCTTGAGGCTTTCGACCTCGGCCAGGAGCAGGTTTTCGAGGTCGCGGCAGGCCTCGAAGTAGGCCTGGCGGGCTTTTTCACTGTTCGGGCCGCCCCCTTTCAGATCCCGGGGCTCGTTGGGCGAGCCGCCGAGGATCACCATCCCCCCGAAACGGTTGTCGGGGTTGGCGGCCCAGGCCTCGATAGCCAGTCCCTTGTTGACGAGATGCTGGGTGAGGCGGGCGCTGCGCCCCTGGCTGAGCAGCATGGTCATAACATCCAGGGCGTAGAAGTCTTTGGAACCCATTGGCGCGCCGTGGAAGCCGATTTGAACCAGCGGGGTTCGGGCCCCTTTGAGATACCGCACGCTGCGGCGCGGACCTTCCTGGGGCGGTTCGGCCGTGACGCTTTCCGGGCTGCGGCTGCCGGCGGGATATCGATCGAAGTAAATGTGGGCCAATCGCCGGGCGTCTGCGAGGGTCAGGTCGCCGACCAGGACGCAGACCGCGTTGGCCGGCGTGTAGTAGCGGCGGTGAAACGCGATGGCGTCGGTGGTGTTGAACTTTTCCATGTCCGAGCGCCATCCGATGGTCGGATTGCGGTATGGGTGGGCCGTGTAAGCGGTGGCATCCAGGTCGAGCCACGCGGCCCCGACCGGGTTGTTGATGTACCGAAAGGCCCACTCGCGCTGGACGACCTCTTTTTCGACGTAGAATTCACGCCAGGATGGCTCGAAAATCTGTTCGCTGATAATCGAAAACCACTGTTCGAGCATGTCGGCCGGCACCGAGGCGACATACTGGGTCTGGTCCTGACTGGTGAAGGCATTGATGCCCACGGCCCCGTTTTTGCCCAGTTGCGAGGAAAAGGCCTGTGGCACGTAAATGCCCTGCACCTGGCCCCGCAAGCCGTCCATTTCGGCCAGTTTGCGTTGAATCAGATCCCGATCCGGACTCCGGGAACCTTCCTCGCGCAGGACCGCCTGGTAGGTGGCCTCGATTTTTTCCTGGAGTTCAAGATCCTTGTCGCGGTCAAGGGTCCCGAAATTTTTTGTGCCTTTAAACATCATGTGCTCGAGAAGGTGGGCGATGCCGGTCTTGCCGGTCTCTTCGAGGGCCGAACCGGCCCGGATGGCCAGACGGACCGCCACCTGGGGCATTTCCGGCCGTCGGACCACCAGAAAGAGCATGCCGTTGTCAAGGGTAAATTCCTCTACCGCGATGTTGGTTTCCAGGCCGGCGTGGGCGCGGGTGCCGAAACCGGCGGCCGTCAACAGCAGAAGTGACAAAATAATCCGCAGCGGGTGTCGCATGGATATGCTCCTTAAAAGATATGGGCCGCACGTGTGGCCGGGTGCGCCGCAGGGGAAACGGCCGCGCACCGGCAACAGCGCGCTGATGGGTCCCAACCGATGGGTTCAACGGTTTCAAGATCGCGTAATTTAAGATTCATCAGGCAGTTTGTAAACCGGCTCCGGGCCCGCCGGCCCCAAGATAGGGCCCATCCGCGACCTTTTTGGCCCCGTTTGAATGTCCGATTCATACCGACAATTTTTTTTCGTTGAGCAAGGCCGCATTCCGCCCGGGCGGGACGACGAAGCGTACTTTATGGGCGCCGCAGCCGGAAACGCGCCCCGACCGGCTCGTTCAGCGGGAAAAAGACCTTTGATGGGTATACATGAGATCGCACAGGTGTTTGGCCAGGAGACCGGTCGTGACCCGCGGGCCGAAACCGCTCAAATCGACGCCGGACAAGCGGGCGTAAATGGCCTGACGGTGGTAGGCGGCCCCGCTGAGGCGCGATTCGAGTCGCGCCGCCGGTCCGGGCTGCCCGAGGGCATCCTCGAACCGGATGGCGCTGATCCGGCCGCACTCGACATCGATGACCGCCGCCGGTAAATTGCAGGCCCTGTTGCCGGAACGGCGAATGCGAAAAGCCGGCGTTTTGCCGAAGTTCCACTCCCAGGACCGGTATTTCTGGTGGGCGAGGCGCCGGACATGGCGCCAATCCCGGTCCGAAACACGCACCGGCTGCAAGCCCCGGCCGCGGTCGGCAATGGCCCGCAGCACGTGCGCCCGGAATTTGTCGATGTCGATCCCGCGCGGCAGACAGCTTGCCAAATTCGTGACCGCGCTCGCAACGGACCGGCGCGCGCGCGATTCGATGACCCCGCTGCCGGGCGCCAGGCTCCGGCGCAGGTCGGCGAGATTGCTGTCGAACAGCAGGGTGCCGTGAACGACCATCCTTCTGGTGTTTGAAAACTGGGCACTGCCGGAGACTTTCTTTCCGTCGACCAGAAGATCGTTTTTGGCATTGAATTCAGCTGCCGCCCCCAAACTCGCCAGGGCCCGGCGCACCGGCTCGATGGCCGGGCGGATGTCCTTCAGGCTGCCGCGGCGGTGCGGCCGGATAAAACTGAAGTTCAGATTGCCCGCGTCGTGATACACCGCTCCGCCGCCGGAAATGCGGCGCACGAGGTGCAGATTTTTCCGGGCGGCAAACGCCAGGTCGACTTCCTCGAAGAAGTTCTGATTGCGGCCGATGACGACCGCGGCGTGATTGACATACAGCAGCAGGAGCAGCCGGTCCGGCGCATAGTGGCGCAGGCAGTATTCCTCCAGCGCCAGGTTGAGGTATGGATCGCGGCTGTGGTTGTTGTGCACCAGATAGATCATGAAATCGAACCCGTTGGTGTCCCGCCAAAGGTGCCCGGTCGCCGCGGCCGTCGCCGATGACGAAATGACCTGCCCGGTCCGCGGGGCAAATTCTCGCGCGGTTCAGGTCCCGGCCAAGGGCGGTCGCGAATCGGCTCTTGATCATTTGGCTCGGCAGGGCTATTTAGTTCCGTCTGAAAAAAACAGGGGTCAAGCAATTTTAGTTTCACCCGCCCGGTGCCCCAAAGAGCTGACGGTGCCGGATGGACACCCGAAAGAAGGCGCTACGGCGACGAAAGGATCATCCATGAAACGCTGGCGGTGTGTCATCTGCGGCTATATCCACGACGGCGACGAGCCGCCGCTCAGATGTCCCGTGTGCGGGGCACCCAAGGAAATGTTCGAAGACATCACGATAGCGGAGGAGCAGCCATGATCAGGATCAACGAACACTATCTGAAGCTCAAGGCGTCCTATCTCTTTGCGGACATCGCCCGGCGGGTGGCCGCCTTCCAGGCCGCCCATCCGGATCGCGACATCATCAAGCTCGGCATCGGCGATGTCACGCGCGCGCTGCCGCCGGCCTGCATCGAAGCGCTTCATCAGGCCGTCGACGAGATGGCCGACGATGCCACGTTCCGCGGCTATGGACCCGAACAGGGCTACGGGTTCCTGCGTGAAAAAATCGCCCGTCACGATTTTAAGGAGCGCGGGGCCGAGATCGAGCCGGAGGAAATTTTCGTCAGCGACGGTGCCAAATGCGACACCGGCAACATTCAGGAAATTTTTGCGACCGACATCACCGTCGCCATTCCCGATCCGGTCTACCCGGTCTACCTCGACACCAACGTGATGGCCGGGCGCACCGGCATCTTCGACGGCGGCCGTTACGCCGGCATCGTCTACCTGGAAGGCAGCCGTGCCAACGGGTTCGTGCCGGAGCTGCCCGAGGATCCCGTCGACCTGATTTACCTGTGTTTCCCCAACAACCCCACCGGGGCCACGATCGACAAGGCGCGGCTCGCGCAGTGGGTCGATTTCGCCAGAGAGAAAAGGGCCCTGATTCTCTATGATGCCGCTTACGAGGCCTTTATTCGTGACGAGAGCCTGCCGCGGTCGATATACGAAATCAAAGGCGCCCGGGAGGTAGCGATCGAGTTCCGGAGCTTTTCCAAAACCGCCGGCTTCACCGGCACGCGCTGTGCCTTCACCGTGGTGCCCAAAGCCTGCCGGGCCTATACGAAGGCGGGCGCGGAGGTCAAGGTTCACGACCTTTGGAACCGTCGGCACGCCACCAAGTTCAACAGCGTCTCCTACCCCGTCCAGCGGGCGGCCGCGGCGATTTACAGCCAGGAAGGCCGGCGCCAGACGCGCGAGCTGATCGATGACTATCTCGGCAATGCCGCGGTCATCCGGCGCGATATGACAACCCTCGGATACGAGTGCATCGGCGGCGAGAACTCGCCCTACATCTGGGTCGACGGGCGCATGGATTCGTGGAAGTTTTTCGATCTGCTGCTGGAGAAGGCCGGCGTCGTGTGCACGCCCGGTGCGGGTTTCGGAAAATGCGGCGAAGGATTCATCCGCATCAGCGCCTTCAACTCGGCTCAAAACATCGAAAATGCCATGCGGCGCGTCTCCGAAGCGCTGAAAGCGGCTAACTGACCCGGTGCGCCGCCGGCCGTCACTCGGCCGGATGGGCAATGTCCTGCGTCCCACGGCCGTTGTCCTCGGCACCCGGGCGGTCAACGATGCTGCAGCCGTTCTGGAGACAGAATTTCAGGTATTTTTTTTCGGCTTCCTGGAGATCTTCTTCGGAGTAGTGGTCCAGGTTTTCAGGGGTGCGAAACTCCTTTTTAAGGTTGCGGATCAACCGTTGGATGCCGGTGGTTTTGTCTGACGTATCCGCCATTACGATCCTCTGATTTCGATAAAAGAGTCCGGCGCGATTCGCGTCTTCTGCAAAACACGGCAACGCCTCGCGGCGCCGGAGGCAGTACCTTAAAGGTATGGCCGGAAAGAGGAATGACAATCAGCCGTATCCGAGGTCGGCCAGTTGTTCCTCACTGAAACCGAGAAAATGCGCCACCTCGTGCGCCACGGTAATCTCGACCTGAGTCACGAGATCTTCGATTGTCAGGCTGATATCCTCCAAAGGTCTTTGAAACAGGAATATGGTGTCGGGATACAGGGGCGGCTGGGTCGCGGACCTATCGGGCAGGGGAACGCCTTGAAAGACGCCCAGAAGCGGCTCGTCCGGCGGCAGGCCCATCTCCGCCAAAATCGCCCGCGAAGGCCGTTTTAAAACGGAGATGACGATGTTGTCGAGGTGCTGGCGGATCTCGGCCGGCAGCCGTCGAATCGACCGCTCGACGATGCGGTCAAATTCTTTTTCGCTCAGGCGCATGGCTCGATACTTTTCCTGTTTTTTTCATCCATCCATACCGCCGGCACGGTGAGGCGCTGTTCGGCGACGAGGGACCGTTGACGCTGTTTCAAAAAAAACACCAATTCAAAGCTGTCGTGGAGGATGCGATGACATCGCCCCAATTTTCGGTGCCGGTGCAAAACCGTTATTTCGAAGATTACGTGGCCGGCACGGTCCATGAGTTCGGGACGATCACGGTCGCCGAGAACGAAATCATCGCTTTCGGCCGCCGATTCGACCCCCAGGTGTTTCACACGGATCCCGAGGCCGCCAAATCCACGGTTTACGCCGGCCTGATCGCCTCCGGCTGGCACACCGCCGCGCTGATGATGCGGCTGTTCGTGGACAATTACCTGTCTCACGTGGCCAGCCTGGGCTCGCCCGGCGTCGACGAGCTGCGCTGGATGCGGCCGGTGCGCCCCGGGGATGCTCTTTGCCTGCGCGTGACCGTCATGGACACCACGCCCTCACGCTCGAAGCCGGACCGCGGCGTCGTCCTGTCGTTTATCGAAGTGCTGAATCAGGAAAAGGTGGTCGTCATGAGCATGAAGGCCGTGAACTTTCTGCTCCGCCGTTCCGCTCCCGACTGAGTTGCCCCATGCCTGTAACGTGGCCGCATTCATGTGATGTTCGGCCACATGCAGATACCGTCAGTGTCCAGGGTCATCCCGGCGATCTTCTCCGAAAACGTCCCTCATGCATAAGGAGTGCCTGACCCTTCCAAGGGGGCCTGACTCCGCACCGGCCCTCCCCCGACAAAGGGTGAGGGAAAAATAGTTTCCGTTCAAGCATTAATTGAAACCGCCTGACGTTACGACCCAGAAGCGCTTGAGCCACGCAATGGTGTCATCCAGCGGCAGCGACTCGGCGAAATCGATCAGGTAGGGGATTTTTTTCACGTCATCGATCGCCACCGCCCTGCCGGCCGGAAACACGGGGGCCAGGCGGTGATAGCGCTCGGCCAGGAACTGGCGGCACTGGTAATCCGTGATCCCGGCCGGACCATCCATCATCAGTTTGAGCAGGGGCCTGGCCCACTGGGCATAGCCCCAATCGAGGGTGCGCCCCTTTATGCAATGGCAATTCGTTCCGGCGCCGATTGAAAAAAGAACGACATCCTTAAGCGGAGGATTCGGTCGATAGCGGCGGTCCTGGGTCTGGGCCAGGGCGCACATACCGGGATTGACGGCGTAAACCCCACCGTCGATAAAGCCGTCCACCGACGGAAAATAGGTGGGCGCCGCGCTCGTGTAAAGGCCGACCTTGTAGGCCGGCTCATGCCGGTCATTGCCGCTTCCGGGAAAATTGTGAAAAATTTTAGGCTTCCAGCAACGACCTTCCCGATCCCCGGTATCCAGATCGAACGCCGTCACGAGGACCCGTTTTTTCAGCCGGCCCAGGGTGGTGTTCCCGAAAAGCTTTCGCAACGCCCGTTTCAGCGGCTGGATGTCGTAGTCGGCTCCCCTTAGTTTTCCCAGATCGACGAGATCGTCCAGCCACGAGTCGTCGAATATCCCGGGACCGGCTTCGGCGAACAGGGAGCGGATATCGGCCAGATCGATCCGACGGGCGATGCCGAGCGCGATGAGACCGCCGCTCGAGGTCCCGGCGATAAGGCCGGTGGCATCGAGCAGTTTTTCAAGCCCGGGTTCCTTTGCGAGCCGCTGCAGCAAGATGGTGGACACCAGGCCGCGTATGCCACCACCGTCGATGGAGAGGATCCGATAGGTCGACATAGCCTCTTTTCCGGCTTTTCACATCGGAAACAACTGGATGGCGCAGACCGCGGCCAATATTCCGAAAACTGCGGCCAGCAGAACGAGACGGGTGGTGCGGACGGCGGCAAAATTTTTCTTCCGGGCGCGATTCAAAGCGCGGTAGAGCACCTGCTTTTCACCGGCGGTCACCGCGGATTCGGTAAAAAGACGCGCCGTCTCTTTTTGAGTTTCGGTTGACCGGTCGTTTATCGGTGCCATGCTTCGAACCCGATTAAAATAAGTGAAAGGCAGCCGCAGGCTTTAAGGTGAAGAGTCTGGCAAGGCCGGAGGGAGGAGGCTGTGGCGACACACGCCAACGACCGATGCCAGCAGCCAAAACCTTCAAACGAACCCCACGAGCTTGTCCATGCGGCAACCTGCCTATGGAGGTGATCATATCAAAAGTGATATAAAAGTCAATGATTTCAAAACTTATCCATTGCGTTCGACCCTCGAAGCGGTGTATATTTAGGGTCCATGCGCTTTGTTTATCGCTCGTTTGAAGAGATCGGCCATCTTGAAAGGGCCGTCTTCTATCAGACGGTATGGTCGGTTATTGCACAACGAAGCCGTCAGCCTGCCCCCTTGATCGTCTCACGTCGCACGCATCGAGAGAATATCGATGACGCTCGAGTCCATCGCATTGGCTCTAAAACGCCAGGTGTCGCCTCGCGGATACCGCCCCGTGGACGGACTGGTTTACTGGCGCGAATGCATCCTGCAGGCCCTGCTTGGCATCTCCCTGGTGCTGGGCCTGGCCGCGTTGGTTCCGGCGCTGGCCCTGGCCGTCAGGGAAGAGCTTTGGGGCCTGCTGGTTTTCGATTCCTGCATGTATCTCGGCACGGTCGCGTTAACGGTCTTCAGGAACTGGCCGTACGAACTCCGGGCGGCGGGTTTTTTGGTCGTGGCCCTGGCCGTCGGGATCGGGGTCACGGTCGGCGTCGGGCCGCTGAGCGGCGGACCGGCATGGTTATTCGCGGTGGCGGTGTTCAGCGGCTTGCTGCTCGGTCCCAAGGTGGCCCTGGCGGCCGTCGTGCTGAACGGTGTCGTTCTGGGGGTGATCGGCTGGCTGGCGGTAACCGGGAACCTGGCGGCCGGGCAACCGTTTTTCAATTCCGTGCCGCATGCCGTTGCGGCGGGAGTGAACTTTCTGGTCTTGAACGCCGGCGCGGCCATTTCAGTGTCGGTGCTGGTCCGCGGGCTGCAAGCGACGGCCGAGAAAGAAAAAACCTCCAATCTGCTCCTCAAACAGGAGCAAGACCGGCTGATCGATGCCCGGCAGGAGCTGAGAAATGAAATCGAGGTGCGCAAACAGGCCGAGGAATCTCTGCGGGTCGAGCGCGACACCCTGGACAAGATCACCCGCAGCGTCGGTGCGGGCCTGGCGGTTATTTCCCGTGATTACCGCACGGTGTGGGCCAACGAGGTCCTTAAAAAGATGTTCGGCGACATCGAGGGCAAACCGTGTCACCACGTCTACAATAACAGCGAGGAGATTTGCAACGGCTGCGGCGTGAGAGAGGTTTTCGAACACGGCAAGGAGGAAGCGCTGCACGAGCAGACCGGACGGGACCTCGGCGGCAATACCGTTTACTCCCAGATCATTGCCACGCCCATCCGCGACGGTCAGGGCAACATCACCGCGGCCCTGGAACTGGTCATCCCGATCACCGAGCGCAAGCGCGCCGAAGAGGAGCGGCGCCGGCTCGAAGTGCAGTTGGAGCAGGCCCGCAAAATGGAAGCCGTCGCGACCCTGGCCGGCGGCATCGCCCACCAGTTCAACAACCTGCTGTCGGCCGTGTCGGGCAATGTCGAACTGATGAAGCTCGATGCCCAGGGCCGGCAAAAATACGGCAGATATTTCACGCCGATCGAAAATGCGATCCAGCGCATGGCGAAGTTGACCGGACAGCTCCTGGCTTACGCGCGCGGCGGCAAATACCGCGTCAGCCGGATGTCGCTGAGCGATTTCGTGCGGGAAACCCTGCCGCTGGTCAAACACACGCTCAAGCCGACGATAGTGGTCGACCTCGATCTGCCCGAAAAAGTTTGCGAGGTCACGATCGATGTCACGCAGATGCAGACCGTCCTTTCCGGGATCCTGTCCAATGCCTCGGAGGCGATGGAATCCGGCGGCCACGTACGGATTTCATGCCGCGAGGAGCATATCCCGGCCGCACAGTCCACGCGGGCACCGGGACTGGCTCCCGGCCGGTATGTCGTCTTGTCGGTCACCGATGACGGCCGGGGGATGGACGACGATACGCGCCGTCGTATTTTCGAGCCGTTTTTCAGCACCAAGTTCCAGGGGCGCGGGCTTGGAATGGCTTCGGTATATGGCATTGTAAAAAACCACGATGGCTGGATTGCGGTGGACTCGAAACCCTTCGAAGGCACGGCGGTACATATTTTTCTTCCGGCCGTCCGGGGCGAGACACCGGCGGAAAAACCGACGAGGGCAGTAAACATGACCAACTCCGGCACGATACTGGTAATCGAAGATGAAGAAATGGTCTTGGATGTGACGTGCTCGATGCTGCAGAGTCTCGGCTACCGCGTCCTGGCGGCCCGCAGCGGTGAAGAGGCCTTGCGATTCGCCGAGCGGCACGACGGTCAGATCGATCTGGTGCTGCTCGACATCATTTTGCCTGACATGGGGGGCAAGGACATCTATCCGCGCCTGATGGCCTTGCGGCCGAATCTGCCCGTGATCGTCTGCAGCGGGTATGCGCTCGGCGGACCGGCCCAGGAAATCCTCGAACAGGGCGCTCAAGGCTTTATCCAGAAACCCTACACGATGGCGGCGCTTTCCGAAAAACTCTCGGCCGCGATCGGGAGCTGACCGCTCAGGCGCCACCGTTCAAGCGTAGCAGGACGCTGCGGTAGTCTTCGGCCGTCATGGGGCGCGGGTTGTTCGGATTGGAACCGTTGGCGGCGCTGTTGCGGGCCAGTTCCTCGATATCGGCCTCCTTGACGCCCAGGGCCCTGAAATCGGGCAGGTGAATATCGGCTGCCAGTTTTTTGACCTCGGCCGCCGCCTGCCGCGCCCTGCCCTGCGCATCGTCCGCCTGGATCCCCAGGGCCAGGCCAATGCGGGCGTATCGGTCCACACAGGTGTCGAGATTGTAGTCCATCACCGCCGGCAGAATTACCGCATTGCACACGCCGTGCGGCAGGTCGTATGCGCCGCCCAGGGCCTCTGAAATGCAATGGACCGCCGCCACGTCGGAATGGCTGAAGGCGATGGCGGCCAAAAGGCTCCCGAGCATCATCGCCGAGCGGGCTTCGAGGTTGCGGCCGTCGGCCACGGCTGCCCGCAGGTGCGTGCCGATAAGCTCGACGGCGTAAAGTGCCAGGGCATCCGAGAGCGGTTCCGCCGCCCGGCTGCTGAAGGCTTCGATGGCATGCGTCAAGGCGTCCATGCCGGTGGCGGCCGTCAGGGCCGCGGGCATGGACATCGTCATTTCGGGATCCACCAATGCCACTCGCGGCGCGATTTTGGTATCTTTGATACTGAACTTCAGGCGCTGCGCGCTGTCGGTGATAACGGCGCTGAAGGTGACTTCGCTGCCGCTGCCGGCCGTGGTCGGAATCGCGATCAGGGGCAGGATCTCGCCCGAAATTTTGCCATGGCCCTCATAATCCCGCGCCCGGCCGCCGCAGGAGGCGACGACACTGATGGCCTTGGCACAGTCGATGGGGCTGCCGCCACCGATCGCCACCAGGCAGTCCGGTTTGTCGGACACCGCTTTCTTGGCGCCCTCTTCGACGTTGTACTCCTTGGGATTGGCCTCGACGCGGGCGAAGATGTCGTAGGCGATGCGTTTTGACGCCAGATGCGTCGTGAAGCGCGCCAGGAGACCGGAAGCGGCCAGCCGGACGTCGGTGATCAGCATCACGCGCCGCGCATCGATGAGCGCCAGCTCGTCAGCGAGTTTTTCAACCGCCCCGGTACCGTATTCGATGCGGGTGGGCAGGGCGAAACTAAAGGGCGTTAACAGGTTCATGACAGCCTTTCTTTTCGAATGTACGTTTGGGTGCCGGAAATCATCGCCGCGCCATTTTCAGAAAATCGGCGGCTTACTGAAATGGCGAGGATTAGAATCCGCCCTCACGGCGCCGGGGGGGGTCGGAGGCTATAGGTCGTCAACGGACAGCGGCCAAACGGATTTTTACCGGTTTTCCTTGTTTCCGTCCAGGGCCCGGCGCAGGCGGTCATGCTCGGCCTTGAGCTTGCGAAGCCGATCTTCGAGCGATTCCTTTTTGTCCGGCGGGGCGTCGTCGACCTGCCGTTGCAGGTCTGCGACCTCCCGCATGAGGCGATAAAGGTCCTTTGCAAGCAAGCGGATCGACATGGGGACTCATATCGTTTCAGCGAATCTATCCGGCAACGGCGGCGTGCGGATGCCGCCATTGCCGCAGCAGGGTTCCTTATGCCCGGAAAACGGGCCTCGCTTTGCCGCAGCGCGGCACAAATTGAACCGAAGCCGTTGCAGGGCTTCGAGATAATAATTTTTGGGAAGGCCATAGGGTGACGGCCGTATGATCACACAGCCGACGACCGATACCGGCAGCGCAAATATATTTCTTGAAGTCTACAGCATCCGACATCGGCTCCGCCGAAAGATAAGACAAAAGCCTGTTACCATACCCGTCAAGGGCATGCCCGTCAATTTTTATTTGACATACCGGATCCGGTGTGATTATTTTAGCGCCGTATTGAGGCGGTGCCGGTCGGGTCGACAGTGGCGGGCCTGCGTTTATTTCGTGTGAAATGACCCCCATGGCTTTGGTTTATTTGGGGCTATTCTTCAGAATCAGCGTGCCTGAATTTCATACAAAAACATTTGCGAACGTCCACACCTGTGCAAACAGAATAAAGACAACCTGGTGGAGTTACATACAGCGGGCCGGAAACGGTGCCGCTTAATTTTTTTGGAGGTGAACCATGATGTACTTCGAAGCGGTTTTTCAGCCCGACAGCCTGACTCATTACGACTCCGACGACGCGCAGAAAATCGTCGGGAAAAAAATTGCCGTTCAGGACGGCTGGGTGCTGGAGGAAGGTCCCCACAAGGGTCAACAGGGATATTACCTGCCGAACTCCACCATCGGACTGATCCCGGCCAGCGACCTTCAGGAAATCAAGGTCATTCCGTATGCGCAGTGGAAGGATATTTTCAACCGCACCAAACAGGAAACCGTTTAAACCCGCGCCGGCTGTCTTCCCGCCCCCTATAACGCCCGGGTGCGGTCCCGTGTCGCCTGCCGCGCTGCCCAAGCCGATGGAGAAACGTCGTTTTTTTGTGCCGGCTCCCCCCAGTCCGACACCTCGGCCGTCATCCACACCTGCCTTATCGACAACCTGGAAAAAAAATTATAATATCTGTTGCAATAAATAAATTTTTACGTTAATCGATATAAACAAGAGCGATGGGGCCATCGGCGAAACCTGAGTTTCGAAAAAGCGCAATGGAGTCACCAGATGGGGTTGACCGGTTTCGATTCATTTTTAAAAAGGGTTTTTTCGGCCACCGAACTGGAAACCCAGACCGAACTGGCATCCGTGCTGCGGATCAACCGCTCGGCCATTACCCAGGCGCGCCGCAAGGATTCGATACCGGCCAAATGGATTCTGCAGTTGTACCGCATTTACGGGTTCAACCCGGATTGGCTCGAAAACGGCACGGGTGCGGCCTTCCTGACGGATGGCCGGGAGAGGGAAACCAAATTCAAACAAATTCCCAAGGTCATCGCGCGACTCAGTGCGGGCGGCGGCTCCTTCGAAATCGGGGCCGAGATTCAGGGCTACTACGCTTTCCAGACGGCATGGCTGCGCTCCAAGGGCAATCCCCAACGCATGGTCCTCATGGACATCTTCGGCAACAGCATGGAGCCCGAGCTGAAGGATGGCGACAGCGTCCTGATCGACGAATCCCAGAAGGACATCCTGGCCGGCGCGGTTTTCGCCGTGGGAGTCGACGACACGATTCTGGTCAAACGCGTTGAAAAACACCCCAACACCCTGGTGCTGCTGAGCGACAATCGGGACTATGCGCCGATTTATCTCAAAGCCGGCGAGTGCGAGAGCGTGCGGATCATCGGCAAGGTCCTCTGGGCGGCGCGGGAATTTCGCTGACCATTTTTTTTGCCCCATCTGTTTATTTAAATAAACAGTCGAGAAAAAAAATTAACAAGGGAGGTCGAAAATGCAACAACGGTTTTGTACCTGCGGATTTCCGGTATGGGTTCAGTACCTGCTCTCCGAGACGACGTGCGGAACGATTTTCTGGGCGACGATTCATCGTCGCAGCACGGTGCTCACGCGCTGTCCGAGTTGCGGCCGCGCGCTGCACATCGATGACCTGGGCTGACATCATTCCTTAACGGCCGGTTCGGCGAAATAGCGTTCCGGTTGTCAATCGACCAGGAGGTACAACATGACACGGCTTACCACCTATCCAGCGTACGACGATTTTTTTGAATACGACGGGGGCACGGCCATCCGGCAGACCCGCCGCAAAGCCGATGAAACGGTGTGGCAGAACTGGCTGCTCTTCGACACCGTCGAAGCCGCCCTGGAATACTTTAACGACGTTTGCGAAGTTTGATAGGGCTTTTGCGGGGGAAAGGCGACAGGTGCGATCGCGCTCAGTCCGGGCGGTAGGGTTGAGGACCGGCGGTGCGGTGAAACTGCCTTTCGATGCTGCCGACGGCCAGCATGCGGCCGGAATCGAGAAATGTCCGATAAATCGGATCGGCCGTATCGAGCGGCCGGGAAGCCAGGGTCTTTTCGATTTCCGCCAGCGCCTCGATCGATTTGTCGCACACCGGGTAGCCCTTGTCGTCGACATGAATCCGGGGACCAAAGGCCACCGGCGAAATGTTGTTGATGTCCACGAGCTTGATATCCCCGGCATCGGTGAGGATCAGGTTGCCGTCACCGGCCAGGTCCGGAATGAATCCGGTCTCGCGTATCATTTGCTTGATGCGGTCGGTGAACCGTTCGGCGCTGCGGCGGATGCGGGCGACGAGGGACTCGCGATCCAGGACCGGGGTGGCGCGGCTGCCGAGGCGCGGCCGCAGCAGGTTGTCGGCCAGGCGCCCGGCATTGAGAAAGCCCCACGGTTCGATATTCAGGCCTTCGACGTATTCCTGCAATCCGCAAAGCAGCGTGTCCTGACGGCCCTCGCACAGATAGGTGACCAGAAATTCGTTGGAACGGGCGAAACCCTCGGCGCCGAGGTAAGAGGCGACGATCACAACCCGCCGGAGTTCGGCGTGGGCGTCGCTGCGGGAGGCAAAGCGGGTGCGGAAGACCCGCAGCATCTTCAGCGGCCGTGCCCTCGGAAACCACTTGATGCCATCGGAGACGACACCGCTTTTTTCCCGTGCGACGTCAGCCGGGTCCAGAACTTCCATGATGTGCGACCGCAGCCCCTGGCGGTAGTGGCGCCGGAAATCATAGCGGACGGTCTTGCGGATGAAGTTCAGGCGCAAGACGTCTTCCGCGGTCAGTGACGGCTTGTTCCTGACGTCGGGGTCCATCGCTTCGCCGCCCTCGTGACTTGTCACCAACTTCATCATGGATCCTATAATACGAAGGAGGGATCCTGCTTGCTAATACCTTTCGAGCGGGTGAACTCTAGCGGTGGTCTTTCATGCGCCGGTCCCAATCATACTCCGGTCCGGTGACGACATGTTCCATGCGCTGAATGCGGCGTTCCAGCTTCTCGAAGCGATTTTTCAACCGCTTGAGGGCGCGGTGGCGGTTGCCGGTGTAGCTGTCGTAAAACTCCTGCGCGTCTTCGCTGTCGAGCGGCATGACCGGCTCTGGTTTCATAACCAGCGCCGCCAGCAGGTAGAGGCCGGTTATCGGCCAGAAACCGGTCAATACAAAAAGCGCCACGGCGATGGTTCTGGCCCAGAATACGGAAAAATCAAAATATTCGGCAATGCCGCGGATCACGCCCAATAAAATACCGCGCCGTGAGCGGTAAAATCCATTGGATGCCATGTTTTCAACGGGTCTCATCGTCGGTTCTCCCCTTGCGTGTATCGAACAAAATGGTTTCCAGCGCATCCGTGCGGTCTTCGATGTGCGTCAGTTTCTGGTAGAGTTCCTGAATCATGGCGGCGTCCTCGGCCTGGGTCCGGTGGTTTTCACGGGAAACGCCGCCCTTGATGATCCGGATGCCCATCAGAATCGTCGCCCCGACCACGACCAGGGACAATACGATGCCGCCGAAAATAATGGCCGTTATGAAAGCGCCCTGCATGCCTTGTCGGACCTCCTCGAAGTTTTTAACCGGTTTGGCTGCGCAAAAGTGGAATCGGCTGCCACACACAGATTTAAGGGTGCGGCGACACGTTTAGCGGTGCGGCCGGTTTTTTCAAGGCCTGCAATTCGGCCTCAATGTCCTCATCGGTGCTCAGCTTGTCAAGCGCATCCTCGAGATCGTTCTTGGGGCCGACATTCACCAGGTCGGCCTCCGACTCCATCCGATCGATCCGGCTTTCGAGTTCCTCGAATTTAACCAGGACCTCGGTGCTGTCCGCACGCCGGATTTCCTGCTGGGCCCGGATTTTCCGGCGGGCGTGGACGTGGCGCTGAATCAAGACACGCTGTTTGTCGCGGGCGGATTTGAGTTTTTCCTCGAGCAGCCGGATGTCCTCGTGGTACTGCGAGATCAGATGCTCGAGTTCGCCGTGTTCCTGCCGGAGGGTCTTCTCGCGGCGGGTGTATCGGCGCTTTTCGATCAGGGCTTCACGGGCGAGATCGTCCCGCCCTTTGCGGACTGCCAATCCGGCCCTGTCCTCCCAGTGCCCGGCCCGCTCGCCGACTTCCAGCAGTTGGCGCTGTATTTTTTTTCCTTCCGCCATGACACCGGCGCAGGCGGCCTTGAGTTCGACCAGCGTGTCCTCCATTTCCCGGATCATGAGTTTGACCAGTTTTTCGGGGTCTTCGGCCCGGTCGAGCATGGCGTTGATGTTGGCGCTGATGATGTCACGAAATCGCGTAAAGATGCCCATGGTGTGCCTCCTGTTGGTTTTTGACACACGATAAAGCAGATTGCATGCCAACACCGTCCCCACCCCCCGGGGAGGTCTGCATGCGCGCGGATTTTTTTAATTTCAAAAAAAATAGATATGTTTTTAACGTAATTCATATAGCTTACATACCGCTGCATCACTTTCCCCTGCATCGGTTTCGCGGTTATGGACAGGTTTGTTTCAGTTCCAACGAATGGCGCGCGGCATAAGTTATTGAAGATTTCGACCATATTGTGTATAAATAACCCTATTAATGGTTTAATTTGCCATGGCCTATATTGCGAATAAAGTGACGGGCGCCACGGGTGAGGCGTTGGGGCAGTCGGACGTCTTTTTGGCGTTTCAGGACCGTCTTTCCCGGGTTGCCCCCGTCGAGCGCCCGGTGCTGTTGATCGGCGAGCGCGGCACCGGCAAGGAACTGGCGGCGTCGCGACTGCACTTCCTGTCGCGCCGCTGGCAGGGGCCCTTGATCGCCCTGAATTGTGCCGCGCTTTCCCCATCTCTGATCGAATCCGAGTTGTTCGGTTACGAAAAAGGGGCCTTCACCGGCGCCGCACAGCGCCGCAGCGGACGTTTCGAGGCGGCCGACGGCGGCACGCTTTTCCTCGACGAAATGGGAAACATTCCCCTGGAAGTTCAGGAAAAGATCTTGCGCGTTGTCGAATACGGCACCTTCGAAAGGGTGGGCAGTGCCGAGCGCATCGAAGCGGATGCCCGCATCGTCGCCGCCACACACGCCAACCTGCCGGAGCTGGTGGCCGCGGGAGGTTTCAAACAGGATCTGCTGGACCGGCTGTCGTTTGAAGTGCTGTTTTTACCGCCGCTCAGGGAAAGGCGCGAGGATATTCTTCTTCTGGCCCATTATTTTGCGGCGCGGATGTCTTTTGAACTAGGGCGGGAAGAGACCGTGCGCTTCGGCGAGGAAGCCGCCCGGGCTCTTTTGGCCCACGCCTGGCCGGGCAACATCCGCGAGCTTAAAAACGTGGTCGAACGGGCGGTCTACCGGGCGGAAACGCCGGTTGTGACTGCGGTTGTCTTCGATCCCTTCGAGAATCCTTTCGAGGCGCGGCCCGCCGCCGGCCCGCCGGATGCCCCCCCCGACAGCAGCGCCGCCGATACGGTTTCGCATTCACCACTGAAACCGTTTAAAACGGCCGTCTGCGAGTACGAGCGCCGCCTCTTGAAAGAGGCCCTGGAAGCCGAGCAGTTCCACCAGAAACGGACCGCGGCCAGGCTGGGCTTGACCTATCACCAGTTTCGCGGCCTCTACCGGCGGCACCAGGCCCATCTTGGCTGAACGCGTGCAGGGTGCCGATGACCACAACGGCTGCCGCAGTCACGATTCGACCTTCGCGCGTTCGATGACGGACGTTCATTTCGGAAATTTCATTCCAATGTCATCAACGACGGATTAAAAAAGGTCGTTGCTCAGCGATTCTTTCATCATCCGGGCGGCGATCTTGTCGGGTTGACAGTCGTAGGTGCCGTTTTCGACCCGCTGCTTCAGCGCGTCGACTTTTTCTCGACGGATGTCGGGCAGATCGTGCAGGGCTTGCTGGGCTTTCAGCAGATCGCGGGCATTCCGGGAGAGATCGACGCTGTCCGTTCCGGAGCCGGGAATGCGGCTTTTTTCATTTTCGGCGTCGACGGACTGACTTTTTTGCTGAGCCTGGTTGACGTAGGGCGCTATCTGGTGGCTTGGATTCTTTTCCGTGATTTCCATGGAAAAACTCCTTTTCTATCCGATCGGTGCGATTGATCCGACCCTGTTGACCAAACATTTTATCCATTCGCGGCCGACCGCACTGGGAAATACACGACCGGTTGCATGTGTTATCGGTCGATTCAGGCAGGGCTTTAGCGTTTTTTTTATAAACCGTGGAACCGGCGGCCGGCGGCTGAGATGCCGGTCGACAAAAAGGCGGTCTCGCGGATCATCCGGCGACCGATGAGCTGCTTGTCCATGACGTCGGAAGTGCTCGTCGGACCCTCGACCGGAGAAAGAAGGGCATTCGGCGGCGTTTTCATCTGAAGCCCTTTGTTTTTCCAGTCATTTTTCAAGCCATCCTAGAAAAAAAGCGCCAGCGCGTCAAACTCCCGCCGAATCTGCTCTCGCTTTTTCCGCCTGGATTATTTTCTCATCAGTATTAGTTTTAAAGGCACATTAGCCGTGGCGTTTTTCCCTTCGGTTTCTATCGTGAACAGCCGTCATCATCGGACATGTCCGCCGATCAAGAAATTTAAGGATATGACCCGATGAAGGGTTGCAACCAGCGGGAATTTTTTTCCGGCCGAGGAGATGACACCGACGGCCCCTCTGCGGCCATCGCCGGCTAATGGGAAGACGGCCGCTCACCTCTTTAATAAGGAACCTGTCATGCCAAAAGCAATTGTCTTCAATCAAATTGGGGGACCCGAAGTCCTGCGGTGGGTCGATTATGAGCCGGGTCAGCCGGGTCCCGGCCAGGTGCGACTCCGCCACGAGGCCGTCGGGTTGAATTTCATCGATGTCTACCATCGCAGCGGTCTGTATCCGCTGCCGGCGCTGCCCGCCATACCGGGCATGGAGGGTGCCGGAACGGTGGAGGCCGTGGGGGAGAACGTTACCGAGGTGGCGGCCGGTGACCGCGTGGCCTATGCCGGGCTGCCGGTGGGGGCTTATGCCCGGGAGCGCCTGATTCCGGCCGACCGGCTGGTCAAGCTGCCGGCGGGCATTCCGGCACGCCAGGCGGCGGCCATGATGCTGCAGGGCATGACGGCCCGCTACCTGCTGCGCGGCTGTTTTGACGTCAAAGCCGGAGATGCCATTTTGATCCATGCGGCGGCGGGGGGCGTAGGATCGATCGTCTGCCAGTGGGCCAAGCACCTGGGCGCCACCGTGATCGGCACCGTCGGTTCGGAAGAGAAGGCGGCCGTCGCTGCCGCCAACGGCTGCGATTATCCGATTCTCTACCGGCAGGACGATTTCGCCGCGCGGGCCCGCGAGATAACCGGCGGCCGGGGGGTCGATGTGGTGTACGACTCCGTGGGGCAGGCCACCTTCATGCAGTCGCTGGATTGCCTGCGGCCGCTGGGCACCATGGTGACTTTCGGCCAGTCTTCGGGCCCGGTGGCCCCGCTCGACCTCGGGCTTCTGGCGGCCAAGGGGTCATTGTTTCTGACCCGGCCGACATTGATGACCTACACCGCTAAACGGGACGATCTCCTGGTCCATGCCCGCGACTTGTTCGAGGTCGTCGAGAAAGGCGTCGTCAAGGTGGAAATCGGACGAACCTACCCGCTGTCCGATGCGGCCCGCGCGCACCGCGACCTGGAAGCCCGCCGGACGACCGGGTCTTCGGTTTTTTTGCCGGATTAGCGGGTGACCGGCCGGGATCGGTCTTTGTACCGCTTCTCCCGCAGCCGGTTGCCGGTGGTCGTCAGGGCGATGCCGGCCAGAATCAGGGCGATGCCGGGCGTGTGATAGGCCTGCAGCCGTTCGCCCAAAAATATGAAGGCCAGCGTGATGCTGAAAACCGGCATGAGGTGCACGAATATGCCGGCTTTGTTGGCCCCGATGGCGGCCACGGCGCGGTTCCAGAAGATGTAGGCCAGGACCGATGCGAAAAGGGCGATATAGAAAACCGCGCCGACCGTACCCCGGTCGAGCGTGAAGACGGCGCCGCGTGCCAGTTCCCAGGCGTACAGCGGACTCAGGAACAGCAGTCCGGCGGCGATGATGAACCCCAGAAATCCGATCGGGTTCAGCTGCGGGGGACGTTTGCGCAGCAAGACCGAGTAAACGGCCCAGCTCAGGGCCGCCGCCAGCGTCCACAAATCCCCCCGCGAAAACCGGACGCTGAAAAGCAGGGCCGGCTCCCCGCGCGTGATGATCCAGATCAATCCCGCAAAGGACATCAGGCCGCCGAGGCCCTGCAGGACGGATATTTTTTCCCGGAAACCGACCCACGACACGAAAACGATGAAAACAGGGGTGAGCGAGTTGATCAACACCGTGTTGATGACGGTGTTGGATTGCAGGGCCAGGTAAATGAAGGTGTTGAAATTCGTGACCGACAAAATGGCCAGCAGGCACAAAAGCTTCCAGTGGCGGCGGATCAGGTCCCGCTGCCGCACCATCGCCGGCAGGGCGAAAGGCAGCAGGAGCACCAGGGCGGTGAACCAGCGCCAGAAGGCCAGTGAAATCGGCGGGACGACCGCATGGATCCCCCTTCCGATGACAAAGTTCCCCGACCAGAACAGCACGGTCAATGTCAGCAGCACATAGGGCATGATGATGGGTGAATCGATTTCAGTTGCAACCCGCTGGGGGGCCCTGCTTTTTGCCGATCCCCCTCACGCGGAAAATGAGGCGGACGACCCGTGCCGATACCAGCTGTAGACCCCGGGAAACCGTTCATCACGCTCGACCGGATTACGCTGCGGGTCAGGGATCGGCGCCTTTTTGAGGGTGATTCCTGGGAAATCGGCACCGGCCAGAACTGGGCCGTTATCGGTCCCAACGGCGCCGGCAAAACCTCCCTGGTCAAGGCCATCGCCGGCCGGGTGCCGATCGTCGCCGGACACATCCGGTACCACGCCGACGGTCTGGCACCCGCTACCATCGGATACCTGTCATTTGAAACGCACCAAAATCTGGTGGAGCGGGAAGAAATCCGGGATGAGGCGCGCTTTTTCGGCGGTGACCTTAACGGGTTCCTTTCCGTGCGGCAGGTGCTGCAGGCGGCGGGCTCCCCGGCAACACCCCTGCCGCCGCCGATTGTGGGGGTCTGCGACCGGCTGGAAATCGCCGGCCTGCTCGACCGGCCGGCCGCCCGCCTTTCCACAGGGGAAGTTCGCCGGGTGCTGACGGCGCGCGAACTCCTGGCCTCTCCCCGGCTCCTCATTCTGGATGAACCCTTCGAAGGGCTGGATGAAAGCGGGCGGCGTCAGATGCAGGCGCTCATTGCGGCCACGGTCGCGGGCGGGACTCCGGTCATTCTGGTCACGCACCGCCTGGCGGAGATCCCGCCGGCCGTGACGCACGTGCTGACGGTCAAGCACGGCCGCATCGCGAGCCGGGGGCGACGCCCGCCAACGCTCGACCGGAGCGACCTGGAGCGCCTTTACGGACCCGAAAAGCCGCGTGTAACCTCCTTGCCGCCGAATCCGCCGATAGCGGCCCGCAATCCGGGTGCGCCCGGGCGGGTCCTGATCGACATGTGCCGCGTGACGGTGCGCTATGGCAGCGTGACGGTCTTGGAGGACCTGAACTGGACCGTCAGGGCGGGCGAAAACTGGGCCATCGTCGGGCCGAACGGATCCGGCAAGACGACCTTGCTTGGTCTCATCGCCGGCGACAACCCTCAGGCCTATGCCAATTCAATCGAGCTGTTCGGGTGCCGCCGGGGCTCGGGGGAAACCATCTGGGACATCAAGCGCGCACTGGGGCTGGTTTCCGCCGAGTTTCAGCTGCGGTACCGTAAACCGCTGCGCGCGGCAGAGGTGGTCGTGTCGGGATTTTTCGATTCGGTCGGTCTTTACCGCCGGGCCACCTGCCGGCAGGTCAGAATCGCCTGGACGTGGATGAACCGCTTGGGATGTGCCGGGCTGGCCAAACGGATTTTCCCGCACCTGTCGCAGGGCGAACAGCGGCTGGTCCTGCTGGCGCGGGCCATGGTCAGGTCGCCGCCGCTGTTGATCCTGGACGAGCCCTGTCAGGGCCTGGACCGCGTCGCGCGACGGCGCCTGTTCGATGTCCTCGACCGGGTGGGAAAAAATACACGGACGGGCCTGCTCTACGTGACCCACTATCCGGCCGAAATCCCGCAGACGACCACCCACATCCTGCGCTTCGAAAGATCCGGCCGCGGCGGCTACCGGGTCCGTCAGGAAACACTCGCGGGCCAGCAGGAGTAGTTGTCGACCGGCGGCTCTTCGGCGAGCCGGCCTTTTTCCTCTATATCCGCGATAAACGCCTCGACCAGCTCCGGGCACAGCTCGTGGCTCGCCATCCGGCGCAGGATGGCAAACGCCTCGGCACAGGTCTTTTTTTTCTGATAGGGACGATCGGTGGTGATGGCGTCGAAACAGTCGACGACGCTGATGATCCGGGCGCCCAGCGGGATCTGATCGGACTTGAGGCCCATCGGATAGCCCGAGCCGTCCATCCGTTCGTGGTGATAATGAACGAAATCGATGACCGGTGAAAGGCTGTCGATTCCCTGCAGCAGGGAAACCCCGATGTCGGGATGGCGACGCACTTCCTCCAGCAGCTCTCCCGCCAACTGTTCGGTTTTGTTGCTGAAGATGCGGTCGCTCAGACCGATTTTGCCGACGTCGTGCAGCAGGCCGCCGATGCCGATGTTATCGACTTCTGCGGCGGACAGCCCCAGCCGGCGGGCGAGCCGCATGGCATACAGGGCGACCCGGCGGGCATGTCCCTCGGTATATTGATCTTTGGTTTTAAGTGCGGAATTGATGGCGCTTAATTTTTTAAAATCGGAAGACAGGGCTTCCGAATATGTGCTTTCCATTGCGTGTCGAATATCCCTTATTTTAAGGAAGCGGAAATTGCCGGCCGGGACCCAGGCGGTGAGCCCTGCCGGCCCGGCGCTTCGAGCATCGTTAAGCCATTCTGCATGGCACAGCCGCCTGAATGCGACCACAAATGAGCCGATGTATAGTGAACGCGGTGGCGGTTTGTCAACTCAAAACATCCAGGTAACGTTTCAGATAGCGGGCGGTGTGTGACGTCCGCGTGCGGCGCAAAATTTCCGGCGGGGACCCGGTCGCCACCACCCGCCCGCCGGCCTCCCCGCCTTCCGGCCCCAAATCGATCACGAGGTCGGCGGATTTGATCACCTCCGGGTTGTGCTCGATCACCGCCACGGTGTTCCCGGCGTCCACCAGGGCCTGCAGGACATCCACCAGCCGGCGGATGTCGGCCGGGTGCAGGCCGGTGGTGGGCTCGTCGAGAATGAAGAGCGTGTGGCCGCGGGTCGGCCGGGCCAGCTGCCGCGCCAGCTTGATGCGCTGGGCCTCGCCGCCCGAAAGGGTGTTGCTGGGCTGGCCCAGCGCCAGGTACCCGAGCCCGATGTCGCAGACGAACTGCAGCGCCGGGCGGATGGCCGGCACGGCCGCGAAGAAGTGCAGGGCTTCGGCAAATGTCAGCGTCAGCACTTCCGCGATCGACTTGCCCTTGAAGCGCGCCGCGAGGGTTTCACGGTTGAAACGGGTGCCGCCGCAGACCTCGCACGGCACGTAGACGTCGGGCAGAAAACTCATGGCGATCTTGGGATGCCCCTGGCCCTTGCAGGCCTCGCAGCGCCCGCCGGCGACGTTGAAGGAAAACCGTCCGGCCTTGTAGCCGCGCGCGCGCGCCTCGGGCGTCACGGCGAAAAGCTTGCGGATGTCGTCCAGAAATCCGACGTAGGACGCCGGCACCGACCGCGGCGTGCGGCCGATGGGGCTGTGATCGACCTCGAGCACGCGGGTGAGCGCTTGCCAGCCGGTGATGTCGCGGCAGTCGCCGGCCGGAAGATGGAGGTCGCCAAGCCGGTTGCGCAGGCCCTTGAAAAGGGTTTCCTTCAGGAGCGAGGATTTTCCCGAGCCGGACACCCCGGTGACGCAGGTCAGGGTGCCGAGCGGAAAACGGACGTCGATGTTTTTGAGATTGCGGGCCGCTGCGGACAGAACCTCCACGGCCGGCAGCTTGCGGTAGGGCCGCAGCCGGGTGCTGATTGGCCGCGGGTGCCCGTCGAGGCAGGCGCCGGTGACCGAGTCCGGTGCCTGCTGGATGTCCGCCAGGGTGCCGGCCACCACCAGGCGGCCGCCTTCCCGGCCGGCGCCGGGGCCCAGGTCGATGATGGTGTCGGCGGCGCGGATGGTCTCCTCGTCGTGCTCCACCACCAGAATGGAATTGCCGCGGTCCCGCAGGGATTTCAAGGCGTCGATCAGGACGTGGTTATCGCGCGGGTGCAGGCCGATGGTCGGCTCGTCGAGGATGTAGGTGACGCCGGTCAGGTTCGAGCCGAGCTGGGCGGACAGGCGCACCCGCTGCGCCTCGCCGCCCGAAAGGGTTTCGCCGCTGCGTCCCAGGCTGAGATAGGCCAGGCCGAGCCGGTTGAGAAGGTCGAGCCGGACCCGGATTTCCGCGACGATCGGATCGGCGATCGGCTTTCTGGGCCCGTCGAAAGACAACTCGCCCAGGATGTGCGCCAACCGGTCCGCCGGCTCCCGCACCAGGTCCCAGATCGTTTTTCCGCCGACCTTGACCGCTAGGGCTGCGGGGTTCAGGCGGCTGCCGCCGCATGCCGCGCAGACTTCGGAGGCTTGCTGCGGTTCGCCGGCCTCGTCGAGACCCACCACCCCGAGCCCGCCGCACGCCGGGCACGCGCCCTGGCGGCTGTTGAACGAAAACAGGCGCGGGTCCAGTTTGGCAATGCCGATGCCGCAGGCCGGGCAGGTGCCGCCGACGCTGAAAATTTCCTCGGTGCCCGCCGGGTCCCAGACGATCAAACTGCCGTCGCCTTCGGTCAGGGCCGTGCCGACCAGTTCATCGATGTCCCGTCGGCGATCCTCCAGGCTGCCGACCACCAGTTCGATTGTGTGCTCGTGGTAGCGGCTGAGGCTTTTTTTCGACGTCAACTCCTGCAGGCGGCCGTCGATGCGTGCCTGGGCATACCCTTTTTTCAGCGCCTGGGCGATCACGTCCTTGTGAAACCCCTTGCGCCCGGCCACCTTGGGGGCCAGCACCCACCCGGCTCTTCCGCGGTGGCGGACGCGGATTTCGGCCGCGATGTCCGCCGCCGAGCGCGCCGTCAACCGGCGGCCGCATCCTGGGCAGTGCGGCGTGCCGAGCTTGCTGAAGAGCAGCCGCAGGAAATGATAGATTTCCGTCAGCGTGGCGACCGTGGAGCGGCGGCTGGAATAGCTGACGCGCTGCTCGATGGCCACGGTGGGCGACAGCCCGGAAACCAGGTCGACATCGGGCCGTTCCAGCACCTTGACGTACTGGCGCACATAAGGCGCCAGGCTTTCGAGGTAGCGGCGCTGGCCCTCGGCGAACAGGATGTCGAACGCCAGGGTCGATTTGCCGGAACCCGAGACCCCGGTCAGCACCACGAGCCGGTTGTGCGGAATGGACAAATCGAGGTCCTTTAAGTTGTGTTCGCGCGCCCCTTTCAGGCAGATCGCCCGCCCCGGGTTTCGATCCGCGTAATCGGCTCTCGCTTCACCGATCCGCGGGGCAGCGGCCGCGAGCCGCCCGCCGCCGGTCAGGTAGCGGTTCAGGTACTCTCCGGTGTGGGAGGCGCGATGGGCCGCCACCTTTTCCGGGGAACCGGCCGCCACCACCCGGCCGCCAGCATCGCCGCCATCGGGCCCCAGATCGATGATCCAGTCCGCGGTTTTGATGACATCCATGTTGTGCTCGATCACGAGCACGGTGTTGCCCTCATCCACCAGCCGCTGCAGGGCTGTCAGCAGCGTGGCGATATCCGCGAAATGCAGGCCCGTGGTCGGTTCGTCGAAGATGAACAGCCGCCCGGTGCCGGCATCGTGCTTGAGGTAGCGCGACAGCTTGAGGCGCTGGGCCTCGCCGCCGGAAAAGGTGTTGATGGGCTGGCCGAGCCGGATGTACCCCAGGCCGACGTCGACCAGGGGGACGAGCGCTTCGCGAATGGCGGCGTGGCGCCTGGACGACCGATTGAAAAACGCCAGCGCCTCGGCGACGGTCAGCGAAAGAATGTCGTCGATGCCGCGGCCGCGGTAGGTGACGGCCAGGATTTCGGGCTTGAACCGCCGGCCGTCGCACTGCGGGCAGGAAATAAACACGTCGGACAGAAACTGCATCTCCACTTTTTCGTAGCCGTCGCCCTTGCAGGTCTCGCAGCGCCCGCCCTCGACGTTGAAGGAAAAATGGCGCGGGCCGAAACCCTGCCGGCGGGCGGCAGCGGTATCGGCCAGCAGGTGGCGGATGGGGTCGAATGCTTTGGTGTAGGTCAACACGTTGGCGCGCGGCGTGCGCCCGATGGGGCGCTGGTCCACCAGGATGACCTCGGTGAGATGTTCGAGTCCGGAAATGGACCGGTGGGCGCCGGGGCGATCTTCGGCCTCACCCAGATAGCGGCTGGCGGCGCGGTAGAGGACCTCTTCGGCCAGGGTCGATTTGCCGGAACCGGAAACCCCCGTCAGGCACACGAACAGATCCAGCGGAATGCGGGCATCGATGGATTTCAGGTTGTTGGCCGCCGCGCCGCGGATGGTGATCCAGCGGTTGCGCTGCGGACGGCGGCGCTCTTGCGGAATGGGGATCTGCCGCAGGCCCCGCAGGTACTCGCCGGTCAGCGAATCGTGGACCCCGGCGGTGGGTCCGGCATACATGATCCGCCCGCCGTTTTCACCCGCCTGCGGACCCAGGTCGATCAAGTAATCGCTCTCGCGGATAATTTCGGGATCGTGTTCGACCACCACCACCGTGTTGGCGTGATCGCGCAGGTCTTTGAGGATGCGTGCCAGGCGGTGGGTGTCGCGGGGGTGCAGCCCGATGCTCGGCTCGTCCAGGATGTAGAGGGTGTTGACCAGGGCGGCGCCCAGCGACGAGGCCAGGGCGACCCGCTGCACCTCGCCGCCGGAAAGCGTCCGCGACTGGCGATCGAGGGTCAGATAGGCCAAACCGACGTCCTTGAGGTACGTGAGGCGGTTGGTGACCTCTTCCAGGATCAGGCGGCCGGCTTCGTCACCCGCGGGCAGCCGCAGCGCATCGAAAAAAGCGGCGGCGGCGGCCACGTTCATGGCATAGACCTGGGCGATGGTGCGGTCGGCCAGGCGGTAAAGAAGGGCCTGGGCCGTAAAGCGCGCGCCGCCGCAGGCCGGGCAGGCCTCGTAGCTGCGGTAGCGCGAGAGAAACACGCGCACCGGCATCTTGTAGGTCTTGGTTTCCAGCCACTTGAAGAAGCCTCTGATGCCGTAATAGTCCGCGGTGCCCTCGACGATCGCGTGCCGCTGGGCCGGGTCCAGCCGCTCGAAGGCGATGTCGGTCGCGATCCGGTTTTTCCGGCAGAAGTCGATCAGTTCCTGGTATTCGTGGCGCGGGTTCGAGCGGTTGCCCCAGGGTTTCACGGCTCCCTCGGCAATGGACAGGCGTGCATCCGGAATCACCAGGTCGAGATCGATGTCGATCGTGCGGCCGAAGCCGCGGCAGGTCTCGCAGGCGCCGACGGGACTGTTGAAGGAAAACAGGTTGGGCTGGGGCGGCGCATAGCGCGTGCCGCAGTAGGCGCACGCGAGCGTGCTGCTGAAGGACAGGTGCTGACGGCGGTCGATCCAGACATCCATCCGCCCGCCGCCGAACCGGAACGACGACTCGGCCGAATCGACGATGCGGCTGCGGTCTTCGGGGCGCAGCAGAAGGCGGTCGGCCAGGACCGGCAGAACATCCGCGCCCTCTTCCGGCGTCCACTGCGCGGTTTCCTTGATGTCGCGCCCGTCAAACCAGCGATCGAAGCCGATTCGCGCCAGCTCGGCGCGGATGCTGGCGGCCGGTGCGCCCGCGACAAGATAGGGAAAGGTCAGGATCACCTCGGAGCCCGGCGGATGCGAGCGCAGGCGCGTCCAGACGTTTTCCGGGGTCTCGGCCAGAACCGGCCGCCCGCACCCCTGGCAGTGCAGCTGCCCGAAGCGGGCGAACAGAAGCTTCACGTAGTCCGTGATTTCGGTCATGGTGCCGACGGTCGAGCGTGAGGTGCGCACCGGGTCCTTGCGGTCGATGGCGATCGCCGGCGGAATGCCCTCGATCCTGTCCACCAGCGGCCGGTCCATGCGGTCCATGAACTGGCGGGCGTAGGGCGAAAACGTCTCGACGTAGCGCCGCTGGCCTTCGGCGTAGAGGGTGTCGAGCGCCAGGGAGGATTTGCCCGAGCCGCTCACGCCGGTGACGACCGTGATGCGGTTGAGCGGGATCTGCAGATCCAGGTTCTTCAGGTTGTTCTGACGCGCGCCCTGGATGCGGATAACGGGGTCTTTTTCCATCGTATCAATATAAAACAGCGCCCATGAACCGGCGCTGTCGTCCTCTTCTGAATGGTGGAACGGGTTGCGGCCGTCTGAAAATCACGGCGGCCCGGCGTTTAAAAGGTCATGAATGGTCAGCGAGGATAATAAGCATCTGTGGCAGGAAATAAAGAGCCGCAGGCGGCTTCAAGGTGATTTCCGTTCGGAAGGCCTTTTCAGTGACCAAAACGTTACATACGAGGAAAGACCGGCGTGAGCCAATAAGGCAGGCGCTTCCGCCCGGAAGGGCCGTTGCGAAGCGCGTCTGAAACTCGCCGCCAACGGTCTCTACGACCGAACCCGGCCCGTCTTTGAAACATAGTTGTGGTTAGCCTCTAAAGTCTTTTCCGTCCATGCTCTGCGATGATGGGTTCGGTCCAAGATCCCGTAGGCGGCTCGGACAGTCAGCCGCCGTTCGCAACGGCTCCTGCGGGCGGAGGCGCGTCGATTTTAGGCATCGTGGCGGCGGTTCAGTGCGGACATGGTGGGTCAGCGGTTCCCGCCTCGCCCTCCGGGTTCAGCGTTGGCTAAACCTATAAACGTTGAACCCGGAACGCGCGAGTCACTTCTTGATGCTGCGCGGCAGCAGCATCTGGTGCTGCGGGCAGATCGAACGCGGGTTCTGGTAGACGGCGCCGGCAAAAGCCATCAGGTAGCGGCGGATTTCGGTCAGGTAGGCGACCTCGTCCACGAATCCCTTGCGCGCGCAGTAGACCGGGCGCGAGTTGTCGTAGTATTCCTTGACCATCGTGTTCATGTTATCGATGACCTGGTCCAGCGGCCGGCCGGCGTCTTTTTCCTTGACCAGCCGGCGCGAAAAGCTGGCGGCGGCGGCGGTTTCGCCGTGCATGACGTAGATTTCGGTGGTGGCGATCCCGAGGGTGAAGGCGTTGTGGCGGTTGGCGGTCGGGCCGCCCATGACATAGTGGGCCGCGGCGGTGCCCTTGCGCAGGACCACCAGCATCATCGGCACGTCGGTCTGCTGGATGGAATAGATCAGGGATTGGCCCAGGCCGAGCAGCTCCGCTTTTTCGGCGATGTCGCCGACGTCGATGCCCGAGGTGTCCTGCAGCCACACGATCGGCACGCGGTCGCGGCCGCAGAGGGTGACGAACTCGTTCATCTTGATCAGGCCCTGGCGATAGAGCTTGCCGCCGATGCCGGCATAGGGCGCATATTCCGGGTAGTCTTCGCCCAGATACCCCTGGCGGTTGCCGATGAAGCCCACCGCAAAGCCGTCGATCTTGCACAGGCCGGTGTAGACCTCAGGCCCATAGCCCGGCCGGTACTCCATGTGTTCGCTGCCGTCGACCAGGCGTGCGAGGACCTCGTCGAAATCGTACATCTGCTTCTGGTTGAAGGGGATCAGGCTGTAGAGGTCCTCGGCCGCGAACCGCGGCGGTTTGGGGTCGGCCACCCGGAAAAATTTGGGATTGTAGGCCGGCATGTCGCGCATGTAGTCCTTGATGCCGTCGAGCACCTGCGTCTCGTCGTCGTAAACGTAGCGGAAAAAACCGGTTTGGTCGTGGTGAATCGCGGTCGAACCGGGCGGGTCCTCCTTGTACTGCTTGGCGGCCTTGATCAGCTGCTCGGCGCCGGCCAGATCGAAGGCGCCCTTGGGAGACATCCCGCTCAGGATCCCGCCGCCGCCGACGGCGATGTTGGCGTCCTTGTGGGCGAACAAAATGGTGGGGCTGATGCCCTGGTAGCCGCCGCCGGCCGGGTTGGTGCCGTAGATGGCGGCCAGGATCGGAATCCCCATCTGTTCGAGTTCGGCATGGCGGAAGAAGGTGGTGCCGCCGCCGCGCCGGTTGGCATAGAACTTTTCCTGTTCGGTGAGCTTGACCCCGCTGCAGTTGACCAGCCAGACCAGCGGCAGGTTCAGGCGCTTGGACAGATCGGTGACCCGCAGGATATTCTCATATTGACCGGGCAGCCAGGCGCCGGCAAAAACCTTGTTGTCGAAGCCGATGATCACGGCCCATTTGCCGGAGATCTTCCCCAGGCCGTCGATGACGTTGGTCGTGCCTTCGGCGTTGTCCTCGGGGTTGTAGAGCAGGTGCAGGGGACACCAGGTACCGGGGTCCACGAGATAGCGCAGCCGCTGCCAGATGGTCATCTGGCCCCGGGCGTTGACTTTTTCTTCCGGCAGCCCGACATTCTTTACCTTCTCGACCTCCTTGCGGATTTCCTCCTCGACGTCCTTGATCTTCTTGACGTTTTCCGCATTGCTCTTGATCAGTCCCGGACTCAACTCGGTGCCGAAATCCGTCATTTTTTCGAAATAGGGTCGCATGATGTCTCACTCCTGGTTCGCAGCGGAATTTTTATCGGTTCGGTTCGATCGGCCACAGCCCTTTTTCCATCAGGACCGCGCGCAGTGTCTTCAGGGCGGTGTTCACGGTCGGGATGCCGGCATAGGTAAAGGTCTGGAAGATCGCTTCGGCGATATCCTCCACCGGGCAGCCCACGTTCAAAGCGGCCTGGATGTGCAGGGCGAGCTCCTCCGGGCGGTCGAGGACCGTCAGCACGGCAATGGTGATCAGCTGCCGGGTCGGGTGGGGGATCTTTTCGCGGGCATAGAGTCTGCCGGTGATGAACAGCGACAGCTCCTTGCCGAGTTCGCGGTCGAAGGCCTGCCAGAGTTCGAAGGGTTTTTCGGCTGTAACGCCCTTGAAATAGAGCGCGGCGGTGCTTTTGGTTTTTTCGACCAGCTCCTTGTCCAATTGCGGTGGCCTCCTTTGTGCCGCTCCAAGCGGTGATTGCCGGGCCGCTGAGATCAGCGGTTCGCCTTGCGGATGCCGAGTTGATCCAGGGCGATGATCCACTTGCAGATGTTGGCCGATCCTTCGACCATCGTGTAGGTGGGCGTGTCTCGATAGAATCGGGCGACCGGGTATTCGGTCGAATAGCCGTAGGCGCCCAGAATCCGCATGGCGTAATTGGCGCATTTGGTGACCACTTCGCCGGCAAAATACTTGGCCTGGGCCACATCCAGCCCGTTGTTGAGGCGGCCCTGATCCTTGGCCCAGGCGGCCTTGTAGACCAGCAGGCGTGCGGCTTCGATTTCGGCCGACATCTGGGCGATCATGTCCTGGTTCATCTGAAACTCGCCGATGGGTTTGCCGAACTGCTTGCGCTCGCGGCAATATTTCACCGCCGTGTCGAGGCAGGCCTGGGCCACGCCGACTGCGCCGGCGGCGGCCGACAGGCGGGTCTGGTTCAGCGAGCTGAAGACAATCTTGGCCCCGTCACCGGGCTGGCCGAGGATGTTTTCCTTGGGCACGCGGGTATTGGTCAAAAAGACCTCCCCGGTCGGCGAGCTGTGCGATCCCATTTTTTCGAGGGCGCTGGTTCGGACCCCGTTGAAATTTTTCAGTTCGACCACGAAGGCCGACAAGCCCTTGGAGCCCTGGTCACGGTCCGTGTAGGCATAGTAGAGGATCACATCGGCGACCGCGGCGTTCGAAATCCAGGTCTTGGAGCCGTTCAGCAGCCAGTGATCGCCCTTGTCCTCGGCCGTGGATTGCATCGACATCACATCCGAGCCCGCGTCCGGCTCGGTGATGCCGAATCCGCCTATGTAGTCGGCGTTGACCAATTTGGGCACATACTTGCGCTTGAGTTCCTCGGCGCCGTAGCGAAATATAGTGTAGGCGCACCCCAAGGTCTGCATGTTGACCTGAACCCGCAGGGAACTGGATGCCCGGGCGATTTCCTCGGTGACGATCATGGCCGCCAGCCAGCCGGCCTCCATCCCTTCGCCGTCGTACTCTTCGGGGATGACCGTGCCGAAAAAACCGAGTTCGGCCATCGGCTTGACGGCTTCCTTGTAGGGGAAATAATGCTTGGCATCCCATTCGTCGGCATTCGGGGCGATTTTCTTGTCCGCAAACTCCCGGATCGCCTTTCTCAACATTTCAAGTTCTTTGGTCAACGCAAACTGCATGGGCTGTCCTCCTCTGAAACCGGTTCGGCAAGATTCTGAAAAACCGCACGCCCCAAGGCCCGGTCGCGATTCTGCGCCCGGGCGACCGGCGTGTGGAGCGTGGGGCGAAATTTCCCAGTGGGTGCTGTTGTGGCGCACGGTGCGGCCGGAGCCGACACGATCACCGGCTCGATCGACACGCACGGTGGAGCGCATAAATAGCTACCGTATAGCTATAGCACCCGCGCATTGTCAAGCGCTTTTAAATTCCTGGCCGGGCCTCGGAAGCGATAGCGGGCGGGGACCCCGGTTCCCGTTTATGAAGGCTCCCGATTGAAACCGCTTGACAATCTCTCAAAACTGGCAAAAAACTGACCGCGAGTCGATAAACGAAAGGTTTTTATCCTGTTGGACGGGCGGGCGCTTTACCTGGGCCAAACGGGTAAAAATATTTCGGGAGCGCCCGGAATTCTATCCGGTGTTGGGCAGAGGTCCGGTCTTTTTTTCAGTGACTTATATCAAGGTTGGCGGATGAAGAGCGATCAAGGCAAGGTCATGGATCTGAGCACGGCCGTCGGGCGCTTCGTCAAGGACGGTGCGCACCTGTCGATCGGTGGATTCACCCTCAACCGCAACCCGATGGCGGCGGTGTATGAAATCATCCGCCAGCAAATCACCGCGCTGCACGTCTATGCCCACTCCAACGGTCAGGGCGTGGATGAACTGGTCGGCGGCGGCTGCGTGTCCCGGCTCGAGATCGCCTATGCCGGCAGCGGGCGCTTTGCACCGACCTGCATCCGGTTTCGCAAGGCCGTGGAAAACGGCTCGCTCACCGTGGAAGATTACTCCAACTACCAGATGACGCTGCGGTTCATGGCCGGCGCCATGGGCGTTCCGTTCCTGCCGACACTTTCGGGACTCGGCACCGGCATCATCGACGAATGGGGATTTCCGGCCGAGCTGAGGGCGACCGATCCCCGGCTGCCGAATCAGAAACTGATCGTGATGGAAAACCCGTTCGATGGCTGGGGGGACGCCGCCCGCCTGGTTCTGGTGCCGGCCATCACTCCGGATGTGACCATCCTGCACGTCCAGAAGGCCGACGCGCAGGGCACGGTGCGCATCGAGGGGCTGCCTTTCGCCGACGTCGAGCAGGCCAAGGCCGCGCGCGCCCTGATCGTGACCTGCGAGGAATTGGTCGACACCGGTGACCTGCGCCGCGAACCCGATCGCAACCAGGTCCCGTTTTTTTGCGTCGATGCGGTCGTGCCGGTGCCTTGGGGTGCATATCCCACCGCCTGCTACCGGTATTACGACTACGACCCGGTCCACCTCAACCACTATCGCCAGGCGGCCGCAGACGACGAGAGCTACCGGGGTTACCTGAAGGCGTTTGTGACCGACGTGGCGGATCACCGGGCGCTGATTGAAAAAATCGGCCGCCGGCGGCTGGCGGCGATCACGGCCGATCCGGAGACCGGGTATGCCATCAACCTGGACCGGCGCTAACCATAGGCTTCAAGATAAAGGTTTTGGCTGCGTTATCGGTCGTCGGCGTATGACTTATACAGCCTCCTCCCTCTAGCCTAGCCAAAACCTTTATCTTGAAGCCTATGTAAGGTTTGTATAAAGGTTTTGGCTGCGTTATCGGTCGTCGGCGTATGCTGAACTGAGGGGTTCAGGGTTCAAAGGTGCAAGGTTCAGGGTTTGGCCCTGGCCTTAAAAGCGGCCAGTTTAATCGAGAAAGAAGCTTTTCAACCCGGAATCTTGAACCCTGAACCACTCAACCCTGGTTACAGCCGCCTCTTGCCTTGCCAAAACCTTTATCTTTTGGGCGGAAACAGGCGAAAGCGGCCGGCGGGACGGCGAGGAGATAGTCGAGGCGATGACAGACTACACTTTGCGGGAAATGATGGCGATCGCCGCGGCGCGGCAGATTCGGGACAAGGACATCGTTTTCTGCGGCACCGGGATTTCGATGCTGGCCGCCATGGCGGCCAAGCACATCAGCGCACCGGCGAGCGTGATTTTTTTCGAGACCGGCGCCATCGATTCGCTGCTGGCCGAGGTCCCGATGGCCGTGGCCGACCCGCGGGTCATGCACTGGACGTCGGTCAACGGCAGCCTGGCGGACGCCTTCGCCTTCATGCAGAACCGGTCCACCGGCCGGCAGGTGGTCGGGATCATGGGGGCCGCGCAGATCGACCGCTACGGCAACTTGAATTCGACGGTCATCGGCGACTACCGTCATCCGCGGGTCCGGTTTTCCGGCAGCGGCGGCGCCTGTGACGTGGCCTCGTTCGTCGGCCGCACGATCATTTTCATGCAGCACGAAAAGCGCAAGTTCGTCAAGCGCCTGGATTACCTGACCAGTCCGGGATGGCTGCAGGGGGCCGGCCGGCGGGAGGCGGCGGGGCTGGCACCCGGCGGTCCGGCGGTGGTGATCACCGACATGGCGGTGATGGCCTTCGATGAGACGAGCCGGGAAATGTACCTGGCGGCGCTCTTTCCCGGCATTTCAGCGGCGCAGGTGCTGGATCACATGGAATTCGAGGTGGATGTCAGCCGCGCGCAGGCTTTTTTGCCGCCGACGGCCGCGGAACTGGCCATTTTGAGGGAAAAATGCGACCCGCAGCGGCTGATCCTCGGATAAATTCAGCCCGCCGAGCATGCTCGGCGGGCTGAATTTATTAATTTTGGCCGACTTTTTCAACCAGCTCCAGGGCCGAGGCGAGGACGGCGTCCCGGAAACGGAGGGCCAAAGCGGCCCGCAGCATGTCGGTCGAGATGATCCGGTTCATTTTGGCCAGCGCGGCCAGCCCGGCCAGGGCGCGATTGTCGGCTTTGATCCCCATGGCTTTGAAATCGATGGGATGGACCGTGGCCGCGGTCGGGGGCAGCGTCACGTCGGAGGCTTGAAAAACGAGGGTTTCGGAGGTGAGCCCGGCCAACAGCGCTCCGCGCCGGTCCACGCCTTCCTGGCTCAGCGCCAGAATGACGTCCGGCCGGCCGATACCGGCGAACTCGATCGTCTCCTCGGAGAGCATCAGCTCGCTGATGGAAGGCCCGCGCAGGACGGTGATGTTGTATTCGTTCTTCTGGGAGGCGTGAAGGCCCGCGGTCAATCCGGCCAGGCACAGGATTTCACCGGCGGTCAGGATGCGCTGCCCGGCGTTTCCCAGCAGCAGGACGGCGTGCCGGCCGGGCTGCGGCGGGTCGAATTGTTTGGTTACCACGGCCGGCGGGACAGGGGGGCTCAATTTGGAAGCGGTTTCACGGTACTGCGCGCCGTATTCCCGGCGCCGATTCGCGGCCACCTCGCCGGCGGGACCCGGCTGGTTTGCGAGGGCCTCTTCGATGACGCGCGGCGTCAGCGGGTTTGCACGCGTGTAGCGGCCGGGGCAGATGCCCCAGATGTCCAGGACGGCGAAGCCCTCGTAGCCGATCGCCTCGGCGATCACCTGCGGCAGGTCTTTCTGGTAGCTGCTGCAGCGGCGCACGTAGGCCGCCCCGGCCGCCACGCAGAGCTGGCCGAGGTCCAGCGGCTTTTCCAGGCGGTTCAGAAAGCCCGATCCCACGCGGGCATCGGGCGGGGTGGTGGCGGAAAACTGGCCGCCGGTCATGCCGAAGTTGAAGTTGTTGAGAACGAGCAGGGTCAGGTTCAGGTTGCGGCGGCAGGCGGCCAGCAGATGCGCGCCGCCAATCCCCTGGCCCCCGTCGCCCATTGTGACCACCACGGTCAGTTCGGGCCGCGACAGCTTGATGCCGGCCGCGTAGGTCAGCGCCCGGCCGTGGAGGCCGTGCAGGGCGTGCGTGTCGAAAAAAGTGTCGAAGAGCCCGGAGCAGCCGATATCGCTGACGATGGCGACCCGGCGGCCGGGCAGCGCCAGGAGTTGAAAGGCCTTGTCCAGGGCCTGGGTCACGCGGTCGTGCGAGCAGCCGGGACAAAAGACCGGGGGCCGGCTTTTATTGAGCAGGCTATCCACGGGCGATCACCTCCTGGATCCGGTCGGGCGTGATCAGCCGCCCGTCCATCTGGCCCGCGAAGTCCACCGGTTTGTCGGGCAGCACGCGGCGGACCTCGTTGACGTACTGGCCGAGGTTCATCTCGACCACCACGATTCGGTCGGCCGTCTGTGCCGATCGGCGGATGAGAGCTTCGGGAACGGGCCACAGCGTCTTCAAGATCAGCAAGGACACCGGTTGCCCGCGCTCCCTGACCCTTTTCAAGGCGGTTTTGGCCGCCCGCGCCGTGACCCCGTAAGTGATGAGCAGCGTGGGGGCCTTTTCATCGATGAATTCGTGGTAGCTGAAGCCCTCGACGTCGTTCAGCAGCTTGTCCTGCAGGCGCCGCTGAAAGGCGTCGATCTCTGCATAATCGGTGGTGATGTACCCGTCGGCGCCGTGGGTCGAGGAGGTCTGCCGGACCGGGACGCTGTCGCCGATGGGTAAAAAATACGGCACGATCCGGCCGTTTGAGATTTGAAACGGCTGGAAGTGTTTTTTATCCGGCGGTGCCGCGCGCTCGACCGGCGCCGGTTTATCGAGGGCCGCCAGGTCGAGGCTCTCGCGGGTCATGCCGATTTCCTTGTTGGAGGCGATAAACACCGGGCAGCGATACGTTTCGGCCAGGTTGAAGGCCCGCATGGTCAGGGTAAAGCAGTCGCCCGCGTCCACCGGGGCCAGGACGATGACCGGCAGCCCGCCGCTGTTGCCCCAGCGCAGGAAGTTAACGTCACCGTCGGCTCCGCGCGTGGCCGATCCGGTCGAGGGACCCAGCCGCTGGACATCGACGATGACGAGCGGGATTTCACTGCCGACGGCAAACGAGATCTGCTCGCTGTAGAGGCTGATGCCGGGCCCGGAAGTGGCCGTCATGGCTTTCAGCCCGCTCATGGCGGCCCCGAGACAAAACCCGATCGAGGCGATTTCGTCTTCGCCCTGCAGGCAGATGCCGCCGCTCGGCGGCAGCAGCTTGAGCATGGTGTTGAAAATCGTGGTGGCCGGGGTGATGGGATATCCGGCAAAAAAGCGGCAGCCGGCCGCCATCGCGCCGTAAGCGACGGCTTCGTTGCCTTCGATGAAAGAGAGCCCCATTGGCGTGAACCTCATGCGGGATTGCGGGTTACGGGTTACGAGCTACGGGTTACGGGTTACGAGTTGCGGGTTGCGGGTTACGGGTTACGGGTTGCGGGATTTCGGGTTCAGGTGACGGGTTGCGAGTATCTATGATGTCGTTATTTGGTGTTTTGGCGATATGGCCGTAGGGGCGCCCCTTGTGGGTGCCCGGTCGATAAGAAGTCTCGGCGTTTGTCTTGTAATGATCGACAACCGGGCACCTGTCCCTTTGAGCATCGAGTTTTCCTTATCGCGAGTTTCACGTTTCAAGTCACAAATTTCCTGTTTCCAGTTCCACTCTTGGTCCCGGTCGATCCTTCACCTTGATGACGATAAGTGTGATGTCGTCTTCGGGTTCCGGGCTTTCGCGGAACCGGTCGAGATCCGCGGTGATCCGCGCGGCGATGTACGCGGCATCGGCGTTGGCATGGGTGCGAATGAGATCGTGGACCCGCTTCTTACCGAACATGTCGCCGCGGGGGTCGTGCGTTTCCCAGATGCCGTCGGTACCGATAAAAATGATCTGCCCGGCGGCCAGCCCCGACCGGTGTTTTTCTTCATAGTACCAGTTCCGGTCGACGCCCAGTGCAATCCCGCTGCCGCGCAGCTCATCGAAATGGCCGGTGGCCGGATCGAACAGGATCGCCGGATCGTGCCCCGCCCGCACCCATCCCAACCGGCCGGCGACCGGATCGAGGGACAGGTAAAACAGCGTCATGAATCGACCGGTTTCATAGAGGTCGGCGGTCAGATGCCGGTTGACATCGGTGACGACTTGCGCCAGCGACCCGGGCTGAAACGTCCGGGCGCGCAGGAAGGCCCGGGCGGTGGTCATGAGAAGGGCCGCCTCGATGCCGTGACCGGTGACGTCGCCCACCACCACGTCCAGCCGCTGCCCGTCGCTTTGCGGAAAACGGATATAGTCATAATAGTCTCCGCCGGTGGCGCTGCTGTATACGATTCTGCCGGCGATGTCCAGGTATTCGTCGAACGGGTCCTGCTGCGGCAGCAGGTTCAACTGAATTTCGTTGGCCAGGGCCAGTGATTTTCGCAGCAGGCGGGTCTTGCGCTTGATTTCGTGGTGCGCCCGCTTCATGTCGCGGTTGATTTTCTTGAGCAGGGCATCGCTCAGATCTTTGTTTCTTTCCAGCCTTTCGCGGTAGTGTTCCGACCGTTTCAGCTTTTTGCGCAAAAAGAGATTTTCACGGTGAAGCTGCTCCAGCGTTTCACCGGCGCGGAGAGGGACGGGCGGATGCGGCGCGGCCTCGGTTTCACCGAAACCCGTCGCAGCCACCGGATTTTCTTCGCCGAGCAGCAGCGTCACCAGGGTGCAGTTGTGCAGCCGGCTGACGTCACCCGGCCGCAGCGGGGCGAGTTCTCCGAAGGTGTAGAACCCGCAGATCGGGAGCCGGGGCGGCAGATGTTTAGCGAGAATCGCAAGCTCTTCGGGGGTGCGCGTGCCCAGAATCTGTTTGCGGGTGGCGCAGGAAAACGCCAGGGCGACCGCGGGCTGCCAGTCATCGCCAACGGGCCGCTCCGGCGTCAGCAGCGACGCGTGCGTGTCGGCCAGGATGCGCTCGCGGGTGACCTCGGTCAGTTGAACAATGGTGCCGGGCGCGATCGAGCCCGAGAAGAAAATGCTGCCCTGGTTCTCGTCGTAGTCACCGGGCGAGCGGATAAAAAAATGGGCGGTATCACTCTGGTCGTATACGGCCAGTGGGAACTCCAGCGCCGGGTAGCGATGGGCCCCCAGATAGTAGCGGTAAAAATCGAGCGCCCGTTTGTCCCCGATCCGCCGGATTTCATACTCGCGTGATTCGGTGACCGTGGCTTTCATGCCGATCGGCTTCCAGCTGTTGCTGATGGAAAATTCATAGCGCAGCCGGCCGGAAAAAAGCAGCAGTGGGACCGCATCCTCCAGCACTTCCTTGCCGAAGAATTGCAGCGTCGGGGCGGGAATTTCATAGTGCCGGCTCGGTACGCCCCCAAACACCGGACACTGCGGTGCCAGCATCCGGTTCAAGGTCCGCACGATGGCCTCGGGAGACGCAACGATGCCCTCGGGAAAAACGATGCAGAGCTTTTCCGGGCCCGATTGGCCTTCGCGCGCCTGCTTGAGGGCCGATTGCGCGGCGAGCGCCGGGTCGTCGGAGGCCTGCCGCCCGACCCCGGCCCGGATGGTAATCGTATCGGCGCAGAACAGAATCACGTTGACCGAATCATCGCTGAAGCCAAAATCCGAGGAGAACTCGCCGCCGGTCGTGCAGCCGACCAGCTCGATACCGGGAAAACGGCGCAGGATTTCAGCCAACACCAGCTCGTGATCGAAATCGATACTGCTGAAGACGATGCCGGCCTGGGGCTGGAGTTCCGCGAGCTGCGTCCGGCAATGCGCCAGGGCGGTGTCGACCGCACTGCGGGTGTCAAGCTCTTCGCCCTGGCCGATGGCGACTTTGAACATGGTGGCTTCTTTCCAGCGCCGGCTACCACCTTTTTCGATGGGTCCGGCGGTGATCGATGATGGGACGGCTTCTTTTCAATCCCGCCGTTACAGCGGGAATTTCGGCAATGGGAACACGGCCGTTCATCAAATGGTAATCACCCGCCGAAAAATTTCCAACAGGTTTAACGGAAATCGGAAAAAGGGGGAGGTGCAAAACGGCGCCGCCGGGCGGTGTGAGATCCGGCCGGTTCGATGCCATGCAGGGGGTGTTTTAAACTCAGGAGATCACATGCACGAGGTGCGAGGCGGGCACCAGCTGAACTTCTTTTTTCAGCAGGGGCAGCATTTCTTGCAGGATGCGCAGGGTCGTTTTCGAGGGGTGGGCGATGCCGATCGCCTCGCCGTTTTCCCGGGCGGCCTGAATCAGGTCCTTGATCTGATCGCGCATGAAATCCGGGTCTTGAACGTGATCGATGAAGACGTCCCGTTCGGCAAAGGGCAGCTGGAACAGCCGCGCGGACGCACGACCGACGGTTGCACCCGTGGACCGGCTGTCGATGAAAAACAGCCCTTCCCGCTTCAGAACGGAAAAAACCTGGTACAGGCGCGCGGCCTCGCTGGTGAGTTTCGAGCCCATGTGGTTGTTGATGCCCTTGATTCCGGGAACGGCCTCGAGGTCGTCGCGCAACTGCGCGAGCAGTTCATCGGCCGACATCGATGACAGCAGCGCTCCCGGACCCGGATCGACGGAGGGGTACTCGAGCGGTTCCATCGGCAGGTGGAGCATCACTTCGCCCCCTTTTTTCAAGATAGCCGCGGCGATCGACTGCGTGTGGGGCGTGTGGGGCAGCACCGCAAAGGTCAGCCCGCTGTCCAGATCGAGGAATTTTTTGGCTATCCGCCGGTCATAGCCCAAATCGTCGATGATGATGGCCACCTTCGGACGGGCATCTTGCGCCGGCCGTGGTTTCGGCAGCGGCACCGCGGGCGGCCGGTCTTCTTTGGGAAAGACTTCGAAAGGCCGCAGGCCGACGACGGGCTTCGGTGCCGGTTTGACCGGTGACGGCAGGGGGCCGGTCGACGGCCTGGTTTTGATAAGGATGTAATGGGTGAGCACGCCGGCGCCCACGACCAACAGCACCAGTATCGTCAGGGATGCCAGGATTTTGAACAGGACAAGATCGGAAGACACCCGCCGGGGCTTTTTTTTCCGGATGACCTTTTTCGCGCTTTTGCCGCGGACAGATTTTTTTTTGGGCACTGTCGGTATACCGATCAACCCTTCAGACCTTTAAACACCTCGTAGCCGATCAGAAAATCCAGGGCGCGCTGCAGCTGGTAGTCACGCTGGAGTTTTTCGGCGGTCAGCGGCCCGTGCCGAAGTTCGAGTTCCAGTTCCTGAGGCGATTTTTTCTTTTTCTGATCCGTTTTCGGCGGGACTTTGGCGTCGACCTCCGGAGTGACTTCCAGATGATTCTTGAGATCGCTCTCCTTCAGGCGATTGTCTTCCGAGCCCTTGAGGTCCTCGTCGTCCACGACTTTTTTTCTGACCACGATATCCGGCTCGATGCCCTTGGCCTGGATGGAGCGGCCGCTCGGCGTGTAGTACAGGGCGATGGTCAGTTTCAGCCCGTAGCCGTCTCGCAGCGTCTCGACCGTTTGAACCGAGCCCTTGCCGAAGGAGGTCGTGCCGAGCACCAGGGCGCGCTTCTGATCCTGAAGCGCCCCGACGACGATCTCCGAGGCGCTGGCGCTGCCGCCGTTGATCAGGGCGACGATGGGATAGGTGCGCTTGACATCGTTCGGATGGGCCCTGAATTCCTTGTTGTTGCGCGGCAGGCGCCCCTTTATCGACAGAATCACCCCCTCGTCCAGGAACATGTCCGAAACCTTGATCGCCTGGTCCAGAAGCCCGCCGCCGTTGTCGCGAAAATCGAGCACGAGGCCATTCAAGGGTTCGGGCCCGGCCTCCAGCCCTTTCAACGCGTTTTCGAAGTCCTCGACGGTGTTGCTGTTGAAGTTGGTGATCCGGATGTAGCCGTAACCGGGTTTCAACAGGCTGGCGCGGACGCTTTCGATCGGAATCACGTCCCGAACCAGTTCGAAGTCCTGGGGGTCGGTCGCCCCTTCGCGTAAAATGGTGACCTTGACCTTCGAGCCTTTCGGTCCGCGCATCAGGGCCACGGCCTCGCGCAGTTCGCTGACCGGCTTGTCATCGACCTTGATGATGCGGTCCATGGCCTGGATGCCGGCCTTGTAAGCCGGCGTGCCTTCGATGGGCGAAATGACCGTGACGAGGCCGTCCCGCATGGTGATGTGAATGCCGATGCCCGTGAACTCGCCCTTGGTGTCGATACTCAGGTCCTCGTAGGCGTCCGGCGGCAGCAGGGCGGAGTGCGGATCGAGGCCCCGCACCATGCCCTGGATGGCTTTTTCGATGAGGTCTTTCGAATTGACGTCGTCGACATAGTTTTTCTGGACAATTTCGATCACCTCGGTAAAGAGCTTGAGCCCCTTGTAGGTTTCGTCACTGTCGGCCGAAAGCTGGCGGTCGAACCCGGTGGCGAAGGTCCAGAAAATCACGGAGACGATCACAGCCATCCAAAGTTTAACAGACCGTTTTTTTGCGGTTTTCATTCAACAACTCCTTGTCGTAAATCTATCCCGTGACGATCCATTCCATGGGATCCAGCGGTTTGCCGTGATGTCGCACCTCGAAATGGAGGACCGGCCCGGCCATGGACGCCGTTTCGCCGACCGTGGCGATATCTTCACCGGTCTTAACATAGTTTCCCTTGCGCGTGAAGAGTTCATCCAGGTGGGCGTAGACGGTGTAATAGCCGTCTGCGTGATCGATGATGACCATGTTGCCGTAGCCCTTGAACCAGTCGGCGAATAAAACCCGCCCGGCAAACACGGCCTGGATGGCGGCACCCTTCGGGGCCTCGATGTCGATGCCGCTGCGAAAGACGCTGACGTTGAATTTCGTGTCTTTTTGTGATCCGAAAGACCGTATTATTTTACCGCCGATGGGCATCTTTAGCAAGCCCTTAAAATCAGAGAAGGAACCGGACGCCGCCGCCGGCACCCGGACGGGGGCCGCCTGGGACGCCATCTTTTCGATCGTCTGGTCCAGGGTCTTGGCGGCGGCCTTCATGGACTCGATGGCGGCGAGCTGCAGCGATTTTTCGGAGCGGATTTTCGCCAGCACCCGCTCGCGCTCTTCGCGATTGCGGGTCAGCAGCTCGATCTGGGCGGTGATGTCGGCTTCGAGGCGCTTCTGTTGAAGCTGCCGGTCATCGAGCTGATCCAGGGTCTCTTTGAGCCGCAGCTTGTCCTCCTGCAGACGCTGCAGGACCCGCTCGTCGTCGGCCAGGATCCGCTCCAGGAATTTCTTGCGCCTGACCATCTCGTAGACGGAGCCCGACGATGCCAGCACGGGCGCGGTGCCGCGGCGATTGAGCTTGTAGAGCGCCCTCAGGCGCCGGGCGGCGTAGTCTTCGCTGGCGGCGATGCTGTCGGTCAATTGTTTGTGACGTTTCCGGCTTGCCTGCACCTGCGCTTCGATATCGCGCAGTTCGTTTTGGTAGAGACCGACCTGGCGGCGCGCGCGGTCGATCGCCTGGTCCACTTCATCGAGGCTGCCCAGAACCGTCGCCTCCTGTTTTGCGGCCGTCGCCAGGCGGGTTTCTGTTTCTTCGATTTTATGTTTAAGCTCGGTCGACTCCCGGCGATAGGCTTTGATTTTGCGGTCGGAAACCGCTGCGGCCGGTTGACCCGGCGACCGGCCGGTTTCCGATACCATATCCACGAAGCCGGGGTCGTTCTTGACGAATCCCGTCCGATCCGCATGACGGACTTTCAGCCAGTCGCCGCGGCGCTCTTCGATGGTGATGCGGGTTCCCTTCTTGAGCTGCATGATCGGCGGCCGCTTCGTTCCGGGCTCCGGCCTGAAATTGAGGCCCTCGACGGTCACGACACCGATCTGCGCGGCCAGCGGCCGGGCGACAGGCAGCAGGCTGAAGGCGACGGCGGCGGCGATGGCCGCCAGGATTCGGCGGCCGGCAGGCATCGATAGCCGTTTCATTGCGTGTGACCCGAGCGTTTCTCTGATTTGGACCGGGGTCCGCGACCACGGTCAGTCAAAAAACTGTTTCAGGGAGGCGAAGCACCCCAGCCAGCCGACCATCGTGCTGATCAGCACGATGGCGGCCAGCATGTCGGCCGGCAGAAAGCGGATGGCGAACGACCCGCCGAAGAGTTCCGGGGAGACATTCGAGGAAACCGCCAGGAAAAGGAGCAGGCTCAGCGTCAGCCCGATAAGGCCGCCCAGCGCGCCCTGAAGCAGGCCTTCGATGTAAAAGGGAATCTTGATGAAGCTTTCCTCGGCGCCGACCAGGCGCATGATGTCGATTTCTTCCCGGCGCGTGTAGAGCACGAGACGGATGGTATTGGCGACGAAGAAAACCGCGGCCACCAGCAGCAACGACCCCAGGGCATAACCCGCCAGGCGAAAGAGGTTGAAGATGCCGGTAAACCGGCCCAGCCAGCTGCGGCCGGACTCCACCTCCTCGACCGCGGGCAGTTTCTCGATCTGTGCGGCGAGCTTTTCAATTGTTTCCGCGGTACGCGCGTCGGCCGGCAGGTGCACTTCGAAACCGTCGGGCAGGGGGTTTTGCCTGAGATTGTCCAGCAAAAAGGTCTGCTGCGGCATTTGCTCCCGCAATTGGGCGAGCGCCTCGTTGCGCGACACGTAGCGCACCGCTTCGACGCCCTCCAGGTCGCGCAGCAGATTCTGAAGGCGTGCGACCTCGGCCTCGCCGATGCCGTCCTTGAGGTACACCATGATGTGAACCCCTTTTTTCCAGGAGTTGAGAAGCGTGTCGGCATTCAGGAAAAAAAGGGCGAAAGCGCTCACGATAAGGGTTGCCAGGGCGATGGTGATGACCGTGACCAGACTCAGAAACCGGTTCTGGCGAAGGTCCTGCAGGGCGCGTTTCAGATGCCGCATCGTCGATTCGTAACGGGTCGGAGGTTGTTGCTGTCCGTGTATTGGCGGTCTGTCGGCGGCGCTTTCAGGGCATGTCCACCAACCGGCCCGCGTTGAGGTGGATGACGCGGCCGCCGGATTTTCGAATCAGCTCCCGGGCATGGGTGGCGATGATGACCGTCGCGCCACGCGTGTGAAATGACTTCAAGAGATCCAGCACCTGGACGGCCGCGTCCTTATCCAGGCTGCCGGTCGGCTCGTCCGCCAGAATGATCTCCGGATCGCCGACCACCGCCCGCGCAAGGGCCACCCGCTGCTGCTCGCCGCCCGAAAGGCTCGGCGGCAGCGCCTGGGCCCACGGTTCCATGCCGACCGTCCGCAGGACGCTTTTGACCTTTTTTTGGATGATCCGCCGCTTCTGGCCGGCCGCCTCCAGGACCAGGGCCACGTTTTCGAAAACGGTTTTGGTCGCGATGAGTTTGTAATCCTGGAAAACGATGCCGAAATTGCGCCGCAGCAAGGGTACTTTGCGGCGCGGAAGGCGTGCAAGGTTCATCCCGTTGACCAGAATCTGCCCGTCCGACGCCGGTTCGCCCAAGTACAGGAGCTTTAACAGCGTCGTTTTTCCGGCCCCGCTGGGACCGTTTATGAAGAGCAGCTCATTTTTATGGATGTCGAGGGTGAAGTCGACGACGGCGGTTCGCGAACCGTAGTGGCGGTACACGTGAAAAAGGCGGATTATGGCGGTTTGTGCCTCATGGTCCTTCATTCCAGCAGTTCCAGGTTGACCGCTCTTTGTAAAAAAGCCTTGGCGATTTTGAAATTGTAGAGCGCGCTGAAGTAATTGACCTGGGTGCTGGTCAGCAGGTTCTGGGCCACGAGGGTGTCGACCGAGGTGGCGACCTGCTCTTTGTACCGCTCGTTGGTGATCCGCAGGTTTTCCTTGGCCTGCTCGACCGCCTTTTCGACGGCCTGGATGTTTTTTTCGGCTTCGCGGGCCTGCAGATACGACACTTCCACCTCCAGCCGGGCCTGATCGATGGTCTTTTCGCGCGCGATTTTGGTCTGCGCCAGGCGCCGGCGCCGCTCGCTGGTATTGAATTTGGTGCGGCCCCATTGCCAGAAATCCCAGGAGGCGATGCCCGTGAGCGACCACCCGTCGGGGTTCGCGAACCGTTCGGTGTCGCTCAAGGCCCAGTCGGTCGAGGACCTGAAGTAAGAGGCATCGAAGGTGATCGTGGGAAAATAGCCGCTGCGGGCGATATCCACTTCCTTTTCGGAAACCTGAACGTTCAGGCCGGCGACTTTGATGTCCAGGCGGTCTCTGACCGCCAGATCGAGGTAGTAGTCCAGTTCGTGATCGAGGGGCTGGAAGGTCTGGATGTCGACAAGGTTCACCGGCGCATTGACCGGGCGGCGCAAAATCACGTTGAACTGCGACTGGGCGGTGTCCAGGCCATTCTGGGCCGTGATCAGGGCCTGGCGGGCATTCGCCAGCTGCACCCGGACCTGGAGCAGGTCGTTCAAGGGGGTCATGCCGACATCGTAAAAATTGCGGGCCACTTCTTCCTGCGCGGCCAGGACTTCGGCCGTGTTGCGGGCGACATCCAGCAGCTTTTCGGCCTTCAGGACGTTGAAATAGGCCTGCTTGATCTGAAAAATGACCTCCAGGCGGGTAAACTGCCGGTTCATTCGGGCCGCGTCCACCCCGAGTTCGGCGATTTTGACCTGATTCACGAGGGCAAAGCCCTGAAACAGCGGCTGCGACAAACCGGTCGCCAGGGTGTAGGTGTTGCCCACACCGGTAACGGCCCCCGCGGCGAATCCGCTCACACCGGAATTGTTGCGAACGCCGCGGTAGGAGGCGTTGAAGGTGGGCAGCAGGTTGGTCTTCTGGACTTTGCGGTTATACTGTGCGGCCTCGATCTCCTGGCCGGTGGTCATCAAGTCGAGATTGGCGTCGATGGCGGTTTCGACCGCCGTGCGCAGGCTCATGGGCGCCGCCGACTCCCCGGCGGCCGGTCCGCTGCCGGGTACCAGGCCAAAACAGCCCGCGATCAACAATATGCGCAGCCAGCGGCCGAGCCGGTTTGCCGCCCCGTGATTCGGAGTGTGAGCATGTCTTCGCACGGGCTGCCTCCAGAAAATTGAGATTGACCGGCATATCATTAGCTGATATGCACGAAATCGAGCCCAAGGAGTGCTGTTCCCAGTTTTCCTTGCTCGAAGCCTCCACTGAACCCCATTATCCGGCTTCTTCCAAAATCGGTGGAGGCTTTTATATACCAACTCGCCCCGTGAATCAATGCCCGGATGCTACACTATTCTCGCCGCCGGCGCAACCCGCGCCGGCCGGCAGGCGCTAGGGGAACCCGTGACGATGAAACAGGAACTCATCGAGCTGCTGTGCCGGAAATCATTTCAGTACAGTGAGGAACCGTGCTTCAAGCTGGTGTCGGGATTGACGAGTCGATACTACGTCAACTGCAAGCCGACCACCCTGAGTGCGCGGGGGATGTTTCTGACCGGGCATCTGGTTTTCGACGCCATCAAAGACCTCGATGTCGGCGGCGTCGGCGGGCTGACCTTCGGTGCCGACCCGATCGCGGTCGCCGCCGCATTTGCCTCCGAACTGAACGGCCAACCGATCAACGCGTTTTCCATCAGGAAAACCCGCAAGGAGCACGGCATCATCCGGTGGGTCGAAGGCGATGTAAAGGCGGCCGAGCGCGTGGTGATCCTCGACGATGTGGCCACCACCGGCGGTTCGACGATAACGGCCATCGAGCGGGCGCGCGCCGAAGGCCTGATCGTCGTCAAGGCCGTGATTCTCGTGGATCGCCAGGAAGGGGGCCTCGCCAACATCCGCCGGCACGTCGAACAGGTGGCGGCGATCATCACGCGCGATGAACTGCTGGCGTGCCACGGTCGCCTGCACGGTAAAACGGATGGGGGCTCTCAGGCGGGAAGGTAAGTGGCGCAAGCGTTTTCCGATTCCCAGGCGGTGACCCGGCTGACGGCGACGGGTCGATCCGCGAGTTGCGCCTGCAATTCGCCGGCGATGAAAAAGGCGATGTTCTCCGAGGACGGGGCGTAGGTTTCGTTAAAGGGGCTTATGTCGTTCAGGAACCGGTGATCGAGCCGCGCCATGATGTCGGCGACCTTTTTTTTGACCTCGCCGAAATCCATCAGGATTCCGGCCGGGGTCAGCGTGTCGCCTTTCAGGCAGACCTCGATCTTCCAATTGTGCCCGTGCAGGTTTTCGCATTTTTGCGCGACCATTTTAAGTTGATGGGCCGCCGCAAAATGGGTAACGATTTTCAATTCGAACATGGGATGCCCCTCGTTCAGCCGTGACCGGCGGTATAGGCTTCAAGATAACGGTTTTGGCTGCCGGTGTCGGTCGACGGCGTATGACCGATACAGCCTCCTCCCTCGCCTTGCCAAAACCGTTATCAAACCGCACTCACACGGTCGCCCTTCAAAATATTCTTGATTTTCGATGACAGCTTGCCGGTTTCCAGCTTCGCGAATTCCCGCAGCAGGTCCTCCTGCTTTTTATTCAGACGGGTCGGGATCCGAATGGAGAACTGAACGATCAGACTGCCCCGCGAGCCGTTGCGCAGGGAAGGAATCCCCTCGCCGGGCAGGCGCAGAAGGTCGCCGTGTTGCGTGCCTTTTTTGACCTCGATCGATTTCTTTCCGGTAAGGGTCGGAATCTCCAGATTGTCGCCCAGTGCCGCCTGAACGAAAGATACGGGGATGCGGCAAATGACGTCGGTTTCGTGCCGTTCAAAAAACTCGTGCGGCTCGACGTGAATGAAGACGTACAGATCTCCCGGCGGCCCGCCGCGGGGCCCGGCCTCCCCTTCCCCGGTCAGTCGCAGGCGTGAGCCGGTGTCGACGCCGGCCGGTATTTTCAGATCGACCTTTTTGCGTGACAGCACCTGTCCCCGGCCCCGGCAGTCGGGACAGGGGCTGCCGATCGTCTGGCCTGCGCCCTGGCAGACATGGCAGGTCGTGCGGACCGTGAAGAATCCCTGCGAGCGGGAGACCTGGCCGGTTCCGCGGCACTGGCCGCAGACTTCGGGTGAGGTTCCCGGCGCGCTGCCGCTGCCGTTGCAGGTTCGGCAGGCGTCCGATTTTTCCACGTCGATGGTGGTCTCGGTCCCGAAGGCCGCCTGCATGAAACTGATCTTCATGTCGTAGCGCAAATCCGCCCCGCGCTGTGCGCGGCTTCTGGAACGCCGGTTGCCGCCCATGCCGAAAAAATCTTCGAATATGTCTCCAAAGCTCGAAAAGATATCTTCGAACCCTCCGAACCCCGAAAAGCCGGTGCCTTCGAGGCCGGCGTGCCCGAATTGATCGTAAATCGATTTTTTATGGGGATCGTGGAGGACTTCGTAAGCCTCGGCGGCCTCTTTGAACCGCTCCTCGGCCGCCTTGTTGTCTGGATTGCGGTCCGGATGATATTTAAGGGCGAGCTTGCGATAGGCGGCTTTGATCTCCGGCTCGGTCGCGTTGCGGCTTACTCCGAGCGCCTCGTAATAGTCACGTTTTTCTGCCATAATTTTTTGATTTCCAAACAGGATGGTATCACCCGAAGAATTTTGTCAAATCGTGAAGTGCCTCTAAATTTAATAATGATAGGGTCATTGTCAATTGAGGAAGGCCCCTGGCCACCGGCCCCTTTTTTCCGGGTCCGGCTCAGCTATAGAGGACTTCAGGCCATCAGGCGGACCGCCCTTTGTCCGGACGGCCGAAACGCGGCCGGGTGGCGACCGTGAAGGCGATGATGCCCAGCACCATCAGCGCCGCTCCGAGCGGAAATGCCGCCCGCAGTCGGAACACATCCATCATGACCCCTGCCAGCATCGAACCGACCAGCATTCCCAGGCTGTGGGCCACGGTGAGAAGAGCCATCACCGAAGCCATGGCCTCCATTTTGTCGCCGATCAGCACCGCGGTCGCCGTGAGCGCCGGCATGCAGATCCCGCCGCCGATGCCGAAAAAGGAACTGGCGAGCACCATTTGCGCAACCGTGTCCGCCCACCCGTAGGAAAATATGGCGCCGCTGACCAACACGCCGCCGCAGATGACCATCGATTTCTTGTCGAGGCGGTCGGCCAGGTAGCCCATCGGCACCTGAATGGTGCCGCTGACAAAAATCCCGAGCATCACGAGAAATCCGATGGTGGTGCTGGACAAGCCGAGTTCGGTGTCCGCCAACACCGGCAGGAAACCCCAGATGATGCCGATGCAGGCCGTGTAGGCAAATCGAAACAGAAAGAGCCCGGCGATGCCGCGATGGCGCAGTAATTCTTTCCAGCGGGCCGGTTTTCTTCCCTGCCGCACCACCTTTTCGGAATTCACCGGCGGCAGGAAAACGAGGCTCAAAAAAAAACCGGTCAGCGACAGACCGCCCATGCCCCAGAAAGCCGCATCGAGACTGAACCGGTCGTGGATCAAGCCCCCGGCCACCGGGCCGAGGCTCAACCCCAAAAATACAGCCATGTTGAACAGGCCCATGGTCAGGCCCTCGCGGCCGGCCGGCGTGATATCGCCGACGTAAGCCTGAATGACCGGCATCAGCATGGCCGAGGCCACGCCCTGGATGAGCCGGATCAGGATGAGCGAGCCGACGCTGTCGGAAAGCAAAAAGGCGAGGGAAACGGCGCTGTAGGCCAGCAACCCGGGCACAATCAACGACTTGCGGCCGATGTTATCCGACAGATGGCCGAAATAGGGTAAAAAAAAGACCCGGGAAAGGGAAAATGCACCGAAGATCAAGCCGATGAAAAAGCCGCCGGCGCCCAGGTTGCGGGCGTAAACCGGAAGCAGCGGGACCACGATACCCACCCCGGTGATGGTGGCGAAAATCGAAAAAAAAAGGGTGGTGAAAATCAGTTTGTCCCGTTTCGGCATACCGCTTCCCGCCGTGTTGCACCCGTTATTATACCACAGGCCGGTTTGTTTTTCCGCCTAAATCTGCAGCAGAAGATAACCGTATTCATTGAGATCGCTCCGCAGCCTGCGGGCGTCCCCGACCAGTTTGTCCAATTCGCTCCAGAACCGCGGGCCATGATTTTTAATGCGGGTGTGCAGGAGTTCGTGCAGGATGACATAGGTCATGAGCGGCCGCGGGAGATGAACCAGATTGATGTTCAGGCTGATGTTGTTGACGGCCGAGCAGCTTCCCCAGCGCGTTTTCTGCCGGCGGACCGTCACGCCGGCGACGGTGAAACCGTGCCGCCGCGCCAGGGCTGCGAGGTGCCGCACCAGGAATTGCCGGGCTTCGACGGGATCCGTTTTTTCGATGACAGCGGCTGCGCGCAGTCGCTGCTGCTCCAGTTGGCGGACCCTGGCCAGACGGGCGACGACCCAGGTGGTCTTCGAAACCACGAACCGTTCAACCTGCTTGACGGAGACGCCGTAGGGGATCGTTACGCCGATGCCGCAAAACGGTTTGACCGTCAGATTCATATACCGGGCCCGGCGGCTGCGTTTCAGACGAATCACTCCGAGACCGCCGATTTCCAGGGTATCGCGTTTATCGCTGCGCTGTGGTGTCATCCGGATTTCATCAAAAAAAAACCCGGTTGCCTGGTCGGCAACAGGGTAAAAAGAAAAGCGCTTTAGCAATTTTTTACATCTTGAGGGAATGCAAGCTGCTGATCAAATTAAACCCTCCCCAGCTATGCTCCCCGGCAGGGGATCGAACAACGGCATGTAACGTGGGAGTCATCATATCAACTCCCCCCGGCTTGTCAACAGCAATTTGATCGGATCTTCAGGTGGCTGATTTTACAGCGCTTATCGCTTATAACAGCTATAGCGCAAAGTAATACGTTATATTACACTCAATGTCTGAAGAAGACCGCGGGACGGCGATCATCGGGCGGGGTCATAAACCAGCCCGCCCCAGCGGGTCGAAAAGAAGTCGGCCACATCGATGTCCTCCTGCTTGATAAACCCCGGTTTCAATTTGGCGCGGCTGAACAGTTCCAGCATGGCCACCAGTCCGGCCGCGGTCGAGAGCTGAATCGCCGAAAGCGGGGTGTTGTCGAGGACCCGTCCGTATATTTTTTTGACGAAATTTCGCTGCAGGATCGGGCCATCGTCACTGCCGACCACATTGACATACATGATGACGACGTCATTTTCCGTCAAAGGTACTTCCTGGTCGAAAATCTGGGTCAGGACGTGGCGATTTCGCCCCAGGTTCAGGTCGTGCAGGAGAAAGCGCATCAGATCCCGATGCCCGGGATAGCGGATGGTTTTATAGGTGAGATCGCCGATGCAGCCTTCGAATGTCTCGCACATGGTCGCCGCGCCGCCGGACGTGTTGAAGGCTTCGTATTCGGTGCCGTCGATCGTCAGCCGTTCGAGACCCTCCAGCGGTAAGGCCCGTATCCGGCATCCATCGTACAAGGCGTCGGCCGGCTGGCAATACTCGTTGATCAGGCCGGCCGTGCTCCAGCTCAGGTAATATTTCATCGAGTTGCTGGCATACAGCGGCAGGGCGCCGACGCGCAATTCCAGGCTGCGGACGGTTTTGAACATGCGCGCATAACTGCTGCCGATGATGTTGATGGCGCCCGGGGCCAGTCCGCACTGCGGCACGAAAGGCACGGCGGTATTCTGGGCCAGGCCGCGGATATAGGACGTGGTTTCGACATCTTCGGTCAGATCGAAATAGGCCACCCGTGACTGCGCACAGGCCTCGGCGATGAGACGGTTGAGGTAGAAGGGGGCCGCGCTGACGACGGCATCGCGGCCGGCGATGAACGTGCCGAGGGCAACCGGGTCGTTGATGTCGATTTGCGCATAGACCGCCCGGGACAAGGGGCCGACATCGGCCGGCGCGACGATGTCGCCGATCAGAAGTTCCGAGCAGAAGTCGCTGTCATGCAGCATCAAAGCAATCGCCGTGCCGACTTTTCCGGCTCCCAGTATCGTTATCTTCATGATCCGGTGCGCCTCGCGAAGGAAGGTGGAAGCCGGGTGCTCAAAACCCCTGAGCGCTCATCCGGTCTGCGCCGCATCGTTTTTCCCCCACGGCGGCATCGAGGCAGTAAGCGCCCGGTCGATAGGATCGATAACATCTTTTCACTCAACAACCCCAAACAACGTCAACACCCTCGATAAACTCAACACCCCGACAAACCCACAAAAGCCATAAAACCCAAGAAACTGATTTTACCTTGTTCCGATTTATAGGTCAGTCCCCATCAGTCTGTCAACACTGCCAAAATCATTATCTTGAGGCCTTGCAGAACGGGCCGTTGCGAAAGGCTTTAACGGCTGAGGATGCATCGCAAAGATGACGGTCGGATCTTCGAACCACGAGAAGACAACGGCAGTGCCGGCCGAGGCCGCCGTCGTCAAGGCCCTCGCCATAACAAAAGGCGGGTCACAGGGGATATGACCCGCCTTCGCTGAAAGGAGGTTTTTGCTTGCCGGGCTCATCTCCCCGACAGTTGAGACCATCCTTACATACCACGATGTGGCATGTCAAGGCTTTTTTTCACCGCCGCCGAAGCGCGTTTCGCAGGCCGCGAAATCGGCCCGGAACGAAATATTGACAGGTGTCGAAAATTCATTTACGACACAACGACGCAACGACGCCAATGATGCGAGGAAATCAACCGACTCATGAACGACTTGTCTTTTATTGCCATGCTGGACAATGGCGGCCGCCGCTTGTGGAGCGACCGGCGCAAGACGCCGCTGCCCCTGAACGTCCCGGACAGGAGGTCCGGCCGTGATCGCCGGACCGGCGTCGACCGGCGCGGATTTCAGGCCGTCGAGGTCGACGAAGAAAAAGAGCGCCGCCAAAAAAATGCGCGTCTGGAAACCGATTTCTATCCCAAAGGCCCCGAGTGACCCCGTCCGGGTCCCGGCACCCGGCTGGGCTTTAAGATAACGGTTTTGGCCGCGTCATCGGTTGCGGCCGTATTACGGTGCAGCCGACGCCCTCCGGCCTCGCCGATCTTTATCTTGATGCCCGTAAATATGGCACCCTTCCTTTCTTTTTTTGAGTACGGCCCCTCGCTCACGCCGGCATGTCCGCGCGCAGCTTTTCGAGGGTTTCCTCCACCAGGCGCCTGTTCGCCCGCAGACTTTTTTCCGACAGGGCCTCGAACCGCAGCACCAGCGCCGGCTGGGTGTTCGATGCCCGCACCAGCCCCCAGCCGTCACCGAAGAGAATCCGGGCGCCGTCGATATCGATCACCTCGTTGAGCCGGCGGAAATGGTCCGTCACTTTCCGCACGAGGTCGAACTTGATCTCGTCCGGGCAATCGACCCTGATTTCCGGGGTCGTGACGGTCTGCGGCACACCGGCCAGCAGCTCGGAGATCCTGCTGCCGGTGGTGGCCAGGATTTCAAGAAGGCGGCAGGCGGCATAGGTGGCATCGTCGAAACCGAAATAGCGGTCGGCGAAAAACATGTGACCGCTCATTTCCCCGGCCAGTTCGGCTTTCTCGGCTTTCATCTTCTTTTTAATGAGGGAGTGACCGGTGCGCCACATGATGGCGCGGCCGCCGTGTTTTTCGATGTCGTCGTACAGGGTCTGCGAGCATTTCACCTCGGAGATGAACGTGGCGCCGGGTTTTCGCGCAAGAATCTCCCTGGCGAAAATGATCATCAGCTTGTCGCCGTAGACAATTTGCCCGCTCTCGTCCACAACCCCGAGACGGTCGCCGTCACCGTCGAAACCGATGCCGATGTCCAGCTTCTCCCTTTTGACCAGTGCGATGAGGTCCCGCATGTTGTCGGCGACGGTCGGGTCGGCCTCGTGGTTGGGAAAATTTCCGTCCATGTCGCAGTAGATATCGGTGACACGGCAGCCGAGCCGTTTCATGATCGGCACGGCGACGACCCCGGCGGTTCCGTTGCCGGCATCGACGCCGACCCGCAGCGGGCGCGGTATGCGGATGGTGTCGACCACAAAGTCCATGTAGGTCGGAACAACGGCGGCAGACGACAGCTGCCCGCGGCCCGTGCTGAAATCTTCTTTCTTTATCAGGGCCAAAATGGCCTGGATGTCTTCGCCATGGATCGAGTCGAGGCCATGGCAGAGCTTGAAGCCGTTGTATTCGGGCGGGTTGTGGCTGGCGGTCACCATGACGCCGCCGTCCTTTGCAAGATGCTGGATCGAAAAGTAGAACACCGGTGTGGGGCACACGCCGATGTCGACCACGTCACAGCCGGTCGAAAGGAGCCCCTCGATCAATTTTCGGGCGTAGTCACCGGAAGTCAGGCGGCAGTCGCGGCCGACGGTGAGGGCGCGGGCGCCGCGCCGGTGCAGGAAGGTCCCCACGCCGCGGCCGATCAGGACCGCGTCCGCGGCCGTCATGTCCGTGCCGGTAATGCCCCGGATGTCGTACTCTCTGAACATTTGCGGATTCATCGCTGTCATTCCTTTTCCGTTGGGGGTTCACGAACGCCGCGTCACGGTTTCGGGCATCGCGCCGTCGACCGGTGAAGCGATAACGACCTGGGCCGGAGGGGCATGATGACCGCGCCGGCGCCCGGAGCCCACCGGCCGGTTGCGCGGACACGTCTGCCTGTTCTTCAGCCTTTGACCACCGCTATCGGACGCAATTTGGCCACTTTGCGGGAGATGCCCGCGCCGTGGACGACCGCCACGACTTCGGATATGTCCTTGTAGGCCGCGGGCATCTCTTCGGCGAGCGTGCCCCGGCCGGTCCAGCGGACCAGGATGCCCTGGTCTTCAAGCTCGCGCTGGATCGATCGGCCCTTGCCGGCCTTCAAGGCGGCTTTGCGGCTCAGCCTGCGGCCCGCCCCGTGGCAGGTCGAGCCGAAGGTGTCGGTCATGGCCTGTTCGGTGCCGACCAGGACATATGAGGCCGTGCCCATGTCGCCGGGGATGATCACCGGCTGCCCCACCACGCGGAAACCTTCGCCCAACGCCGGATGCCCGGATGGAAAAGACCGGGTGGCGCCTTTGCGATGAACGCACACGGTGCGCTTCCGACCGTCGATGACGTGCTCCTCTTTTTTGGCGATGTTGTGGCAGACATCGTACACCAGCCGCATGCGCAGATCGCGCGGTCCGACGCCCAGCACCCGCTCGAAGACCTCGCGCGCCCGGTGCAGCAATATCTGGCGGTTGGCCCAGGCGTAGTTGGCGGCGCAGGCCATGGCGGCCAGATACCGCGCGCCCATCTCCGACTGGATCATGGCGCAGGCCAGCTGCCGGTCCGGCAATTGGAGGCCGAGTTTTTGCACGTGTTTAATCATCGATGCCAGAAAGTCGTCGCACACCTGGTAGCCGAAGCCGCGCGAGCCGCAGTGGAGCATGAGGGTCACCTGGCCTTTGAAAAGGCCGAAGGCCGTTGCCACCCGGGTATCGAAGACCTCTTCGACCAGGCCGACTTCAAGGAAATGGTTGCCGCCGCCCAGGGTGCCGAGCTGCTGCCGCCCCCGTTCCAGGGCCCGCGCGCTGACCGGTTCCGGGTCGGCGTCGGCCAGGCAGCCGCCGTCTTCGGTGTGCTCCAGGTCGCCGTCCTGGCCGAGGCCCTGCTTGAGCGCCCAGCGGCTGCCGTTGCGCAAAACCTTTTTTTCCTCCGCCACGGAGAGCTTGAGGGAACCCTGTGAGCCGACGCCGGACGGAATATTCTGAAAGAGCGCATTGACCAGAACATCGAGTTTCGGCCGCACGTCGCCTTCGACCAGGTCGGTTGCGGCCAGGCGCACGCCGCAGTTGATGTCATACCCCACGCCGCCGGGGGAAACGACGCCGGTCTGCCAGTCGAAGGCCGCCACGCCGCCGATCGGGAAACCATAGCCCCAGTGCATGTCCGGCATCGCCAGCGAGGCCTTGAGAATGCCGGGCAGCGTGGCGACATGGGTCACCTGCTTCAGGGGTTCCGCCTGATCGGACTCTTTCAGCATGGCGGCGCTGGCATAGACGATGCCGGGGACGCGCATGGCGCCGGTCATGGGAATTTCCCACCGGTAGGTGTCGATCTGTCGCAGGTGCATATCAGGCCTCCAGAGACTTGAAAAACAACCCGGCGCCAGGGGGGGTCTAGACATCGAAAATGATTCTCGCCTCCCAGCCGGCCGGTTGGCGCTCGACCGCTGCCTGGTGGTAGGTCACGGCCTTGATTTCGATACCGATCTCGTGTCGCGCCGGGTCGTAGAGATCGACCGCAACATCCGCCGCGATGCGATCGGCGGCTATGTCGTGGATCTGGACCGAAGCAACCAGGAGCCCTTTGCCGGACCACAGGTACAGCAGCTCCCGCAGCCAGTTGACCAGAAGGTCCGGCCAGTCCGCGCCCGCGACCGTCAGGCTCAGGGTTCGCCGCGCGCGCAGCGTTGCGGGGGGGACCATGATGTCGAACAGCCCGCGCGCGGCGGTGGCGAACAGGTCGGACGGATCGGCGGCCATAACGTGCAGACCGAGATCCGCGGTGTGGTCGATGATCTCGTAGGGCATCCGGCCCAAAAATCCTTTTCCTACAGCAGGATGTCGCCGGTGCGGGCGGTGTCGTAGCCGCCCAGGGCCTCGACCCGCTTCTTGAAGGCGCTGCCGCGGATGATCTCCAGCAGGACCTGAAAGTTGCGGGTTTCGAAAAAGGCGTCCGGCACCACCAGGTCGTAGCGTTCGGTGACGATCGGAACGAAGTCGAGTTTCAGGGCCCTGGCCGCGGCGCAGATCCCCAGCCCGGCGTCGACCGTCCCGCTCAGCACGGCCACCGCCACCGACATGTGGGTGAATTCTTCGGTGCCGTAGCCCTGGATGCGGCCCGGATCGAGGCCGGATTCCCGCAGGCGGTAGTCGAGCAGGATGCGCGTTCCGGAGCCGGCCTGACGGTTGATCATGGTGACATCCTTGCGCGCCAGGTCCTCGATACAATTGATTTTTTTGGGATTGCCGGGCAAGACGATCAACCCTTGCTCCCGGAACACCAGGTTGACCAGGCGGACTTTTTTCGCGGCGTGGAGGTCGGGCAGGTAGCGTTCGATATAAGAGATGTTGTAGCTGCCGTCACGGGTGTCGAGCAGGTGCGCGCCGGCCAGGTGGCACAGGCCTTTTTTGACGGCCATCAGGCCGCCCATGCTGCCGACGTGGCTCGATGAGAGCGACAGCCCGCAGCCGCCGGCGCGCAGCTCGTCGGCCAGGACGTCCAGGGTGTTGTCGTGGCTGCCGACGATGACGATCGTGTTGCGGATGGCGGCCAGGGGGCGCAGCAGTTCGGCGGTCACGGCCTGCTGCGCAGGGATCCCCTCGAGATGGTTGGGAATCCGGATGATGCCGTCGGCTTCGGTAATCGAGGTGATGCAGCCCGCGCCGCGCGGCAGGGGCGTGGCCACGATGCGGCCGCCGACCTGACCGAGTTTCACCCGCACAAATTCCTCCACGCCGAGTTTGGAGGCGATTTTGCGGGTGGGTTCGACCACCGCGGTTTGCGGCGTGGTATCGGACAGCCCGAGCCGGCGGCGGATCAGGGGTCCGACAAACTGTTCGAAGGCGATGATCGCCGACACCGGATAGCCGGGGATGCCGAAAACCGGTTTGCCCTCAACCTCGCCGATGAGAACCGGTTTGCCGGGCATCATGGTGACGCCATGCACATGCACGCTTCCCAGAGCACGGATGGCGTGGCGCGCATAGTCTTCGGAACCGGCCGAGGAGCCGCCGATGATCAGGACCATGTCGAAACCGCCTTGAAGGCCCTTGAGGGTGGCCCTTTTGATCGCTTCCAGATCGTCGCGGACGCAGTCGTGTTTGGTGTAAACGCCGCCGCAGGCCTCGGTCAGTTTGCCGAGAACATAGGAGTTGCTCTCGAGGACCTGTCCCGGCGCCGGCCGGGCCGCATCACTCTTGCGCCAGTCGAGGATTTCGGAGCCGGTGGGGATGATCAGCACACGGGGTTTGCGCCGGACCGCCACCTCGAAAATGCCGGCCGAGATGAGCGCCCCCAGGCAGTAAGGCGTGATCTGGTGGTTCTGGGAAAAGAGCAGCTGGGTGGCAACGATGTCTTCGCCCATTTTACGGACGTGCTGCCAGGGAAAGGCCGGCGCCTCGATGCGCACGCGATGCTCTTCGAGCCGATCGAGTTTTTCGACCATGATGACCGCGTCGGTGCCTTCCGGCATCACGTGACCGGTGTTCAGGTAAAACGCATCCCGGCCGATGAGCAGCTCTTTGGGCCGCGTCTCGCTGGCGCCGAAGGTGTTCTCGGCCTTGACCGCGATGCCGTCCATGGCGGCCGCATGGAAGTTGGGCGAGGAGAGCCGGGCCGTGACCGCTGCGGCCAGCACGCGTCCGACCGCCTCGGTTACCGGCACGGTTTCTCCGGGCATGACGCCCGCTGAGCCGAAACGCTGAAGCAGGATGTCCTGCGCCTCTGGCAGCGGTTTCATTTTTAAATAGATATTGCGTTGGGGATGCATGCTTTACTCCGCATTCGAGATAAGGATTTTGGCAAGGCCAGAGAGAGGCGGCTGTATACGGCCATACGCCGCCGCCCGCTAAGGCCGTGCCAAGATCTTTTCTATAGGCTTCGAGATAAGGATTTTGGCAAGGCCAGAGAGAGGCGGCTGTATACGGCCATACGCCGCCGCCCGCTAAGGCCGTGCCAAGATCTTTTCTATAGGCTTCGAGATAAGGATTTTGGCAAGGCCAGAGAGAGGCGGCTGTATACGGCCATACGCCGCCGCCCGCTAAGGCCGTGCCAAGATCTTTTCTATAGGCTTCGAGATAAGGATTTTGGCAAGGCCAGAGAGAGGCGGCTGTATACGTCATACGCCGCCGACCGATAACGCAGTCCAAAATCCTTATCTCGAAGCCTATAGAGGGATCACCGCGACTTCAGTCCCGGCCTCCAGCCCCTCGGTGTTGACGTCGATTTCGACGAGGCCGTCGGCCATGACCATTGTGTTCAGCAAACCCGATTTGCCCAGGATCGGTTCGGCCCGGTACCCGCCGTTTTCGGCAGTGAGGCGCACGCGGACGAAATCGGTGCGCCCCTGTGCCGAACCGAGGTTGCGGCTCAGCCGGGCGGGGATCCTGAAAGCCTGGCGCTGCCGGCCGCCGGCACCCGCCACCCGGACGATGAAGGGCTGAACCACGATTTTGAAAACGACCATGGCCGAGACGACGTGGCCCGGCAGGCCCCAGACGGCCTTGCGCTGCGTTGCGGCCAGAATGGTCGGCTTGCCGGGGCTGATCGAAATGCCGTGCACCAGGAGGCGGGAATCCGGCAGGTGGGTCAGAACATCGACCGTGAAATCGCGGACCCCGACCGAACTGCCGCCGGAGAGAAGGACCATGTCCGCCGCGGCCAAGGCGTCCCGGCAGGCGGAATTCAAGGCCTCGAAATTGTCGCCCACGATGCCGCAGCGCAGCGGCAGCCCGCCGGCGGCAAGCACCTGGGCCGAAAGGGAGTAGCTGTTGACGTCCCGGACCTGTCCTGCGATCGGCGTGCCGGCGATGGGAACGACTTCGTCGCCGGTGGAAATAATGGCGATGCGCGGACGCTTGTAGACGGTGACAGTCCGGCGGCCGAAGGCCGCCAGCAGGCCGATTTCCTGCGGCCGCAGGACCCGACCGCAGGCGAGAATGGACTGCCCGGCGGAAAAATCCTCTCCGATTTCGATGACATTCTGACCCGGGGCCACGCTGCGGTAAACCTCGATCGTGGTGTCGTCCATCATTTCCGTGTGCTCGATCATCACCACGCTGTCGGCGCCCTCCGGCAGCATGCCGCCGGTCGAGATCCGAGCAGCCTCGGCCGGGGCGATGGAAAAACCGGCCGGCCGGCCCATCGACACGGTGCCCTTGACGTCAAGGCCGGCCGGGTTGCCCTCCGAGGCCCCGAAGGTGGCGGCGGCCCTGAGCGCGTAGCCGTCCATCGTCGCCCGTAAAAAATCAGGGAGGTTCCGATCGGCTTTCAGCTCTTCGGCCAGGATTCTTCCGCCGGCTTCCGCCAGCGAAATGGTTTCCGTGCCGACCGGCGGAAACATCCCGGCCAGTTCCAGGACGTCCGCCAGGGCCGTCACCTTGAAAAAATCGGGCATGCCGGGCCTCATTTGAGCAGTGGCAGGGCCGAGCGGAAGGTATCGGTGCCGGCGCGTTCCAGCCACTCGTACATCACCATTTCGGTGGTTGCGACCGTGGCGCCCTCGTCTTGCAGCCGCGCCAGAGACGCCTGACAGTCGAGCGGCGAGCGCGAGGCGACGGCATCGGCGATCACCAAGACCCGGTAATCGGCCGGGGCCTGCAGCGCCGTCTGGGCGACACAGATATGCGCCTCGATTCCCGCCAGTACCAGGGTGCGGCGGTCGTGGGCTTTCAGGCGGCGGGTGAACGCATCTTCGCCGAAGCAGCTGAAGGACAACTTCCGCACCGGCGGCGTTTCCTGCAGCTCCAGTCTGATCTCCTCGACCGTCTCGCCCAGGTTTTCCTGTTCGGTCATGATGACCGGCACCTCCACGATCCTGGCGAGCCGCACGAGTTTGAGGATATTTGCCACGATGCGCGGTGTGTCGGTGATCAGGGGGGCCAGTTTATTCTGGACATCGACGATGACCAGCAGGCTGTCGCCGCGCTCAATCAGGGCCGGGAAAGAGTTCTTGTTACGGTTCAATCAGGTAACCTCCTTTTTTGAAAACGGCGGACTTTCGGCTCCGATCGGGGTGGTATGTTAACATATATGTGGCCTGCCGATGGCAGACGACCCACCGCTACCGGATGCCATGCCGGGCAGCGCCACACGGACCGCCGACGGCCGGCAGACGTCATCGGATATCACACAAAGGCGCGGCGCGGCAAGCATGTCCGTCGGCCGTGGTTGATATATTAAGAAATATTATTAGTTTACTCAATGGTAATTCCTGTCGAGCGTGAATACAACCGGGCGGCAGAAAAACCCCGGGGCCCGATTTTAACCCGACTGACCCCTGCCCTTGCAATATACCGAGAAACGGGTATAATCGGCGCGTTTACTGGATCAACCCCCCTCACATTTGAGGTTTCAACCATTTGAGGAAATCATGTCCGACGAGCCCGAAACCTTGGCTTCCGACCTGCGGGCGGTTAAACCAAAATTTCTAACACGCATTTCCTTCACCGAACTCAATCTGCCGCCTGAGGTTCTCTCCGGGCTTACCGAAGCCGGCTTCACCTATTGCACGCCGATCCAGGCCCAATCCCTGCCCGTGTCGCTGGCCGGCCGGGATGTCGCCGGACAGGCCCAGACCGGGACCGGCAAAACGGCGGCTTTTCTGGTGACCGTCTTCGCGCGGCTCCTGGCGGAACCCGACCGCGACCCCGGCGTGCCGGCGGCCCTGATCGTGGCGCCCACCCGGGAGCTGGCCAATCAAATTTACGAAGAAGCGCTGGTTCTCGGTCGCCACACCGGTTTCAGGATGGTACAGGTCGTCGGCGGGATCGACTATCAGCGCCAGGCCGAGATCCTCAAGGAGGGCGTGGATATCGTCATCTGCACCCCCGGGCGCGTCATCGACTATTTCAAGCAGGGCATCTTCAAAACCGCCGGCATCAAGGTGGTGGTCATCGACGAGGCCGACCGCCTCCTGGACCTCGGCTTCGAAAAGGACATGCGCTTTATTCTGAAAAAATTGCCGCGCTACGACAAGCGGCAGTCGATGCTCTTTTCGGCTACCCTCTCCTATCGCGTCCTGGAGCTGACCTACGAGTACATGAACCTGCCGGAGTTCATCTCGATTACGCCCGAGGAGGTGACGGTCGAGGGGATCGATCAGGTGCTGTTTCATGTGGGCCGGGAGCAGAAGCTGCCGCTGCTGCTCGGAATACTCGCGCGCGAAGACTGGAGCCGGATGCTGATTTTCATCAACACCAAGACCGGGGTGGAATGGCTGACCCAGAAGCTCAAGGGCAACAAGTGGCCGGCCGAGGGCATCACCGGGGACCTGCACCAGCGCAAACGGTTCCAGTTGATGGAAAAATTCAAGAACGGCCGCATCAAAATCCTGGTGGCCACCGATGTCGCCTCGCGCGGGATCCACGTGGAAGACATCAGCCACGTCATCAATTACGATTTGCCCCAGGATGCGGAAAACTATATCCACCGGATCGGCCGCACGGCGCGGGCGGGCAAAACCGGCAAGGCTTTTTCGCTGGCCTGTGAACAGTACGTGTTTCACCTGGATGCCGTCGAAGAGATGCTGGGCTATAAAATTCCGGTGGTCTGGCCCGAGGATGACTGGTACGTTGCCGATGCCGGCGGACCGGTGGCCACCGCCTCCCACGGACGCAGGGTGCGGGCGGTTCACGGAAAGGAGCGCGTCCAGAAAAGACTGGCGCGCGAAAAGCCGGCCGAAAAACCCTGGCCAAAGAAACACCCGGGGGCGTTTTTCGGCTTTCTGCCCGACACCGCGCCCGAAACGCCGCCCGCCACGGCACCGTCTGCCACACCGGCAGTCGCTGCGGCCGATGCGGAAGACCCTGCCGCGCCGCGCAAGAAAAAGCGGCGTCGCCGGCGCAAGAAAAAATCCGGACCGGCCGAGACCGCCACCCTGGAAACCGCTCCGGAATCCGATCAGCAGGTTTGAGCGGCCACCGCGCTATATCGGTGACGGGCTCCCCGCCAAGCCACAGTGCCGTTGAGTTGCCGCCATGGGCTATGTCTTCGATTTCAAGGATGCGCAAGCTTTCGAGCGCTGGTTCGAAGAACCGCGCTATCGTTTCGAAGCCGACTGCGGAAATGCCTTGATGGTCGACCTGCTGCACCCGGCCCGCGGGGAGACGGTTCTGGAGATCGGCTGCGGGACCGGTGCCAGCCTGCTGCCGCTGCTGGAAAGGGGGCTGAATGCCACCGGCATCGATGCCTCGCCTTACATGCTCGACATCAGCTACAAGAAATTGGGAAACCGCGTCGACCTGTACCGCGGATCCGCGGAAGATCTGCCCTTCGATGACAATTCCTTCAACCACGCCTGTTTCATGACCGCCCTCGAATTCGTCGACGATCCGGTCAAAGCCATCGCCGAAGCCTGCCGCGTCGCCCGCGACCGGGTCTTTATCGGCGTCCTCAACCGCTACGCCGTGGAGAACCTGCAGCGCCGCGTCGCCGGATTGTTCTGCGACACCCTTTTCAATCATGCCCGGTTCTTCGGGATCTGGGAACTCAAGCGGGTCATCCGGTCCCTGGTCGGGCCGGTGCCGCTGACCTGGCGAACGGTCAACCTGCTGCCCGCCGGCCGCGGGCGTTTCGTGCGGGCTTTCGAACACTCCCGCTGGGTGCAGCGCTGCCCCTTCGGGACCTTCGTGGGGATGGTCGCCACCCTGGTGCCGGCCTTCAGGACGCGGCCGCTGGTCCTGCGTCATCAGGAGGAAACCGGCCGGCGGCACGGTGACCGGCTGATGCCCGGCACGGTGATGGGCAGCCGCAATGGGCCGACCGAAACGCTTTGCGGCGCGGACGACGCCAACTTACGTTCACCTGCACAGGAAAAGTGCCATGGAAGCCTGCCTGTATGAAATCGCGGGCGACGGGAAGATCAGGTGCAACCTGTGTTCTCACCGTTGCCTGGTAAAAGACGGCCGGCGCGGCCGGTGCGGTGTGCGCGAAAATCGCGCCGGCATTCTGCATACCCTGGTTTACGGCAAACTGATCGCGCGCCACATCGATCCGATCGAAAAAAAGCCGCTCTTTCACGTTCTGCCCGGCAGCCTTTCCTATTCCATTGCCACGGTCGGGTGTAATTTCACGTGCCGGTTCTGCCAGAACGCCGACATCGCCCAGATGCCCGAAGACCAGAACGGCCAGATCGTGGGAGAGGAGTGGACGGCGCGGCAGGTGGTTGAATACGCCGTCGCCGGCGGTTGTCAGAGCATCGCCTACACCTACACGGAGCCGACCGTTTTTTTCGAGTTTGCCTGTGAAACCGCCAAGCTGGCGCACGCCGCAGGGCTCAAAAACGTATTCGTCACCAACGGCTACATGACCGGCGAGGCGCTCGAAATGATTCGGCCTTTTCTGGACGCCGCCAACGTCGACCTGAAAGCCTTCAGCGAAAAATACTACCGCGAGGTCTGCGGCGCCAAACTCGCGCCCGTCAAGCAGACTCTGAAGCGGATGAAAACCGCCGGCATATTCGTGGAGGTCACCACCCTTGTCGTGCCGGGCCTGAACGATGATCCCGCTGAGCTGGAAAAGATGGCCGAATTCCTGGTGTCGGAACTGGGGCCGGAGACCCCCTGGCACATCAGCCGGTTTCACCCGACCTACAAGCTGACCGACCGGCCGCCCACGCCGGTGGCCACGCTGCTGAAGGCGAGGGAAACCGGGCTGCGGGCCGGCCTGCGCTATGTCTATGTCGGAAACGTCCCGGGCGGGGACGGCGAAAATACCGTCTGCCACGGCTGCGGCCGGACGGTCATCGAGCGCTGGGGATTCCAGGTGCGGCGCACCGCCCTCGACAACGGCCGCTGCCGGTATTGCCGGGCGGTCGTCGACGGACTCGGCCTCTGACGCGCGCCCTGGAATCCGCGGCTCTCGGGGGCCGGCGCTGCCGTGACATTTTGACATTTTTTTCTTCTTGTTTCAAATGGGATAACCCGAATGACACAGGACAATGAACGCCGGTCGTGTTGCGAATCAGGCCGGGGTAAAGGCCCGAGGGTCCGCGTGCGGCGGTTCAAATAAATGAACTGCGGTCACGGCCGCGATTCGGAGGTTTGCGGCCGCGATGACGGTCGGAAGGCGGCGAATTCAAGAATTTAAACTGCCCTTTTAAAGAGCAACCATTTGAATCTACTGCGCTTTTACTCTTGTTGAGATGGCGGCGTTCATAAATTTGAACCGACGGGTGCCATTCCGGTTCACCCCGCTAAAATCCGGCTTGCCGCGGCGGAAAAAAATATTTGTTACATTTTAACTGGTTATCGTCAGACGGCGCTGTTTTAAGGGAAAATTTTGGTCTTGGCATACACTTTGCTTTTGGACAAGGTATCCTCAATAAATCATCATCTGTTTTCCTCCTTGGAAAGCCAGCCGCCACGAACGGCTGGCTTTCTTATTTTGATTTTCAGGTTTCGATTTTCAGGCTTTCGACGGATACGTATCCTTTGGGCGCCCCGCAAATCGTCCTTGACACCGCCGGTGCGATCTCTCATACTGCAAAATTTTAAAAAAAGTGCGTGAAACCGCAATAAAACTGAAAAGAGGAAACCGTTTAATGATCAAAGAAATCGGGGCCCGGAGATTTCTGCACGACATCCGCTATCGCCGGGACCGGTTCCGGCAGTTTATCGGCATCGCCTTTCTCGTGCTGGTGACCCTGGCGGGCTGGCCCGTTGCCGGACTCTTCTGGATCGGCGTGGTGGTGGCCTGCGCCGGCATCGCCGTGCGGCTGTGGGCTTCGGGCCACATCAGGAAAAACAAGGCCCTGGCCACCGACGGCCCCTACGCCTGCGTGCGTCACCCGCTTTACGTCGGCAATATTCTGCTGGGGTGCGGTTTCTCGCTGGCATCCGGGCTCTGGTGGAGCGGCCCCCTCTTCATCCTGATCCTGCTGGTTTTTTATCCGCAGGCCATCCGGCGCGAGGATGAAAAGCTCCGGCACCTCTTCAAGGACGATTGGGAGCGCTGGCGGCGGCAAACCCGCGCGCTTCTGCCGCGGCTGTCATCGGCCGCGAGTCCGGGTGGTTCGTGGTCATTCCGGCAGAGCCTTCGCCACAACGGCGAACCGCTCATCGCCCTTTTTCTCCTGGCCTGCCTGTACGTCCTCTATCTCAGGCTGTAAAAATCAAGACTTTATTTTTACCAATAACGATGTCACCGCGCGCTGCGTTAAAGTCGCAGAGGTCGCAAAGAACCGTCTCGCCAGGCAAACGCGGATACGGGTGGCGGACCACTGAAAAACCGACCTTCCCTCTCTGTGGGCTTTGCGTCTTTGCGGTGGAAATGTCGTCACAAAATGTTGTTTCAAAGAGGTTCGCCGCAGATGACGAAGAAAATCGCCGGCATCCCCGAGAAGACACTGCTGGCATGGATCGGCGCCAGCCTGTGCCACGGGCGACATGTCCTCGGCCGGGGCTACCAGTGCCACACCCTGCTTTACCGGGATTCCGAGCGGTCCCTGGTGGTCAAGGCGCCTCTGGGCCGGGGCCTTGCGGCAGCCGTGCGGCGGCGGATGCTCAAAAACGAATACGCGGTATACAAGCGGCTGGCCGGCCTGCCGGGCATCCCGCGCTGCCATGGCTTCCTTGAAAACCGGTACCTGGTCCTCGATTATATCGACGGCGTCCCCATCCAGGGAGCGCAGATACAGGACCGCGAACACTTCTTTGGCACCCTTTTGCAGCATATCGAGAGCATGCACCGCGCCGGCGTCGCGCACGGCGACCTCAAAAAAAAGGACAACATCCTGGTGGTCGACGGACGGCATCCCGTTCTGCTGGATTTCGGGGTGGCCGTCATCCGCAAACCCCGGCCGATGCTACTCAACCGTCATCTCTTCCATCTATTCGTGGCCTTTGATTTCAATGCCTACGTGAAACTAAAGTATGGCAAACGCACCGATCTCATCAGCGCCGCCGACCGGCGCTTATACCGGCGCACCCTCGTCGAGAAGTCGACCGGCTGGATCAAGCGGCGCTATCTCCAGGCCAAAAAAATCCTCGCGGTCCCCCGCAATCGTTGACATCTTATTTTTTTAAAGTTATTGTTGAATAAAATTGCCGTAATCCACAAAAACAGGTTGATTTCGAGGATAATATCGGCTACTATGTTCTCCAACATGGGCTGGGTCACATACAGAACAGCGCGGCGGCTTTTCGCAGGCGGCCACAACGAGCGAATGGAAGCCCGGGGTGAAATCGATCGAAATCATTATCTTGAAGTCTGTCGGTCGGCCCGTCGCCGCGGCTACCCCATGGCACGGTGCCGGGCGACTTTAGGCTTGACATGCTCTTGACGGCTTGATACCAGTGGCTCTCAAGGATTTTCGGGGCGGTGTGATAGAGTTGAACGCCGCTTTGTACCATGTTGCGAGCGCCCGCCGTTGCGGGCAGGCGCTTTCCCGCAGGCAGCGCGGCAGGCTGCCGGCTCTAAACGGTTGAAAGGAGGTGGTCCGGGAGCGATTGATACCATTTTGATGATGAGGATTGAGGAGTTCTCAAGCAAGAAATGGTTGTAACGTTCGTGTTGTAAAGTAGTTAAGGTGTCTCAAGAGGATGATGAAGCAAGAGGAATTGTCGACCAAACCCCTAGTTCTAAGGAGGAACTACAGATGAAAAAACTTACCGTTATCGCCCTCGTCGTTGCGCTCGCGGCTTTTTTTGCCGTCCCCGCATCGGCCAACGAGTGGAACCTTTACGGCAGCGCCCGCATGGCGACCTTTTACACCAGCCAGGATTTAAGTGATGGCAATGCAATTGCCGGCGCAACGGTCGGGACGGATCAATTCGGCCGCGACAGCAGGGACAATCTGCAGTGGGAACTGCAGGGCAACTCGCGCGTTGGCGCGATCGTCAAGGGCGACAGGCTCGACGCCCGATTCGAGTTCGGCGTCACATCGGACGGCGGCGGCGGCAACGTCGGCACCCGCCGGCTCTATGGCGTGTGGAAATTCTCGGACAACTGGGGGCTCAAGGTCGGCAAGGACTACACCCCGATGACCTTCTTTCTCTCCGGCCAGGTGTTCGACACCGACAACGGCCTGCTCCAGGTGGGCAACGCCTACGGCGCCCGCCGCGGACAGATCGCGCTGGAAGGCATGGGCCTCAAAGTGGCCCTCATCTCGCCCACGGCCGGCACCCTGACAAGAACACTCCCCCTCGGTACGACGGTTGCGCAGACGACCGAAACCTACATCCCCAAAATCGAGGCGTCCTATGAATTTAAAATCTGGGATATGAGCATGCACGCCTTCGGCGGCTACCAGGCGTATACGCTGTACCAGGCGACCACGGCCGGCGGTGTGACCCTGACTGCCGATGACGACGTGAGTTCCTACATGGTCGGCTTGGGCGCGGACCTCAATTTCGGCCCGTTCTTCGTCAAGCCGCAGGCGAGCTGGTACCGCAACGGGGCGGCGGCCGGCTGGCTCAATGCCAATGTGGGCCTGGGCGGACCGCAGCTGAATGGCGGTTCTATTTCACAGCTGCCGGTTCTGGATCTCACCGGCGGACTCGTCGATGTCGACAGCATCATGGCGATGCTGGCCATCGGCTTCAGCCCGAGCGAAATGTTGCGGCTGGAGGCCGGCGGCGGCTACCTTTACAGCGACTATGACAACGGCTCCTCAAATACGTACATGGAGTACTACCTGCAGGCCGTGCTCACGCTGGCCAAGGGCGTTTACATCGTGCCGGAAGTTGGCTTCCGCGATTACGGTGATTTCAAGACAAACGCCCCGTTCGTGCCGAATATCAATCTGGGCGACCTGTGGTATGCCGGCGCCAAATGGCAGATCGACTTCTGATTTAAATTCGGCGTCGCCGAATTTAAATGCCTAAAACAAAAAACCCGGAGCCTTGGCTCCGGGTTTTTTCATGGCGGCGGCGTCGTCGGAGAGAATGCTCTTTCTTAAAGATGGGTCTGGTTTAAATCAATTAAAATGATGTGGTCGAAAGGATCTTGACAAGTTGACCGTGATAAATTAGCATCAAACATCAGATGTGGTAATTATATCTTTTAACACGATTTTTTCAATAGACCTCTTTGCAGGGCAAAATGAATGCGCACTACGGTTGACATTGAAGAAGATGTTCTTTTCGCCGCCAAAGAACTTGCACGGCAACGAAGGAAGACTTTAGGTCATGTGTTGTCGGAATTGGCCAGACAATCTTTGTCCCGCAAGGCATGTGTATCCAAAAAGCACGGCCTTCCGCTTTTCCCGATCCAACCCGATGCCGGGATCGTCACGATGGAGCTTGTCAACCAGCTGCGCGATGAGTCGCCTTGAAAGTCTTTCTGCTCGACATCAACCTGCTGCTTGCCTTGACCGATCCGATGCACATTCACCATCAAGCCTCCCACCAATGGTTTGATGCAAAGGGTCATCAGGGGTGGGCGACCTGTCCGCTCACCGAAAACGGCTTTGTCCGTATTGCCAGCCATCCGAAGTATCCCAACCGCCCGGGAGACGTATCTTCCGTGCTTTCGATTCTGCACGAGGTCTGTCAATCATCGGGTCACCAGTTTTGGACGGAAGATCTGAGCATATTGAACATCACAGAATCCGGTTCGCTCATCACTCATGCCCAGATTACAGACGTTTATCTCCTGGGGTTGGCTGTTCAAAAAAACGGCATGTTCGCCACGCTTGACCGGCGTATTCCAGTCGATGCAGTTCGCGGCGGTCATCAGGCGCTTGAACTCATTTCGGCCTGATTCTTATATGCAAATCAATAAGGGGATATTCAAAACGGGATGTCAGCGCCCCAGCCGGCGGGCATATCATTGTCCGGAAGCTTCCGGACTATCCGGCACCTTATCCAGCGCATAGTCGATCACGGTCGATCCTTGCGATCCTTTGCATTGGCGGGCCGGCGGCGTCGGCGATGCTTACATCTTCGACTTTCCCCTCGTCACCTTCGACATGCTCCGGCGGCAGCAAACCAATGTGGCCGCACCGGAAGCCCCCGGCGGCGAAGTTTTTTTGGACTTCTTTTTTGCTCGACAACGCTTTAGAGTTACAGGCGGTATTTACCCCCCCCCCCCTTTTTTTTCCACTTGAGACTGAAGGTGACGGCGAACTCGGGGGTCACATATTGCGGAAAGCCACAGGGAGTATGAACAATTTCTTTTGTGTCGTGGTCGAAAAACCGTTTGAGTAATTGAGGAGAAGAAGATACATGGCGGCTCCCGGTCAACTGCAGCTTCATAACACAGAAGAAGGCTCGCTGACGGTGGCATTTACCGGCAGTTGGAAGCTGGGACAAGCGTTGCCGCCGGTCGATGAGGTCCAGCACATGCTGGGCGCCGGGCCGGGGATCGGCAAAATTGTCTTCGACACCCGGCAGCTGTCCGATTGGGACACGGGGCTCCTGACTTTTCTGGTAAAGCTCGGCAAACTCTGCACGGAGCAAAAGGTCCGTATCGACGACGGCGGCCTGCCGCAGGGGGCCCGCAAACTGCTGGCATTGGCCGCGGCGGTGCCGGAGAAAAAGGATGCCCGCAAGGCGGCCAAGCGGGTGTTTTTTCTCACCCACGTGGGTGACGAGACGGTGGATTTTTTCAGGTCCGCGGGCGGGATGCTGGAGTTTATCGGCGATGCGGTGGTGGCCTTTCTGAACCTGCTGCGCGGCAAGGCCCAGTACCGGCGCAGTGACCTGTGGCTGCTCATGGAGGACTGCGGGGGCCAGGCGCTGCCGATCGTTTCCCTGATCTGCTTTCTGGTGGGTGTGATCCTGGCCTTTATCGGCGCCATCCAGCTCCAGCTCTTCGGGGCCCAGATATACGTGGCCGACCTGGTGGGCATCGCCATGGTACGCCTGATGGCGGCGATCATGACCGGCATCGTGATGGCCGGCCGCACCGGCGGGGCCTTTGCCGCTCAGCTGGGCACCATGCAGGTCAACCAGGAGATCGACGCGCTCAAAACCCTGGGCATCTCGCCGATGGAGTTTCTGGTGCTGCCGCGCATGCTGGCCCTGGCGCTGATGATGCCCCTGCTGTGCCTCTACGCCAATGTGATGGGCATCCTGGGGGGCATGGTGGTGGGGGTGGGGATGCTCGACATCGGATTCGTCCAATACTACAATGAGACCGCCAAGGCGGTCAATCTCTGGAACCTGGGCATCGGAATTTTTTCCGGGATCGTGTTCGGGGTGATCGTGGCGCTCTCCGGCTGCATGCGGGGCATGCAGTGCGGCCGCAGCGCCTCGGCAGTGGGCGCAGCGGCCACCTCGGCGGTGGTGACCGCGATTGTCGGAATTATCCTCTCCACGGCCGTGATCACGGTGTTGTGCAATCTGCTGGGCATTTAGATTTAACCGCCCGCTTCGTACGAGACGCGAAGAACGCAGAGGAATTTTTTTATTTTTCGCTGAAGACAGCGAATGTCAAAAAGCAACTTTTTATGTTTTGCGGTGATCTCAGCGGAAAACATAAAGGGAAATGAACTCCGCGCTCTTTGCGCCTTTGCGATGAGCTAAAAAAGCATGGCTGATAAAGAAGCCCACATAACGGTGCGCGATCTGACCATGGCCTACGGTGATTTTGTGGTCATGCACGATCTGAATTTTACCGTCAACCGGGGTGACATCTTCATCATCATGGGGGGCAGCGGCTGCGGCAAGAGCACCATGATGACGATTCTAATCGGCCTGAAGCCTCCGGCCAAGGGCCGGGTGTTTTACGGGGACCTGGATTTCTGGGGCGCCGATCCACCCACCCGCGACCGGGTCATCCGGCGGGCCGGGGTGATGTACCAGAGCGGGGCGCTGTGGAGTTCGATGACCCTGGCCGAGAACATCGCTCTGCCGCTGGAGACCTACACGGATTTGAGCCCGGCCCGGGTCCGGGAGGTGGTGGAGCTGAAGCTGGCCTTGGTGGGCATGGCCGGTTTTGCGGAATTCTACCCCTCGGAGATCAGCGGCGGGATGCAGAAGCGGGCCGGCATCGCGCGGGCGATGGCGCTGGACCCCGAGGTTCTTTTTTTCGACGAACCCTCAGCCGGGCTGGACCCGGTGAGTGCGCGCCGGCTCGATGACCTGATCCTGGAGCTGCGCGAGAGCCTCGGGACCACGATGGTGGTAGTGACCCACGAGTTGGCGAGCATCTTTGCCATCGGGACCAACTCGGTGTTTCTGGATGCCTCCCGGCGCACCATGACGGCCACGGGCAACCCGGGCACGATGCTGGCCGAAACCACGGACCCCACGCTGCGCCTTTTTTTAACCCGCGGCGAGAAATCTTAAACCGAACAAGGACGGACACAGATGGCCAAACAAGCGAACAGGATGATGATCGGCGGTTTTGTGGTCATCGCGGTGGTCCTGCTGGCCGCCAGCCTGGTGGTTTTCGGCTCGGGCAGGTTTTTCAAAAAGACCGATAAATACGTCCTCTACTTCGATGGCTCCGTCAAGGGGCTGCATGTCGGGGCGCCGGTGCTTTTCCAAGGGGTTCAAATCGGTTCGGTGATCAGCATCGTCATCCGTGCCGATCCCAGAAGCCTGAAGATGGAAATCCCGGTGATCGTAGAGGTCGAGCCGGAAAAATTCGAGCTGGGCGAAGGCGAATCGAATGTGACCAGGGACCCCGAAAAAAACGTGAAGATACTCATCGAAAGGGGGGTTCGGGCCGTGCTGACGATGCAAAGCTTCATCACCGGGCAGTTGATGATCGAACTCGATTTTCATCCCGGCACCGCGATAGATCTCAAAAACATCAGGACCGACCTGGTCGAGATCCCCACCATTCCGTCCACCACCGAGCAGCTGGCCAATGCGCTTCAAAGACTCGATCTGGACGGGATGGAAAAAAACCTGACGAACACCCTGGCCGGAATCGACCGTTTCATCAACAACCCGGACCTCAATGCCAGCATCGGTGAACTGAAGGGCATGCTTTCCGATGCGCGCCGGATGGTGCAGAATGTGAACGCCCGGGTCGGTCCGCTGGCCGGTGGGCTTGACGCGACGGTGCAGGATACCCGCAGGCTGGTCAAGAACCTGGACGGCCGGGTGGGACCCCTGGCGGACACGGTCGACCGTACCGTGGCGGACTTCGATAAACTGGCCCGGAATGCGGACGCGCGGCTGGAATCGCTGATAGACAGCCTTGAAAAGAGCCTGGCCGGGACCAGGGGCGTCCTGTCCGAAAATGCGCCGGTGATCGTCGGGTTGGAGGCCACCCTGCAGGAGATTTCCGGTGCGGCCCGCGCGATACGGCAGCTGGCCGATTACCTGGAACGGCATCCCGAGGCCCTGATTCGGGGCAAGGGGACATCCGGAGGAAAATAACATGAGAGAGACGCCATTTTTTCGCGGCCTGCAGGTCATCGTGGCCACCGCCGTCATCATTACGGCCGGCGGCTGCCTGGGCAAGAGTTCTCCGACGCGGTTCTACGACCTCACGCCGCTGACCAAAGACCAGGCCCGGTCAAAAAGCGCGGGCCCGGCGCGAAATAAGGTCATCGGTGTCGGCCCGGTCAAGTTGGCCGACTATCTCGATCAGTCCAGCCTCGTTACCCGCACGGGCGACAACCGGCTGATCCATGCCCCATTCGATCAGTGGGCCGGGTCGCTCAAGAATAATCTGATCAATACCCTGGCCGAGAATATCGGGCTGCTGCTGCCGACCGATCGCATATACCTCTATCCCTGGCCGCTTTCCGGGCCGGTCGACTACCAGGTGCTGCTGGATGTGGTTCAGTTCGATGGCCGACAGGGCGCGGAGGCGGTGTTGGTGGCGCGCTGGAGCATCCTCGGCAGCCGGGAGAGCAAACCGCTTTTCGTGAGTCGCTCCAGCATCCGCGAGCCGGTGCAGGGTTCGGATTACGCCGCCATGGTCGCCGCCCAGAGCCGGGCGCTGGCCAAACTCAGCCGTGAGTTTGTCGAAGCGATCCAGGCGGCAAGCCAGGGGAGGCAACCCGAAAAATAATAAGGGTTCACAGCTCAAAATTCAAACTTCAACCGAGAGGAATTTGTTCAGTCCTAGGGCTTGGGCAATAATGGTCTCGGATGCCGACAACCGGCCCGGCAAAATGCGCGCCACACTTTTCGGCGGCTTTGCCGATGTCATCCAAAAAGCACGGCCTTTCGCTTTTGCTGATCCAACCCGATGCCGGGATCGTCACGATGGAGTTTGTCAACCAGCTGCGCGATGAGTCCCCAGCCGGCGGGCATATCATTGTCCGGAAGCTTCCGGTTTATCCGGCGCCGTATCCAGGTCATAGGCGATAACGGTCGACCTGGCGGAAGTCAGAATGATATCGCCCGCTTTGATGACCAGGCTGGCCACCAGCTCGTCGCGGCCGTCGTTGTTGAAATCGGCGATCTGAATATCGCTGATGAAGCGCGACATCGTACGCGTGCTCCAGGCGTTGTTCAGAGAGACCCCGTCCCAGACAAGGGCCTCGATGTTCGCTTCGGTGAAATCCCGCCGGCTCCAGCGCATGCCCGCGACCTCGTGGTTGTTGACGGCAATGACTTGGTTTTTGAGGCCGGCACCGGCCTGGTGACGAACCAGGAGCCGCATGGGCAGGTAAATCGGGTTTTCCTCCTGACCCTTGTCCGTTTTAGGACCGGCATAGTACTGGACACTGCCGCAATATTTGTCGCCGCCTTTCCACAGGCTGTCTCCGGAGGCGGTGGCGATCACCAGGTTGTTGCCGCTGTTGCAGGCCACGAGCGTTTCCGCAGAGTCGTTCAGCACGTCGCCCAGGGCGACGCCCAGGACACTGACCCCCGACGGGGTATTGACCTCGCTTTGCTCCACGTAAGCGCCGGCGCTCCACTGCATCTCATAAATACGACCCTTGTAAGGGGTGTTCGACCGGTTCTGCTGGCCCAGCAGAACCTTGCCGCGCACCGGGGTGTCGGTCACGCGAAAATACCAGGGCTGATCCTTGGCGATGATCTCGAAGCCGGTGCCATTGTATTCCGCGACATAGGAGGTGACGGCATTCTTGTAGCGGTTCAGGGCCGTTACGAAGATTTCGGCCCGGCCGTTGCCGTTTATATCGGCGACATCGACGGCAATGTTGTAGCGGTCCGGGGCTTTTTCGAGGCGGTGAACCTTGCTGAAAGTGTTGTTTTGGAATCGGTGGATGGTCACCTCATCCGGGCTGACGATAACCGTTTCCTGCAGGCCGTCCCCATCCACGTCGCCGACCGCCAGCCCGCTGATGAAATAGTTGAAATTGGGGCTCTTCCAGAAGTTGGCCGACTGCAGGGGCTTTTCTTTGGGCGTGATAAACGGTGATACTTGTGCGCTGCCGCCGGCACCGCCTTGCAGCAGTTTTTCCGGGTGGGCACGGGATTCCGGAATTGCCTCGGTGCGCGGTGCCGTCGGAACCGGCACGGCGGCCTGGGTCTGGCGGCCGAAGACCTTGCGGTTGATCTCCGCTGCGAACTGATCGATCTGGGGAATCACCGCCCCCATGTCCGCGCTCTGTGCGGAGGCGGTCATCGGTGGCTGCGTCCCGGCCACATCGAGCATTTTGGCGTCGATGCTGAGACTGTTGCCGAACATCGTCAGGCTGCCGTAAAGAACAAAGTCGGCGCCGAGCTTCTGGCCGATTTTTCGGGCGGCGGCCTCGTCCCCAGGGCCGGTTGCGGCCGGTCCGGCCTCTTCCGCCAGCGCTTTTTCGATTTCGGTCCGGCTGATTACCTGCACCTTTTCGGGATCGGACAGGCGGCTGGAGAGCATGTCGAAGATGCCATTTTTTAAAAACGACAAATCCTTTTCGGCATTCATCCTGAACGGCAGCACGGCCACCCGCTGCAATTCGGCGGCCAAGGCGGGCGCCGCGCAAACGACGACGCCGAACAGAAGGGCGCCGACGGTGAGGATTCGGTGTATGGAGAGAGATTTTTTCAACAAGGACCTCCCGGATGGCTAATTAATTTTTTTAAGGATACATATTGGCGCAAGGCGCTGAAGCGTATACTTCCCCGTTAAAAAAAACGGTAAGGTGTATCGACGGGTGGTCTGTCTATACCCCGAGCTTCGATTTCAGCACGTCGTTGACCATCCTGGGGTTGGCTTTGCCCCCGGTTTGGCGCATCACCTGCCCCACGAAAAAGCCGAGAAGTTTGGTTTTGCCGGCCCGGTAAGCCTGCACTTCGGTTGCGTTTTCGGTCAGGACCTTGTCGACCAACGACTCGATCCGGGCGGTGTCGCTGACCTGAACGAGCCCCCGCTTCTTGACGATATCGTCGGGCGTGCCGCCGCTCACCGCCATCTCGTCGAAGACCGTCTTGGCGATTTTACCGCTGATCACACCGTCTTCGATCAGCTGCAGCAGGCGTCCCAGGTTTTCAGGCGCGACCGGCGACGCGATAATCGGTGTGCCGGACGTGTTCAACAGCCCCAGCAACGGACCCATGATCCAGTTGCTGACCGGCTTGGGGGTGCCGAAGGTCTCGAGGCAGGCCTCGAAATAATCGGCCAGCTCGCGGTCGGCGGTCAGAAGGTCGGCATCGTACGCCGGCAGGCCGTAGTCTGCCATAAAGCGATCTCTTCTGGCTTCCGGCAGCTCCGGCAGTTCCCGCCGCACGCGCTCGATCCACCCGGCGTCGATGGCGAGCGGCAGCAGATCCGGGTCCGGGAAATACCGGTAGTCGTGGGCCTCTTCCTTGTCGCGCATGGACGTGGAGCGGTTGCGATCCGGGTCCCACAGCCGGGTCTCCTGGATTACGCGGCCGCCCTCGCGCAGGATTTCGGCCTGACGATCTATTTCGTAATGCAGGGCCTTTTCCACGTGTTTGAAGGAATTCAGGTTTTTCAACTCGGCCCGGATTCCGAAGGCCGGCTCTCCGATCGGGCGGATCGACACATTGGCATCGCAGCGGAAGCTGCCTTCCTCCAGATTGCCGTCACAGATGCCCAGATAGCGCACGATGGCCCGCAGCTGCCGCAGGTAAGCGCCGGCCTCCTCCGGGGAACGGAGGTCCGGTTCGCTGACGATTTCGATCAGCGGCACCCCCGTGCGGTTGAAATCGACCCGGCTGACCGGCCGCAGGAGATCGTGGATCAGCTTGCCGGCATCCTCTTCCATATGGATGCGGTTGATCCCGATCCGTTTGCGATCGCTGCCGGGCTGGATCTCGATCCAGCCGCCGGCGGCGATGGGCAGCTCATACTGCGAAATCTGATAGCCCTTGGGCAGATCGGGATAAAAATAGTTCTTGCGGGCGAAACGGCTTTCGGAATGGATGGCACAGTGCGTGGCCAGGGCCATGCGCAGGGCAAAGTCGACCACCTTGCGGTTGAGAACGGGCAGCACGCCGGGCATGCCCAGGCAAACCGGGCACGTGTGCGTGTTGGGCGGCGCTCCGAAGGCCGTGGAGCAGCCGCAGAATATTTTTGTCGCCGTGTTGAGTTGGGCGTGGACCTCAAGCCCGATCACCGGTTCGAATTCCATAGGCCTGTATTTTCCTGATCATCGGCGTGACCCCGTCCGCCACGGGGCCCGACGATTGATTTTGCCGGGGGGGGTCTGTTTGTCGGGTTTATTGGGTTCGTTGGTTTGTTGAGCAAAAGAATATCATCGTTTTTTGACAACCCGGGCTTGAATAACCTCCAGACCATCCTGGTGCATGCAAATCAGGCGCCCGATGGAGGTGGCCCGCCCTCATCGGGGGCGGCCGAACCTGTTGAGCCAGGCCATCGACACCCGAGATGAGGTCTATATACACCTTTTCGCCGCCCGCTATGAAAGCCTGATCCGCCCGGTTCGTCCCGGTACTTCAGCGATACCGGCAGGGACCGGTCGACGCCGTCAGCGGCTCTGGATATCATAGCCGCCGTCGGCATCCGCATAAGGTTCGGGCGAAAACACGATGATCCGGTCGTCTTCGAATTTGGCGGTAAAGGTTCTCACCCACGAAAGCCACACCCCCGCCCGTCTGCCATCGGGGGCCAGGATGTACGCGCCGTAAACAAATCCATACTCCGGTATGAACACCCGGCCGACAATGGCATCGAACTGCGACGGCTCGACGGCCGTCCAGTACCTGGAGCTGAACTGAAAGGCCGGATCGATGCCGATGACCGCCGAGGGCTTGTTTTCGCGCCCACTGTAATAGTACCGGTACTCATCGATCATTTGACGGTTTTTGAACGCCTGCGTGACCTCGTTGCTGGTTTCCAGCCGGCCGTAGTTGGCAAGACAGCCGCCCAGCAACGCGAGGGCGACCGCCGCCAGCAGGAGGGGACCTATCCGCGGGAATTCTGGACAGTGTTTCATTCGAGGCTTCCTATGATGTTACCTGTTACCGGGGCATACAAGCTGAAAAACTGACGCATGATAAATTTTACGGTCTGCTTGTTGACGTGAAAATTTTCCCTGCCGTCGCTGAACCAGGACCGGCCCATGAGCGGCTGGTAGATCGTGGCCATTTCGAAAGCCGGAAAATAAAACACGTTGTCGTGGCCGGCCACGAACTCGTCGGCCGCCGCCCGCAGGGTCGATTTCGAGTTGCAGCTGGCGCCGATGACATCCAGGTCGGTGCGAAAGGTCGCCCAGAGGTGGACCGGCGAAACGGTAACAACCAACGCGCACCGGGGGTTATGAGTGGCCATCAGATGATGGATGCGCTCCAGGTTGGCCAGGTTTTCGGCGTAGCGGCTGACCCGGAAGCGGTAGCGGCTCAAATCGCCGCCCTCGGTGACATAGGGACCCGCCGGCAGGCAGATAACCGATCGGTCGCGGGTGTCCTCCCAGATTTCCGTCAACCCCAGGGTCAGGATGAGCACCTCGGCCCGTTCCAGGGCCCGGCGCGAGTGCCGGCGGTGACGGCCGAAATCCGATTCGGCCGCGCCCAGGCTCTCATAAAGAATGATGCGCCGGTAAGGGTCCTGAATTTTGCCGGATGCCGGCGCCGTCCACCAGCGGCACTCCGGCCGCCAGTCGCCAAAGGTATACTCGAAGATCTGGCGCATCGAAAAGGTGTTGTAAGTTCGCTCCCAGGCCGCGCTGGCGTGGACCGCCGCCGGGTGGTGGGCCTCCTCGGTGATATAGTCATAGCCCTCCTTGAGCAGCACGTTGCGGATTTCACGCGCAAAGCAGGAGCCCATGGAAGCGATCGGCGTTTTGTGCGTGATCGTCAGGCCCGGCTGCGGCGGAAAACGATAGCGGCCGTCGGCCGCCGGATTGTCGTATGACCCCGGCCAGACCTGCCAGTTCTCGAAGGTGTGGACCGGATGGACGGCGGAATGCGCCATAATGCCTTTTGCGAGTGTGTATTAAGCCACCGTGTGCCCTACGGACAGCCGCGATGCATCAAAATCGTGACTAGATGAACACCGAATTTATTCATTCGACCCGCCACGGTGACCCGGCCGTCCCTATTGAACTATAGACTTCAAAATAATTATGTGGGCAAGGCCGAGGGAGAAGGCTGCGAGTGTAATACGCCGACGACCGATACCAGCAGCCAAAATATTTCTCTTGAAGTCTATATCAGCGTTCGATGCTCGACAGGGACACCCCGTCCGCCGAAAAGTTGTCCGCAAGGGGCTTCATACGTTATTATCAAGGGATTTGCAATCCTGAGCGCCGTCCCATGATTCCCGGGAAAGGCAAGGCTTCAACATGATAATTTTGGCGAGGCCAGGAAGAAGGCTGTATCGTCATACGCCGACAACCGATACCAGCAGCCAAAAAATTTATCTTGAAGCCGTGTTTCATGGATCGAAGGAGGATGTTTATTGTTCGAGGAGCAATTTTATTTTCAAGCTATTGTTGTGCCAGGCAACTTTCCGGATCATATGTCATTTTAATAAAATTTGTGATACGTGAAACGTGCTCGCTTATCTATGACTCACATTGGCCGTCGATCATGTCCCGAACGCCCACATACAATATCCTGATGTACTCGCATGACACTTACGGCCTGGGCCATATCCGCCGCACCATGGCCATCGCCTCGCAGCTGCGGGAGCCGAACGTCAACATTCTCATCCTGACCGGCTCGCCGATTGCGGGGCGGTTTTCGTTTCCGGACCAGATCGATTTCGTGCGCATTCCGGGCATGATCAAAAAGACCAACGAGGAATATCTGCCGCTGTCGATCAAGATCAACGCCCAGCACGCCCTGGACATCCGCAAAAACATCATCACCGCCACCGCCAAGACGTTCAAGCCGCATCTGTTCATCGTCGACAAGGAACCGTTGGGCTTGAAGAAAGAGGTGCTGCCAACCTTGCAGTGGCTGCGGCGGTGCCAGCCCCACACCCAGACGATCCTCGGCTTGCGCGACATCATGGACGACCGCCACACCGTGCGCAAAGACTGGGACAAAAAAGGTATATACGACATCCTCGACACGCTCTACAGCGAGATCTGGGTTTACGGCAACCGCGAGTTTTACGATCCGATCACGGAGTATGCCATACCGTCCTGCGTGAGCCGCAAAATGATCTTTACCGGTTACATCCCCCGTAAAATGCCCTCGGAAAGCCAAATCCAGAAAATCCGCAAGGATCAGGGCCTGCAAGACGGTGAAAAACTGATCGTCGTGACGACCGGTGGCGGCGGAGACGGATACCGCGTCATGCACGCCTATCTGTCCATGCTTGAAAAGAAATCCTGGCCCCTGCCCGTTAAAAATGTTCTGATAACCGGGCCTTTTATGCCGAAGCAGGACCGTAAAAAAGTTTTTAGACGGGCGCGCAAGCTCGGCGTACGGACCTATCATTTTTACCGCAACATGGAAAAGCTGCTGGCGGCGGCGGACCTGGTGGTCAGCATGGGGGGCTACAACACGATCTGCGAGCTTCTTTCCTTGAAGACCTTGCCGTTGATCGTCCCGCGCGACACCCCGCGCAAGGAGCAGCTGATCCGCGCCAGGATATTCAATCAACACAACCTGGTGGAATACATTCCATGGACTCAATGCGAGGCCGAGCACATGCGCGGCAAGATTTCAAGCCTGCTCGAGCGCCCGGCCGCCGTCTGCGAGGCCATCTCCCGTTTTCAAATGACGGGGATCACGACCATGCGCGAGCGGTTAAAGGTTTTCAGGGGCCTGGAACCGGGCGCCCCCTGCAGCCAGCCGCTGCCGCCGGAGAGATTGCTCCGGTCCAAGGGCGGGCGTCTGACGCACGTTCTCCACGAATGACGCGGGCCTTTTGCATGCCCGCGGGCACGTTCGAACACTTGCAGCTTGCCTGATGCGGCATCCTGTCTGTCGTGCCACGGGATTTAAGAAAAAGATTTTGATCCGGCCGGAGGGAGGCGCTCTGCTTAACATGCCACTGACCACTGACACGGCCACAGCCTTTGTCGGGAAACCCGTAGCTCTTGCAACCTGCTGTTATCCTGAATCAATCAGCTGACACACCTGTGCGGCGAACGAGCGGCCGGCCCCCCTTTTTTTATGGCGCAAGGGGTGCGGGACTGCGCGGCGGGCCGGGGAAAGGCCTCCGATCGTGACGGGAGCCGACGAACCGGTTCTGGGGATGGTGCTCAAGGGTTACCCGCGGATCTCGGAAACCTTTATTTCAAACGAAATCGCGCTTCTGGAGCAGCTCGGTTTCACCATTCGCATTTTCTCGATGCGCCCGCCGCGGGAGAAATTCGCCCATCGGAGCATCCGGCGAATACGGGCGCAAGTCGACTATCTGCCCGAAACGCTCCTGGCTCCCCTGCCGCGTTTCGTTTACCACAACCTGCGGCTGTTCTCGAAGATCCCGCAACTGTACCTGAATACGCTGCAGACCGCCATACGGCGGTTCCGGCGGACGCGGCGGCCGGCGACATTCAAGCATTTTCTGCAGGCCGGCTATCTGGTCCAGCGCTTCCTGCCCGGCAGCGGCGTCCGTCATCTGCACGCCCACTTTGCGCACTCCCCGGCCTCGGTGGCGCTGTTCTCATCTCGGCTCGGTGGACTGGATTTCAGCTTCACCGCGCACGCCAAGGATATTTACACCTCCGATCCGGCGCAATTGCGTGAAAAACTCGCCCTCGCCAAATTCGTGGTGACCTGCACCGAATACAATCGCCGGCACCTGGAGGCCTTGGCCGACGGCCGCGGCGCCCCCATTTACCGCGTCTATCACGGCATCGACACGGACCTTTTTTGCGGGGCCGCGGGGCCGCGCCGGCCCGCCGCTCCGTATCGCCTGCTGACCGTTGCCCGGTTGACGGCCAAAAAGGGCTTGGCGACCGTCTACCGGTGTCTGAAATGGCTTTGCCGCAACGGGTACGATATCCGCCACACCCTGATCGGTGACGGCGAGGAGCGGGCCAAAACCCTGGCGCTCATCGAGGACCTCGGGCTAGGCGATGTGGCCGGCTGGTGCGGCAGCCAGCCCCACGAGGTGGTTCTCGACCACTACCGGCGCGCCGACGTGTTCGTTCTGGGCTGCGAAGTGGCGGCCAACGGCGACCGCGACGGCATTCCCAATGTTCTGCTGGAGAGCATGGCGATGGGTGTGCCGGTGGTCGCCACCGCGGTTTCGGCCATTCCCGAACTGGTGCAGGACGGGGTGACGGGGTTGCTGGTGCCGCCGGGAGACCCTGAAAAGCTCGCGCGCGCCGTGGCGCGCCTGCTGACCGCAAGCCCCCTGCGGGAACACATCATCCGCAAGGCCCGTGAACGGGTTCTGAAGGACTTTTGCAATCAAGACCACATCCGCCGGTTGGCAGAGATATATTGGCGGGAGGGGCTGGGGTTTGATGGTTAGGGATATTTAGTATTTGGTATTTAGTATTTGGTGTTTGGTATTTAGTGTTTGGTAGTTGGGTTTGGTGAATAGTGTTTGGTATTGAGTGGTGGGGGTTGGTTTTTGCTTGCCGTCGATTTAAAATACGGCCTCGAATATTTTCGATTGACGATCACATCGGCGCCATGCAGTTAGCTTGCCAAACACCCAACACCAAACACCAAAAACTCAATATCTATTTTTACGCGCCGTTCAAGCCCCTGGGGCATGGAAGGCCTTCCGGGGATCTTGCCATCGGCACCGGTCTCTACGAGTTTCTTGCCGGGCGAGGTCACCGGCTGAAGGTAGCCTCCCGCCTGCGGTCGCGCTGGATTTTCTGGAAACCGTGGATGGTGCCGCACGTGCTGGCCGAACGGCGCCGGCTGGCGCGGCGGCTGGCCGCCTGTGCGCCGGACCTGTGGCTGACCTACCACGCCTATTACAAGGGCCCGGATGTGATCGGCCCCCGCGTTGCCGCCCGCGCGGGCGTTCCCTACGTGATTTTTCAAGGCGCTTATGCGACCAAAAGGCGGCGCGAGATCAAGGCCTTGCCCGGTTTCTGGTTGAACCGGCACGCCCTGCGCTTTGCCCGGCACGTGTTTGTCAACAAACAGGTGGACTTCGTCAACCTGAAACGCCTGCTCCCGGCGCAGCGGGTGAGCTACGTGCGGCCGGGCATCCGCCCGCGCGACTTCAGTTTTTCGGACGCGGCGCGCCGGGAATTGCGGCATACCTGGCACGTCAAGGAGACCCCGGTCGTGCTGACGGCGGCCATGTTTCGACCGGGGGTCAAGTTTCAGGGTCTGGTCGGAACGATCGAGGCCTGCGGCCGCCTGCGGCAAAACGGGCTCGACTTTCGGTTGGTTATCGTCGGCGACGGGCGCAAAAGATCGCGTCTCGTTCACTTGGCGCAGGCAGCGCTGCCGGGCCGGGTTTTTTTCGCCGGCGAAGTGCCGCGCGCGGAATTGTTCCGCTTTTACAGCGCCGCGGACCTGTTTGTGTACCCCGGACTCGGAGAATCGCTCGGAATGGTGTACCTCGAGGCCCAGTCCTGCGGTCTGCCGGTTGTGGCGGTTGCCACGGCCGGCGTACCGGAAGTGGTCGCAGACGGGAAAACCGGCCTGCTGACGCCTTTCGGCGACCCGGAGGCTTTCGTCGGCGCGATCGGCAATCTTCTGACCGACGCCGGCTGCCGTCACGCCATGGGGCGCGCCGCCCGCGCTCACATCCGGCAGCGCCACGACCTGTCCGAAAACTACCGCGAGGTCGAAACGGTGCTGCGCCGGATTGCCGGCGGCGGGGGAGCGGGACCATGACGATCGCACCCCCCACGCGTTTCGGTCTCATCCGGCATGCCGAAACCCTCTGGAACCGTGAAAAACGAATTCAGGGGCACCTCGATTCGGAGCTGACGCCGGCCGGCCGGCGTCACGCACGGGCCATGGGAGATCGGCTGAAGACCTTTCCCTGGAACAGGTGCATCTGCAGTGATCTGGCGCGTGCCCGCGCCACCGCCGCTCTCGTCAACGGGTTTCTGGGTGTGCCGATCACCTCCGAGGCCGGGTTGCGCGAGCAGAGTTGGGGCGGTTGGTCGGGACGCACGCTGGCTCAGATCAAGGACGAGCTTCCGCAGCGGATGAACGGCCTGTCGGCTGACGGGTGGCGTTTCTGCCCCCCCGGCGGCGAAGACCGCATCGGCGTCTGGGAAAGGGGACGGCGCGCACTGACGGCGGCCGCCCGCAAATGGCCGGGTGCCACCATTCTCGTCGTCACGCACGAGGGCCTGATCAGGTGTCTTGTCTATCGCCTGCTGCAGCGCCGGTTTCTGCCGACCGAACCGCCCATCCTGAAGCCGGCTCATCTTCATTGGCTGGTCTGCCGGCAGGGAACGCTAGCCATCGAGGAAATAAACGCGCTGGATCTCTCCCGACCGGGTCCGAGTGATTAGGGCGTAATAAAGGGTCCCCTGGGTGCTCGCGGGCATAGATGGAAACTTGATACCGGCAATAGGGAACGCTGATCACTCCGAGTCTAACGGCTCGAAGGAATAGATGCCGTATGTCGCTCATTTCGTACCCGAAACCAAATACCAGACACCAGACGCGCTTTGAAACCCGAAACCCATAGATGGAAACTTGAAACTGGCAGTAAGGAACGCCGATCACTCCGAGTCTCACTGCCCGAAGGAATAAATTCCGTATGTCGCTCGTTTCATACCCGAAACACCACATACCATACACCAGGCACGCTTCGAAACCCGCAACCCGTAACCCGCCAACCCGAAACCCGTAACCCGTAACTCGCACCCCGTAACCCGTAACTCGTAACCCGCACGATGAAACTCATCCTCTACTGTCAGCACATTTGGGGCGTCGGCCATTATTTCAGGAGCCTTGAGATCTGCAGGGCTCTGGTGGGCGACGACATCCTGATGGTCACCGGCGGCGCCGATGTGGGCGCGCCCCTGCCGGACCACGTGCGCGCCTTCCGTCTGCCGGCGCTGATGACCGATCGTCACTACAGCGGCCTTTTTCCGACCGAAAAGGGGCCCACGCTTGCGGCCGTCAAAGCCGAACGCCGGCGCCTGCTCTTCGACCTTTTCGAACGCGAGGCGCCGGATGCCTTCGTGGTGGAACTCTACCCCTTCGGCCGCAGGGCCTTTGGCTTCGAACTCGAGCCGGTGCTGGAGGCCATTCGCACCGGGCGTCTGCACCGCAGCCTGGTCGCCTGCAGTCTCAGGGATATTCTGGTCGAGAAAAAGGACCCGGCGGTTTACGAGCAACGGGTGGTTGCCAGCCTCAATAAGTGGTTCGACGCCCTGCTGGTGCACGCCGACCCCGCCCTGATCCCACTTACGCGCACGTTTTCGCGCCTCGCCGAACTCACCTTGCCGGTCGTCTACACCGGATTTATCACCTCCCGGCCGCAGGCCGGCGCCCGCCGGCGGATTCGCGCCCGGCTGAAAATCGGCGCGGACACCGTTTTGATGGTCGCCAGTGCCGGGGGCGGCCAGGCCGGGATCGTGCTGCTGCGGCCGCTGCTGGAGAGCCTCGCCCATATTGACGCGACACGGTCGCTGCGCCTGTGCGTCTTCACCGGTCCCTACATGCCGGCCGATGAATTCGAGCGGTTGCGGAAACTCGCCGACAGTCGCGTGACCGTCGAGCGCTTCACCCCGGAGTTCGTGTCGTATCTGTCCGCGGCCGATTTGTCGATCAGCATGGGCGGCTACAACACCTGCATGAACATTCTGGCCAGCAGGATACCGGCGCTCGTCTGGCCTTATCCGGGAGACCGCGAGCAGGGACTGAGAGCCGAACGCCTGGAGAAGCTCGGGGCGATGACCGTCCTGCGGGAAAAGGATCTGGTGCCCGCGCGCCTGGCCGCGGTTATCCGACGGCACATGAACGGCGCCAAGGCGGATGCCACGCCGGTGGACCTGGAGGGGGCCGCCTGCACGGCAAAATGGCTTCGAAAACTGTCCGGCGATTTTCGGTTAAGGTTCGGTTGATGGCCCTTCCTTTTTATGCTACCGTCCAAAAATTATCGGCAGTTTGAACCCGAACCACAGGTTTCAAGGTACGGTTTATGACCGAGATCCAGACTAAGAGGGCGTCCGCAGCCACCCCGGCCCAGGTGCGCCGCCTAGTGGTGCTGCCGTTCAACAAGTCGGTCGAGATTTCATTCAAAAACATCCGGGTGCGGTTTCTTCGTTCCATGATTACGACCCTGAGCCTGGTTCTGGCGGTTTCCTTCCTGTGTTTTACCAATGTCGGCATGAGCGTGGCCGACGGTCTGCTGGCGGGGGGCGATCCGGACCAGCGCCAGGCGCTGATCAACGCCGGATACGACATCGGCCCGCAGGACACCAGCGTGGCCGCCACCGCCAAGCAGCGCTGGATCGTGATTCTGTCGCTGGTTGTCTGCGTCGTGGGAATCATCAACGCCCAACTGATGGCGGTGACGGAGCGTTTCCGGGAGATCGGCACGATGAAGTGCCTCGGCGCGTTGGACCGCTTCATCCTGCGGCTCTTTTTTCTCGAAGCCGGGATGCAGGGGCTGGTCGGCGGTGCCGTCGGGGCGGTGGCCGGGGCCTTTTTTTCGCTGGCCACCGCCACGGCCAACTTCGGATTCGTCGCCCTGGACCAGGTTTCGTGGGCCGCCGTGGCCGGCTCGGTGTTGGGGGCCACGCTGGTGGGTTTTTTCCTGAGCCTGGTCGGCGTTTTTTATCCGGCGATCGTGGCCGCTAAAATGCAGCCCGTCGAGGCGATGCGCACGGAGCATTGAAAAAGCCGCCATGGAAAACCAGAAACACAATATCGTCCGGGTGTCAAAGGTCACCAAGTCCTTCAAGCTGGGCAAGGTCGACGTCCAGGCTCTCAAGGGCATCGACCTCGAAATCCAGGCCGGCCACTACCTCTCCATCATGGGGCCTTCCGGGTCCGGCAAGAGCACCCTGTTCAACATGATCGGCGGGCTGGACAAACCGACCTCCGGCAAGGTTTTCATCGACGAGGTGGATATCGCCCAGCTGGATGCCTACGAACTGGCCTGGCTGCGGTGCCGGAAAATAGGCTACATCTTCCAGACTTTCAACCTGATCCAGGTCATGACGGCCCTGGAAAACGTGACCCTGCCGATGACCTTTGCCGGGATGAACGGCGACGAGGCTACCGAAAAGGGCATCCGGCTGCTCGACCTGGTGGGCCTCGGCGACCGGTTCCGGCACAAGCCCTCTGAGCTGTCCGGCGGGCAGCAGCAGCGGGTGGCCGTGGCCCGGGCGCTGGCCAACGATCCGGCCATCATCCTGGCCGACGAGCCCACCGGCAACCTTGACCTGAGCACGGGCGAGGAGGTCATCGCCCTGCTCAAAAACCTCAGCAAGGAGCGGGTGGTGACGGTCATCTCCGCCACCCACGATTTCAAGATGCTGAACGTGTCCGACCAGGTGGTCTGGATCCGCGACGGCCGCGTCGATAAAATCGAAGACCGCGAGGAGCTGTCCATTTCCCTGGGCACCATCGGCACCAGAGAAGGGTCCGAATTTCATGAGTAACGGCACCGTCGAGCGTTACCGCAAGCCGTTGCCCGCTTGCCCGCGGATTGATCGTGCGGCAATAACCCGAAGCCGCTGAGTCAGCAGACAATGGCCTCTTGCGCTGCAAGCACATGCCAGTCGGCCCCGAAGGCGACGCCCCCGTGGGCCGGCCCTAAGCCCCGTGCACCGCTGGCCGGCTGGGCGGCCGTGGTGCTGTCTTGGATTCTCCTGTCTTCCGCTGCCGCCGCCCAAGCCCCGCCCGCGCACACCTTCATGAGCGATATCCGCGAACTGGCCGCCGTCGGCGATCGCAGTACCGGAACTTCCGGGTGCGCGGCCGCGGCCGCGCTTATCAGGGAACGGTTCACGGCTCTGGGGCTGGAATCGGTCGGCTCGCACCTGTTCGAAGTGCCGGTCATTTTGCACCAGGACAGCCGCCTGTTTCTGCCGGATCGGCAAGTGAACGTCGCCGTGCAGCCGGTCCTGCTGAACGTCGTGACGCCCCAGAGCATCCCGGAGGGCGGGATCGAGGGGCCGCTTGTTTACGTGGGCGCCGGTGAACTGCACCACTTCAACGGCAAGACCGTGGAAGGCGCCATCATCCTGATGGATATCGATTCGGGGACGAACTGGCTGCATGCCGCCGCCCTGGGGGCCGCGGCCCTGATCTATCTCGACCAGGACGCGACCCCGAAAATGCGCTACGAGGACAAGCTCGAGCTGACGCCGGTGTCCTTCCCGCGCCTGCGCATGGAGCGCGATACGGCCCGGCGGATTTTCGGCAGCTTCGAAACGGCCGAGCAAGGCCTGGTCGCACGTACGGCGCGCCTGCAGTCGCAACTCGACTGGAAGGAGTCCACGGCCGAGAACGTCTACGGGATAATCCCCGGTGCGGACCCGGCGCTCAAGGATGAGCTGGTGGTCGTGGAGGCCTTCTACGACACGGGCGCCTGGGTGCCGGGCATGGCTCCCGGCGCCGATGAGGCCGTCGGGATCGGCACGCTGCTCGATCTGGCCCGCAGGCTCACGCAGACGCCGCCGGGGCGCTCGGTGCTGCTGCTGGCGACCGCCGGACACGCCCAGACCCTGGCCGGCATGCGCGAGATGGTCTGGAGCGTCCGGTCGCGCAGCCGGGACCTGCGCGATATTCAAAAGCGGCTCAAGAATACGGCCGATGCCAGCCGGGATGCCGAGGCGTTGCTGGCGGCTGCGCGCGAGCGCGGTGTCGCGGCCTACCTCCGGCAAAAATCGTCCGGCCGGGGGCCGGCGGTCGCGGAGCTGCTCGATGCGATCAACGATCCCCTCAAAACCGAAGTCGATGTGATTACCAGAAAACTCATGCGGCTGCGCCTGGAAAGCACGGGCGACGAAAATACCGACCGCATCCATGAATTGGCGCAGGAGCGACGGCTCTTGCGGCGGATTCTGTGGCGCGGCGATCTCGAAGCCCTTCTGCCGGAAGAGACGGCCGCCATCGAAGCGTTGATCCCCCGCGCCCTGGAAGAATACCGGCGGATCGCCGCGAATGCCGCACGACAGGAGAAACTGGTTCGCAGCGCCAAATCGTTTCGCAATCTGGCTAAGTCGAGGGAGATCGCCGCCATCGTGTCGCTGCATCTTTCGAGCCACGGAGACGGTTTCGGCGCTTTCAATTACGGCTGGCTCTATCCGCTGCGGGCGCGGGTCAACCGCACGTCCGACTACCGCATCCTGGACGATGTCCTGCGCCAGGGTGCCGAGGCGCTGTCGGCCGGGGAGCCCGGCGGGTCGCTGTACCGCGACACCCTGCGCCCCAGCCGCTTGAATTCCTGGCAGAGCTACTTTCTGGACCGCCCGCCGCTGGGGGGCGAGGTCAGTGCGCTGGCGGGCTTCCTGGGGGTTACGCTCGTGACGGTCAATGACGCCCGGCCGCTGTGGGGCACGCCTGGCGATCGGCCCGAAATCCTCGACAGTGGCTATGCCGCCACCCAGAGCCGCCAGGTTGGCGCCCTGATCGATGCCATCAGCCGGGCGCCGCAGCTCCACGGCAGCAGCCTGCCGCGGGACGGGTTTGCGACGATCGCCGGCCGCGCGCGGTTTCTCCGGCTCGGCGAGCTGTTTCCCGATCAGCCGGCGCCGGGTACGGTGATCATGGCCTTCCAGGGCCAGGGGCGCTACTACGCCATGGCGGATGCCAGCGGAATGTTCACCCTCAAGGGGGTGTCCACCAAAAAACTGGTGCAGGATAAAGTGGTTATCGAAGCCTACCGCTTCGATCCGCAAAACGGGCAGGTCGTGTGGGCTGTCGATAAAAAACAGACCGGCAAAATGGCGTATCGGATGAAGGTTCAACGCGCCAGCGCCGAAACCAACCTGGTGATGTTCGGCTGCCGGCAGAGCGTCATTTTCGATCTGCTCGAACCGCGCACCTTCAATTACATGAACAAATACCAGCTGATCGACGCCCGCCGGGAAGCCCGGCCGGTTCGCTACAGCTTCAGCCGGCTCGACACCTGGTCCTCCACCGCGGCCGCGCTGTTCCTGGAACCCGGAACCCCTTGGAAACTGACGCTTTCCCACACGGTTTTAGGCTGGAAGCTGCTGCTTCTCAACGCCGACGACGCCGATCCCCAGGGACAGGGGTATCTCGTCGACCAGTGGCCTTTCCTCTACCACACGGGCTACAAAGTGGCCCGGGACATGTGGGCCCTGCTCGGGCCGCGGATCAGGGCCCTGGAAGACCACGGCATCTACAACGAACGGATTGCCGGGTTGCAGCAGGAGGGGCTGGCCGCCCTGGAGCAGGCCCGCCAGGCCCTCGGCGAGCGGGCCTACGATCGTTTCAGCCGCGCCGCCTCCCGCTCCTGGGCCCTGGCCACGCGGGTTTACAGTGATGTCGAGGACACCCAGAAGGACGTCCTGTTCGGCGTTTTGTTTTATATCGCTCTTTTCGTTCCGTTTGCCTTCTGCATGGAACGGCTGCTTTTTTCGTTCACCGACATCAACCGCCGCATCCTCGCGTTTTGCGGCATCCTGCTCTTGCTGATCGCCGTGATCTACAACGTTCATCCCGCTTTCCAGCTGGCCTACAGCCCGACTGTCGTCATCCTGGCCTTTTTCATCATGGGCCTGTCGGGGATCGTCACCCTGATCATCTTTTTCCGGTTCGAAGAGGAAATGACCAAGCTGCAGCAGCGGGCCCGGCATCTTAAGGCGGTGGAGATGAGCCGCTGGAAGGCCTTCGTGGCGGCTTTTCTGCTGGGGGTCAGCAACCTGAGGCGGCGGCGGCTGCGCACCGCGCTGACCTGCGTCACGCTGATCATCCTGACCTTTACCGTCATGAGCTTCACTGCGGTGAAATCCCTGCGGCAACACACGCGCCTCCTGTTTCAGGCGCGCGCCCCCTACACCGGTTACCTTTTCAAAACCGTCAACTGGAACGACCTGCCGCCCGCAAGCCTGGGCAGTGTCGCCAATTATTTCGGTCCGGGAGCGGTCGCGGCCCCGCGCGTCTGGCTCGAAGATGAAGATCGCACGCGGACATTGGGATTGACGGTTCAGCATGAAGCCCGCAGCTACACGGCCTACGGGGTGATCGGCCTGTCGGCCGACGAGGTGCGGGTGACCGGAATGGATAAAATCCTGGTGGGCGGCCGCTGGTTCAAGCCGGCCGAAAGCCGTGCGGTCATGATTTCAGACCAGGCGGCGCGGGAGCTGGGCATCGACCCGGACCTGGGCCAGGCGACGGAGGTGCTGCTGTGGGGAATGCCGTTCAAGGTGGTGGGGGTATTTGCGGGCCGCGGCCTGACGGACACCACCGATCTGGACGGCGAGCCCCTGTCTACGGTCACGTTTCCGAGCGAAGTTTCAATGGAGATGACCGAAGTCGAAATGGAGGCCATGGAATCCGGCGAAGAGGTCCGCACCTACGAAAGCCGCTATCAGCATGTCGATGCCGACCGCATGGTTATCGTGCCCGACGGGTTTCTTCTGTCCGCCGGCGGCAAGTTGAAGGGCATCGCCGTGAAGCCGGCCGACGGCAGCCCGACGCAAGCCGAGGCCGAGCGCCTGGTGGACCGCTTCGCGCTCACCCTTTTCGCGGGCGAACCGGGCGGCACGTTTCTCTACCAGGCCAGCGACACGATGAGCTACAGCGGGGTTCCCAACGTGCTTATCCCGCTGGTGATTTCCATTTTCATCGTGCTCAACACCATGATCGGCAGCGTTTACGAGCGCAAACGGGAGATCGGCATCTACACCTCGGTGGGGCTGGCGCCCTCGCACGTGTCGTTTCTGTTTATTGCCGAAGCACTGGCATTCGCCGTGATCAGCGTCGTGCTGGGGTATCTCCTGGCCCAGACGACCGCGAGCCTCTTCGCCGGGACCTCGCTGTGGGCCGGCATCACCGTCAACTATTCCTCCATCAGCGGGGTGGCGGCCATGGTGCTGGTGATCCTGGTGGTGCTGGCCTCGGTGATCTATCCCGCGCGCGTCGCCGCCAACATCGCCATACCCGACGTCAACCGTTCCTGGAAACTGCCGGCGGCCGAGGGCAGCCGGCTGAGGGTGACGCTGCCGTTTCTGATGAACTTTCACGAGCACCTGAGCATCGGCGGCTTTCTCCTCGACCACTTCGACGGTCATCGCGATGTGTCCCACGGCTTGTTTTCCGCCGGCCGGATCGATTTTTCGCTGGACCGCTGTCAGGTTGGCGGAAATGACTCCGACCGGCCGGAGGAAGGTCCCGAGGACGCGGCGGCAAACGAAAATTTTTTACAGCTGACCACCGACATCTGGCTGGCCCCTTTCGATTTCGGCATCATGCAGAAGGTGGCCGTCGCCTTCTGCCGGTCGAGCGAGGATCCCGGCTATCTTGAGATCAGGATTCTGCTGGAGCGGCTCTCGGGCGAGGCCAACGCCTGGCACCGGATCAACAAGGCCTTTCTGCACGAACTTCGCAAGACCCTGCTGGTGTGGCGCTCCCTGGATGCGCCGGCCAAGAGTCACTATGCCGAGCTGATGGCGGCCGAGGGGGAGAAACGCGGCACCGCTCTGTAATGCAAAACTAACATCTGGACCCTTTAGCAATGGTTCAAGGATATCCCGTTCACGTGGACGTTCACGTTCACGTTCACGAGCACGGGGAAGAGGAGATTTTGTGATGATTTCTTTGATTAACCGTGAACGTCCCGAGTAGATTCTGACATGAGAAACAGCGAAGCCGGTGTCGAAAAAAGGACCACCGCGGCCGGTGACGGCCTCACGGCCAGACCCGCCGCGGAGACACCCGAGGTGCCCATCCGCCTGCGCGCCGCCGGTATCGGCTTTTTCCTGGCGATGATCATCTGCGCCATTACGCCTTTCAACAACGTCTATCGCGCGGCGACCCCGCTCGGAGGCGGCCATTTTCCCCTGGCGCCCTTTTACGTACTTTTCTGGTTGATGCTGGTCAGCTACGGCCTGAAGAAGGTTTTTGCGAAATTCAACGTCCTGACCGGCCGCGAACTCCTGCTCATCTGGATTTTGATGGTCATCGCCTCGGGCATTGCCTATACCGGCCTCGCGCGCGCATATTTCATCAACCTGACCCTGCCCCAGCACTTCGCCCGTCTGGGCAGCCGCTGGGCCGAGGAGCTTTTGCCGCTGCTTCCCGGCGGGCTTTACCCGCAGAGCCCGGAAGCGGTGTCGCGGCTCTACGACGGTCTGGCCGGCGGGCGCTCCATGAGCTGGTGGCAAGTGCTTCAACAGGTGCCCTGGAGCGACTGGGCCCGGCCGCTCATCACCTGGGGCCTGTTCATCTGCACGTGCTACGTCGTCATGCTCTGCATGATCAACATCCTCAGCCGCCAGGCCATCGAAAACGAGCGCATGAACTTTCCCCTCCTGCGGGTTCCGCAACTCATGCAGGAGGCCTATGACGACCACGCCCTGGGCCGTTTCCTGACCGACCGTTTCCTGCTGGCCGGAGTGATGATTCCGGTGATTCTGCACCTGATCAACGGACTTAATTTCTACATCCCCTCCGTGCCGCAGATCCCGACCCTGGTCCTGGCCGGACCCTACTTTCCGAAATACGGCCTTTTTTCCGGTTACTACAAACTCAAGATCTACATCTATCCGGCCTTTATCGGCTTCGCCTTTTTGACCTCCAAGCAGATTTCACTTTCCTGCTGGCTGTTTTTCATCCTCGGCGGGTTTCTCTTCGGCCTGCTGGCGGTCATGGGCTACGACATACCGGAAGCCGCCCTGGGGATCACCTTCGGCCCGACCCTTTCACGGCCCGAGGAGACCCAAACCATCGGGGCCTATGCGGTTTTTTTCCTTTTCCTGTTCTGGCTGGCACGCTATCACCTCTTGACCATCGTGCGGGATGCCCTGCGGCTGCACCAGCCCGCCCCCTCGCACGCGGAGTGGATTTCCTCGCGGCTGGCCTTCTGGGGATTTTTCCTGGGATCGGCCGCCATTATCGGCTGGTGTGCCTATTTCGGGTTGCCCCTGGTGCCGGCTTTTCTCGTGATCTGTGCCTATTTCATGGTCATGCTGGTCGCCAGCCGGGTGATCTGCCAGGGCGGCCTGGCCTATTTCACGCTCACCAACGCGCCGCTCGACGGGCTGCTGTTTATTTTCGGGCCGCGGTTTTTCGGGAGCATCGGCCTTTTGATCGGTGTCGCGGTCCAGAAGATGCTCTTTCTGGACCTGCGCGAATCCCTCATGCCGTCCTTGCTGCACGCCGGGCGCGTGACCTACCGGATGAGCCCCAAGAAAATGATCATCGGCGGCATCATGGCCACGCTGCTGGCGGCTGTGGCGGTGTCGCTCGCGGCCATGCTGGTCCTGTGCTACAAGTTTGGTATCCGCGAACTCGATCTGGACTGGGCCCTGCGCTCGACGGTTTCCGGCTACGAGAATGTTCAGACCTTGATCGATTCGCCCCTGCGCAGCGGCAACTGGGTCCTGTTTTTTTCCCTGGCGGGGGCGGTCGTCATGCTGGTCCTGGTGATATGTTATCATCAGTTCTACTGGTGGCCCATACATCCCATCGGCTACCTGACCACCTACAGTTCCGCCATGCGCATTCTGTGGTTCAGTTTCTTCGTCGGCTGGCTTTTCAATGTGCTGTGCATGCGCTACGGCGGCGTCCAGCTGTTTAAAAAAATGCAGCTGTTTTTCGTCGGATTGATCATCGGCGATTTTTTCATGGCCGGCACCTGGGCCATCATCGGTTTGTTCAGAAACGCCAGTTATCTGGTCTTTCCGTCGTGAAACTCGATACTTGATACTTGAAACTCGGGGCCGGCCGGTAATGAAGGAAATCTATGAGTTAGATGTGTATAAACTGGCTGAAGAACTGTCAGACAAGATTTGGAGTGATTTTGATTTGTGGCCGTTGAAGGTACAAAAGACCGTCGGGCACCAGATCGTCAGGGCGGCCGACAGCATATCGGCTAACCTGGCCGAAGGATACGGTCGGTTCACATCGGCCGAGCGTAAATTGTTTTACCGCTATGCGAGAGGCTCTTTCGAGGAGACCAAAGCCTGGCTGAGAAAGCTGATTCGCCGCGGGATTGTCACGGATAAAGCCCAACGATACAAACACATCATTGACGAGCTGGGACCGAAACTAAACGCCTTTATTCGAAGCACCAAAGCATAAGGATCGAGCCGCTTCTTCCAGTTTCGAGTTTCCAGTATCAAGTTTCCAACCATGTACGACGACAAGGAACTCAAAGAATACCGGGACCTGCTGAAGCCACCGGACCATTTCGAAGACGGGTTTGACTGGAAGACCGTCATCGGGGCCATTTTCATCGGCTTTCTGATGATGCCCGGCAGCATGTACCTGCAACTGGTGATCGGCACCGGCATCGGACCGGCGGCCCGCTGGGTCACCATTATCCTGTTTGCCGAAGTGGCCAAGCGATCCTACACCGAACTGAAGCAGCAGGAAATCTTCCTGCTCTATTACATGGCCGGCGCCGCCATGGCCACGCCGTTCCAGGGGCTGCTGTGGAGTCAGTACCTGGTCCAGTCCGATGCCGCCCGCATGCTCGGCTTGACGGAGTTCATACCGCACTGGATCGCCCCGGCGCCGGAATCGGCGTCCCTGGTGCAGCGGACCTTCTTTCACCGCGACTGGCTGATCCCAATTCTGCTGCTCGTCGGGACCCAGCTGATTCAACGCATCGACCATTTCGGATTGGGCTACACCCTCTACCGGATCACATCGGACGTTGAAAAGCTGCCGTTTCCCATGGCACCGGTGGGGGCCCTGGGGACCATGGCGCTGGCCGAATCGACCGAGGACAAGAAGAAAAGCTGGAAATGGCGGGTTTTTTCGATCGGGGGGGTGATCGGCCTGGCCTTCGGCGCCGTTTACGTGCTCTTGCCCACCGTCTCCGGCCTGGTCCTCATGGAACCGATCCGGCTCATCCCGATTCCCTGGATCGAGCTGACCCACTACACGGATAGGGTGCTGCCGGCGGTGGCGACGGGCATTCAACTGGACCTGACCCTGCTGTTCGTCGGCATGGTGCTCCCGTTCTGGGCCGTGATCGGCGGACTGATCGGCGTCATCATCACGATAGCGGCCAATCCGGTCCTGTTTCGTCACGGCATCCTGCATCGCTGGCACGAGGGCATGGGCACGGTCGATACGGTATTTGCCAATAATTTCGATTTTTACATGAGTTTCGGGATCGGCCTCGGCCTGGCCATCGCCGCGATCGGCATCTGGTCGGTTCTGCGGTCTTTCGGCGACAAGGGCCCCGGACAACGGGGCAGTTTCAGGGACCTGCTGCGCAAGCACCCCGAACGCGGGGATATCAACATCTGGGTTTCGATCGGGATATACGTGGCCTCGACCCTCGCCTACGTGGGCCTGTGCGTCTGGCTCGTTCCGAATTTTCCCTGGATCTTTTTTCTCGGCTACGGGTTCGTTTACACCCCGCTGGTGTCTTACATCACCGCCAGGATGGAGGGCATTGCCGGCCAGTTCGTCAGCCTGCCGCTCGTGCGGGAAGCCAGTTTCATCGCCGGCGCCCGGTTCTTCGGCTACCAGGGAATCGAAATCTGGTACGCGCCCATACCGATTCACAACTACGGCGAAGCCACGGTGCATTTCCGTCAGATCGAATTGACCGGCACCGGCCTGCGCGGCATCATCAAGGCCGAAATCGTGGTCTTTCCGGTGGTGATGGTGGCCAGCCTCCTGTTTTCACAGTTCATCTGGCGTCTGGCGCCGATTCCTTCCAGCAACTATCCCTATGCCCAGGAACTCTGGCATTTACAGGCCCTGAACACCCTGTTGATGCAGACCGCCACTCTGGAGGGCAACTCCCTTTTCTTTCAGGCCCTGCGTGGCAGTTACGTCATGGGCGGCCTGCTGTTCGGGCTGGTGACCTACGGCCTGCTGGCGGTGCTGGGCCTGCCCATTTTGTTGATCTACGGCGTGGTCCGCGGCCTGGGCCAGTCGACGCCGCATGGATTTATTCTCGAGGTGATCGGCGCCATTTTGGGGCGGTTTTTCTTTTTGAAGCGCTATGGCGGCATGTGGCGGCAGTACGCGCCGGTGCTGCTGGCCGGATTTTCGTGCGGAATGGGGTTGACCGGCATGTTTGCCATGGGGTTCGCCCTGATTCTAAAAAGCCTCGGCAGCCTGCAATACTGATACGCGGGGGGAAATGGTTTTTCGACATCGGATGGAGGCGGCCGCTGCCCCTGAAAGTGCCGCAGCGCCGCCGTGGCGTCAGGTCGCCTGGAACGGCGTGAGTTTCGACACCCCCGCCCACTGGGAGATCGGTCACATCGGCCACCGTCATCTGCTGCTGGAAACGACGGCCGGTCCGGTCATGGAAGTCAAATGGGGACCGGTCAAGGGAAAGTTTTCACTCCAAAAACAGCTCAAGCAGCTGGCGGCGTCGCAGGGACGGGGGCTGCGCCGGCGGTTGCACGAAGAGGGCCTGCCGGCCTGCTGGAAACGGTTCCTTGCGCGGTACGAGAGCCGCGGGTTTGCGTGGCAGAGCGGCCCTCTGAGCGGCCGCGGCCTTCTGCTGTATTGCCCGGCCTGCCGGCAGGCCATTTTGCTGCAGTTTTTCGAAAAAACCGACGGGCCGCCTTTTACCCAGGCCGACCGGGTCCTGGCCTCTTTCGAATATCACAACCAGCGGCCAGTGACGCTCTGGTCGGTTTTCGACATCCGGGCCCAGGTGCCGGCCGCCTATCGCCTGCGGAAATTCCGATTCGATGCCGGCTGTTACGACCTGTCCTTTACGGACCGGCACTCGCGGCTCAGATTGCTGCGCTGGAGCCCGGCGGCCGTTCTGCTCACCGACGACGGCCTGGAAGGGTTCGAGAAAAGACGCCTCGGATGGTCCGCCAACCGGAACGTCAGACTTAAGAAGCTGTCGCCGCCGGCCATGGAACTCGAAGAAGGGCCCCCGAACCGGTTATTTTCGCGCTGGTACCGGCGTCTGCAACGGCGCCCCCTGTATTTCAGCGGCCGCCTGTGGCACGAAGTGGAAAAGAACCGCATTCTCGGCGCACGGCTGGAAGGCCGAAAGCCGATTGACGCGGGAGTGCTGGAAGGGATCTGCAAAACGTTTATGACGGTTTAACACCCATGTTCGGCAGAAAGAATAAGGGCGGCGGTCCGACCCGGGAAGAAGCCTTCGAGTGTATTCCGGTCAAAAACGAACAGGTCGAGGTCGTTCGGCTGGACGGCGGCGACCTGCTGCTGTCCTATCCCCAGACCGTACGACCGTGGCTGGGGGGTATCTTGCGGCGGCGGCAACGAAAATTCAGGCGGACACACCTGAAGAAACTGCAACTGGACAGGCTCGGAACCGAGGTGTGGGAGCTTCTGGACGGCGATATCCGCGTTCGTGAGGTCATCAGTCAATTCGCCGCCAGACACCGGTTGCAGCAACGCGAGGCGGAGCTGGCCGTCACCCGGTTTTTGCGCGAACTCGGCCGGCGGGGACTGATCGGATTGCGGTGAATGATACACCGCGAAAGATGCCATCAACTTAAGACCCCATCTTCCACCCTCCTTGAAAAGGGGACCGGCGGGGATTTCTATTGATCATTAAAAAAATCCCCCTTAATACCCACTATCCAAAGGGGGACTGCCAATAGTTTCGCTTAAGGTAATGACACTGCACCGCGGATAGAATCAGGGCTGACTTCTTTCCAGGGCTTCGTCGACGGTGGACACGATCGGTAAAAATGAATCGAATCCCGCAATTTCGAACACTTCCTTAACGTAATCCTGCATGGCGCACAAAACGATATCACCATCCGCGCGTTTCAAATCCTTTGTGGTTTTCAAAATGATGCGCAAACCGGCACTGGAGATGTAATCGAGGTTTTCGAAATCGAGGACCATTTTCCGGGCACCGCTTTCAATGGCTGCCACCAGTTTTTTTTCCAACGCCGGAGATGTGTTCGAATCCAGGCGGCCCCTCAGTTTAAAAATACTAATGTCATTTTTCTGGCTTTCGATAATGTCCATGTCAAGTCCTTTGTGATTCACGTGCCGTTACACTTTTTTGAAACGAAACCGGCGCGGCTTTGACAATCCCGAGCATCAGGACGTCGGAATGTTTTTGGTCATAACGATCACGTTTTTTCCCTCACAGCGTTCGTACACGATATCGTCCATGATCTTTTTCACCAGGTGCAACCCCAGGCCGCCGATTTTGCAGTTTTCGACCGGGTCTTTCACCTTGGATGTCCGTTTCGCCGCCGGATCGAAGGGAATTCCGTTGTCTTCGACTCGGATCGTGATTTTTCCTTCGTTACAAGAGACCGCCACCGCGATGATGTGCGTGTCGTCATCTGCATACCCGTACTTGACGATATTTGTAAACAGCTCCTCCACGGCCAAATTGATCTGGAAAGTATACGCTTTGGGCAATCCGATACCCTCTCCGAAAGCCCGAAGTTTTCGATTCAGTTTTTCGAGTTCGGAAATGCGGTTTTGAAGCGTGATCGATAATTTTTTCCTGGGCATTGGACTGTTCATTCAGACCCGTTTGGGAGCGTCAACCGATCCAGATCGGTCGAACGACGCATGTCGCGAGCGTATCATTCATACAAGCTATCATTTTTCACCGCCGTCACACAAGGCTGACACCGATGTGAGCGAAACACTGGCGGCAGTCCGCCGTATAATGGGCGATGAAATGCTTTTCCCAGTTGGCTATGTTATCAACCATAACCTTGATCAGCTTCGGCATCAAGTCCGGAAATTGTTCCAGGGACTTGGTGAATTTTTCGCGCGTAATGATCAGGCAGATCATATCGGTCCGGGCTTCGAGCGAAAACAGGCGCCGCATTTTACTCATGAGGGTCAGACGCCCGAGAAATTCACCTTCTTCAACCTGCCGTATTTCGTGCTGGCGGCCATCGACCGCATGCAGCAGGCGTGCACGGCCTGCTATGACGCAGTACGCCTGTTCATCCTCCTCGCCCTGGTGAAACAGGAAATCCCCGGCCCTGTAGTTCACGCGCAGACACAGATAGGCCAGCACCTTTACGGCCTCCAGCGGAAGGCCCGAAAAAAAATCGACCTGGCGCAGGATGGTCAGATTTTCCTGGTACTCGCTAGCGGGTTCGGTTTCATTTTTTTCCATATTCGAGTTCATATAAAAGACCTTTCCTGGCAATGAGTTCGTCATAGGTGCCGGCTTCACTGACTTGGCCGGACTTCATCACGGCCACCCGGTCGAAGTTCTTGATGATGTCGAGCCGGTGAACCACCGAAATCAAGGTGCTTTTTCCCTTCCAGCGGTTTTCCAGCAGGCTCTGGATGCGCGTCTGCGAATTGTTGTCAAGCGCCGAGGTGGCTTCATCCAGAATCAGCACCGGTGGGTTCTTGAGCAGGGCCCGGGCAATGGAGAGCTTTTGCCGCTGACCGCCCGAGAGCCGGTCGCCCTTGCTGCCGACCTCGAACTGCATTCCGATGTCGATGATGGTTTCGAGAAAATCTTCTTCGATGGAGAGGTGAACGATGCTCTGGTTGATTTTTTCCTGGGCATCCGGATTGAAGATTTTCATTTTCCCGAAGAAAATGTTGTTCAGGATCGTTTGCGAGTAAATGTATTGCAGCATCTCAAAAAAAGTGAAGGCTTGCGGGTCTTCGGCAAGGATTTTTTCCCTGAAAAGATGGCGCCCTTCCAGGACCAGGACTTCCAGCACCTCCGGCAGCGCCACGATTTTATGGATCCCCGGCGTAAAGCGCAGCGCCAGATCGAGCAGCCGGGTTCGGTCCGCTTCCGCAAGCCGATCGGGGTCATCCTTCCGGGCGCGTTCGCTGATCTTCCGAAAGCCGTCCAACTCCTCCGGGGCGATCGGGCTCTGATCGAAAAAAAGCTTTTCCGGCGGCATGTTGCCCAGGATATCGACCATCCGTTCGGCCAGACGGATGCCCAGGCGCAGCAGCGGCCGCGCGAGCTGGGCTTCCTCCAAAAAGGTGCGGAAGAAAGCGTTTTGCGGCAAATTGGCGGAACTGAACTCGTCGCGGTTGGCGGTACCGAAGGTCAGGTTTTCCAGGACGCTGGAAAAATAAAGATAGCGGTCCTCATCGAAGAATTCGACATACTGCGCCAGCTCATCGCCGAAGTTGCGCTGAAAGCTTTGCCGGGTGCGCAGCACCCGGGCCACCAGTTCCTGGTCCTGGCTGGCATTCAGAGTCGAATTGAGGCCCAGGCGCAGGACATCGGCGAAGATGCCGGTTTGCTGCAGCACCGCAATGATGTCGTCGAGGTCCGGCAGGGAGTCGTTGCCGCCGTTGCGACCGCCGTCGGTATTGGCCAGGCAGCCGTACAGCAGATTTTCCCTGATGGTGCCGGAAAATATGAAGGGGCTCTGCGAAACCAGGCCGACATTGTGCGTGATATCCTTTTTGGTCAGCGCTCCCACCTCTTTGCCGTCCAGCAGGACATGCCCGCCGGTATAGCGGTAGAGCTGGGCAATACACTGGGCCAGCGTGCTTTTGCCGCTGCCCGAATACCCGACCAGCGCCAGGTTGTGGCCCTGCGGGAGAGAAAGTGAGATATCATCGAGCAGGGAGATGCCGTCCTCGGTGACAAACGAGAGATTTTGCACCTCGATGTCGCCCCTGAACGTGTACGGCCGGCGGTCGGGCGGCCCGATGAGATAATCCGGCTCGAGGTCGAAGTATTCCATGGTGCGCGTGTATTGTACCGTGGCGTCCTGGTGCACCTGGTACATCTCGATCAATTCTTTCCAGGGTGTGTAGAGCTTCTCCTGCGCCGACAGAAAAGCGACCAGGGCCCCCAGTTCCAGCCGCCCCTTCATCGCCAGGTAGCCTCCCAGTAAGAAAACGAGAAAAGGGCTCAGATTGGTGAAGAAATTGTTCAGGACCTTTATGGCTTGTGAATACAGGGTCCAGACGACCCGGATCCGTTCAAGCTTGTCGGACAACCTGTCGAATTTGTCGTTTTCTATTTCGTACGCGCCGTTGCCGTGAATCTCGTGGATCCCGGAGACGGCCTCGGCAATTTTGTCGGCCATCTGACGCGAGGTGTCCACCCGCCGTTTGTTCTGCCGGTTGGCCCGCCGCTGCAGCATGGGCAGCAGGATGACGACCATCGGGTAGATGCTGAGCGAGACGATTGCCAGCAGCGGGTTGAGCCACAACAGGTATCCGGCGAAAGCCAGCAGCGTCAGGATATTGGTCACCGGAACCGCGATGGCCATGCCGACGAAATTGCCGGCCAGCGGCAGCTCGGTCGTCAGGGCCGAGACCACCATACCGGGCTGGGTTTTGCGGAAGAAGCTCAGCGGCAGGGTCAGGATGTGGTGGTAGAGGTCCTTGCGCATCCCGGTCAGCGCCCGCTGGGCGATCACGGTCTGGATGTAGTTGATCGCAAATTTCAAGGCGCCCTGGGCGATGACCGCAAACAGATAGATGCCGCAATAAATCAGCAATAAATCGACTTTTCTGAGGTAGATCGCTTGGTTGACAATCCGTTTCTGCATTTCGAGCGGGACGACCCGCATGAAGACGGTGATCAGGATGATGAAAATGAGCAGAACCTGGAGCTTCGGGGTCGTGGTCAGGACCCAGGACCACAGGGTCCTTTTGACCACCGGGGGCTGTTTGGGTTTCATAGGTCAATATTTCCGGCTGTCGTGTTACGAGGTCAGTGAATGGTATCTGGCGGCTAAAGATGGGAGAATCGACCCTGGGGATGGACACGATTGTCCCGGTGACCATGGGAACGTCCAACCCGATTGTCCGGTCGGTGCCGAAATTTCGCAGAGTGACGCCGAAACGGCGTCATAGGGGTCGCACCTGTTCGGAAACTATATGGCTTGACCCGGTTTGACAAGCATAAAACCGTTTGTCAGGCTTCAAGCCGGATTCGGTCTGCCGTAAAAATTTGTCTCAGGAATAATCCACGGTCTGCGGCGGGTTCCATTTGACGGCCGGGCGAAGCCGTCGAAAAGCCGGGTCGCTCCTGCAGCAAAAAGACGGCCGACGGTATGTCTCCGCTTTGACAAAGCGCGCTCGAAAAGATAGATTGTGCGCCATGATGGCCGCACGTCCCCGACAAACGATCGCGCCGGCCGCCGATAAACCGCCCGAGAATGTCCAGATCCAAACCGTGACCGGGTGCAACGGCGGATGCAGTTTCTGCCCGAACGGCAAAACCCGGCGACCGATACCCATGGGACGCCGCATGGAAGAAAGGCTTTTTCGATCGGTGGCGGACCAGTGCCTTGAACTTGGCGTGCGGCGCTACACCCTTTACCTGATGAACGAACCCCTGCTGGACCGCTGCCTTCCCGAACGGATCGCTTACATCAGCAGACGCATCGGCAAACCCCGGTACACCAAGATCACCACGCACGGTGGGCTGCTGACCGGTGAAATGGCGCAAAGACTGCTGGACGCGGGTCTCGACAAATTGAAGATTTCGGTGCAGAGCATCGATCCCGAAACCTACCGGCGCATCATGAACCTGCCCCTGCAGAAAACCTTGGCCAACATCGACGGTTTCCTGGATCTCAAGGAGAAAGGCGGCTACAAGCGGCCCCGGCTGGAAATCATTACGGTCGATTCGCTGCAGACCCACGCCGAGCTGCCGGCGATTCGTCGCTACTGGCAACAGCGCCACATCCGGCTGCACATCGAACCGGTGGAAAACCGGATCGACCACCCGCAGATCCGCGCTTCGGCGGTGGGGACCGGCCGGCTGGTGCCCTTTACCTGGTGCCGGCGCTTGATGGAGCAAATCTTTATTCTGCATGACGGTCGAATGGTCCTGTGCTGCTCGGACTGGGAACAGCAAAGCGTTGTAGGGGATCTGACCCGGCACAGAATTGCCGATATCTGGCACGGCGAGCGCTATGCGGCCTATCGCCGCCGGTTTACGGCCGGGGACATCGATGGCATGATCTGCGCCGATTGCCGCAAGCAGGTCCCGGGCCGGGTTTAGGGGGAACCCGGAGTACGGCGCGCCGTGCCGGAACGATTGCGGGTTGGGAGACGCGATTGCAGGAATGTCGGAGTGATGGAAGCCGGAAATTCTGGAATGTTGGAGGGATTCCGCCATCCCAAGCAGTGCCGATACACAAACCTTAACCTTTTGCACCATACCGCCGGAATCAGCGTGCTCATTCCGGCATACAGGATGATTTCAAATGGAATTCTTTTTGTGTGTGGCCGGCCTGGTCATGTTTTTCGAAGGGGTGCCGTACTTCGCTTTTCCAGGCAGAATGAAGCGTTGGATTCTGACCATCATCGGCATGCCGGATGAAAACCTGCGGCGCATCGGGCTGGTGCTGATGGTGATCGGTGTAGCGCTGGTATACATGGGGAAGCGATAAAAGGCGGTTCAGATGCAAACCGGGATGTTTTCACTGTCGGATTACGACTATCGCCTTCCGCCCGAACGGATCGCCCAGGAGCCGGCGGCCCGCAGGGACGGCTCCCGGCTCCTGGTAGTGGACCGCCACAGCGGCGCCATAGCCCATCGCGTTTTCGATGACCTCCTCGCCTGCATCGCGCCGCCCGACATTCTGGTCGTCAACAACACCGAGGTGATTCCCGCCCGCCTGGTCGGTTGCAAGGCTACCGGCGGCAAGGTCGAGGTTCTGATTCTCGACTACGCCGGCGGTCACGCCGAGAACGGCCGGTTCGTGTGCCGCTGCCTGGTAAAGGCCCACAAGGCGCCGCGTCCGGGAAGCGTGCTTTTTTTCGACGGCGGCCTGCGGGCGACCGTGCTGGATGGCGCCGCCGGGGATTTCAGGCTGGCTTTCGATTGCGACGACGGCGTCTTCGAGGACCTGCTTTACCAGATCGGGCAGGTGCCGCTGCCGCCGTACATCCATCGAGCGGCCGGAATCCCTTCGCCGGAAGACCGGCAGGACTACCAGACCGTTTATGCCGCAGAAAAAGGGGCCGTGGCCGCGCCCACGGCCGGCCTTCATTTTTCGCGCGATCTGCTGGAAGACATACGGGCCAAAGGCATCGAAACCGTCACCATCACCCTGCACGTCGGCTACGGCACCTTCATGCCGGTCAGGGTGGACGATATCCGGCGGCACCGCATCCATGCCGAAAGATTTCGGGTGACGCCCGCCGCCGCCGACCGCATCAATCGCGCCAGGGCGCGGGGCGGCCGCCTCATCGCCGTGGGCACCACCTGCGTGCGGACGCTCGAGTTCAGCGCCGATACCAGCGGCCGCATCGCCGCCGGCAGCGGCATCTGCGACCTGTTCATTTATCCGGGATACCGGTTCAAGGCGATCGATGGCATGGTGACGAATTTCCATCTGCCGAAGTCGACCCTGCTGATGCTGGTGGTCGCCTTCGCCGGAAGAGACCGGATTCTCACGGCCTACGAGGCGGCGATCGAGGCAAAATACCGGTTTTTCAGCTACGGGGATGCGATGTTGATAATTTAAATAAGTTTTACGCGACAACAACTGACCGTGGAGCTGAAAAGCGTCTCAAAAATGATCCACGCCCTCATCAAATCCCTGAAGTCCGCAAACCTAAAACCTAAAACCTAAAACTTAAAACTATTTTTCATGTTCAATTTTAAAATCTTTTCCCGCTGCCCGGAAACGCGGGCACGGACCGGTGTTTTCGAAACCGCGCACGGCGCCGCGCACACGCCGGTTTTCATGCCGGTCGGCACGCTGGGGACCGTCAAGGCCCTATCCCCGGAGGAACTGGTGCAGTGCGGCGCCCGGATCATCCTCGGCAACACCTACCACCTGTACTTGAGGCCCGGCTGCGATGTCATCGAGCGGTTCGGCGGTCTCCACCGGTTCATGAACTGGAATCATCCGATCCTGACCGACAGCGGCGGTTTCCAGGTATTTTCCCTGGCGCGCCTGTCCAAGGTCGGCGAGGAGGGGGTGGCCTTTCAGTCGCACATCGATGGCTCCTCGCATCTGCTCAGTCCCGAAAAATCGGTCGCGATCCAGGTGTGCCTCGATTCGGACATCATCATGTGCCTCGACCAGTGCATTGCCTACCCGGCCGAGCGTGATGCCGCGGACAAGGCGCTGGCGCTGACCGCCCGCTGGGCCGCGCGCTGCAAGGAAGCCTGGCGCTCCCAAACCGACGGTCACCAGGCGTTGTTTGGAATCGTCCAGGGCGGTATGTACAGGGAGTTGCGGGCCCGATCGGCCGATCTGACGGCCGACATCGGCTTCGACGGCTACGCCGTGGGCGGGCTCAGTGTCGGCGAACCCAAGGAGCAGATGCTGGAAATGGCGGACCACACCCTGCCGCGGCTGCCGGAATCCCGCCCCAAATACATCATGGGGGTCGGAACGCCCGAAGACCTGGTGGAACTGGTGGCGCTCGGCGCCGACATGTTCGACTGCGTGCTGCCCACCCGCAACGCGCGCAACGGGCAGATGTTCACGGCCGCCGGGGTCCTGAACATTACCAACGCCCGCTACCGAACCGATACGGCGCCGCCCGATCCGGACTGCACCTGCTACACCTGCCGCAATTTTTCGCGCGCCTATCTGCGCCATCTGTATGTAGCGCGCGAACTTCTGGCCTACCGGCTGAACACGATCCACAATGTGCACTATTTCGTCCATCTGGCCCACGACATGCGCACCGCCATTTCAGAAGGGCGCTTCGCAGATTTTCGCAAGGCGTTTTATGAGCGGCGCGCCGTAACTTCCGGCAGCGGCGAACCGGAAGGCTGCTGATCCGGCCTGCCGGGACCGCTGAATCGCGGGGGTCGAAAGGCCGGTCGTTTGGCAAATTCAAATTTCGTATTTATATTGTCAGGCAAATCCGGTATGAATTATAAACGCACTCAGGCGCCGCGGCCAGCCCAATGCCAGTCGAGAGGCTCCGGCGGGCGCGCACCCATCCAGCCATCATAGGAGAACCCGATGAAAGAAAAAGTCGAAGCGGCCCTGGAGAAGATCCGGCCGATGCTCCAGCGGGACGGCGGCAACGTGGAACTGGTCGATGTCACGGACGGCATTGTGAAGGTCCGCCTGCAGGGAGCCTGCAAGGGCTGCCCGATGTCGCAGATGACCATCAAGAACGGCATCGAGCGGTTGCTGAAGCAGGAAGTCCCCGAGGTCAAAACAGTCGAATCCGTTTAAGATAAAGGTTTTGGCAAGGCTACGAGGGAGGCGGCAGTATAGGTTCATACGCCAACGACCGACACCGCAGCCAGGATCTTCATCTTCACAGGCTTAAAGATAAAGGTTTTGGCAAGGATAGAGGGAGGCGGCAGTATAGGTTCATACGCCAACGACCGACACCGCAGCCAGGATCTTCATCTTCACAGGCTTAAAGATAAAGGTTTTGGCAAGGCTAGAGGGAGGCGGCAGTATAGGTTCATACGCCAACGACCGACACCGCAGCCAGGATCTTCATCTTCACAGGCTTAAAGATAAAGGTTTTGGCAAGGATAGAGGGAGGCGGCTGTATAGGTTCATACGCCAACGACCGACACCGCAGCCAGGATCTTCATCTTCACAGGCTTAAAGATAAAGGTTTTGGCAAGGATAGAGGGAGGCGGCTGTATAGGTTCATACGCCAACGACCGATAACGCAGCCAAAACCTTTATCTTACAGCCTGAGGGAATGATTATGAGTATTGCAGCGGATATCAAGACCACGATGGCCGGATCTTCCTGGATCCGGAAGATGTTCGAGGAAGGTGCGCGGCTGAAGGCCCTGCATGGGGCCGAAAACGTCTTCGACTTCAGTCTCGGCAATCCGAACCTGGACCCGCCCGAAGCGTTCAAAAACGCCCTGGCGACCGTGATGTCGGAAACCGGTCCCATGGGGCACGGCTACATGCCGAATGCCGGGTATCCCCACGTGCGCCGGGCCTTGGCCGAATACCTGGCGCGGGAGCATGGCGAGGCGTTTACCGAAGAGGACGTCCTCATGACCTGCGGGGCGGCCGGGGCCCTCAACATTATCCTGAAAGCGATCCTCGACGCGGGCGACGAGGTCATCACACCCGCGCCGTACTTCGTCGAGTACAAGTTCTACGCCGCCAATCACGGCGGCACCTTGAAAACCGTGGCGACCCGGCCGGATTTTACGCTCGACCTCGATGTGCTGGCGGCGGCCGTTACCCCAAAAACCAAGGCGGTTCTGATCAACTCGCCGAACAACCCCACCGGCCAGATCTATTCCTCGGAAAGCCTGCGGTCTCTCGGCGAACTTCTAACCGGGAAAAGCCGGGATTTCGGCCGCACCATCTACCTGATTTCAGACGAACCCTACCGCAAGATCGTTTATGACGGCGCCCGGGTGCCGAGCATTTTTACGGGTTACCCCGAGAGCATTCTGGCTACCTCCTACTCCAAGGATCTCTCGATTGCGGGGGAGAGAATCGGGTATGCCGCCGTGAATCCGCGCGCGGCCTGCCGGCGGGAATTGACCGGCGCCATGGCGCTGACCAACCGCATTCTGGGCTTCGTCAACGCCCCGGCGCTGATGCAGCGGGCGGTAGCCCTCGTGCAGGGCGCCAGCGTCGATATATCGGCCTACGCCCGCAAACGCGCCCTGCTCTGCGATGGACTGGCGGACTGCGGATACAGTTTCGTGCGGCCGCCAGGGGCGTTCTACCTCTTTCCTCAAACGCCGATACCCGATGACGTGGCCTTCGTCAAGGCGTTGCAGGAGGAGCTGATCCTGGCGGTGCCGGGCAGCGGATTCGGCGGCCCCGGACACTTCAGACTGTCTTACTGCGTCGCCGACGACACCATCGTCAATTCGCTACCAGCCTTCGGGAGAACGATGGAAAAGTACCGCTGATGAAAAAACAGGCGTCTCCTGTTGGGGTTCGTTACCCTCACCCCAACCTACGAGCAGGGCAAACCGTGAACGTGCTCGTGAACGTACCCGTGAACGAAAGTAAATGAGGAGGAAGAGAACGTCATTTTTTGTTGGGGTTCGTTACCCTCACCCCAACCTACGGACCTGCGATTTAAAACAGGGGTCTGAAAAAAATTATTTCCGCATATGGGCGGACGAGCACGTGCACGCGTACGTTCACGAGGACGGGAAAGAGAAAGTTTTTTGCGAGGCGGATGATTTTTTTTATAACCGTGAACGTGCTCGTGAACGTGCCCGTGCACGAATGAGTAACCGACGCAACGGGCTCAACCGGCTCAACCTGATTGGCCCATCGGAAAGGAGCACTGCATGAAAATTCTCAAGATCGATCACCTCGGTATTGCCGTCGGCAGTATCGACGAAGGAAAAAACTTCTGGTCGAATGTCCTCGGTTTATCGTTTGAAGGCACCGAAACCGTCGCCGAGCAAAAGGTCACCACCGCTTTTTTTCCGGTCGGCGAGAGTGAAGTCGAACTGCTCGAGTCGACCGCGCCCGATGGCCCGATCGCCAAGTATATGGAGAAAAAAGGTGCCGGCATCCAGCACATCGCTTTTCGTGTCGCCGACATCGAAGCGGCGCTGGCGGAGTTGAAGGAAAAGGGCGTGCGGCTGATCGACGAAAAACCGCGCAAGGGCGCCGGCGGGGCCAAGATCGCTTTTCTGCACCCCAAGGCGACCGGCGGGGTGCTGGTCGAACTGTGTCAACGCTGATGGGGTGTTACGTTATGAAGCATGCCGGGCCGTTCTCCGGCCCGCCATTCTCTGACACCCTGGTAAACGAAACGGCTCCCGCTGAATGTCGTCCGGGCCGGTGATAACCTTAGATTGTGCTCATCCGCTATCTTTTCAGTAGTCTATAGCTAATTTCACGCCGCCAGAGCGAGGTAGGACACCATGCCCGATGACCGCAATTCCTTTGCCAATCCTGAGAATCTGCTGAGCGCCTGGATCAAGTCCGCTTCTGATTTCTGGGGGTCGATGCTGCAATCGTGGCCCGTGACGGGTTCCCCCCAAGCGGAAACGGCATCGCCGACCCACGGTCCCAAGGAAAGAAGCCGGTCGCGCGAATCCTTCGAAACGGTTTTAAAGACCTGGCAGAACCTCTCTACGGTGGCCGGTGACAGCAGGGCGTTTGACGCCGCCTCAAACCTGGGGCATGCCATGCCGGACGTGCTGATAAAAATGGTGCGGGCCAGCTGGCAAGGTTTTTTCAACCTTCAGCAGCAATTGATCGAAAAAGCAGGCCGCATCGGCCGATCCACCCAGGCCTACTCTTTCGAAAACCTGGATGAAGACGTCTTCAAAGCCTGGACGGACATCTACGAAAAGGAGTTCCGCCAGTTTTTCAACCTCCCCCAGCTCGGGCTGACCCGTTTTTACCAGGAAAAATTCAACCAGGCGGTCGACAAGTTCAACCGCTTTCAAGCGTCTTTCGGCGAATTCATGACGGTTTTCTACATGCCGATGGAGAAATCTTTTAAAGTGTTGCAGGATGAAGTCTCGAAGTTGGCTGAGGTCGGCAAGCTGCCCGAAGACGCCAACGCCTTCTACCGGCTGTGGATAAAAATTCTCGAAGGGCACTATATGACCCTTTACAAATCGCCCGAGTATCTTTCGGTCATGCACAAAACTCTCTCGGCGCTGGAGGATTTTTTCATCGCGCGCGAAACCATCACCCAGGACATGTTGAAGGGCATGGCGATACCGACCCAGAAAGACCTGGATGAACTGTACCGGGAGATATACATTCTTAAAAAAAGAATCCGGAAATTTGAAAAAGCAGCACCAGGCTGATGTGTCCGATCACGATAGGGGCGGAGAAGAAAGCAGGTGGCGTTATGGAAAAACCAAGAATCCCCGTTGACTTGATTTTAGCCCGATTGGCCGAGGATGCCGAAAAAGCGCAGGATCGCGTGCAAAAGGCCTCGGATGTCCTGCTGCAGGAACTCGACACCGAAATAGCCCCGACGCCATACGAGGTCGTCTACGAGGAAGACCGGGTAAAGCTGAAGCACTATCAGCCCGTCGTGCCGGTCCGGTATCGACACCCGCTGCTGGTCGTCTACGCCTTGATCAACCGCGAGACGATGCTCGATCTTCAACCCGGCCGCAGCGTCGTCCAGAGCTTTTTGCAAAATGGGATCGACCTGTACATGGTCGACTGGGGCTATCCCGCCCGCAAGGACCGCTACCTCACCATCGACGACCACGTCAACGGGTACATGGACAATATCGTCGATTTCATTCGGGACAGGCATGGGCTGCCGAAGATAAATCTGATGGGCATCTGCATGGGCGGCACCTTCAGCGTGATCTACAGTGCCCTGAACCCTCACAAAATCAAAAATCTGGTGACAACGGTCACGCCCACCAATTTCGACACCGACCAGGGGTTGCTGCACGTCTGGATGAAAAACCTCGACATCGACCGCATGGTGGAGACTTTCGGCAACATGCCGGGTGATTTTCTCAACTTCGGTTTTCTGATGCTCAACCCGGCCCGCCTGATGATCGACAAATACGTCGGTTTTCTGGAGAACATGGACAACAAGAGCTTCGTCGAAAATTTTGTCCGGATGGAAAAATGGATCTTCGACAGTCCGGATATTCCCGGGGAAACTTTCCGTCAGTTCGTCAGGGACGGATACCAGAAGAACCTGCTGATCCAAAGCAAGATGACGGTCGGCGGCCGGCGCGTCGATTTAAAGAAGCTTTCCATGCCGCTGTTGAACATTTACGGAAAATACGATCATCTGGTGCCGCCCGAGGCCTGCGAGAAATTGACCGCCAGCGTCGGCGGCACCGATGTCGAGGATGTCTGCCTGGATACCGGGCATATCGGGATCTACGTCAGTTCGAAATACCAGAAGGAATTCGTCCCGAAAATCGCCCGCTGGCTCAAAGATCGGGATGACGTCGAACAAAAACCAACCGAAAGCAAGCCGGTCGTCAGGAAAACCACCGTGAAGCGCGGCCCCAAAAAAAACAAGGTGGAGCAGGAGACCTGACCGCTGTTTTGCGCCGGCATCGACGCCGGTCGCGGAAGTGGATCACGGTTCCGGCAACGCGCGCCGTCCGGCAATGAACACTGATCGACCTGGCAGCGACTACGCCGCCGGATGCTTGAAGCGACTGCCTGTAAAAGGGCTCGAAGCAATGACCTGGAGGGAAGAGCGATGGCGAAGGAAATGAACTACTTTAAAACAATTTGTAAAATCAGCAAGGCCTTCGGCAGCACGCTCAGCAAGGACAAGCTGCTGGACATGATCGTGGCGAGCGCCATCGAGACGATGGATGCCAAGGCGGCCTGCCTGTTTCTGGCCGACCAGGCGCAGGATGTCTTCATACCGGTGGCTCAGAAGGGGCTTTCCGAACAATATCTCCATGCCCAGCCGCTGCACGCCAAAAAGATCGTCGGCGTCATTTTAAAAGGGGGATACCTGGCGATTCGCGATGCGACCAAGGATCCGCGGGTCGAAAACCACGAAATGAAAAAAGCCGAAGGCATCGCTTCCATTTTGGACGTGCCGGTCATGGTCAGAGACAAGACCATCGGGGTCCTGGCGCTATACACCGCCACCCCGCGGGATTTTACCGAGGATGAAATCGACTTTCTGACCGCCCTTGCCGAGCATGGCGGCCGGGCCATCGAACTGTCGCGGCTGCTGGAGCGCATCCGCGGCAACTCCACGCTGTTTCTCGACCTGGCGACCAATATCAATTCGAGCCTCGACATCAAACGGATTCTGCACAACTTGACGGCCGAGATCTGCGAGGCCCTCGGAATGAAAGGCGTCCTCATCCGCCTCCTGGACAAACAGAACGGCAATCTGGAACTGGTGGCCAGCTACGGGCTGAGCGAGGAATTTTTGAGCAAGGGGCCGGTGGCGGTCCAAAAAAGTCTCTCGAAAGTCATGCAGGGACAAACGATCGTCATCCCGGATGTCGAAAGTGAACCCTCGCTGCAGTACCGCGATGCGGTGCGCAAGGAAGGCATCGCATCCATGCTGGTGGTCCCGATAAAGGCCAAAGACGAGGTGGTGGGCATCATGCGCCTGTGCAGCGGCGTTAAACGGGAGTATCCCGAAGACCTGATAATGCTCGTGAACGCCCTGGCCCAGACCGGCGGACTGGCCATCCAGAACGCCGCCATGTACCTGGCCCTGCAAAACGACATGCGCGATCTCAAGGACGACATCTGGAGCCACCGCTCCTGGTTCTGAGGCATGCAAAAATCGAGGATGAAGGGATTTGCGGCTGCGGTTCCCGGCGCGGGGCTATTGGCCTTCCGAGAATTTTTTAACGAGCTTCTGAAACTCCGCCGTCTGCTTGGTGATCAACTCCTGCAGCACCTCGTGCGTCTGATTCAAATCGATACCGGGGGACTTGATGAGGTCGCGCAGGCGCGCGATGGTCTGTTCCTGAGTCTCGATCTTTTGCTTCAGGCCCCGGTTTTCTTCCTCCAGGACCTGGTAGTCTTCTTTCGACACCCAGCCCATGATGCAAAAATAATCGCGAAATGACTGCTTGAAATCCTCCGCCGCCTTTTCCCAGGCCGCGCGGCCCATCGGAGAGTCCTGCTCGGGCTCTCGGAGCCCATAGTATTTCTTGAACAGCGCGTTCAGCTCGTCGACGCCCTTGAAGCCCCCGCGGATCCAGCGGGTGACATCTTCGAGCTGCTTCTGCCCTTGGGCAACGGAAAGAAGATAGTTGCCCCAGAATTCCAGGAATTGTCGGTCCATGGCTGATGTGGCGTCTGGCGGTTATGCTTTTTTTTCTTCCAGGTCCAGTTGAAACCTCACCGGTCCGCGGGACCCGTCCTCGAAGCGTTTCTGCAGCGCGTAGGCCGATTGGGCATTCGACCACGAGGTGGCGATGGCGCCGTGGCCCTTCGGAAAGCCGGTGACTTCGACCTCGATGAAATCGAGCGGTGCCAGGGCCGCGGCGCTGTCGACCAGATCATCCTCCTTGCCGTAGCAAATCAGGTAGGGCACGGGTTTCTCCCGCAGGCGCTGAAACGACAAGTCACGTCCGAAGAGCTTGAAGGGCAGCGTTCCGCCTTTCGTGATCGGAATGGTGTAGGAGTCGAAGCTCATCTTGGTGATGGCCTCGGGCAGATCGTTGCGGTCGTAGATCAACCAGTGATTGATGGCGGCGGCGGTCCGGCTGATTTTGACGTCGCCGTTGCCGTTGCGGTCGAACATCATCAGGTCCCGGTAAAAGGTGTGCACGGGCGATTCTTTTTCCATGCTTTTGAGTTTGTAGACCCAGCTCATGACCTTGCCGTCCACGACCCGGTTGCCGTTGGGCAAATCCTTGACCGCATACCCCAGGTCCCTGAACCGGGGCGGCAAGTGCTGCATGTAGTCGATCAGGGCCTTGCTGCGGGTGCCGTCAATCGGCGCCACGCACGTGATCAGGGCATCGACCACCCCGTCAAGTTCACCGGTCAGCACCCCGACCACGGCAATGAACCCGCCCTGGCAGAACCCGTTGAGGGTGACCGGGCGACCGTGGAGGGACTTGATGCGGTCGCAAAAGTAACGGGTATCGAGAATGTCTTCCTCGCCGGTCAGGGCTTGAACCGCCGGCGAGGTGTCGATGTCCTTGATGACCCGGATGTAGGTTGGAATTCCCTGGTTGGCGTACGCGTGGACATAACTCTTGTTTTCACCCGGTAAAAACGCCAGGATGTTGGCCCCCAGAACATAGGGGGGAATGATCAGCACCGGTTTGCCGGCCGGGCGCACGGCGGCACCGTTGCGGGGCAGAACCTGGTAGACGGTGAACCGCTCGGTTTCGGCAACTTTGCGGTACCCGCCGTCATCGAAATGAAACCCGTATTCGGCCCCGACGGCCCGGATGGCTCGCGGATAGGAATACACGACCTTGTTCAGCAGCGCAGCCTCTTTGGCCATGTAGTCGCAGAAATTCTCGCCCTTTCCCATTCCGGCGCTGTTGAGCAGCGCATTGGCGGCGCGAACGGCGGTTGCCGTATGATAGTCGTTCATACCCGTCAGGCTGCTGATCAACCCCTTTTCAGCCACTTGAAGGTTGAACTGGAACAATTCGAGGTAGTCTTTGAACGATTCCAGGGGATCGTGCTGGATAAGCTTGTCTTTTTCGGTCGTTTGAAAAGCGTTGAGGGCGGTCCAGAAGGGCAGCATGAATTCGTTGGTATACCGATACACCCCGATCCAGTAAGACTGGCAGGCGGTCAGAACATCGCCCGCGAGCTTGAGAAAAGCGGGGTCCATATCATCGGCTGGCCAGTCAATTTTTTCGTTGCCGTCGGGATTCATAAGCCGTGTCTCGCGTGCCGCATCTTTAAAGGGTTATTTGGATTTTGCTTTCTGGGCGGAGTCGAAGAAGTCCGCCACCTTCTTGTAATTTTCGTCGGCGGTCTTTTTGAAATCCTGGCATCCCTTTCGATAGGCGTCGACCCATTCCTGGATCACCTTCCGGCCTTCTTCCGGCAGCCAGTTGGCCTGTGCCAGGAACGTGTTCATCATTTTTTCGTTTTGATCGGCGATGGTCGACATGGCTTTAAAGCTGTTGTCAAAGGCCGTTTTGTTGAAATCGAGCATTTGCTTCAGCATTTGATTGGGTTCGAACATACCTGCCTCCTTTTGAGTTAACAGTGTTTTTTTTTACGGCGTTACTTCATTTTCGTCACCGGGGACATCTGGGGTTTCTTCAGCATCGGCTCCGCCGCCCACATCTCCGAGAGTTTCGCAAAATTTTCGTCGATAGCGTCCTTGAGATCGGTCCGGCCCTTTTTATAAGCGCCCACCCACTCGTCGATGGTCCGCCGGCCCTCGTCGGGCAGCCAGTTTGTCTGCTCAAGCAGGGTGTTGAACATCCGCTCGGCCTGATCCTGCATCATGACCGCCGCCGTAAACGTGTTGTCGAACGTGGCTTTTTGAAAATCGATCACCTGCTTGGCAAATTTTTCGGTCTCCATGGCACTCCATCCTTTCGTGGTTAAAGTGGTATACATTAATGCACCTGAAGTCAACGACATCTCCACTATACGACGTCGCGCCAGGGTGTCAAGAGATTTTTTTGCGTTGCACAAAAATAATTTTAATGATGAGTTTTTTTAAAATCTCATATATAAATGTGTTACTGTTTAATATTATTAATAATTTTACTAAAATCGCCTGCTCTTTACCAGCTGAGCCTGTTTTAATCTTGTTATTTTTGCTGCAACATGACACATAGGAACATCGTTGCAGTCATCGAGTTCCGCGTCGATGACGGGGTCCCGGAAAAAGGATGATACATGGCAGACAGGATCATACTTAAAAAATATGCCAACAGGCGTTTGTACGACAACACCCGCAGCGCCTACGTCACCCTCGAGCAGGTGGCGGAGATGATCAAGGCCGGCCATTTCGTCACGGCGGTCGACGCCAAAACCGGCGAGGACGTCACCGACTTCGTGCTGACCCAGATCGTGCTCGAAGAGGCCAAAAAGAAAAACGCCCTGTTGCCGGCGGCCCTGCTGCACATGATCATCCGGTATGGGGACAACGTTCTGGGAGAGTTTTTTGAAAAATACCTGGAACAGACGCTGAAAAACTACCTGGCCTACAAGAGTCGGGTGGACGACCAGTTCAGGCAGTGGCTCGGTTTCGGGACCGATTTGTCGAGCTTGGCCCAAAAATCGCTGACCGGGCTGGTGCCCTTTTCGAGGGACTTCAAAAAGGATAGCGCGGCAAAAGACGAGGAAGAAAAATAGTGGCGCGAATCAGATGTGCCCCACCCGCGGGTGTCGCGCCGGGTCCCGCCAGGTTTTATCCAATATTTCCAGCGAGCTTTTCAGAGCGGCATAAGAAAAAACTTTTAGCGAGACGCTTCGGGTAAACGGCTCGATCCAACGGACCATATTTTCGACGAGTCCCGGATCGGCGCACGCCAGATGATCGCGATCGCCGTCGAAGCCATGCAGGTGAACAATGGCGGTACGACCGACTTTTCGACCGAAAACCGCGCCAAGGTCCTGGCCGCTGAGCGCCAGATGACTAAAATCGATGCAAACGGCCAGGTCGAACTCTGCGATGAGCGGTTCGACATACCCAAAAGGGTAGGCCAGGGTCTCGATCGCCAGCCGTTTTCCCTCCAGCCCGCCGGAAAGCAATTCCGAAAAACTGCTTTTTACCGCCGTTTCCCACCGCCGGCGGGCAGCACGATCGAAGCGGTTTTCTTCCAGCGGCACGTGCAGCGTCAAGCTGGTGGGCCATAGCGCGGCGCACGCTTCGATAAACCTGCCGATCGTTTTTACCGCATGCACACGCACTGTTTCATCCTCACTGCCCGGATCGATATCGATCGGCAGATGGATGTTGTAGGAAAGCGCGAATTCCTCTGAAAGCCGGGCCAGTTGGTCGATGAGTTCGCCGCCCGGCAAGGCGTCCGCCGGCGCACTTTCAAAAAACAGCAGCTCGATTTCGTCAACGAAAGGCCTCAGTTTCCGAACGTTGAGCAGGTAGTCATCCGGATAGACAAAGGATGTGGCCGCCAATCGAAAAGGAAAAACGGATTTGTAGGATTTGGGTAGATCCGGGTAAGCCATCGACTGCACCGGCGTGTGGGTTACGGGTTATGGGTTGCGGGCTACGGGTTACGGGTTACGGGTTTGGGAGGTGTGTTTCGTGTTTGGTATGTGGTGGAGCGCCAGACCCAAAATGACAGAAAACCCGGCATCTGTTCCGTTCAGCATACGCCAACGACCGATGGCCCGCATGACTTCCGCCACGGTCGCAACCATTTCCCGGCGATAGACGCCGCGCACGGCCAGCCGGGGCGACGCGGGATTGGCAAGCGAGGTCGCGATATTGAGGGTCGAGCCGAAACCCGTCTGAGACAGGACCCTGGCCAGTGCCCGGGGATGCACCTGCGGGCTCATGCCGTTGAACAGGCCGATTCCGGCCCGGAAAATACTCTCCGCGACGATGTCGGTGCCGCAGTCGACATCCACTCCCAGCGCCTTGGCCATGTCGACCGTGCCGCAGTCGGAGGTGACCGCCCGCGCGCCGTGTCTGGCCATCCGCACGCCGCCGGCCGCGGCGACAATCGCGGCGGCCGTGCTGATATTAAAGGTTTTGAAGGAGTCCATGCCGGTGCCGCTGTTTTCAACCGGTGGCACTGCCCGGTCCATGTTCACCTTGCGGCAAAAGAGATGTCAAGACTTTATTGCTCCTTCAGTTGCCGCAATGTTTCTTCAAGCACAGGTAAGCGCTGCAAGTCTTTAGAATCAGCGGAAGTTCTCTTGAGTCGGACCAACATTTCAAGATCCAAAACACGAATAGTGTGGTTTCTGAATTCGATTTCAACTGTGTGTTCAAGGAGATCTCCGAAGTCTCTTCCCTCCTCAATAACGGCCAAGACATCTAAAGGACCAAGCCGAGTCGTAAAAAGCGCATGGCCCTTCCCGGATATGTCGCCTTCTTTCGGCTCAATCACCATATCGTCCGGACGACGGTGAAATGCGTCAATCGAATTAAGAAACGCAAGCAGCTTGGCTATGTTTTCAGGAGATCGGTTGTGAACAATATCCACGTCCATTGTTGTGACAGGTGCTCCCTGGACAACAGCGGCGAGGCCGCCAACTAATATAAATTCAACCCCTGCCTCTATTAACCCCTCAAGAATTGCGCCTAGATTTACGCTCCTTGGTTCTCTGCTGGCTATAGGCATCTCTTAACTCCAAAATTGTACGCAGCGCGTTATCGTTGGCACTTAAGCGCTCCTCTGGTGACATCTTCAGGAACAAGGTGACCAATCCTTTATCGACACCGGCCTTGTTTTCAGTTTTTGTTTCCTTAACCATCGGACCTCATTTTCGAAAGTTTACACCCCATAACAAAAAAAGGTGCAAAATGGTGACAATTGGTGTCTTTTTAATATAGCTTTTTAATGGTTCAGTCAAATTTCATCTTCCATATCCGGTCTTTTCGATTCGACGCTGTCCACTTTTTCGATATGTGGGTCGCAGCGGACTGCGCTGGTGTTGCAGTGGGTGCGAGTTAGTTGTTGACAGGTAAAATATTCGATTGTAGTAGTGCAATTCAAGGTGCCCAATGGGCTTAAAAGGCAATCGCGAGTGAATCGGGGGTGGTCCCGCCGCTGTGACCGGGGACGAAATCCGCTTTTACCACTGTTATGTGATGGACCATGACGGGAAGGCGCAGAAAGTAGGGTGATCCGGGAGCCAGAAGAACCTGCCTTGACGATAAGCTGTGCAGCCTCGGCGAATGGGTGAGGCACGGCCAAACAGTTGGGTCAAGTAAGCTGGGTGCAGCCCTTCAAATCGAAAACCGGTTTGAAGGGCTTTTTTTGTCTCCTGATCAGTATGAAAGAAGTTTGCCCTTCAAAAGTAAATCAACTATGGGAGGAAAGCGAAAATGGGAGAAATGAAAAAAATGAAAAAATGGACGGGGATTGCAGCGCTGGTCATTATTTGTCTGCTTGCCGCGAGCGGTGTGACTGCGATGACTCATGGTGAAAAGGCGGCTAAAAAGGTCGGTATTCTCCTGGTCGCTTTCGGATCGAGCGAGGAGTCCGCCCAGGTATCCTTTGACAACATCGACAAAAAAACCAAAGCCCGGTATCCGGACATACCGGTCCGCTGGGCGTTTACGTCGAACATCATCCACGAGAAACTCGCCAAACAGGGAACGATGCTGGACTCGCCGGAAGTCGCATTGGCCAAAATGCGGGATGAAAAGTTCACGCACGTGGCCGTGCTGTCCTTGCATACGATCGCCGGCGAAGAATACCACGACCTGCGCCGCACCGTCGGGGCCTTCAACATGATGGGCGTCTTCCAGCGCGTTGTCCTGGGGTATCCGCTCCTGTCGACCCAGGGGGATATGGAGCGTGCGGTAAACGCATCATGACGACCCTGCCCAAGGAACCGGAAAAAAAGGGACGCGGTCGTTCTCATGGGCCACGGCACGCACCATCCCTCCAATGCGTTTTACGCGGCCCTCATGTTCCAGCTGCAACTCCAGGACCCGAATATTATTGTCGTCACGGTAGAAGGCTATCCGGATATAATTTAATCAAGGAACTGCAACTAAAAAAATAAAATTAAAAAAGCCTACCTCATGCCGTTTATTTCCGTCGCCGGCGAACACGCCAAGAACGACATGGCCGGTGATGAAGACGATTCATCGAAGTCGATTCTCACGACGGCCGGAATCGAGTGTGTTCCCATTCTCAAAGGCAGTGCCGAATACGACCCTTTCGTGGAAATATGGGTCGATCACCTCGGCGGCCCCCTGAGTCATTTTTAACTTCCGTCGTTACCCCACCGTTGCAATAGCTGGAGGGCTTCAGAGTCAAGGTGTCGAGGGTGAAGCTGTAATCCCCTGCCGCAAACCCCTGAAAACGCGGGATCTGAAGTTCTCCAGCTTATGCGCCGTTTTTTACTGAATATCAAATTTTTAGGTGTCAAAAATCAGTTAAACGCCATGTTACAGTTCAAGTCATGTCCCGCGATTCCACTTGACAAATTTTCACACTGTTGTACAATTGTCTTGAATATATATTGTCGGAGAAAAAAATGGATATTGTTATCGATACGTCTGCTTTAATCGCAGTTATTGTTGATGAGCCTGAGCGCAATAGAATTATTGAATTGACAAATGGAAATACCCTCGTTGGCCCTGGTTCCATTCCATGGGAAATTGTCAATGCTTTTTCTGCAATGTTTGAGCAAAGCAAACTGAAACTCGAGGAAGCGCAAAAGGGGCTTAAAATTTTCGAAAGTATACCTATTCAGTATGTAAAACCGGATTTTGTGAATGCCATGAAAATATCCAAACAGACCAATATTTACGCATACGATGCTTATTTCCTGGATTGCGCTAGCAGATATAAAGCTCCGATTTTGACGTTGGACCGAAAATTAAGAAGTGTCGCACTAAAGATTAAAGTGGCAATTGTGGAGGTTTGAAATGCAAGTTTATACATATTCAGAAGCCCGTCAAAAACTAGCTACTGTTCTTGAGCAGGCTGAAAACACGGGTAAAGTACTCATCCGAAGGAAAGACGGTCGGACATTCGCGTTAATTCCCGAAATAATTGTTTCATCACCTTTGGACGTACCATCAATCAGGTCGAATATTACAACACAAGAAATCGTGGATATTGTGCGACAAGGACGAGAAAGGTAGAACCAGGGCGGTGCACCTGAAGCCAAAAGCCGTGCCGTCTAAGTAAGTATGTAGTATTGGAAACGTTAAGATGAGTGGGGGGAAGCTCTCATCTTTTAAAATTTTATAACTTCACACGAAAAAAAATATCCTTTATGGTTTTCAACGAACTCTAACGGAAATAAAGTTATTAAGTTTAAATAATGAGAGCCCCAATCCTTCCCAAAAGCATCGAAGAAGTCGTCGACCGCCAGATCGTCTCTGCTGACGAGGCCAGTTAAGTAGTGCCCATCCGCGAATCTTTTTAGGCACTTCTCAGTGTCCAATTCATAAATGTGGATTTTTTTCGCAGGACAAGGCCGCACAAGGGTTTGCGGCGAGGCGTACTTTATGTACGCCGCAGCCGGAAACCCGCTGCGACCGGCAGTTCAGCGGAAAAAAGACCATTTATGGATGGACACTAAGTAATCCTGGATGCCCTTGCCCAAAGGCCTCGCCGGACTCACCGGCTGCGGGTGGTCAAGTAAGTGACCCGTTTTAGTGCTTTTGTCCTAAGCTTCCATCATCGTATCCACCCGAAGGTCACGGCAAACCGTTATTGTCCCATCCGTGCAGACGATAGTACTCAGTCAGCATGGTTTCCATTTCCGCTTCGGTGATCACCTTGCCTGTGTCCGTCAGCGGCTGGTGGAGAAACTTCGGCAGACGGTCGTCGGCGGGGGTCATACCCTCTTGCAGGTTGAATTTGCGAATCAGAGTAGCCAGGGACAAGGCGCATTTCTTCAGCGCCGTCGGTGAGGCATCCAAACCGGTCACCCGCTCGATCACTTCTGTCAGTGTGTTCCAGTCATAAAAGTCACGGTAGAAGCGGCACAGGATCAAGGTGTCGAAGATGGTCAGGCGGCTTTCAAAATCGAGGAAAAGGTCCGCCTTGCTTACCGTAACCGAACTGATGCCCGTGGCCCTTGACACATCGCTGCATCTATAGCCCAATCTACGCACCGCCATGAAACACAAAGCCCGGCGCGCCTCCACGATGCGGCGTTCTTTGCTGGCGGACTTGAGGTTTTCCGGCTCTATTTTATAGTAGGGTGCCACTTGCTCGATAAGCACCTGCAGACTGATAACACGCTCCTGCAGGCGATATTTTTCCTCCAATTGTTCATCGGCGCGCTTCAACACCCGCTCAACAAAATCAGACGACCCCAGCAGACGTTCATCGCCCTTGATGCGAACCCCGATGTCCCGAAATCCTTTAAGCGCCGACCAGCCTCCGACCGACCGTACCAAACCACCACCGACCAGCTCCGGACGCCGGCCCTGCTTCACCCCTTCAGACACAAAACGCTCATACGCCCTGCGGGCTTGCCTGGCGGAGTGACCAAACGATCCTAAAACATACCCCGTATCCTGAAAGCCGACGTCAAAATTGCCCATGAGGGCGCCGTGACCACACCACTGATATTTCTTTAGGGCCTCAAGATCTTGCACTTGCCGTGCCCGCAGCGGATTTAAGTGGATATAGCGCACCAGCTCCTTGAGATACACCTCCTCTTCACATAAAAACGACTTGTAGCGATTCTGAAACAGCTGCCCGTGACGCCGATGCCGCCGGTTGAATGTGACCGCGTACCCGGTCAGCAGCCGCCGCATGACCGTGGCCAAGGGGGCCATGCCGGTCTTAAACAGTAAATGGACGTGATTGGTCATCAGCGCCCAGCCATAACAGTGGGTCTGGGTTTCCGGTATGATTCGGCCGAGGCGTTCGGTAAAATTTTTACGATCCGCGCTGTCTTTGAAGATCGCTTTGCGCTCTATGCCGCGGATGATGATATGATGCAGGGCTCCGGGAGCATCTATGCGGGCATTGCGGGGCATTTTGCTTGAATATCAAATTATTCGTCTAATGCAAATATATAAATAGAACGGATGTCCCCCAACAATTCAAATGATCTGCTGCAGCGCTCCCGGGAGGCGTCTATAAAAGCTTTCCGAGGCATGCCATTCAGGTATCAAATAATGAAGCGCCTGGCTATGCAAAAGACTGTCGATCTTTGGAAATAGGCTTCAGGCGATTAATCTGTTTTGCTTCAGGGCTGTTCATTGCATGCCAAAGATCCCAATCCTGTTGCAAGCCCAGCCAAAAATCAGCAGACATGCCCAAAACACGAGACAGCCGCAATGCAGTATCCGGCGTTACCGAACGCCGGCCCTTGATAATTTCATTCAGACGAGGGTAAGATACATCCAAACGCCGGGCAAGTTCTGCTTGAGTAAGGTCCAGCGGCTTGACGAATTCTTCGAATAACATCTCCCCGGGATGTGTCGGAGGGCGATTTCGAGGCAGTCGCCGACCAACATCAGTGGTAATCTGTGATTTCGATATCGTAGGCATGGCCTTCCTTCCATATGAAACAAATTCTGTATTGTTGATTAATGCGGATACTGTATTGACTCATCCGGTCGCCTTTCAAGCGCTCCAGGCGATTACCAGGAGGCACATTAAGTTCATTAATCTCTCGAACGCGGTTGATTTGATCCAACTTTCGGCGAGCAACCGACCAAATAGATTGAGGACAGCATCTTCGAGCTGCTCGGGATGCCATGCCATCAAAAATATCTTCAGTACCAGCAGACTTGAAAGTTTTTATCATGGGCCCCATTATAATGGGGCCCATTATAGTTGTCAAGGTGTTTACAAAGCATGGACCCATCCCCGAAACTTATCGGTTGCAATCATTGCTTTGGATTGCGGATCAGCGGTGACTCACTGGTCGAAGCTCACATCCTTGACGGTGACCTAACCATCATCCGGCCGCAGTAAACTGGTGGGAGTGTCGCGCAGAGTCTGATCAACCGCGCAGCACGTTCATATAATCAGCGGGTTCATCCTGCCCCACAATCTGCCGGCCAATCACAGTGTCCTTCCGCCGGCGCTGGTCTTCTTTATGCGGGTAGCTGATGTCGTTATACAGCGGGGTAGCTGTCGCAGATTTTTCGACGGATCAAACCCGTATATGACAGATTTACGATTCAATCGTAAATTAGCCAGATGAAACATCGCTTACTAACTGCACCTGATCCGCGACGCCGCCTATCACCCGGTCGTCACACCAACCGGACCGCGTCAAGCCGGCAAGACGACGCTGGCGAAAGCCGCGTTCCCTTCCATCAACGTCTTTCACTGGAGTTGATTGGCTCAAATCCTGTTTCGACGCACGGAGTCTATAGGGTTGTAGCGACCAACGGCCGCGGCGGGCGGTTTTTGGCGCCCGATGAAAAATTGTTTTCAAAGAAAACGTCTGCGACAGCGAGTAGAGCACGGGCACGACCACCAGGGTCAGCAGGGTGGCCACGGCCAGGCCGAAGATGACCGCCACCGCCAAATGGGCGCCCATCGTCGAATGCGGCGAGCACATGGAGCGCCGGGCGACGACCGGACTCAGCGAAACGCAGCTGGCCGCGCTCAAAGAGACCCTTGCGGCGATACGGGAAAATCTTAAAATCGAATCGTGAATGGCCCCTGTACGATCAAATGAGGAGGAAGTCTGATGAGCGAAGGTGAAAAGAATTCTGCAACTATTATTTACGGCGAGTTGAGGCTCAAAACCTTCCCGGTACCCTATCAGAATTTTCAACCCGAGTTTCCCGATGCTCACAAAAAGATAGGGAAGGAGGTGGGTGGTTTTTAAAAAAATTCCCATCGGCAACAATCAACAACCCAACGAAAGGAGACCATCATGCTGGGAATACGCGAGAGGCCCGAAACGAACATCGTGGAACTCACCGTCGGCGGACGGATCACCCCCGCGGATTTCGACAAGGCGGTGGCCGTTCTCGACAAAAAAATCAAAGAGTATGGCGATGTGCGCCTTCTGGAAGAAGTCGGCAGCATCGGTGCGGTGGAACCGTCGCTGATCTGGGAAGACCTGAAATGGGTCTTTGCACACTACAAGGATATCACCAGGACGGCGGTTGTCGCCGACCACCAGTGGATCGAGCTGTACACCAAGATCATAAAGCCGTTCGTGAAGATCGAGGTGCGCTATTTCGACAGCAAGGAGATCGAGGAGGCCCGCCGCTGGCTGGAAAGCGCCTAGACCCACCTACGCCCCTTGAATATGTGCTATAAGGGCAACGTGAAGCCGGGGAAGGAACTGAATTGGTCTTGGATGCCATTGAATTCGACGTGCCGCTATCGGGGCACGTCCGGGCCAAAGGGGATATCCTGGCCATCATGCCTGCAGGTGCGCCCCTTGTGGGTGCCCAAAAACGCAGGGCTCCAATTCAGATGCGGGTGGTTCGGCGAGGAGGGCAGACACGAGGTTTGCCCCTACACATTTTGGCATAAACGGGCTCGATCACTAAAGGATAAACAGGAGGAGAGGCGATGACAGGACTGACAATAGACCAGCTGAGCGTGGGGCAGAGTGCGCGGTTTACGAAGACGGTCTCCGAAACCGACATTTACCTGTATGCCGGGATTACCGGAGATTTCAACCCGGCGCATGTGAACGAGGAGTACGCCGCCAAGACGTTTTTCAAGACCCGCATCGCCCACGGCATGCTGACGGCCGGTTTCATCTCGACCCTGGTGGGCACGATTCTGCCCGGGCCGGGTTCGATTTACATGCGCCAGGAACTCAATTTCCTGGCGCCGGTTAAAATCGGGGACACGGTGACCGCCATTGCGGAGGTGGTGGAGATCATCGCCGAAAAAAAGCGGGTGCGGCTCAAGACCTGGTGCGTCAATCAGGATGGAACGACGGTTCTCGACGGCGAGGCGGTGGTGAGCCCGCCGCGGGCAGCCAAATAGCATCCATCCATAAATGGTCTTTTTTCCGCTGGACTGCGTTCTCCGCGGGTTTTGATCCTCGACGTAGCCATGCTACGCCTGCGGTCAAAACCCTTGTGCGGCCTTGCCCAGCGAAAAAAATCCACATTTATGATTTTTTAATATCCAAATGAACCAAACAGGTTTGTAATTTTAAATTTGGTCATTGGAATTTATTTGTTATTTGTCATTTGGAATTTATCCCGGAAGCCTAAAGATTTCCTCTTCGATCAAACTGGGCACCCCTCTGGCCAGCGGCAGGGCTGAACCGGAAACCTTACTACCCCTTGGACCCCAGGCGCAGGCCGCCGTGGATGTAGAAAACGTCTCCGGCCAGGGCCTCGTTGCGATAGAGTTCGCCGATCAGGGAGGCGACCTCCTCGGGCTCGATCAGGCGGCCGATCGGCACGTTTTCGAGAATGCCGTCAAGCGCCTTCTGGTTCATGCCCTTGACCATGGGCGTGCCCACGTAGCCGGGGGCGATCGCCACGCAGCGGATCTTGTCGGCCAGCGCGCGCCGGAAGAACTCGGCCGTGATGACTTTGGGCATGACCGACATGGCGGCCTTGGTCGATGAGTAGTTCAGCTGCCCGGCCGTTCCCAGGGACCCGGTCGAGGAGACCAGGCAGATCAGCCCGCGACAATTGTGGTTGATCATGCGTTCGGCACACTCGCGCACCGTCAGAAAAACGCCGGTCAGGTTGATGTCGAGCACCTTCTGAAAATTTTCGAGCGGCATCTTCTTGGCGACTTTGCCGGTATCGCGGCTGGTGGACAGAAAGAGGCTGTCCTTGATGATGCCGGCAAAAGGGGCGATCAGGTTGATGGCCCCGAATTTTTCGATGGCCGTGTCGGCCAGCCGGGCGCAGTCCGCTTCGCTGCTGACATCGCAGACCACCGTGGCCACCTCCCCGCCGATTTCCGCGGCGGCCTTGGCAAGGCCATCGGCGGCCACATCGGCCAGGATCAGTTTGCCGCCGTTTCGGTGCCAATAGTGGGCGACGGCCAGGCCGATGCCGCTGGCCCCGCCGGTAATCACCGCCACCGAGTTCTTGATCTCGAGCATCTGTTTTCCTCCTATATGGTTTATCATCATTATTGCCATTCTATGATGCTGACGGTCAAGTTAAAAAGATTGCCGTCGGCCCTATTTGTTAAGCTGCAAATCATTCTTGAGCTGTAAAGATTTCAAGCTTGACATCATTCTTTACCATCGATATGGATATATAAATCCTTTCACTTCTTCCCGGAAGATCAATTTTGCACGTCAGCAAACTGTCTGCCAAAGGCCAGGTGACAATCCCCATGGAGATCAGAAAGTCCCTGGGGATAGAGCCCGGTGATCTCGTCGCCTACGAAATTCAAGGCCACTCAAGTAGGCTCAGGCGCATCGCGCCGTTCGATGCGGCATTCCATTCGGCTGTCTCCGAAACCCTGGAAGAGTGGAACAGCCCCGAGGATGACGAGGCGTTCCGTGATTTGTAGCCAGTGGGATGTTGTCACGGTGCCGTTTCCGTTCGCGGATAAACCGGCGGCGAAAAGACGACCGGCCCTCGTACTCAGCAACACGGCATTCAACAGCGGCGGGTACACCGTGCTGACCATGATAACGACAAGAGGTCATCGTCGCTGGCCCGGTGATTCTCACATCGAGGAACATTCTGCGGCGGGATTGAGTTTGCCATGCCAGGTGCGCCTCAAGGTTTTTACCATCGACAACTGATTGCTGCTGAAAAAAATCGGTCGTCTGGCCGAAAATGATACCGCGACCGTGAAAAGACATCTTCATCAGTTTTTTTCATAAAGCCCTGCACAGTCACCGTGAATCGAATCGAGGCGTTTGCCATGCGCGATCCTGCAAAGGGCGGCCTCGCCAATCGAATTAGCTCTTGACACAAGCCGTTTGCCTGTCATAGTGATTGCCTGTTAGGTGCCCGCAAGGGCTTAATAGGGAATCCCGTTGAAATCGGGAGCGGTCCCGCCGCTGTAACCCCACGAAAACCCTTTCAGCTTCATGTGCCACTGTTCCATTGCAATGGAACGGGAAGGCCGCTGACCGGGCGGGGGAGCCAGAAGACCTGCCTTGATCATCAGCTGTGCGGCTACGGAACATAGAATCGCGCGGCGATTTTGCAGGGTCAAGAAAGCTGGGTGCAGCCCTTCAAACCACTGGCGTTTGAAGGGCTTTTTTTATTTGCCGACGCCGCCATGCAACGCACGGGAGAAAAAAAACCTAGGTTGAATTGAAAGTCACTATGAAAAAGACCAGTCCGAACGTCGAGGAATATATTCAGAAAAAATGAGAGATCGGGTATCACCATATCCATTCTTTTGGCTTGCCGTTGCCGCCTTTATGGTCTTTTTTTCTTCTCCAGCCGACGCACGGGAGGTCGTCGACCAGGCGGGACGAAAATTGACGGTGCCCGACACGCCCAACAGAATCGTTGCGCTGGCGCCCAGCATCACCGAAATCATCTTCGCATTGGGGCAGGAGGATCGCCTGAAGGGGGTGACCGTATACAGCAACTACCCGCCCGCCGCGGCAGTGCTCCCCAAGGTGGGAACCTATATCCGCCTCGATCTGGAGCGCATCGTGGCCCTTGACCCGGACCTGTGCATCGCCATCAAGGACGGCAACCCGAAAGCCGCCGCCGACCGGCTGGCCGAGCTGAACATCCCGGTGTATGCCGTGAACCCGCGCGACATCGAGACCGTCGCGCAAACGGTGATCGAGATCGGCGGGCTGCTGAATGTCGAGGAGAAGGCCCGCCGTCTGTCCGAAGAGATGCACGCCCGGGTCCGGCAGGTCACCGCGCAGGTGGCTCGGACGACGCACCGGCCGCGCGTTTTTTTTCAGATCGGGGTGTCCCCGATCGTCTCCATCGGGACCGATACCTTTATCAACGAACTCATCGTCCTGGCCGGGGGGCAGAACCTGGCCGCCGGCAGCACGGCCTACCCGCGATTCAACCGCGAACAGGTCCTGGCGCTCGCACCCGAGGTCATCATCATCACCTCGATGACCCGCGGGGCTTCGTTCGACCAGATCAAGGCCGAATGGCAACACTGGCCAGACATTCCGGCGGTCCGCGACCGGCGGATCGAGATCGTCGATTCGGATCTGTTCGATCGGCCCTCCCCGCGCCTGGTGGATGCCCTGGAAATGCTCGTCAAGCTCATTCATCCGGAAATTTTTGGAAAATCCCCGTGACCACAGCCCCGACCTCCGTGATCAACCGCCTCCTGCTGGTGATCCTGCTGCTGACCGCCATCCTTGCCGCAGCCGTGCTGCTGGCCATTTCCAGCGGGTCGTCGCGCGAGGGCGTGGCGGCTTCGCTCGCGGCCATTTTCGGCCGGGGGGAACCGAACGCCACGCTGGACATGATCATCTGGCACCTGCGGCTGCCGCGGGTCCTGCTGGCGGCTCTGGTGGGCGCGACACTCTCGCTGGGCGGCCTGGTCTTCCAGGCGCTGCTCCGCAACCCGCTGGCGGAACCCTACATCCTGGGGATCTCGGGCGGTTCCGCGATCGGCGCCATCATCGGCATCACGTTGGGACTCGCCCGGTTTCCCGGCGTCAGCTTTTGTGCCTTCATCGGCAGCCTGGCGACCCTGGCGCTGATCCTGGTGATGTCCTCCGGTAAAACGATATTGAAGAAGGATGCCCTGCTGCTCTCCGGGGTCATGGTGAACGCGTTCTGCTCGGCGGTGATCATGTTTCTGGTGTCCCTGACCCAGGACGCGCGGCTGCACACCATCATTTTCTGGCTGATGGGGGACCTGTCTTCGGCCGACAGCCTGACGGCCGGCATACTGGCCCTGATCCTGGGGCCCTGCTTTCTGGTGATTTTTTTATTCTCCCACGCCATGAACCTGCTGCTGGTCGGCAAGGAAACGGCGCAGACCATGGGGCTGCCGGTCCAGACCGTGACCATTGTTTTACTGGTCCTCACATCGTTGATGGTGAGTGTGACCGTCAGCTACAGCGGCCTGCTGGGGTTTGTCGGGCTGGTCATGCCGCACCTGCTGCGGCTGATCTGGGGCCCCGACCACCGCGTGCTGGTGCCGGCCTGCATTCTGGGCGGCGGCGCCTATCTGGTCGTCTGCGACCTTCTGGCGCGCACGCTGCCGCAGCAGGGGGAAATGCCGACCGGCGTGATCACGGCCCTGATCGGCGCGCCGGTTTTTATTTTTCTGCTGAAAAAATCGAAACAATGAAGACGGCCGTTGCGATCGATACTCTGAGCCACACCTTCGGGTCCCACGCCGTATTGAAAGGCCTTTCTTTTGCCATTACCGCCGGCGATTTTTTCATCATCATCGGCCCCAACGGGTCGGGCAAGACGACGCTGATGAAACTCATGGCCGGCGTGCTGAAAACCAAGGCCGGACGGATCCGGATTTTCGACCGGGACATCCGCAGCTTTTCGTCCAAGTCGCTGGCCAGGCGGATTGCCTACGTTCCCCAGCGGCTGGAGGTCGGATTTCCGTTTACCGTCGAAGAGGCCGTGCTGATGGGCCGGGCCCCGCACCAGAATGTGCTTGGCATACCGCAGGACCGGGACATCGAAATCGCGCGTCAGGCGATGGCGATCACCGAGGTGAGCCGGCTGGCCGGGCGCAAGCTGGACCAACTCAGCGGCGGCGAGCAGCAGCGGGTTTTCATTGCGCGCGCGCTGTGCCAGGAGCCGGAAATCATTCTGCTGGACGAGCCCACCGCGTCCCTCGATCTCTCCCACCAGGTGCGGGTGATGGACCTGATGGAGAAATTGAAAATCGAAAAGCGGGTCACGGTGGTCATGGTGTCACATGACGTCAATCTGGCCGCGATGTACGGTGACAGGCTCCTGCTCCTGAAGCACGGCGACATCGCCTGCCTGGGGCTGCCCTTCGACGTCCTGACCTTTCAGAACCTGGAGGCGACCTACGGGTGCAAGTTGCTGGTGGATGAAAGCCCGCTCGGTGGCGTGCCGCGGGTGACGCCGGTACCCCAAAAGTTCCTGAACCGAAACGAGCCACACAAAGGAGACGACACATGACCAGACGATTACTGCGGGTGCTATTGATTACATCGGCATTCCTGCCCCTTGGCGCCGGCGCCCAACAGGCTCCTCAAACCGGCACAGATCCGGCAACGCTGCCGGAAGTGCTGGTGACCGGAACCCGGGTCGAACAGCAGGTGCGAAAAGTGCCGGCCAACGTGAGCATCATAACGCCCGCCGACATCCGCAACAAGAATGCGCAGACCGCGGCCGATCTGCTGCGCGGTGAAGAAGGGATCGTCGTGCGCGATCCTCTCGGAAACGGCAACACGGCCGCCGTGGACCTGCGCGGGTTCGGCGAAACCGCGACGCAGAACACGCTGGTTCTGGTCGATGGCCGGCGCGTCAACGAGGTCGATTTGAGCGCCGTCGACTGGGCCCAGATTCCGATCGAGCAGATCGAGCGGATCGAGGTCGTGCGCGGCTCCGGAACGGTTTTATACGGCGACAACGCCGCGGCCGGGGTGATCAACATTATCACCAAGACCCCTTCCCAGCAGTTCAGCGCCACCGGCGGGGTTACATACGGGAGCTACACCCGGCGCAAGGTCGATGCGTATGCCAGCGGCGGGTACGGCCGAACGGCCGTCGCCCTGTCCGGCAGCCTGGAGGACACCGACGGCTACCGTGAAAACAACGACTACAACGCGGGCGATCTCGGCGGCAAAGTGCTCTTCGACGCCACCGACCGGTTGACCTTCAGGCTCTCGGGTTCCTTCCACAAGGACCGCTTCGGCCTGCCGGGAACCCTCACCCGCGCCGAACTGGAAGAAGACCGCCGGCAGAGTCTGGACCCGCTGGACCGGGCCAAAACCCGCGATGCCTACATCACGGGCGGTATCGATTGGGATTTCGGCGGCTACGGACAGGTGCTGGCCGATTTGTCCTACCGCGAACGGATCAGCGAATCCAAGTTCCCGGACGACTCCTTTCCCTTCGAAAACGACGTCGACACCGACACCATCGGCTTCACCCCGCGGTATATTTTAAACAAGGAGATTTTCGGCCGGGAGAACCGGGTCGTGGCCGGGGTCGACCTGTACGGCTCGAAGCAGGATTCGCAATCGTATTCGGGTTTCTTTTCGCCGCTGCCGTCATTGCCCACCGGTTTGTCGAATGTCGATCGCACTTCCTACGGCTTCTATTTCAATGACGAGTTCTACGTGCTGAAAAAACTTTTGTTCACCTTCGGTGCCCGGCACGAAAAGGTCGACTACGACTTCGACGTCAAAGACCTGGGCGATTTTCCGCTGGCGCCGCTGGAAGAATCCACCTCCGAGAGTGAAAATGCCTTTACGGCAGGTTTGACCTACCTGTACGGTCAGGATTCCTCGGTCTTCACGCGGGTCAATCGCAGCTTTCGATTCCCGCTGATCGACGAGCTGGTGGTGTTCGATTTCGACAGCGGAAAAATTGTCACCAACCCCAACCTCAAGCCGCAAACCGGCATGCACTATGAAGCCGGGGTCCGCCATTTCTTTACACCGAAGCTGCGGGCCAACATCACGGTTTTCAGGGCGGAAATGGATGACGAGATTTTTTTCAACCGGCCGACATTTACCAATGAAAACTATCCCGAAACGCTTCACCAGGGCGTGGAGGTGGGCGCCTGGGCCGACCTGGTGAAGCATGTCATTCTGCAAGGCAATTACACCTATCAGGAGGCGACCTTCGAAAAGGGACCCTATGACGGCAAGGACATCCCTGCCGTTCCGAACAACAGGGGCAGTGTGGGGCTGAGGATTTACGACATCCCCAAAGGACTCGAGTTCGCGGCAGATTACATTTACGTCGGCGAGAGCTACGCCATCAGCGACTTTGAGAACGAATTCGAAAAACTCGAGTCCTACTACACCATCGATCTGAGACTCACCTACAAATGGAAAATGCTCCGGGCCTTTGCCGGCGTGAACAACCTGACCGACGAAAAATATACGGAATATGCCGTCGTCGGCGGCTTTCCGACCCAAACCAATTATTATCCGGCGCCCGAGCGGAACTACGTGGTCGGATTGAGCGGCGTATTTTAAAGGGGATTGCGCATGCTGGATGTTTTTACAAGCGGCGGGCCGGTGATGTACCCGCTCTTGCTGTGCTCGCTGATTTCATTGACCGTGATTATCGAACGGGCCATCTTCTGGCTGACCATCCGGAAACAGGCCAGCCCGGACTTGCTGAACGATGTCATGACCCTCTGCGAATCCGGCCATTGGGAAGCCGTCCGGCAGAAAACCGCCGGGACGAAAGACTTCATCATCAAGATCATCATCACCGGGATTCTGCACCGCCGCTATTCGATGATCAAGGCCATGGAGGCCTCCGCGGCCGACGAACTCAAGCGGATGGGGCGCTACATGGGCGTGCTGGACACGATGATCACCGTCGCGCCGCTGCTGGGGATCCTGGGAACGGTCATCGGCATCATCCAGTCCTTCGATGTGCTCGGAACGGCGGGCATAGAACACCCGGAGATCGTCACCGCCGGCATCGCCCAGGCCTTGATCACCACGGCCGCCGGACTCGGCATCGCCATTTTGACGGTTCTGCCCTTCAACTATTTCAACTCGCTGATTGACGGTGCCGCGATCCAGATCGAGAAATATGCCACCAGCCTGGAGATTGTCTATCAGAATCTAATCCGCAGGGACCCGCTGCTCGAGGACGGCCGGCAATGAAAATTTACCGGCGCCGGGTCAGGAAAGCGCGCATCGAAATGCTGCCCATGATCGATGTCGTGTTCCTGCTGCTGGTCTTTTTCATTTATGTCATGCTCTCCATGGCCGTGCACCGCGGCCTGCGGGTCGAGTTGCCCGTGTCGGAAACGGTCCAGATCGACAAGAAATTGATTTTGGCCGTGACGGTCAAGGCCGACGGCTCGATTTTCATCGACAAGATGCCGGTCGAGCCGGACCGGGTGACGAGCGTGCTGCTTGAAAAAACGCGGGGGCAGGCGGACCCGGGCGTGCTGCTCTTTGCCGATCGCGACCTTTCCTACCAGAGCCTGTTCGCGGTCCTGGACCATATCCGGGCCGCCGGGCTCAGCCGCATTTCACTCCAGGCCGAGCTGGGCGAGTCGCCGTGAAACGGCTGGTGTTTGCAGCCGTTTTGGCTGCCGGATGTCATCTTCTTCTCTTCAGCGTGAACGTCGTCGGGCCGAACGGGATCACGCCGGGGCGCTTGTCACCGGCGCCGGTCACGGTGACGCTCGACCCCTTGCACCCGCCGGCCCCGGCGCCGCCGGCAGATCTGCCGCCGGCCGAGGCTACGCCGGTGGAAACTGTAAACACGTCACCCGAAGCGCCGCCTCCACCCGAAAAACCGCCAAGCGAGCCCAAACCGCGCCCCGTGGAAAAAAGAAAGGCGGTTCGGCAGCCGAAGAAGGTCAAACCGGCGGCCGCGAAAGAGCCGCAGCCGGTTGAAGAAGCGCAGCCATCACGGTCCTTGCCGGATACAGCATCTGACACGCCTGATTCGGAAGCCCCGGCTGCGCCCCCTTCCGCTATCAGCGCGCCCGTTTCCGGGTCCGGAGAAATGACATCCGCATCGCCCCGAACGGCCGTGCCGGCCGGTTCACCGTCGATGGTCGCGGCTCCCGGCCTCGTGGAAGCCCAGCCCGAATACAGTAAGAATCCGCCGCTGGAATATCCCAGGCGGGCGCGCACCAGGGGGTATCAGGGGACGGTCGTGCTCGAAGTACTGGTCGACCGGCAGGGGAAAGTCAACGATATCCGGATCCTGTCATCGAGCGGTCACACGATTCTGGACAGCTCGGCCCTGAATTCCGTCAAAAACTGGTCCTTCGAGCCGGGGCGCAAGGGGCAGGAGCACATCGAAATGTGGGTGCGGGTGCCGGTGCGCTTCAAGCTGGAATAGCGGGATCCGACCGGTCCAAACTGTAAACAAGGATATTCGTGTCAAGGAACACTTTAGACATCGTAAAGGTCCTCACGTTTCCACTGTTTACCATTCGAGCACGCATTGGCCCGATCCATCAATGCGAAACACTCATCCATCCACTTGCTGGCGTCGTTTTTAACCGTTTGCTCCAGGAGTTTTCGGATGAGTGCGTTTACTGATGTCTGGTGTTTTTCAGCGTATTTACGGCCAGATTTTAAAAGTTTTTCGTCTATCGATATCGTTATATTCGGCATGAGGCACCCCCATGGATCTTATATTATGTGTTCACTGAATATGGGTCAAGGACCTAAAAGGCAGGCATGAAACCCGCCCCAGGCTGAGGCTTCAAAGCGGCATCGGCCCAGACCCCGGTCAACGGGCACCGCAGGGGCGAAAAATTTTTCGCCCGACGGTAGCTGGAATCAAATATTTTCAGTTTTTCTGTTCGGCCGGCAAACGGGCAGACAGGCAAACGGGCAAAACCGATTAACCCATGAGCGAATGTCCTTGCGCCAACCGCTCGAAATGGCTATGAGCAAGGCGAGGTATTTTTTGTGAAGCGGCACTCCTCGCGCGCGTCTTTTACCGGTATTCGGTGAGCAGAGATCCGGCATCGCCGGCA
>CAVSIM010000026.1:0-159167 GCA_963728055.1 uncultured delta proteobacterium | reverse complement strand
GATGTCGTCGGCCGAACTGTTGAGTCGGTACTTCGGCAGCCATCCCACGAAATTGGGAACGGCGATGCCCGCCAGAATCCCCACGATGGCGATGACCACCGCCAATTCAATCAATGTAAATCCGGAGTTGTTGCGCATAGTATTTCCTCTGCTGAAGTTTGCCGGTCGCCGTACAACCTCCAAATAGCATGCCAAAGCCGGACAAGGTGTCCGACGCGCCGGTGGCCGACTGCCGCATTCATCAATTTCATTAATTGTTTTTAATGGCTTATGTGCTGGAATATTTACTGACAGCTCACCGGAACCGGTGGTGACATCGGGTCGCCGGCAGCCGATTTCGAAAAGAATTTTTATAGGCTATTAAAACTTTTAATAGTTTTGATGAGGTTGAACTGGAGGTCAGAAAAGTGGATCGAAGCCGCGGAAGACACTTCACTGAAAAGCCAACTATAAAGTGGTTATAAATTGGGGGTACAAATAAGCGAAGTAATACCGATTGCAATACCGAAAAGCAATACAACTTACTGTTTTCAATGACAAAATATGTCAATCCGGTTGACAAAATTCGGAGTTGCTTGGTGCTGTCAGTCGTTGATTTACACACAATCTCATGTCTACTTTTATAATTTTTAAACCATTTAATATTGATGAGATATTGCGAATACAGCAACCATAAAAACCTTTTCTTGCATAATGCTTGCAATAATCGGTTTGCCGACGCCAAAGGAAAAGCCAATCATTAACGCTCCAAAATAAACGGCGCCCGAGCGCCAAAACGGTAAGGAGGCACAACAATGACGTACAAAAAGACGATGCTCGCAATGGGATTACTTTTGGCCTTCACGTTTACCTCAACGGCGGTCTTTGCTGATTCCAACAGGTATTCCGCCGAAAGAAAATCGTACAGCTGGTGGCGTATCCCGTACTCCCATTTATGGAAGGCTTCACATAACCTGGAGCAGAAAATTTCAACTCTCCAGCGCAAAGCCGATCAACTTGAAAACAGAAAAAACCAGCTCGAGGAAAAGGTGCGGGTCCTGACGGCGGAAATGGATGCGCTGCGTCAGCGGCAGGATACTACCGCCAGCCAAAGCCCATCGGCTGACAAGGAAGAAGGTACCGTAAAAGCGGCTCGCTTGATTTGTCCCGCCTGCTACTTCTGGGGTACGAATGAGTTCGACGGGCACGATTTTTCCGGCGCTTATCTCAAGTGGGCATATTACAACTACGCCGTATTAAATGGAACGAACTTCAGCGGCGCCAACCTGAAGAAAAGTTATTTTACGGAGGCAAAGCTCGACGGAGTCGATTTTTCAGGAGCAAACCTGACCGATGCCGATTTCACCAATGCCATTCTGACGAATATCACCTGGAGTTCGCTGGGAGTTGAAACCACCTGCCCGGATGGGTATATCGTTTCCAACGGGGGATCTTGCGTGGATCATTTAAAATAAAGTCGATAAGCGCGGACTACTTGGCGCAGGTTTTTTTATGAATCCCCTTGATTACGATTGAACGGGTTTCGCAATCCTTTAAAATTAAGGTTTTCGTTCACGAGCACGGTCACGTTCACGAGCACGTTCACGGTTATCATAGCAGTCATCGCTTTTTTTGGAGAGTGCAAATACTGTCAAATGTAATTCCGCCTCACGCGCCTCCTCTTACGCGTGCTCGTGAACGCACTCGTGCTCGTGCTCGTGAACGACTGCCCGAACCTCACTCCACCTCCTCCCACGACCGCGCACTGACAACCGGCACACCGAAAGACATCAGCTCATTGTTGTAGATTCCGCTGCCCAGGGACTGCAAGCCGGTGGGGGTCATCAGGTAGACGTGCCGGTCTTTTACCAGGGGCGCAAAATGAACATTTCCCATCCTGCGGCTCATATAGACAACGCCATCCAGGTCCATGACGGTCAACAGGCCGACTTCGTCTTGTCTTCGCTGCGAATGGCGGCGCAGGGATCTTCGATGTCTGTTGCGGCGGTCGCGACATACAGACGGCCGGCTGCGGAAACGATGGCGGCGCGGACGCTCTGGCTTTCTTCCAGTTCGTGAAACCAGTCCAGCGTGTGCCGGTCCGGGTCGCAGGTGCCGCTTTGGTCCATATCGATGTAAGAAAGGACATGATTGCGGGCAATCGCCGTGTCTGTGCCGCTTTTTTTCTTAAAATCGACACCGGTCCCGAATGTGACCCTTGGGCGACTGACCAGATTGCCTTCTTCGCCGCTGTCATGCTCGACGACGACTGTCGGTGTCGTGTAAATGCCCTGTAACCGGAATTTCAGCGGCAGCTCGGCGCCGTCGCTGTCCGTAAATTCGGTATTGAGAATGCACTGCGTCAAAACGCCTGAAATTTCAGGATCATCCGGTATATTGACTTTGTACACCAATCCGCGGTCCGAACCAACGTACAACCGGTCGACAAACCCGTTGTCGTTCGTATCCACGATGGCCGGGTGACCGCCCAAAGTCCCGGCCTGCCCGTAAGCGGCTTCGCTGCTCTCGATCGTCCCGTTCCCGTTCAGATCGATCGCATCGTCGAGCACCACTTTCTCGAGGATGCTGCCGTCGGATATATCCAGCAGATAGACGGCCGGAAAGGAATCGGCGCCGGGCGGTCGGCCGGTGGAAACGAAAGCGACCCACCGGGGCTCGCCGGTCAGAGAGTCTCGGATACGGCCGATCCGCACCCCGGCCTCCGGGTTGTGATCCCGCGCCAGGTCCGGTGCGCTGAATTCCCATAGAAAAGACGGTTCACCCGCATCGGTCACATCCAGGCAGAAAACGCTTTCGACTCCGCTGCCCGACATCGCCACCACTATGGTGCGCCAGCTGTCGGCGATACCGTCACCGTCGGTGTCGATCCGGACGTCGGAGAGGGTCGGCGGAGCATTCAGCTGGGCACGGTCCCCCGCCGGCAAGATGCTGCGCTTCAATTGCGGCACCAGGCCGGTCGGTATGAAAGCCCACAGCTCGCGGCCGGTGCCGTAATCGGGGCACCGGGAACCGTCGAAACCGTCACAATACGGCGGGCTGCCGTCTGTCTTTGGTTCCCAAAGAAAATAGCCGCTATTTTCGGTGATGCCCGGCGTTTCCGGGTCGTCGCCGTGCCGGAAGGCGCCGGCGTCAAAGGCGTGCAGCATGCCGCTTCCGGAACCGACGAGCAAGATGGATCGGCGGGTCCGGTGCGCTTTTTGAAATTCGGCAAAGGTGTCCCGCTCGGCTGCGGTCACATCGGTTCCATACAGCCAGCGCGGATAGCCCGGCGGCACCATCACGGCCGGCGTGGCGTGACTGACCGGCCCCAGCAGCCACTCTTTTTTAACGCCGGTGTCGGGCCGGCGATAGCCTCTGATCCGATTCGTCAACCACGTCGCATCGCTGCGGCTTTCGCCGGCATCGAAACGTTGGTCGCGGTCGAAGTCATGGGTGTAGCCGTCCGGCCAGATAAACTCGTCCGAAAGACCCAGCATACCGTTGGTCACTTCCGCCGGAATGAAGGGCTTCAGAGTTCGGCCGACCGTGGTCCGGCTGTAACCGGCCATGATCGGCACGCCGGCGGCCGGCGGGCGGCTGAAATTGACCTGCCACCGTCCGCTGAACCGGTCGATGGCCCCCTTCCCGCCCAGGTTGCTCTTCAAAGCGGCCGCTCCCGATTCGACAAACACCTCCGGCCGGCCGTCATAAATCCGCACGCTGCCCGCCTGCGCCGGCGCGTGTGCCAAACAGCCGGCAAACGCGACCCTGACCCCGTCCCCGTAGAGCCGCTCGCCGCTTTCATCGACCAGGTATTCGGCCTCGATGCGAGCACACATCGAAATCGGGAAAGTAAATTCGGCGCTCATCCGGATTCATCGCGGACAGGACCTCACCGGCATCCCACAGCGGCAGCTCTTCCTTGAGCGTGTGGTCCGGCGCGGCCGCATCGTAAATTCTTCTGGCTGTCACATGGCCGCGCAGGCCCTGTTCGGTCCAATTGTCGGCCGGCGTTTCAACGGCAGTCTCGTAAAGAAGGTTGGCCTGGATGACGGGTGGCGTCCGCGATACCGTTTTATGGACGGCCGCGGCGGCCCTCAATTGCACCTCGACCACCTCCGGGGCACGGCCCGCTGCCGGTCCCCTCATCTCCACCTGCCAGAGCAGCCGATTGCCGGTGATGCCGCGGTCGACCAGGTCGACCCATCGGCCGCGGCAGGTCGATGGTGGAGTGCCGGGTTTCCATTTGGCAGGATCGATCCGATCGGCGCGGATAACGGCGCCCGTCGGGTCGAGTTCGAAAGTGCGCACGCTGTCCCAGACAGCGATCTCGATCCAACTGAACCCCTCATCGGGCGACACGAAATACGTCAGGGCGGCGTTGCCGGTGCCCGTGTCGGCCGGCTGGACATCGCAGACGTTTATTTCCACCCCCGTGAAGCGGGCATTTTCTTCATCCGGGACAATGGCCTTCGAAGGATCCAGCCGAACCGTGCCGCCGCTCAGCGGTTCGATCAGAAACACGAGATCGTTGTAATCCATGTCCGCGCCGCCGGAAGAAGCATTTTGGTCTTCGAACGCCATGACCCGTCGGGCGGCATCGCCTGCCGGGGTGCTTCCGAGCAGATGAGGATAGGGTTCCCCCACCTGAATTTTCAAATGCCTCTCGCCGGAAAGATGCAGGGCGAATTCGGCGCCGAGCCGGTCGAGCAGCCGGGCGTCGAGCCAATTGGTTTCCGCCTGACAGATACCGGTCCGGGCCGGGTCTCCCGCGTGAAAAATTTTCTCGAAGATCCCGTTGGTCGCATCTGTCCATAAGGGGCTGCCGCTTTCGGGAACGCAGGCATCGTAGCGATCGGGGCCCCAGGGTTCGTTGAAAAAGACATCGGCCGCCCCGGCACTGTTCCATCTTCTATTGGCGGATAGAAAAAAGACGATCTGGCTGCCGGCCGCAAACCGGCCCAGGTGTTTTTTCATGTCGCGCGCAGTGACTTTCCCGTCGCGGTCGACGGCAAAAAAGCTTCCGGTGCCGTCGTCATAAGCGGCCAGTTCCGCTTCGTTGCCGATCGGAAACCGGCTGTTGCCGTAATCGACGTCAAGGATGCCGTCCCCGCCGCCGAAATTGTCGGTATCATCCACCGTGCGCTGAAAGATGACATGCTTTTTGTCCGGCGGTATAGAGTCCCAGCCGATGAAAGCGCCGCTGTCGTCGACGGCATCGCGGTAAAGGACCCACCCCAGGTCCGATACGGCGGATGAACCTTCCGAAAGAAAGGTGGCATAGACGTCCTGCGTGAAGGGAAGGGTTACCTTCACGGTACCCATTGCGGCGGCGCCGTTGCCGAAAACCAGGTGGCCGCTGTCCGGATCGACGGACACGCTCACCATCTCGAAGTCCGACGGATCGAACCCGCCGCTGAAATCGGCACCAAGCGGTGCGGCACAGACGTCGGCGGTCGAGATGATTTCGCCGGAGTCCTTCTCCAGGCCACTCTCTTCCGGCAATCCGTATATGGCCTCAGCGGCGGCCGAAAGCACGCCAAGAGTTAAGAAGATCGGAAGCAGGAGTATGGGGGCGATTTTTCGACTCTGTAGACGAACGCTTCGGTTGATGCTCATTTAAATATCCTCCGGCAAAAGGTTATCATGTTGGGGTTCACGATGTTCACCCCAACCTAAGATGCTGGAGTGACAACCGCTTTGTAGGTTGGGGTGAGTGAAGCGAACCCCAAAAAAGACAAGGAGTTTTCGACAATGTTGGGGTTCGATCCTCATCCCAACCTACGAACCGACGATCCTTCCGGCTATCAAGGTTGGGGTGAACATCGTGAACCCCAAAACAAGGTTCCGACTAAAGCTGGCGGCTGAAATCGGTGATCGGGTTCAGATCGCTGCTGACGTACTGCCGGCCGGCGCCGTATCCGGCCTGGGCCGTGTAGTCGCTGAAAACCTGCCCGCCACTCCCGCCTTGCAGCAGCATCTGGACGCTCGCCCCGCCTCCTTTGGGACCGCTGGCGTCGGCCCGGATCCAGACCAGGCCGTCATGATCGTCGTCGAAGGACCCTCCTACCGCCGAATCGTCGTTGTTCCACAGCGTGATCCGGTAGCTGATGCCATCGATCCGGGCACCGTCGTCGGTCCAGACCACCCCTTCCGCATAGCTGCCCAGTCCGTCACCGTTTCCGTCGACGCCATCGTCGGCTGTTCCTGCTATCCGATCTTTTCCGGAGAATGCGAAATTCCAATTGCCCGCCTCGCCAGAGCGCACGGCAAGGGCGTTTGCCGTCCGGTAATTCTTCTCCAGAAGCACGAACGCGTGATCGAGACCGGCATCGGCGGTAAAGAAATACTTCTGGTGCAGTAGTTCGTTGCCGGCGATCTGCACCTCGGTCGTGCTGCTGCGCACGGCCGCAAAGGCCACGATCGACAGCAAGGCCAGCACCATCAGGGTTACGACCAGCACCGATCCATTTTCACCGCAAATACTTCGTATCGTCTGCGACATGACGGTTCTCCCCTATTTTGCAATGATGGTGCTGATCGTGACCGGCCGACCATTGACCTTGTTGGACGGCGTAACCATTACCCGAACGGTCCGGGTCCCGGTCACCGGCGTGTCGGCCATCACCGTCCACCCCACTAAATACGGCCGGCCAATGGTTAGCGGCAGTGAATGCGGGAGCATGGTTGGCGCCAGATCCTCATGGTCCGCGGGCAGCGACCGCAGCCGCTCGATCGTTAAAGCGCCTATGGCGGTGGCCTCGGTCTGCATGCGCGCCGCGGCATTGTAGCCGATCGTGGTGACCTGCAGTCCCGCCAGGGCCAGGATGCCCACCGTGAAGATGACCATCGCCATCAGCACCTCGATCAGGGCGAATCCCTCACGACCTTCGGTCTCCCCCTCCATGGCCCGGTCGGAAAAAGTCATCAGTCCTTCCTTTTATTAAGCGCCTCAACGGCGCAATCCGAGGTTGCGGCAGTTGACGACGGTGGACAGCAGTTCCCGCTTGTAATGGTCGGTGAAGGAGAGAACCTTGTTTCCCACCACGTAAGTGGCCGACTCGCGGTGATGCCGGAGCGGCGACCGCGTTCGCGCCAAAAGCCAAATGTAAACGGCCCGGATGCGGTCGATCGGCACTGCCGGGGTCAAGGCCGCGTCGTCGATCCATCCGTTGCCGTCAAGATCGTCCGCGCGGTCGATCACCCCGTCGGCGTTGCTGTCCAGCAGCATGTCCAGAAAACCATCCGCATCGCTGTCGTAGGCCCAGATGAGGTTGGGACCGTTCGCATCGATCTCTCCATCGACCGCGGCGGCCCCGTTGTCATCGTCAAAGGCATACCCGAAAGAAGCCGCTTGAAAGCATTCGGCCAGCGGCTGCAACCCGCCGGCACCGACGCTGCGCCCAAGTGGAGCGGATCCCGTGTCAGCGATACCGTCCCGGTTGCGATCATTCGTGGTCGAAAAACCGAACCCGATGCGATCTTGTGAATCGCAGAAATCACCGTTGCGGTCGCGGTCCAGGCGAAACCGGAGATAATGCGCGCCGGCGGCGGTAAATCGCGCCAGATCACCGGACTCGTCCTGTCCTGGATCGGCGCCATCGGTCCCCCCGTCGCAATCGTTGTCGATCAGGTCCAGGTCCCTTGAATCGTGCCGTCCATCGCGGTTGGCATCCTGCCAGGAGGCATCGTAGCCGGCCATGCGGATGTCGCGCTGCATCAGGCTAAGCGCGGCCCGGATGTTTTGCTGGAGTTCGATTCCGGACTGCTGACCGGCGTGGGTCTGCTGCTGGAAGCCAAAGACCGTGTATACGGCGGCAATCACCAGGCTGGAAATCGCCATGGCGATCACAAGCTCGATCAACGTAAAACCGCCGCAAGGTATCTCTTCGGGGTACCGCTCACCCGCCGCGTCTTCAGGCAGTCTTGTCTTCATCAGTTCACCCGACAGTTGCCGGAGGCGTAGACAACAATCGTTTTGGAAACCCCGCGGGCGTTTTTGAGGATGATACGGCGATTGATGTCTATCAAGTGGCCGCGGCTGTCGAACCGCAGGCGATGGCGGGCAAAACTCGTGCGCTCGATCCGAACACCCTCCGGGACTTTTCCGCCGGCCACCAGCGGTTCGCCGTCTTCGCCCTGGCGCGTCCATTCGCCGGTACCGCCGTGGCCGTTGTCGACAAAAGCGAGATAGTCGCCGTCGAGCCGATCGTTGCCGTCCGGGTCGAACAGCACGACCACCCGGCGGTTTTCCTTGACGGCGCGCAGCCTTGCGTTCTGAAGCAGCGACAGGATGTCGGTTACCGCCGCCCCGAGCTTGTAGCGCGGCCGGCAGGCGATAAGATTTGAAACGCTGATTGCCGCCAGAATGGCGACGATGGCAAGGACGGTCATCAGTTCAACGAGCGTAAAGCCCGATAATCACTCTTCCATTGCATCTCCCTCTGCTCTTAAATTTTCATGGTTTATGCCTGACCCCGACTGCAAACATCTATCAACATCGTTTCAAACGACGGTGATCAGATACCTACCGGCGCAAAATCGGATTGGCAACCCAGAAAAAATACTTAAGGGGAGTAGGTGCTAATGGAAGGAAAAAAGGAAAGAGAGGCTGTAAGAAAAAAAAGAACCATAGTAATGAACTTAATCCGTAGAAACACCAAAATCCCTGAAGGCGTCGAGATCGGATACGACCTGATATCGCCGAAATCCAAATCGAAGGTCATTAACAAACGCTCTTCCTCTGTCGCTCTCTTAATAATTACAGAATCCTTGGCTCCGGAAAGACTTTCTTCGGTAACCGTTGAGACTTCATGCCCATAGAACCGGAGTAGCTCGGCAAGTTCAAGCGGCATGTTTTCATCCAACTTTATCTTCATCCCGTTACTTCAGTATGGAGAGGCTGCAGCTCTTCTTCATGTGCTAACCAAGCGGCATATGACAGTGCTGAACGTATGTCATCCTCTTTCAATGTCGGATATTGTTCTATGATGGATGCCGTGCTTTCACCGGCCTTGAGATAATCTAAAATAATCGAATCCATAATACAGGTTCCCTTAATGCATGGTTTCCCATGGCAAATACCAGGATCAATAGAAATCCGGTCCTTCCAATCTAATTCTGTCATCACAAAACCTCCCTGTTACTCGCTGAAATCCTGCAGCCGCCGATAGGCGATATTTCACTTTACGCATAATGAACTTTGATATCCAAGACGGGCTGCGGCCGCAACCCATATTTTCTATGTGTAGTTGAGTCACTCCGTTGCAAGAATGATCGCCCATAACAACATCAACTTAGGCGGGAGTTCAAAAATCATCCCTGAAAAAATCGACGGCATTGCGAAATACTTGTATTCCCGGTGCCGGGCCGAACGCTGTTTGACCCGTCGTTCTGCGTGACCGTTCTTTTTGGCGGGTCCAATCGGGATGATTGGTGAAGTGATTGTAGGCCTCCGGATGCGGCATCAGGCCGAACACGCGGCCGCTCGGGTCGCAGATGCCGGCGATATCATCGATCGACCCATTGGGGTTGCAGGGAAACTTCCGTCCGGCCGGGTGACCGTCAGGACCGGCGTAGCGCATGACCACTTGATGGCCGGAGTTCAGGCGGTCGATGACAGCTGTTTCAGCGTAAAACTTGCCCTCCCCGTGTCTGACCGGCAGATCTATCCGCTCGATGCCGCGCGTGAAGATGCAGGGCGAATCAGCATTGACCGCAAGTCTCACCCAGTCGTCGCGGAAATTGCCGCAGTCGTTGTAGGTGAGGGCAACCGACCGGCTGCGATAGTCGCGATCGAAGCCGGGCAGCAGGCCCAGGTTGACCAGGGCCTGAAACCCGTTGCAGATGCCCAGGATCAGCCGGCCTTTTTCGATGAACCCGCGGATCTGGTCTCCGATGGTGGTCTTGAGACGCACGGCCTGGACCACGCCCGCGCCGTGGTCGTCGCCCCAGCTGAAGCCGCCGACGAAGGTCAGGATGTGGTAGTCCTCGAGCCGCACGCCGCCGTCGATGAGCGAGTTGATGTGGACCCGGTCCGGCGCGGCGCCGGCCAACTCAAAGGCATGGGCGGTCTCGATGTCGCAGTTCAACCCGTAGCCGGTAAGCACGAGGGCTTTTACGGTCTTCATGTCGTCACCATATGTATGACCGAAAACTCCCTCCCCTGGCGGGAGGGGCTGGGGAAGGGAGATACAGCTGATTATTCACCCTCTCCCCGGCCCTCCCCCGTCGAGGGGGAGGGAGTAAATGAACGGTGCGGAAATTACGGAGAAGCGCTATTTACGGACGGAAAGGGCAGCGAACGGCCGCTTCCAGGCCGCCTTCAGCTTGGAAACTTCCACCGATACCAGGCTGCGGCCGTCGAGGCCCGCCAGCGACAGGACCGGCTCGGCGGTGATGCGGCCGATGCGGGCGCAGGGCAAGCCCTTGAAAAGCGTTTCGAATGCCTCCTGCCGCCGCGGATCGACGGTCACGATGAAGCGGCCGGCGGATTCCGAAAAAAGGGCCGTGTCGCTGCGGGTCACCTGTTCGCGCGGCAGCCGGGCAAGATCGGCCTGCAGACCGCTGCCGCCCGCCATCGCCACCAGGGCCAGGTGAACGCCGAGGCCGCCGCGGTAAACGCCGTGCACCGAAGCACACCCGCCTTCTGTCACAGCTTGCTCAAGTGCCCGATAGACCGCTATGAACTCCTGCGGGCGCACGCGCGGGACGTTCAGCCCCGTGTATCCCAGATGCTGGTAGTACTCCGAGGCCCCCAGCTCGTTGCGGGTGAGGCCGAGCACGTAGACCAGGTCACCGGGCACCTTGCTGTCCATCGTGACGCAGGCGTCCACATCCTCGATGACGCCGATGGTCGTGAACTGAAGCGTCTCGAGCGCCGATACCTTGTGAACCTCGCCGTAACGCCCGGGCAGGTGCCCGTCGACATACATGCTGTCCTTGCCGGAGAGCAGCGGGATGCCATAATCGAGGCACATGTCTTTCAATGCGCGGCAGGCCCGCACCAGCTGGGCGGCCTTGAAGCGGCCGTCCGGATTGCCGAGAGGATCGTATTGGATGTTCGGCCAGCAGAAATTGTCGACCCCGCCGATGTGATCGAGCCCGGCTCCGACGGCCAGCAGCCGGCGCACCGCCTCGTCGATCGTGCAGGCGGTCATGTGATAGGCGTCGATGGCCGAATAGGCGGGCAGCAGCGCCTGGGCCATCGCCAGCCCGCGCTGTGAATCGAGCAGCGGCCGGGTGACCGACGCGTCGCTGTTGACGTCATGATCGGCGCCGACCAGGGGCTTGATCACGCTGCCGCCCTGCACCTCGTGATCGTACTGCCTGAATATCCACTCCTTGGAACAGATGTTGGGCCGCGCCAGCATGTCGGTCAGCAGGCGCCCGAAAGCGGTCGGTTCTTTCAGTACCGGCTCGGTGAGCCCGCGCTTTTCCGGCGGCTGCCAGCGGGCTTCGAATTGCCACTGCGGAAAGCCGGATTCGAGCAGGTCCAGATCCACATAGGCGCAGGTCCGGCCATCGTAGGTGATGTGCAGCTTGCCCGTATCGGTGTAGCGCCCGATGACCGTGCTCTCGACCGCGTGGAGCGCCGACAGGGCCATGAACGGCTCCAGGTCCTGCGGCCTCACGGCCAAGGTCATGCGCTCCTGGGATTCGGACACCCAGATTTCCCACTGATCCAGGCCTTCGTATTTGAGCGGCACCTTCTCCAGCGCGATTTCACAGCCGTTGGAGAAGCGGGCCGACTCTCCCACCGAAGACGACAGGCCGCCGCCGCCGTTGTCGGTGATAAACCGGATCAGGCCGCGGTCGCGGGCTTCGAGCAGAAAATCGTGCATTTTCTTCTGGGTATAGGGGTCGCCGATCTGCACGTGCCCGGCGGGCGTGTGTTCGGAGTACGTCTCGGAAGAGGCGGTCACGCCGTGGATGCCGTCCTTGCCGACCCGGCCGCCGCACATGATGACAAGCTCGCCGGGGCTGGTGCGTTTCAGCTCGGCCGGCTCGCCGGCGATCTGCGCCGGCATGATGCCGACGGCGGTGACGAAGACCAGGCACTTGCCGAGATACCCCGCATCGAAGAGAACCTGACCGACGGTGGTCGGAATCCCGGACTTGTTGCCGCCGTCGCGGACCCCTTCGATGACGCCGTCCAGCAGGCGCCGGGGGTGCAGGTGCGGAGTGAGGTCACCGGCGTACGCCCGCGGCCCCACGCAGTAGCCGAAGCCGCCCATCACCAGGCGCGCTCCCTTGCCGGTGCCGAGCGGATCACGGTAAACCCCCACGATGCCGGTGATGGCCCCGCCGTAGGCCTCCATGTTGGAGGGCGAGTTGTGGGTCTCGCCGGTAATCGCGTAGTAGTGGTTTTCGTCGAAGCGGCCGGCGCCGGCATTGTCCCACAGGACCGATATCACCCAGGGTTTTTGCTTCTGCAGTGCCAGGGTCGGCGCCTCGATGAAGGTTTTGAAGAGATTGTCCTCGATGACCGGTTCGCTCCCCTCGCCGTCCTCGTAAACGAACCGCCCCCTGAAGGTGTTGTGGTTGCAGTGATCGCTGCGGGCCTGGGAAATGTACTCCAGTTCGACGTCGGTGGGGTCGCCGACCCCGACGGCCGCGCGTGCGGCTTTGACCCCCGGCCGCAGGAAATAGGCCCGCACCACCGGAATATCGGCAGTCGCGAGCGCCAGGTTGCGCTCACGGCTGACCTCTTGCAGGACGGCGTCGCTGTCGATCGGAATCGTCGCCACCGTCGGGGTGTGGTTCAGCAGCACCTTGGGCAGTATCAGGCCGACGCCGACCGCCGGGTCCCAATCGTTTGCCGCGCAGACCTTCCACTGCTGGATGATGTCGTTGGCCAGGAGCGCACCGGCGATCTTGTCCGCAGCGGCCGCGGTCAGATCCCGGCCCTTGAGGCAGTAGCGCTTGGACGTGTAGACCGTCTCGCCTTTTTTCAACCGGACGCCGAGCAGGTCCTCGATCGCCTCCACGGCCGTGCTGCCGGGATTGTCTTTGACCCCCGGCCGGAAACCGACCCAGATGATCCAGTCGCCGTCGATCGGCAGCGGGTCGTAGGACGATATCTGGGTCACCGGGTTGGTAAAGATCTCGGTCTGAAGAAGCTTAAGCTGTGACGGCGACAGGTCGGCGTCGATGGTCAGCACGCCGACGGTGCGGACCCGATCGAGCGGAATGCCGAAATAATCACGGGCCTTTCGCCGAATGCCTTCGCCTTCGGCGTCGACTAGATGGGACTTGAGCGTAATTTCGAGTCGGTGCGGCATAACGGTTGCTCAGAGCCTGTTTTTCGAACTTGGTTCGCTTCGCTCACAAGTGGAATAATGGAACAAGGAAACAATGGAGTATGGAGTATTGGAATAATGGAACCATGGAATATTGGGGGTATTGGTGTTTCGTAATTCCAACATTCCATCATTCCATGTAGGCGGCATACCCCTGTGCCGCTAAACTGCATGATATAAATATGTTGTCGAATTTGCGAGAGGTAAAGACTCCCTTTCCTACTGGCCCGAAAAAATGCGGGTGATGTCGTTGTAGAAAACGAAGATCATCAGAAGGATCAGGACAAACATTCCGGCCTGCTGGGCCACTTCGCGGACCCTTATGCTGACCGGCCGGCCGATGATCATCTCGATGACGAAAAAGAGCAGGTGGCCGCCGTCGAGCACCGGGATCGGTAAAATATTGAGGATCGCCAGGTTCACGCTGATCAGGGCGATGAAGAACAGCAGGTTGGTCGCCCCCAGCTTTGCCTGCTGGCCGGCCAGCTCGGCAATCATGATCGGCCCGCCGATGGTCTTGGTGGAAACGGTGCCCTGGATGATCTTGGCGACGCTGACGACCGTCAACTCGGCGATTTTGTAAGTCTGCACCACGCTTTCGGCCATCGCCGCAAACGGATTCAGCTTTTTGGAAAAGATCTCGCCGGCGGCGGTGATGCCGATCACGTGGCGGGGAATGTCTTCGCCGAAGATGTTCTTGGTCGTCTTCAACTCCGGGGTCACCGTCACCTCGTGAATCGCCTCCTCGCGCCGGTAGGTGACCTCGAGGGGCTCGCCCTTGCTGGCCGCGATGATGGTGGCCATTTCGTCCCAGCTCTCCACCGCAGTTCCGTTGATCGACAGGATCTGGTCGCCCTTCATCAGACCGGCCGCCCGCGCGGGAGTACCGGGCTGCGCTTCACCGATGATCGGCTTGAGGATCACGGTGCCCGAGATCTGGAATATGCCGTAGAATATCAGCACCGCCAGCAGAATGTTGAATGCCGGACCGGCGGCCACGATTAAAAACCGCTTGAAAACATGCTTGTGCGTAAAGGAAACGGGGACATCGGCCGGGTCGATCTCGGCATCCGGTTCTTCGCCGATCATTTTGACATAGCCGCCCAGCGGCACGGCCGAAATGCGGTAATCGGTAATGCCGACCTTCTTTCCGAAGATGCGCGGGCCGAAGCCGAGGGAAAATCGTTCGACCCCCACGCCGAACAGGCGCGCGACGAGAAAATGCCCCAGCTCGTGAAAGAATATCAACACACCCAAAACGATGACGAAAGCAAAGATATTGGTACCCATGGTGATTGGTCCTGTTACGAACAGTCACGGCCTTTCGGGCCGCCACGGTGCGTGAAGAATGTGTTTAGCCCGTTGAGCCCGTTTAGCCGGTTGGGCCGGTTGGATCGGTTGGGTCGGTGAAAAGATATTTCGACTTTACTCAGAAAGCGCTCAAAACCTCAATATTGGCCTCGATCCCTAAAAAATAACGCGCCTGGGTCCGGATGGGCGGTTGCGACGGTGGTGACTGTCTCGTAGGGGCGAAAAATTTTTCGCCCCTGCCGGAATCCTGGACCGGACCTCATATCGATCCCGCTTCACAGCCACACCCTGTAGAGGCGCAGCGCGCCGTGACCTTTTGACGACCAGTTTCAGCCGCGGTTTGCAACCGTTCATTATTCGACGTTCAGCGTTGAATGTTCGATGTTCGAATTTCAGAATCAATTTTCCTGTTAAAGCGCATCGATCCGTTCGCCGGCGGCCCGGCGGGCCCAGCGGTCGGCTTCGAGCAGTACCGTCAGGTCGGGCTTGTCGATGGTCGCGTGCCGGTCCATCACCGCGCCGATGACCTGCGGGATTTGCGTGAACCCGATGCGGCCGTTCAAGAAGGCCTGAACCACCACTTCGTTGGCCGCATTCATGACCGCCGGCAGCGTTCCCCCGCTCTCGCCCGCCCGAAAGGCCAGCGCCAGGCAGGGAAATTTGTCGAAATCGGGCTTTTCAAAGGTCAGGGCCGAGCCGCCGAAGTCCGGCAGGGGCTGATCCAGCGGGAGCCTCTGCGGATAAGAAAGCGCATAGGCAATGGCGCCTTTCATGTCCGGAACGCCCAGCTGGGCCAGCACCGATCCATCGTGGAAAGCGACCATCGAATGCACGATGCTCTGGGGATGGACGAGGACTTCGATTTGGGAAAAGGCCACGTCGAAGAGCCACTTGGCTTCGATGACCTCGAGCCCCTTGTTCATCAGGGTGGCCGAATCGATCGTAATCTTGGGGCCCATCTGCCAGTTCGGATGTTTCAGGGCCGCCTCCGGCGTTATGCCGCCGAACTCTTTAGCCGGTCGATCCAGGAACGGGCCGCCGGAAGCGGTCAAAAGGATCTTGCCCAGCTCTGCGGGACGGCTTCCGGCCAGACACTGGAAGATGGCGCTGTGCTCGCTGTCGACCGGCACGATGCGAACCCTGCGGGCAGCGGCGCGCTGCATGACGATGTCGCCGGCCACCACCAGGGTTTCCTTGTTGGCCAGGGCAACATCCTTGCCGGCGTCTATCGCCGCCAACGTGGGCGCAAGGCCGGCCGCCCCGACCATCGCGCTGACGACCATGTCGACCGACGGCAGACTGGCCGCCTGGCAGTAGCCATCCGGGCCGCACAGGACCCGCGTGCGGTTGCCCGGCGGGAGCATGGCGCGCAGCTTGTCGGCCAGGCGCTCGTCGTGCACCACGGCCACTTCGGGCTTGAATACCGCGATCTGCTCGCCCAGAAGCGCCAGGCTCGATTTGGCCGCCAGGGCCGCAACCGCGAACTGGTCCGGAAAACGGGCTGCCACCGCCAGTGTGTTCCGGCCGATCGATCCGGTCGATCCCAGAATGCTCAAGCGCTTCATCGGCAAAGTGCCCTGATTAAACAAATCGAATTTAAAACCCCATATCCTTACATGAAACTACACCGAAATGGCGCAGCTTCGTAAGTTGGGTTGAGCGCAGCGAAACCCAACATCGGTCCATCATCCTTGTTGGGGTTCGTTTCACTCACCCCAACCTACCCGCTTGAATCCCTGAACCTATGAACCTGCCCAGCAACGATCGTCTCAAATCGTCAATACTTTCAAGACATAGGCCACCGGGGCGGCAAACAGCAAGGCGTCGATGCGATCCAGGATGCCGCCGTGACCCGGCAGCAGCGCTCCGGAATCCTTGACCCTGGAGTGGCGCTTCAGCATCGATTCGAACAGGTCGCCCAGCTGCCCGGCCAGCCCGATGATGAGGCTGCCCGCCAGGGCCTGCGGCCAGGTCACCCCCGGCAGGAAAAGCGCTTTTGCCAGCGCACCGAAAACCAGGTTGGCGGCCAGTCCGCCCAGCGCCCCCTCGATTGTCTTGTTCGGGCTCACCGCCGGGCTCAACTTGTGGCGGCCGTAAGAGGAGCCGACGTAGAGGGCGCTGGTATCGCCGGCGAATACGACAAAGAGCAGGTAGAATATCCATCCCATGCCGTCCGCGCCGTTTCGGATCAGGATCAGAAAAGAAGCGAACAGCGGAACGTAAGCCACCCCGAGTATTTGTTTGCTCAAGGTCGCAAGGATTTCGGGCCCGTTTTTGAATTGCTGCACGCCCACCAGGCTGCAGGCCATCAGGTTGAAGGCCATAACCGCGGCCATGAGATCCGCCATCCCCTTGAATGCCGCATAGAGAAGCCCGCCGACCGTCAGAAAGCCGATCAGCGGCAGGGCCGAAAGAATCCTTTCTTCCGGCTTCAGCACGATCCGGAAATATTCCCACAGCCCGAGTCCGGCCGCTGCCGTCACCAGCAGCCAAAACCACGTTCCGCCGCTGAAGACGAAAAAAACCAGGAAAGGCACTGCCACCAGGCCGGTTATCCAACGTTTCAAATTCATGCCCCGCGTCGTGTCAAGGGAGCCGGGGTGCGACCGGAACAGAGGGATCGACTGCGCCGGGCCGGCATTTCCCCTATCGGCTCTATGCGTCAATCTTTCCGAAGCGACGGTCCCGCCGCTGATAGTCCTTCAATATGCCCAGAAAATCTTCGCGCCCGAAATCGGGCCACAACGTGGGAGTGACGAAGATTTCCGTGTAGGCGATCTGCCACAGCAGAAAATTGCTGATGCGCATCTCACCGCTGGTGCGAATCAGAAGATCCGGGTCGGGTATGCGGGCGGTGTACAGATGGCGGGCGATGACATCTTCGGTGATGTCGCCGGGGGCGATCTCGCCGCCTTTCGCCTTGTGGGCCAGCAGCCGCACCATGCGGAGAATTTCCGCCCGGCTGCCGTAGCTCAGGGCCAGGTGAAGCGTCATGGCGCGATTGCCGTCGGTCAGGCGCATGACGCGCTCCAAGGCCTGGCGCGCGCCGGCGGTCAACCGCTCGGTTTCACCGATCGCGTCGAGCCGGATGTCGTTTCCCACCAGTTCGTCCTGCTCGGTTTCCAGAAAATGCTCCAGAAGCTTCATCAGGGCCTGGACTTCGATCCGGGGGCGCTGCCAGTTTTCGGTCGAAAAAGCGTAGAGGGTCAGGTGACTAAGACCGATTTCTCGGCCGGCGCGCACGATAGTGCGCACCGTTTCGGCCCCTTTTTCATGTCCCTGGACCCGGTTCAGCAGGCGCTGCCGCGCCCAGCGGCCGTTGCCGTCCATGATGATCGCCACGTGAGCGGGCATCTTTTGCGGATCGAGGCCTTCGGGCAAAGGGCTCGGCGGGCTAGAATTCAAGAATCTCCTGCTCTTTTTCTTTCGTAACCTGGTCGACGAGCTTGATGTGCTCGTCGGTGATCTTCTGAACCTGATCCTGGGCCTTGAAGGCCTCGTCCTCGGAAATGTCACCGTCCTTCTTGAGGTCCTTGAGCATCTCGTTGGCGTCGCGCCGGACGTTTCTGACGGCCACCTTGTGCTCCTCGCTCATCTTGTTGATCACCTTCACCAGGTCTTTGCGCCGTTCCTCGGTCAGGGGCGGAATGGCGATCCGGATGATTTTGCCGTCGCTCGAAGGGGTCAGCCCGAGGTCGGACTTCATGATCGCCTTCTCGATCTCCTTGATGGCGGAAACATCCCAGGGCTGGATGGTGATCAGGCGGCTTTCGGGAACCCCCAGGGTGGCCATCTGATTGAGGGGCGTCGGCGTGCCGTAGTAGTTGACCCGAATGCCGTCGAGAATCGACAGCGACGCCCGTCCGGTGCGCACGCGCTTGAATTCCCGCTTCAGGTCGTCAATCGATTTACCCATGTTCGCACGGGTTTCCTGATAGATGTCTTCGATCATGACGTGACTCCGTGATTGAATAAAATCAATATTGACGAATTTTTGGATGCCGCCCATCCGTCAGCTTTAAAATAAAAATTTTGGCAAGGCCGGCGGGCGCCGACCGCAGGGTCATGCGCCCACGACCGAGACCAGTACAGCCAAAAACGTCATCGTGAAGCCTACAGAAAATCAGGCCACGATCCGCGTGCCGACATCCTCGCCGCAGATGACCCTGCGGATGTTGCCCTTCTTCTTGAGGCTGAAGATCGCCAGCGGCAGGTGGTTGTCCATCGCCAGCGAAATGGCGGTCATGTCCATGACCCGCAGCTGTTTTGCGATGACCTCCATGTAGGTCGTCTTCTCGAGAAACTTGGCCTGCGGGTTTACAACCGGATCGGAATCGTAAAGGCCGTCGACCTTGGTGGCCTTCAGCAAAATTTCGGCGTGGATCTCCTGCGCCCGCAGAACGGCGGCCGTGTCGGTCGTAAAATAAGGGTTTCCCGTCCCGGCCCCGAAGATCACCACGCGCCCTTTTTCGAGATGCCGCACGGCGCGCCGCAGGATGTACGGCTCGGCCACTTCGGGCATGGTGATTGCAGTCTGGGTGCGGGTCTGGATGCCGATTTTTTCGAGGGCATCCTGCAGCGCCAGGCTGTTGATCACGGTCGCCAGCATTCCCATGCGGTCGGCCGAGGCGCGGTCCATGCCGAAGGAACTGGCAGCGATGCCGCGAAAGATGTTTCCGCCCCCGACCACGAGGGCCAGCTGGACGTCAAGCTCGAATGCCGACTGGATTTCCTCCGCCACGTACTTGATCATGTCAGGGTCGATCCCGAAACTCTGATCCCCCATCAGGGCTTCGCCGCTCAGTTTCAGCAGGACTCTTCGGTAACGGGCTTGCGGCATAACGGGCACCTCGGCGGTTGAGCGGATGGACGTGCAACGTCTCTGGAAGCGCTTCCGGAGATCAGGCCTCGCCGACCTGAAACCGCACGAAACGCTTGACGGTGATGTTTTCACCGATCTTGGCGATCAGCTCGTTCAGCAGGTCCGCCACCGTAATTTCCGGATTTCGCACGTAGGGCTGGTCCATCAGGCAGTTTTCCTTGATGAACTTCTGCAGTTTTCCCTGGGCGATCTTCTCGAGGATATTGTCTGGCTTGCCGGTCTCCTTGGCCTGGGCCTTGTATATCTCCATTTCCTTGTCGATGACTTCCTGCGGGATTTCTTCGGGACGGATGCCGAGCGGATTGGTCGCGGCGATGTGCATGGCGATATTACGGGCAAAATCCTGGAAATCATCGTTTTTGGCGACGAAATCGGTTTCGCAGCCTACTTCGACCATCACCCCCAATTTCCCTCCCATGTGGATGTAGGTTTGGATGGTACCTTCCGACATTGCCCGCCCGGCCCGTTTGGCGGCCGTCGCCAGGCCTTTTTTGCGCAGGTGTTCGACGGCTTTGTCCATGTCGCCCGCATTTTCGGCAAGCGCCGTCTTGCAGTCCATGATGCCGGCTCCGGTTTTTTCACGGAGCTGTTTAACCAGGTCAGCACTGATCGTGGCCATTTGCTTATTCTCCTGTGTCTTCTGCTTGAATCGTTTCGGCCGGCGCGGCATTTTCGGCCGGCGGGGTCGCACGGCGGATGATTTCCACCACGGGGCCCTCGCTGCCATCGGAAATGACCTTTCTTTCACCGGGCTTGAGGTCGGCCCCGGCCGCCGTCACCTGGGGGACATCCTCCTCGGCCTTGTCGCGTTCCGCGTGCCGCTTTTCGGCCAGGCGCTCGCGGCCTTCCACACACGCGTCGGCCACCCGCGAGGTGATCAACCGGATGGCGCGGATGGCGTCGTCATTGCCCGGAATGGCATAGTCGATGGAGTCCGGATCGCAGTTGGTGTCCACGATCGCCACGATCGGGATGTTCAGCCGCCGGCCTTCCCGCACCGCGATGGCTTCGTTTTTCGGGTCCACCACGAACAGCGCCCCGGGAATCTGGTTCATGTTGCGGATGCCCCCGAGATTGGCGTCGAGCTTGACGCGCTCTTTCTCGAGCTTCAGCCGTTCTTTCTTGGGAAAAAGGTTGATGGAACCGTCGTTCATGATTTCGTTCAGGTAGTTGAGGCGGTCGATGCTCTTTTTGATCGTCTGAAAGTTCGTCAGCATTCCCCCCAACCAGCGGTTGTGGACATAGAACATTTCGCAGCGGTTGGCTTCTTCATAGATCGACTCGCGCGCCTGTTTCTTGGTCCCGACGAAAAGCACCGATTTGCCGGCGGCGGCCGTGTCGATGATGAAATCGTAGGCGGTCTTGAACATGCGCACCGTCTTCTGCAAGTCGACGATGTAGATGCCGTTGCGCGCGCCGAAGATATAGGGTTTCATCTTCGGGTTCCAACGCTTGGTCTGGTGACCGAAATGGACTCCGGCTTCGAGCAGTTCCTTCATTGTGACATACGCCATGGTGTCTCTCCCGTTTCAGTTGGTTTTTTGCCACCGTCTTCTTCCGCCCTTTCTCCCACTTTCGCCCGAAAGGGAAAGCACCGGGAAAAAAGTCCAAAGACGTGTGAGGTGATGTCCGGCGAGAATCGGCGGCCGCCTGCGGCCGGGAAACGTCGGACAGGAGTTAAAAAAATCTTGCATTATTAACAAAATGGCCCTCGATGCGCAACAACTTTTTACACACCGGCTTTAAGATGTAGATTTCGGCAGGGCCGGAGGGAGGCGGCTGTCAGGTCTACGCCAACCGATACCGGCGGTCAAAAATCGTTATCTCAAAGTTCGTGGTCACCCGCCGACGGTGCGCTGCCGCCCTGAAGCCGGTTCAATCCGTTTTGACCCGCAGGGCGGCCACCCGGTCATGACCGGCGTAGTCCCTGCTAAAAACCGGATCCTCGTACCGCCCGCTGGCCGTCGCGATTTGACCGATGGCGCCGGCCTGATCGTGCCCGATTTCGAGCATCAGATGTCCGCCGGGCCGGATAAAGCCGGGGGCTTCCGCAATGAGCCGCCGCACGCAGGCCAGCCCGTCCTCACCGCCGTCGAGCGCCCGGGCGGGCTCGTAGGCGTGTATTTCGGGCGCCAGGGTTTTAATCCGGCCGCTGGGGACGTAGGGTGGGTTGGAGACGATCATGTCGAAAAAAACCTTGCGGTCCCGCAGCGGCCGCAGCCAGTCGCCGCATAAAAAGTGGATGCGGCCCTCCAGCTCGTGTCGGCGGGCGTTCGCCTGGGCCACGCGCAGCGAGCGCTCGCAGACATCGGAAGCAAAGCACAGGCTGGCGGGACGGCTCGCGGCCAGGGCCAGGATAATCGCCCCGGAACCGGTCCCCAAATCGAGAAGGTGCTGGCCATCGACAGCCCCCGGTGCGTTCAAGCGAGCCAGGGCCTGTTCGACCAGGCATTCGGTTTCGGGACGCGGGATCAGCACGTCGCGTGACACCGCCAGGTCCATCGACCAGAATTCCCGGCAGCCGGTGATGTAGGCCACCGGTTCGTGCCGCACCCGCCGCCGGATGAGCATCTTGAATCCCTCCAGCTCGGCCGGCATCAGCGGCTGATCGTAGCGCAGGTAAAGATCCACCCGCTGAAGGCTCAACACGTGCGCCAGCAGGATTTCCGCGGCGGCCCGGGGGCCTTCGATCGCATGGGAGTTGAAATAGGAAGTGGTCCACTCGAGCAGTTTCAGTATCGTCCAGTCATCACCGCTGGAGGCTGTCGAGTTCCGCATTCTGAAGGGCCTGGGTCTGGTAGTGGGTGGTGAGTTCCTGCACGATTTCCTGGATGTCGCCCTGCAGGATGCTGTCGAGCCGGTAGAGCGTCAGGCCGATGCGGTGATCCGTAACCCGGCCCTGGGGAAAGTTGTAGGTGCGGATGCGGCCGCTGCGGTCGCCGCTGCCGACCTGGCTTTTACGCTGCTGTGACCGCTCCTGGTCCTGCTCGCTCGTCATCCGGTCCAGCAGGCGGGCGCGCAGGACCTTCAGGGCCTTGTTCTTGTTCTTCAATTGCGACTTTTCGTCCTGGCAGGTCACCACCAGTCCGCTTGGCAGATGGGTGATGCGCACGGCCGAATCGGTGGTGTTGACGCTCTGGCCGCCGGGCCCGGAGGACCGGAAGACGTCGACTTTCAAATCCCCGGGATCGATCGCCACCTCGACCTCTTCGGCCTCGGGCAGCACCGCCACGGTCACGGCCGAGGTGTGGATGCGACCCTGGGTCTCGGTGGTCGGCACCCGCTGCACCCGGTGGGTGCCGCTCTCGTATTTCATGGCGCTGAAGGCCCCCCGGCCCTGCACCAGGGCGATGATTTCCTTCAGGCCGCCGACGCCGGTGGGGTGATGGGTGAGGACCTCGATCTTCCAGTTCCTGTTCTCGGCGTAGCGATGGTACATCCGGAAAAGATCGGCCGCAAAAAGGGCCGCTTCCTCCCCGCCGGTTCCGGCCCGGATTTCCAGTACCACGTTTTTTTCATCGTTCGGGTCTTTCGGCAGCAGGCGCAGCCGCAGGTCCTGCTGAAGTTCTTCCCTGCGGCGCCGCAGCTCGGACAGCTCTTCGCGCGCCAGTTCCTTGATGTCGGCATCCGCATCGCGCAGCAGGACCTGGCTTTCTTCTATGTCCGCCTCGATTTTTTTGTAGGCCCGGTAGGCCGTAACGACCTTGTTCAGCTCCGCATGTTCGCGGACATGCTTCTGGTAGGTCGCCTGGTCTTTGATGATATCGGGGTTCCCCAAAAGATTTTCGATTTCCCTGAATCTTTCTTCGACACCCTCGAGCTTCTTGAACATCGTGATCAATTCCCCTGGTGCATCCCGGCGGATTCTACGGCAGCCCACGCACAAAACCACGAATCACACGAACCCCCGCCGGCACCTTGCACAGGTGCCCGCGATACCCGGTCCAGCAGCGTGTGTTTCGTGGTTTTGACAAACGCACCCGGTGCGCTTGAGAAGAGGTCGGCCTTATTCGGTGGCGTCCTGCTGAAATTTCGCGTATTTCTTGCGGAATCGTTCGATCCGGCCGGCGGTGTCGATCAGTTTCTGCTTGCCGGTAAAAAAAGGATGGCACTTGGAGCAAATTTCAACCCGGATGTCCTGCTTGGTCGAGCCGACCTGAATCTCGTTGCCGCAGGCGCACTTGACCGTCGTCTGGTGGTAATCGGGATGGATGTCTGTTTTCATAGTATTTTCAACCCCCTATCGTGCTGATTAGGCGTTCATCGATGCCAGGAAAATTTTATTATCGGCGGTCCCGGACATTTTTTCAAGTAAAAACTCCATGCTGTCGACCGGGTTCAGAGAGGACAGCAGTTTTCTCAGAATCCAGACCCGGTTCAGGATGTCATCCTTTAGCAGCAGCTCTTCCTTGCGGGTGCCGGACTTCTTGATGTCGATGGCCGGAAACACGCGCTTGTCGGCCAGGCGCCGGTCGAGCGCGATTTCCATGTTGCCGGTGCCCTTGAACTCTTCGAAAATCACCTCGTCCATGCGGCTGCCGGTATCGACCAGGGCGGTGGCGACGATGGTCAGGGAACCGCCCTCCTCGATGTTGCGCGCCGCGCCGAAGAACCGTTTGGGGCGCTGCAGGGCGTTGGAGTCGACTCCGCCGGAGAGAATCTTGCCGCTGGGCGGCATCACCGAGTTGTAGGCCCGCGCCAGGCGGGTGATGCTGTCGAGCAGGATGACCACGTCCTTTTTATGTTCGACCAGCCGTTTGGCCTTTTCGATCACCATTTCGGCCACCTGGACATGGCGCTCCGCCGGTTCGTCGAAAGTGGAACTGATGACCTCGGCCTTGACGGTGCGCTCCATGTCGGTCACTTCCTCGGGACGCTCGTCGATCAGAAGAACGAAGGGGACCACCTCTTTGTGGGCGGCGATGATGCTGTTGGCGATGTTTTGCAGCAGCATCGTCTTGCCGGAACGCGGCGGCGACACGATCAGGCCGCGCTGGCCGAAGCCGATCGGCGTCAGCAGGTCCATGATGCGCGTCGAGTAGTTGTCGGCCCCGTCTTCTATCTCCATCTTGCGGTTGGGGTACAGCGGGGTCAGGTTGTCGAAAAGGATCTTGTCGCGGGCCACCTCGGGGTCCTCGAAGTTGATGGCCTCGACCTTGAGCAGAGCGAAATAGCGTTCGGATTCCTTGGGCTGCCGGATCTGGCCCGACACCGTGTCACCGGTCCGCAGGTTGAAGCGCCGGATCTGGGAGGGCGAGACGTAGATGTCGTCGGGACCCGGCAGATAGTTGTAGTCCGGCGAGCGCAGAAACCCGAAACCGTCCGGCAGTATTTCCAGTGTCCCCTGGCCGTATATCAGACCGTTTTTCTCGATTTGCCGCTGCAGCAGAGCGAACATGAGTTCCTGCTTGCGCATGCCCGCGGCGCCTTCGATGTTGAATTCCTTGGCCATCCGGGCCAGTTCACTGATCTTCTTCTCTTTAAGCTCTGCGATGTTCATTAATTCGGGTCCCCGTTAGTGTCGTGATGAGTGATATATATCCCACAGGTAAGGCGGTGTACCCCGCGGATTGCGGCAGCGAAACAGGACTTTTTCCCGCTCAAGGTTTTCTCATAAAAATTGAGACGCAAGGCAAACGTGATAAAAAAGGGCCGGACGCCTGCTGGGTTATACACGAGTCCTGTACCGGAAAAATACGGAAATGGACATAACGATAGTGCTGGAGGATGTTGAGTGACAGTTATAGAAGAACGGCTATGATTTTTCTCCAACTGGCGGGTTTAACCTTTGCTCTATATTTGTATATCACAACCGGATTGGTGTCAAGTTTTTTCGATCGCTTTTTCACGGATTTAGCACCTGAAATCCTTGCGTTTACGCTCCGGGCCGTGCCGCCGGGATTCGAAACCGCTTTGGCGCTGATTTTTTGTGGCCGCGGCCCTGCCGAAAGCTTTGTCGTTAAGCCCGCTTTTGCGATATGATCACCAGCGCCGGCCCTTACGGCATTTCTTCTCCGACCATCGTATTTTTATGACCTCATCAGCCTCGACATTTAAACTGCCCTGGGCGCGGAAGGCGTTTCCCGCGGTTGGGCCGCGTGAAGCCTATCTCGTCGGCGGCTCGGTCAGAGATCTTCTGCTCGGCCGGCAGCCTTGCGACCACGACCTGGCCGTGGCCGGCGACCCGGCCGCTTTCGCCCGGCGCCTGGCGGCGCGCGCCGGCGGCCGCCTGATACCCCTGGGTAAACCGGGGCTGATGCTCTACCGGGTGGTGTGCGGGCCGCGGGTCGTGGACGTGGCGGCCATCGCCGGCGGTGGGATCACCCAGGATCTGCGCCGCCGCGATTTTACCATCAACGCCCTGGCCGTCGACGCAGCCACCGGCGCGATCATCGATGTCTGCGGCGGCCGGGCCGATCTGGCGGCCGGACGGATCCGGATGGTATCGCCCCTGGCCTTCGAGCGGGACCCGGTGCGGTTGCTCCGGACCTTCCGCATGGCGGCCGTTCTCGGCTTTGCCGTCGAACCTGGCACCGCCGCGGCGGTTGGCGAAAAGGCGGCGCTCATCGCACAGCCGGCCGGCGAAAGGGTTCGAACCGAGCTGCTGAAGATCCTCGAAACGAACCGCGCCGCCGATGCGCTGAGCCAAATGGCGGCCTGCGGCCTGCTGACGGCGCTGTTTCCCGAACTCGCGGCGCTGAGCGGCGAACGCCTGGCGCATACCCTGACGGCCATTTGCGAACTCGAAATCCTGCTGGACCAGCCGCAGATCCTCATGCCGGCCGGCATCGCCCCCGAGGTCTGGTCGCCATCATCCCTTGCGGCCGGTCTCTTGAAATTGGCGCTCCTGCTGCACGAACCGGGACGGCCGTCGCTTATCCGGCATAATCGCGGCCGATTGGGAACCCCCCCTGTAAATCCGGGAACACCCGCTGTAAAAGACGAAACCGTGGCCGCCATTTCCGCGCGGCTCAGATTGTCCAATCGTGAGACCCGCTACCTGGAGGTCATCACCCGCGGTCACCGGCGGCCGCTCTGGCTGTTCATGGCACACGGGCGCCGACGGCTTTCGGATCGGGCGCTTACCCGCTTTTTCATGGCCGGTGGTGGACAAACACCGGACCTTGTTTTTCACGCCGCGGCGGAAACGGCCGCGGCGGCCGGCGGCGGGAAGCAGGATCAGGCCTTCGTCGGCTTCGCGCGCGATGTGCTGCAGCGTTATTTTACCGGGTTCCTGCCCCGCCGCGCCTTGCCGCCGCTTCTTACCGGCCGGGATCTGGTGGAGCGTCTCGGATGGACGCCCGCGCCCATTTTCAAGTCCGTGCTGGCCCGCATCGAAACCGAGCGTCTCGCCGGACGCCTGAACACCAAAGACGAGGCGATCAGCCGCGCCGAACAGTTTCTGCGAGACCGACCGGCCGGCCGGCGCTGATCCACACGGCGGTGCGGCCACACGCGTGACGGCGAAGGGCAAAAGGCTGAAGGCTAAAGGCCAAAGGACAAAGGCTAAGGGCTAAAGGCTGGAGGCAAAGGGCGCAAAGGGCGCACGGGTGATGGTGACAGGGTCAAGCGGGTAAAACTCTATGATTCAGGGCGCCAACTAAGGCGGCAATGCCGGCCTTGGCGGCAGTCAGTCCAAAAAAAAGGGTTCTTCGGCACGGAAGAAACCCTTTTTTGCGGAAACGGGCGGCATTAAGCCGACTTGACGGCATCCAGCTGCTTGAAAATTTTGTCGCGGATTTCGTCGACCTTGCCGATACCCTCGATCCGGATGTATTGGGGTGCATCCGCACCACCGGCGGCCTCCCATTTCTTGTAATAGCCGATCAGGGGTTCGGTCTGGTCATGGTAGACTTCCAGGCGCTTGCGGACCGTCTCCTCCTTGTCGTCGTCGCGCTGAATCAGCGGCTCGCCCGTTTCGTTGTCTTTGCCGTCAACTTTGGGCGGGTTGAAGACGAGGTGATAGGTGCGGCCGCTGGCCAAATGGACCCGGCGCCCGCTCATGCGTTTGATGATTTCCTGGTCCGGCACGTCGATGTCGACCACCGCGTCGATCTTGACGCCAGCCTCCTTCATGGCATCCGCCTGGGGAATCGTGCGCGGGAAACCGTCGAACAGAAAGCCTTTTTTGCAATCGGGCTGCGTGATCCGCTCCTTGACCAGCCCGATGATGACGTCGTCGGGCACCAGGCCGCCGGAATCCATGACCGCCTTGGCCTTCTTGCCCAATTCGCTGCCGGCCTTGACCGCCGCCCGGAGCATGTCGCCGGTTGAAATCTGCGGTATCTGGTATCTTTCCTTGATGTAGTTGGCCTGAGTTCCCTTGCCCGCTCCGGGGCCTCCCAATAAGATCAAACGCATTTTTCCCTCCTTTTAGTGTCGTCGTTGTGTTGTGGTCGTTCGCGTGCAAACGCTTTCATTTCTGTCGGCCCGCTTAAGGGTCATCGAAAGAAAAGACGGTTTCCGGTTTGAAACGCAGGCTTTGCCCAACTGCGGCGGTGCCAACGGCGATCGAACCGGCTTCATCGACGTGACCGGCGGCAGTGGGCATCATATGACCCGAAACCCGCAAGTCTGTCAAGTCGTCATTTTTTTCTTGCGCATCGAAAACCTTTAAGGTATACGTGCTTGTTTATTAAAGACTTGGACAAAATGACCAGCCATCGATTCGCGCTGCCGCGTCACGGACCGTTCGGTGGACTAAAGGGGGCGAGATAGTTGAAGGAAATCACAGTCAAGGTCTACGATAACGATATTGAAAAGGCCATGCGCATCCTGAAGAAAAAAATTCAAAATGACGGCCTTTTCAAACGGCTCAAGCTGAAGAAGAGCTACGAAAAACCAAGTGAGTTCCGCCGCAGAAAAGCGCGCGAAGCCTTGCGAAGAGAACGACTGGCCGCTGCACGCAAAAACCGGTATCGCCGCTGACGATCCGGCTCATTTTTTCCAGGCCCGGTGGGAGAAATCCCGCCGGGTTTTTTATCCGCAGGCCGATGGGCACTTCCTACCAAGACTGCCTGGACGACATGTATGCGCTGCGGCGCTTCGGGATCAAGCTCGGGCTCGAAACCATCGCACGCATGCTGTCCGGATTGGGCGATCCCCAGCAGCGCTTCACTGCCGTGCACGTGGCCGGAACCAACGGCAAGGGGTCCGTGGCCGCCACGCTGGCCTCGATTTTAACCGCCCATGGTCTCAAGACCGGCTTGTACACGTCGCCGCACCTGGTGCGGTTCAACGAGAGAATCGCGGTCGACGGACAGACGATTTCCGACGAAAACGTCGTGTCCGCCTACCGGGCCGTCAAAGCCGCGGTCGCCTCAGCGCGCGAGCCGACGTTCTTCGAATGCGCCACCGCCATGGCCTTTTATGAATTCAGGCGCTGCGGTGCCGAGTGGGCCGTTGTCGAAACCGGCATGGGCGGCCGGCTCGACGCCACCAACATCATTCGCCCGGCCCTTTCGATCATCACCAACGTTTCCCTGGAGCACCGCGAGTATCTCGGCCGCACCATTGCGCAAATCGCCGGCGAAAAGGCGGGCATCGTCAAGGACGGCGTGCCGGTCGTCACGGCCGTCCGGCAGAAGACGGCCATCGCCGCGGTCGAGGCCGCCGCGGCCCGGCACGGCGCGCCGGTGTACCGCCTGGGCCAGGACTTCAAGGTGCGGCGCGGCGGCGGCGGCGGCGCGCTGACCTACCGTGGCCTGAACGTCCGCTGGGGCGGGCTGAACATTGCGCTGACGGGCGATCACCAGCTGGAAAATACCGCGCTGGCGCTGGCGGCCTGCGAAGTGCTGGCGCCGCAAATCGGCGCGATGGATGGGGACTGCCTGCAGCGCGGGCTCGCCGCGACCCGCTGGCCGGGACGCCTGGAAAAGGTCCTGGACCGGCCGCTGACCCTGCTCGACGGCGCCCACAACCTGGTTGCCGCCCGCACTCTGGCCCGGTACTTGAAAACCGGTCTCGCCGGCCGTGCCATCACGCTTGTCATCGGCATCCTGGACGACAAGCCCTATCGGAAAATCCTGGCGGCCCTGGTGCCGCCCTGCCGACGCGTGATCCTGACGCGTCCCCGGACAAGTCGCGCCCTGCCGCCGGAAAAGCTGGCTTCCGCCGCCGGTGCCCTTGCAGTCGATGTGACCGTCATCCCGGATGTAGCCGCGGCCGTTGCGCACGCCATTAAAACCGCGGCGCCCGAGGAGGTCGTCTGCATCGCCGGCTCCCTGTACGTGGTCGGCGAAGCCAAGGCCGCCCTGGAACACCGGGAGCCGCCGGAGCCGGTTTAGGGGCTGTAGGGGCACGGCGCGCCGCGCCCCTTTGAGCAGCGGGTTAAACCTTTGACCGTTGACCCCAGGAACGCGGAACCGATCAGCCCGCTTGGTTTTAGGTGCTTGACAATGCGAGCACAATCCATTAACTCTCCGTTACCCCATCCACCCATGCGCCCGTAGCTCAGGGGATAGAGCGTCAGCCTCCGGAGCTGAAAGCCGCTGGTTCGAATCCAGCCGGGCGTACCACCCCAATTTTCATCACAGCATTCGTCGAAATCCATCCTTGGCATAATGAATGTCCATCACAGCACGCCGCGGCGCTGAACCGACTCACATGCGCTGATAACCACCCGCTGTTATCGGCACCTTGTAGGGGCGCCTTCATAGATACAGAAGTGTCTATCTTGACGCGCTCATGAACTTGGTGTAAGTTTTCATGAAAAATCAGCGAACGGAGGGTATAATGGCTAACTTGCAGATCAAAGGCATGGATGACCAATTATATAATGAATTAAAGAAATTAGCCGCAGAGGAAAAGCGTTCCGTCAGCCAGCAGGTCCTTTTCCTGGTCAAGAACTATTTGGCGAAAAAGGCGCGATGCGATGCGGTCCAGACCCCTTCCGAAGTTCTGCTCGAACTTCACGGCTCCTGGCAGGACGAGCGCGAAGCGGATCAGATTATCGCTCAAATCAGAAAAGCCCGTAAAAACACAAAAAGGCCAAAAACGGCTTTCTGACTTGTTTATTGCGAAATAAGGCATCTATGTACCTTTTAGACACCGATATCATTATCTACAGCCTCAAGGGGCATCCGACAGTAAAAAAAAATCTGGCCCGCAATTTTCACGCTGCATCAAAAATCAGCGTCATCACGCTGATGGAGCTATACTATGGCGCCTACAAATCACAACATGTGGTGAGCAATCTATCCAAGCTAAAAAGGATCGAGGATGCAATCGAAATCATCTATCTCGGCCGTGAATCCGTAGATGTTTTTGCAATGCTGAAAGCCGAACTGGAAAAAACAGGTACCCGACTGGATGACTTCGATCTCATTATCGCGGCATGCGCCCTTTCGCATGATCTCGTACTGGTTACCAACAATGTCAGCCACTTTCAAAGAGTTCCTGGACTCAAATTAGAGAACTGGACCCGGGAACACCCCTGATCCGAAAAAATTCCCCCTCCGGAAATATTAGAGCATTTCTCAAAACCACGCCTTGATTTGGTTGAATGGCGACCAACAGAGAAAAACAACGTTGAGGTCCTAAACGAGACCATCGATCTGTATCGTTATTTCGATGCAACCAAACAGGCCGAGGTTTTCTTTGAATGTGTTGCGGAGACAGTGAATAAAACGCTTCCCGAGGAGGTTGAATTCCTGAAAAAGCATGACCTTCTCGATGAGTTTATCAAAAACTACATCGATATGCCCGATAAGCTTGTCGATTTGCTGATTCGGTTTTTATCTCAAAATAATGGAAAGCTGTCAAAGCGCGCACGGAAAAGGGAATTTGGCAAGCTGTCAGACGCGGAAATCCAAGCGATCGAGCAAAAATATGGAGAGATCTTCGACTGAGGAATCGATTCCCACGCCAGAAGCTTCCGGGCGACTCTGTGAAGTTTTTTTGAATTTGTTGCACGAACCTCATTCCACCCCATATTTTTCATGGTTAAAAATCTTCGAAGAAACTTAATACCGTGCCTACCTCTTAGAAGACACGCTGTGCAGCTTGGTAAGCTTTGTCGATTTCCTCGATATCATTTTTTAGTGGCGGAGAGACTTTACGGTTTTCGATCCGAAGGAAATGCCATCACCACCGGCATAAACAATTATAAAAAAGTTGGCATGTGAATTGCTCTCAAATATGTTGCCCTGGAATTGCACCGCCTCTTGAGCTCAAGCCGAACTTGGGCGCATACCGAGATTGATAAGCATCTGCACAGATTGTCAGGAACCTGATCGGATTAAAATCAGCGCTTCATTCAAGGGCACAAACTTTTGCTTGCATTAAAAATGGCCTTGAAAAAGGAGGAGAAAATGGAAAATAAAATAATCCGATACTATCGCCTGGCAAAGGAGCTCTCAGAGCTTTTCGACCTGGAGAGCAGCATTGACGCGGCTCTCGCCGTTTCCGCTTACAAACTCAACCAGCACATGGATTCCGCCCGGTCATCGATTTTCTTATTCGACCCGCTCCGGCGGCAACTCACTTCTTTTTCATCGCAGGATCTTACGAAGAACGAGATACGCATCTCAACATCAATTGGCGTCGCGGGTTGGGTCTTTGAAAATCGCCTGCCCGTGATCGTCAACCATGCCTACACAGACATTCATTTTTACAGTGGCGTGGATGAGATGACCGGTTTCGAAACGCGCAATCTGATCTGTACTCCCCTGATCGATGACAAAGAACGGTGTTTAGGAACGCTTCAATCATTGAACAAGAAATTCGGGGACTTCACAACCGACGATCTCGATTTATTGAACCTGGCCGCCGGACTGATGGCGGTTGCTCTGAAGAATAACCGACGCTTCACCGAGGTAATGGCCGTCAACATGGCCTCGAAAAAGGTGACAAGCCGGATTATCAACAATATTGTCAGTCCCCCAGAAAAAAAGTAAACTTAATTTACAGTTGTTCCACATCCTGATACGGGGGCACTGCCTGTTTAAACACAGTCTAACCCGCACCGACCGTCACGTTGTTTTTTCTATTTGACATTTTTTAAGATTTCAATAAATTGTTCCGCAGGCGCTGTATTCTCAGCAAACGGGGTTTCTGTCGCTTTTTCGACGTCACGGCTCCTGAACCTCGATCTCCGCCTGCCATTTGCTCCCCTGGCACCTGTTCTGCCCGTGCAACACAGAGCGGTAGAAATCCAAATTCCGATATTTTCAATCAGATAATTTGCCCTTTCGGTTCTTACGTCACGCATCAGCCTTGAAAATTGACGTTGCACCAACCGTAACCCTTAACTGTCGGGAGGTGGAGTATGCCGGTGTCATCCGTTATGCTTTGCATGGCATTGGTGTTGTGGACGGTCGTTGAAGTCTGCACGGGCGTGGCGGCGGCCCAGACCGCCAGGGCGTGGACGAACCTGGGTCTTTACGGCGGCTGGGTGTACGACATCGCCGTCGACCCGAACCGGCCCGACAAGATGTTTGCCGGCACCCACATGGGTGACGGGCTTTACAGGACCGAAGACGGCGGGCGCACCTGGTCGGTCGTCAGGATGGACACTGTTTTTGCTGGCGAAGACACGTTCAAGGACCATGCCGTCTATTCCGTGAAGATTGCCCGCACCGACAGCAATCTCGTCTGGGCTGCGCACAACTACTGGGTTGCCGTAAGCGCGGACGACGGTGTGACCTGGCGGCATATCTACAACCGCGATATGCAGCGCGATTGCCCCGGCTGCGGCGGCAACGGCGACAATTACCGGCTGTGCCGGTCCCTCGCGATCGATCCGATCGACGCCAACATCGTCTACGTTGGAACGGGCGGGCCCTCGGGCAGCTCCCCGAACGGTGCGATCTATAAAACCGCCGACGGCGGCCGGACGTGGCGCAAGCTGAACGGGGGCCAAAATTTCGATCAGAGCGTAACCGACCTGGCCGTTGACCCAAAAAATCCCACCCTGATATGGGCCGTGACAAATTCATTCGGTGCCGGCGGCGTCTATGCCGGCACGCTCTACCGAAGCGCCGACGGCGGCGAAACCTGGACGACCGTCTTGATCCTGGATGCCGGTTTTACAGCGGTAACGATCGTACCGGATGCTGTCGATACCGTATTCACCGCCGGCGGGTATGGAATCATCCGGCATTATTTTGACGGGAGCGCCTGGGGCTATCAGTGGCCGGTTATTTCCGATGAGTGCCGTCTGGCGAGTGAAGTAACAATCGATCCGCAAAACCCGCAGGTGATCTATGCCGCGTGGAAAAACGAATTTTTCGGCGACCTTCTGCCGAAAATCTCCCGCAGCACCGACGGCGGCCGCATGTGGGAAACCGCCGCCATAGACCCCAATATCGCAAATAGGCTGAACACCCTAGCGGTTCATCCCGCCGACGGCCGCAAAGTGTTCGGCGGCGACGCCGGCCTGGGCGTCATCGCGAGCACAGACGGTGGACGGAACTGGATGCCGGTCAACGATGGCATCAATGCCGTGGTCATCTACGATGTCGCCGTCGATCCTGGAGAAAAAACCCACCTGCTGGCGGGAACCGTCGTCGGCGTCTTCGAAAAAAGAACCGGCACCGATTGGAACCGCCTCACCCCTGGGGAAACGAGAACCCTCGCCTTTCACCCCTATGATTCCAGTACTTTTTATGCCGGCATTTACGGGGCGGTCATGAAAACCGTCGATAGCGGCACGACTTGGCGCACGACGCCGATCGAACTCGGGAATATTTACGAGATTACGATCGACCCGGTGAGTCCGGATTCCACCGTTTTCGTGGCGCTCGACCGCTTTTTGTACCGCAGCATCGACGGCGGCGACAGTTTCGTCAATGTGCTGACAGGCGAGAACACCACTGGCGAAGTCTATTCCATGAATGCCGTGGCCATCGACCCGGTCGACCACCGCCACGTGTATGCCGGCGGCGGTAATTTCTTTGCCCCCCGAGTCGACGGCGACCTGTGGGAGAGCTTCGACGGCGGCGACACCTGGGCCCGCACCGGCCTGACGGGGGTCATCGTCAACGACGTGCTGATCGACCATCGGAATCCCGCCGTCCTTTACGCGGGCTGTGGTTACAGCGGCGGCACGAAAGCGCCCTTGTTCAAGAGCATCGACGGCGGCAAGAGCTGGGCCGTCGCCGCGGCGGGCATACCACCGATGCCCACATCAAGTATTGCGGCCTGGGGTTTTCCGTCAGGGTCCCTCTATACCGCCGGACAGGGCAACATCCAGCGTTTCGACGGATCGACATGGATGACAATACTCGACGATGCGAATGCCGAATTCTGGGGTTTGTGGGGCGTCTCGGAAGAAAACCTCTATGCCGTGGGCAGTTCCGGAGCCATCCAACGCTTCGACGGCAACGCCTGGACCGCGATGAGGAGCGGCAGCGACCAGCGTTTGTGGGCGGTGTGGGGTACCGGCGCCGACGATATCTATGCCGCCGGCCTCGGCGGCACCATTCTGCACTTCGACGGAGCTGTTTGGAGCACCATGGACAGCGGAACGACCGCACATCTGTATGGCATCTGGGGCGGCGCGCCCGATGCTTTTATCGCCGTGGGCGAGAAGGGAACGATTCTGCGCTACGACGGGCGCTCATGGTCACCCATGGCGAGCGGCACGACCGAGTATTTGGACTCTGTCTGGGGCGCCGCGTCGGATCGCATCTTCGCCGTGGGCGGCGTCGGAACGATCCTGTTTTACGACGGCCGATCGTGGACCCCCATGACCAGTGGAACAGCAAACGGTCTCGCAGCCGTCTGGGGCAGTTCGGCCGTAGATGTTTACGCCGCCGGGGAGCGCGGGACCCTGTTGCACTTCGACGGGTCACGCTGGACGCCCGTCAGTCTCGGCATCAATGAAAAGCTACAGGCTATCTGGGGCGATTCGTCCGCAAATGTGTTTGTGGTCGGCGACACCGGCCGGCTGCTCCAATTCAACGGCCGGAGCTGGCGCACCCTGCGCGCGCCGGGAGAGATAGGGCAGGCGGTCGTCGATCTTGAGTTTCACGATGAAAATCCCGACATCGTCTACGCCGGCACCCACGCCTCGGGGGTTTTTCTCTCCCCCAACCAGGCCGGGCGCTGGCTCAATCTCGGGAAATTGGAACACAAAGTGTTCGCCATCTCGGTCGGCTCGGTTTACGCCGGGACACAGGCCGGCCTGCTGCAGTGCACCGGCACCGGCGTGATCGCCGGCCGGCTGCAGAACGCCGGCACCCGGGAGGGGATCGACGGGGCGACGGTGTTCACCGATTTGGGCGTCTCGACCCGCAGCGTCAACGGCGAATACATGCTGGTGTCACCGGCCGGTTCCTGCAGCGTGACGGCCGTGGCCGACCGGCACGCCAACCAAATAGCCACCGACGTGGCAGTGTACGGCGGCGATGTCACCTGGGTGAACCTCGACATGCACAGCGGCGTCGCCGGGCCGGTAGACGACGGCGGCGGCAGCTCCTCGTCGTCGGGTGGCGGGTACAGCTGCTTCATCGATGCGGCCGGCGCACCCGAGAATTCTTTTCGCCCGCTGATGTGGGTCATTTCAGCCGGAGCCCTGATCGTCCTCAGCCTCACCCTGTACGGCCTCGCCCGCGGCGGCCGCGGGATAAAGGATCGCCCCCTGCGGTTCATGCTGTTTTTTCTAACGCTCGCTCTTGCCATGGCGATTTCGGTGTCCGGTCTCGCCGGCACGCTTTTCCAGCAGGTGGGGATCGCCTCCTCGCCCAACCCGGTCGGATCCGGCGCCCGCGCCCTCGGCATGGGCGGGGCGTTTATCGGCGTGGCGGACGACGCCACGGCCGCCTCGTGGAACCCGGCCGGCCTCATCCAGCTCGAAAAACCGGAACTCACGGTCGTGGGCGAATACGTGAACCGGCGCGAAGAGTTTTCCTCGGCCCTGCGGCCGGAAATCGAGAACACCGGCCGGGTCGATGCGACCAACCTCAACTACTTCGCCGCCACCCTGCCCTTTCATTTTTACCGCAACATGGTTGCCTCCGTGAATTATCAGCGCCTGTACGACTTCAAGCGCGAATTCAGCCATCGGCTCGATTTCACTCAAGCCGGCCTGGACCTGGTTCAAGACAAGCACTTCGCGCAGGACGGCAGCGTCGGCGCGCTCGGGCTGGCCGGCGCCGTCGAAATAACGCCCACCTTGTCCCTGGGAGCCACGGTCAACATCTGGACCGACGAGCTGTTCTGGCGCAACGGGTGGGACGAAACCTTCAGCGAAACCTCCAGTGGCACGATCGGCGGCGTGCCGGCCTCCTCGGCCACCTACATCAAGGACGAGTACTCCCGCTTCAGGGGCCTGAACGCCAATATCGGCGTTCTGTGGAACGTGATCCCCGCCCTGACCGTCGGAGCGGTGCTCAAAACGCCATTTACGGCAACGGTGGAGCATACCTTTGAATTCCGGCAAGCCCAGACTCTGGCACCGCCCGTCGACACCGTCACCACCACCCGACAACTGCTTTCCGAAGATGTCGATCTATACATGCCGCTGTCCTACGGCATCGGGGTGGCCTGGCGGTTTTCGGATGTCCTGACCGTCGATCTCGACATCTACCGCACCCACTGGAGCGACTACCGGCTCGAGGACGGCCGCGGCAACAAGTTCAGCCCCATCACGGGCCTGCCGCGCGATCAATCGGACGTGAACGACACCACGCAGGTTCGAATCGGGGCGGAGTACCTTTTTCTTTTTCCGAACCGGCAGCTGGTCGTGCCGCTGCGGGCCGGCATTTTTTACGATCCCGAGCCTGCCCAGGGCGGCTTGAAGGACTTTTACGGCATCGCCCTGGGATCCGGCCTGGCCTACAAACGCCTGATCTTCGATGTGGCCTATAACTTCAGATGGGCCGGCGACGTGGATACCGGCAACCTGATCACGACCAGCACGGCCGATGTCCGCCAGCACGCCATTCTGGCTTCCCTGATTTTCCATCTTTAGGCGCGCGCAAATCAGGGTCGCCACATCAGGCCGTTTGCCGCATCGCCGGCCTGCAAGAATACGGGAACCGTCGACGTCTATTATTTGCAGGGGGAGTCGGCCCCCCCGTATCCACGGATCAGGTTTAACGACGGAGAGGACAATAGACGAGGATGACGTGAAAAAGGAGCCCGAATCGGCGATCAACCGTGCCTCTGTCGGCTTGTGTGGCCTGGTGCTGGGGACGATTTTGCTGGTGGTTTCCTGCGCACCCCACCCGGCGGGCGTGACGCATGGCCAAGACGGCAAAATCCACGGGCGGACCGCTGACGCCTTTTTCCGGCACCGCTGGTGGAATTACTATGCCAGGGGCCTGTCTTATGCCGAGGAAGGCTGTCACGAGGAAGCGCTGGCCGACCTGCGCAAAGCCGCCGCCCAACGCGAGCGCGATCAGCGGATGGCGCGAACTTACGGCATGCACTTCATCGACTATTTTCCGCACCGCGAGACCGGGATCCTCCTGTATGAAACCGGCGACCTCGACGGCGCCCAGCACGAACTCGAACTGTCGCTGGAATCTTTTCCCACCGCCAAGGCCCGCTATTACATCGATCAAATCCGCAAAAAACGAATCCAGCAGAGTCGGATCGATGCCGCCCCACCTGAAATAGCCTTCGCCGTTGCCACCGGAGAAATAGCGACGCGTGACGATCCGGTCGTGGTTAACGGAACTGCGGCGAGTGACCTGTATATCGCCCGGCTCACCATCAACAGCGAACACTGGTTCCAGGAAGGCGCCCGGCAGAAAATCGCGTTTTCGAAAGCCCTGGAGCTGACACAGGGCCGGCACGAAATAACGGTTTTGGCATCCGACCTGGGGGGCCGGACCGCTGCCCGGTCGCTGGTGGTGACGGTCGACCGCCAGGGCCCGCTGATTTCCCTGGACCGCCTCTCCGGCCCATCGCTGCAAGAGCCCGGGGCGGTTGAGGTCCAGGGCGTCCTTTACGACGAAACGGGTGTGGACCGCCTGGAGATCGACGGACGCGGCGTTGCGATCGGCCGCGGAAAAGAGGTCGCCTTCAGCCTCATCGTCAAACCGGAAGGCCGCGGAATCGATGTCACCGCCACCGACCTGCTCGGAAACCGGACCACCGCCCGGCTCGATCCCCGGTTTTTCACGACCGGGCCACCGGCGCCGGTTCTGCTGGCCGCCCTGGAATCGGATGGTCCGCTGCCCGCCGCCGCGGGCAAAACACCGGCGGGAGACGGTCGGCCGCAGCGGGAAACGGAAAGAGACCGCCGCCCACCGGTCATTGCGCTCAAAGGCTGGACGCGCACCCAAACCGTCTACATGCCGAAAATCTATCTCGAAGGGCAGGTGCGCGATGACGGCGGCGTCACAGCCGTCACCGTGAACGGGCAGCCGGTGCTGAAAGGCGAAGGACGCCACATCATCTTCAGCTGGTTCTTCGAACTGAAGGAAGGCGAAAACGGGATCCGGATCGAAGCGCACGATGCGTCCGGCAATACAGCCGTGGAGGACATTTTGGTCGAGCGCCGGATCCCGGAGGCGGTCCAGTTTGCGGCCCGCCACAAGGCGACCCTGCTGCCTTTTGACGAAAGGGGGGCGATCACCGATGCCGGAGCGCTTTTCCAGGACCGGCTCATCGACGCCTTCGTCAGTCAGAACCGGTTTCAGGTGGTGGAAAGAAACCTGTTGGACCTGATCCTGCAGGAGCAGAAACTGAGCCGGTCCCAGCTGGTCGAGGAAAGCACGGCGCTTGAAATCGGCCGTCTGGCGGCCGCCCATTCCATCGTGGCCGGCAGCATCGTCGCGACGCGCAACGGGGTCGAGGTCGTCTCGCGTCTGATCGACACCGAAACCTCGGAAGTCCTGGCCACCGAGGACGCCTTCGAAGAAGTCGGCGACAACTTCGATCTGGGCGCCCTGGCCGAGGCCATCGCCATCAAGTATCACCGCGATTTCCAACTGGTCGACGGCCTGGTGATCGATAAAAACGGCAGCGTCATTTTAACGGACCTGGGCGCCGAGCAGGTGCGAAAACAGCGTCGCATTCTGGTCTACAGGGAGCAGGAAGTGCGCCACCCCCTCACCGGGAGGATCCTGGGCGCCGACAAAAAGATCATCTGCCGCGCGCGGTTTACCCAAATCGATGCCGATTTCTCAAGGGCCGAACTGACCGGCGGTGCCACAAGCGAGGTGCAGGTTCTCCACAAGGTGATCACCGAATAACTCTTTCGGCCTTCCGCAAGCCGGAACCGCGAGGTAGTGATGGAGCATGCCGACCAGGAGCTGCTCGCCGGCTGTTTCAGGGGTGAGCGCCGGGCCCAGGAAGCCTTTGTGCTTCGCTTCTCCAACCTGGTCTACATGGCGGTTCAGCAGACGTTCAGGACCAGGGAGGCCTCCGTCGGCCGCGAGGATGTCGAGGACCTGCACAACTCGGTTTTCGTCAGGCTTCTGGAGCGGCGCTGCCGCAGGCTGCGCCAGTACACAGGCAAGAACGGCTGCAGTCTGACCTCCTGGGTGCGCATGATCAGCGTCCGGACGGTGATCGACCACCTGCGGCGCCGCGGCGATGCCCTGTCCCGCACCAGCCGCCTGGCCACCCTCGATAATCTCGAAACCCTGGCGGATGGCGGGACCGAATCGTGGCGCCTGGTGGATCGTGCGGAAAAAATGCGCCTGATCGAACAGGCGCTCGCACTGCTCCGGCCGCGCGAGCAGATCTTCGTCCGCCTTCACTTTCTAAAGGGCGTGTCGCTCAAGGAGGTGGCCGGCATTCTAAGCGTGTCGGAAAACAACGCCTATTCGATCAAGCACCGGACCCTGAAGCGGCTCAAGGCGATTTTGGCCCCCTGATTCCGAAAACCGACTTGCCGCTGCAAGAAGATGGGCCTCGGCGACGTCTATTGCAGATATGAGCCTCAAGACAAGTTGTTGGTTGTGGTACCGGGAAAAGCTGTTGGGTCGGTTAAAGGATTTGCAACACTTGAACCCTGAACTCGAAGACATGCGCCGCTCAACCTGCAGTCCGTTTTCACCATGCAGCGGCCGATCACGGGAGGACGCATCGTGATAACGAGAACGTGCCTGTCCGCAGAAACCCTGTGCGATTACGCCGAAGGGCGCCTGGCCGACCACCGGCGGCGGCGCATCGAAGATCACCTGTCCCGCTGCGATTCCTGTCTCGACACGGTGGCGGCGGCCCGGCTGATTGCGGAACGGGGCCCTGTCCTGAACGCCGAGGTTGTCCCAGCCGGCGTCACCCGCCGCGCGGTACAGAGCATCCGGCACGCGAATCGAAGCCGGTGGACGGACCATATCGCCGGCGTCATCAGGGCCTGGATCATTGGGTGGCCGGCCCGCTGGCGGTTCATGAGCGGCGAAACCCTGCTGGCGGTGCGGGGCCGCAACACCCTGGTCGGTGACGATTTTTTTCGGGTTCGCAAGTCCTGCCGCGGCCTCAAACTGGAGATCGACATAGAAAAGACCGCGCAGCGCAGCGCCCGGGTGAGTGTAACTCTGGTGACAAGTGCCCACCCGGCCGGCTCTGCCCGCGTCAGCCTCTACCGCAACGACCCCGAAAGAGAGACTGCCTCCTGCCTGCTCGAAGACGCTCCGGTCGTTTTCGAGAATGTCCCCTTCGGGCATTACCGCCTGGTGTTTACGAGGAACGGGAGCACGATCGGCCACTACCGTTTTTTCTTGAGGGAGAGCGTCCATGAGCACGCATGATTCTGACGGCAAGTTCAGCCGGACGGGGGAATTAACGGATATTCTGCTGGAACACGATCGCCTGGAGAAAGTGCTGAAGGAGCGCTTTCGCCGCAAGGTGACCATCCTGTTTTCCGATATCGCCGGATATACCGACTACGTCGATAAAAAAGGCGATATCAGCGGCCGCGCCCTTCTGGTCAAGCACAACCGGATCGTCCTGCCCGCCATCGAGCGCCACGGGGGCCGGTTGATCGAAGTGGTCGGCGACGGCGTGATGGCCTCGTTCGATGAACCGCTGACCGCCGTCAAGGCGGCCGTGTCCGCCCAGTTGGCCCTGCTGGCCCATAACCAGGAGAATGAAGACGACATCCACGTCAAGATCGGCATCCACCTCGGGCGGGTTCTGGTCGACGAAAATGCCGCCTTTCAAAGCTTCACCGGCGATGTGGCCAACGTGACGGCGCGCCTGCTGGAACACGCCGAAAAGGACACCATTTTGATCACAGAGGCGGTGCATGAAGAGGTGTGTGGCTGCGAGGATATTTTATGCCGGTTTTACGACCGGTTCAGCGTCAAGGGCAAATCGGCCTCGCTGTCCGCCTATCGCGTCATCTGGCAGGAGGGTGATTTCATCTCCACCGCCGCGCCCCGGGGCGGCGCGGCCCCTTGGTCCGCGGAAAAAACAGCCGGGCCTCATTCGCGCGTGTTTCACCTCGAGTTGAACCTGGAAGGCCCCGACCTCAAGATCAGCACCCACGTGAATGTGGCCGGCGACGAAAGCACCCTGCGGCACTACGAAAAGGTCGCGATCTCCATGCCCGCGGTGAATTCGCGCTGCCGCGACCTGGTCGAACTGCTCAACAAGTCCAACCGCAGAGGGTGGATACCGCGCACGGTGCTGGCGCACCTGCGTGACATCGGCCAGATCCTGTACGATGAACTGCTGACGGTGGCGGTCAAGGAGCGGCTTCAGAATACGAGGGCCGAAACGCTGATTGTGTCCATTGACGACCAGCTGGTCCACATTCCCTGGGAACTGCTGTACGACGGCCGGCAGTTTCTGTGCCGGCGCTTTGCCATGGGGCGCGTCGTCAGAACGAGCCAGGTTTTCCCCAGCCCCCGCAACCGGGCCTTGGGGGTTCCCCTGCGGATGCTGATTCTGGCCGATCCGAGCGGCGACCTGAAGGGGGCTTACGGCGAGGGCACGCAGATCCGGGATTTCATCGACCAGAACCGCGCCTTTGTGCGCGTGAGCCTGCGTTCGGATGACGTGTCGGCGGATTCCCTCAAGGGCAAAATGCGTAATTTCGATTTCATTCATTTCGCCGGCCACGCCGACTACCAGCCGCAAAATGACGACCACAGCGGGTGGCGGCTGAGCGGCAGCCGGCTGACGACAAAGGACATCTTCAAGATGGCGGGCACGGCGACGATGCCGGCCATGATATTCGCCAACGCGTGCCAGTCGGGCCGCACCGAGCAGTGGTCCCTCAGTGAATCCTTCGAAAACGACATTTTCGGTCTGGCCAACGCCTTCCTGCTGGCGGGCGTCAAGCACTACATCGGAACCTTCTGGGAAATCCTGGATGAGCAAAGCGGCCTGTTTGCCCTCGAATTCTACCGGCATCTTTTCTCCGGCGTCAGTATCGGCCAAGCGCTGCACCGCACACGCGCGACTTTCATCGAGCTGCACGGCGAGGAAAACATCCTGTGGGCCAGCTACGTGCTGTACGGCGACCCGACATACGACTACGTAGAGCAGCTTCGGAAGAGCGACGCCGCGCGCGAGCCGCGCGCCGCCGCCGTGTCCAGCCGCCCGGAAACGGTGCGGGCCGGTGAAGAGGTCATCGAATTCGGACCCGCCGCCGGCCACCGTTCGCCCCAGCGGTGGAAGTTTGCGGGCGCGCTGGCCCTCCTGGCGCTGACAGCCCTGCTCTGGGGGTATTTCGCCTACGAGAAAAACAGCCTGGAAACCAAAGAACGGCAGGCGCTGGCGCTTTTCGAGGCCGGCGACGGCAATGCCGCGATTCAAATCTGCAGCGCCGTTCAGAGCCAGGACCCTCAGCGGCCTTTTTGCCATGTGCTGTCGGGAAACATCTATCTCACCCGCGGCGACACGGACCGGGCCCGCAGCGATTTTCTAAGGGCGCTGAATGACGAAACCGCCCCAAATGCCGTCAGGGTCGACGCCATCATGGGGCTCGGCCGGCTCTCCTCGCTCGGAAACCAGCCCCGCCAGGCGCTGGAATTCTACCAGCAGGCCGCCCGGATCGATCCCCGCAACACGCCGGCCGTGGTGGCGCAGGCCACGCTGAACGAGCGCCTCGGCAATCAGGCCGAGGCCCTGCGGCTCTATGAACTGGCCGTTGCCGCCAGTCCGGACGAACCGGCCGCCCGGGCGGCGGCCCGGTCGCTGCGCGAGAAAATGGCCTGGGAACACGACCGGGAAAAGCGAGAGCGGGTGGAAGCCCTCATTGAAGACCTCACCGCCGGGGGGCTGCCGGAAGGGGGCAGCCGGCCGGCCGACGAGTGGACCTCAGCACCGTTAACGGTGTGGCTGCCGACGTTTAAAACCACCGGTTACGGTCTCGTGGAGGGCGAAGACGTCCTGGTGCACAGCGCCGTCGTGGAGGAATTGATGGGGCGCAGCCGTGCGCGGTTCGTGGAGCGGGCTTTGATCGACCGGCTGCTGGAAGAACTGAAGCTTGGGTCCTCACGACTGGCAGACCCGGCCACCGCCGCGGCGCTGGGGCGCCTGGTGGCGGCAAAAATCCTGCTGTCGGGCCAGATCGTCCACCACGGATCGGCTGCAGAAATCGCCGTGCGAATCATCGAAACCGAAACAGGGCTCGTGAAAGCCGTCGTCAACCAGTCGTTTGACCCGCAAACGGCCCCGGCCGAAATCGCCCGGCTGATGGCTGTCAAACTGGCGGATCGGCTTTTGGCCCTGTATCCCCTGCGCGGCAAAATAGCGACGATCGAAAAAGACGCCGTTTTCCTCAACGTGGGCAGCCGTCAGGGCGTCGCGATGGGCCAGCTGTTTAAAGCGGTGGATGCCGATGCGACTCTGGAGGTGGTTTCCGTGGAAGACGAGCGATGCCGGACCAAGGCACTGGGCGGCCAGCCGGCCATCGAGCCGGGCGTCAGGGTCCAGGTCACCTCGCGCGCGAAAGGGCCTGATGGCTGACCTTTTCTCAATAAATTTTACAATCGTGAGCTAACATTCAAGCAGACTGGATGAAAAATCCGACCTATACCATTTCGCGGGTCCGCCGCCGACCGGAATTGCTGGGGTTGTGGGACGGCCCGGCGTGGCGCAGCGTGCCCAGCCTGGCCGTCGCCAGCTTCCGGCCGGAGGGCAGCGCCCACCGGCCGGTCACGCGCGTCAAGCTCGTCTATGATCAAAGCGGAATCTACGGGCTGTTTCAGGTAAAAGACATCTACGTGCGCTGCGTCCGCACGCGCTTTCAGGACGCGGTTTACCAGGACAGCTGCGTGGAGTTTTTCGTCCAGCCCAAGCCCGCCGGCGGTTACTTCAACTTCGAGTTCAACTGCGGCGGCGCCCTGCTGGCATCCTACATCACCGATCCGGCCCGCGTATCGGGCGGTTTCAAAAATTTTGTGCGCCTGACCGATAAAGACGCCGGTCGCCTGCGCATCCACCATTCGCTGCCGGCGGTGGTTGACCCTGAGCAGATGCAGGCCACGACCTGGCAGCTCGAATTCTTCATCCCATTCGCACTGCTCGAAGCCTATGTCGGCCCGATCGCCATCGCCAAAAACGCGCCGTGGCGCGCCAATTTTTTCAAGTGCGCCGATGAAACGTCTCATCCGCATTGGGGCGCCTGGTCGCCGGTCGACGAGTTGAACTTCCACCTGCCGCGCTGCTTCGGGACACTTGTCTTCGCGGTGTAATCGCTTTCTTCTGCAACCCTCCCCCTCTTGCAATAACCCGCTTACCGTCCCACAGAGCCAAAATTTGTCTCGGCGGCAATTTCCAACCCATTGACATATTTCCCGTATCTGGTATCGTCCTTGTGGCTTCGACCCAAACCGCAAGAAAACGACCCGGGAAACAGGCGACCATGACCGTGGCCAGCATCAGACGACGAAAATTGCAGAGCCTCGAAGAGCACCTGAGAAATGAAAATCCGGTACTCACCGACATCGTCGCCAATTTCCGGCAGCTCGACCGGGTGTCGCGCCAACTCGGGCTGTTCGACCGCGAAGAATCCCATACCGGCCGGATACCCTGGTGGCCGCTGATTTCGATTCTGGGGATCTATTCTTCCGGCAAATCGGCCTTTATCAACCACTATCTCGGCTACCCGCTGCAGGCCACCGGCAACCAGGCCCTGGACGATAAATTCACGGTCATCTGCTTCACCGGCGAAAACCGGGTGCGGTCGCTGCCCGGCGTGGCCCTGGATGCGGACCCGCGCTTTCCGCTTTACAAAATCAGCCAGGCCATCGAAGAGGTGGCCCGCGGCCAGAGCGATCACATCGACCGCTACCTGCAGCTGCGGACCTGCCCCAGCGAGAAGCTGCGCGGCCGCATCCTGATCGACTCGCCCGGCTTCGACGCCGACGAGCAGCGGTCCTCGACCCTGCGGATCACCGATCGCATTATCGATATTTCGGACCTGGTGCTGGTTTTTTTCGACGCCCGCCACCCCGAGTCCGGTTCGATGCAGGACACTCTCAAGCACCTGGTGGGCGCGACCATCAATCGCCGCGATTCCAACAAATTTCTCTACATTCTCAACCAGATCGACAACACGGCCCGCGAAAACAACACCGAGGAGGTCTTTGCGGCCTGGAAAAGGGCGCTGGCCCAGCACGGCCTCACCACCGGATGCTGCTTCGCGATTTACAACCCGGATATGGCCGTCGACATCGCGGACGAAAAGACGCGCGCCCGGCTGGAAAATCGTCGCGACACCGACCTTACGGCCATCTGCGATCGCATTGACCAAGTCGGCGTGGAACGGGCCTACCGGATTATCGGCCTCCTCAAGAAAACGGTCCAATCGATCGAGCGGGAAACCGTTCCGGTGCTGCAGGAGTTTGTCGACCGCTGGCGCCGCATGGTCCTCAAGCTGGACGCGCTTGTCTTCGGCGGCGCTCTGGCCGTGTTTCTGATCGCCACCATCTGGGCCGGCTACTGGGAGGGCGTACGCCTCAACCTGCCCTTCTTTTCGGCGCTGGCGAATCACGGCGGCCTGCGGTTCTTTTTTACACTGCTTCTCATGGCGGGGATCGGTTACGTGCACTACCGGATACGCCTGCGCGCGGCCGCGCGGGTCAGCCGGACCCTGCTGGCCGAGCTTTCCGATCCGCATGCGCGCCGGAATTATGCCCGCGCGTTCCGGAAAAACAGCGAATGGTGGCGCAGCATTCTGCACCGGCGGCCGGTCGGCTGGAGCCAGCAAAACCGCACGAGCCTCGCCAAGGTATTCGAAAATGCCAACGACGCGATCCGCAACCTCAACGACACCTTCACCAACCCTTCGGGCAGGGCGACCGTCCCCTACTGCACCGAACCGTTAGAGTCGCAGACCGCTTTCGACACCCCGGCGGCCGACGAGACCGGTTCCGACGTCAAGCTCCGGCGCCTGTCCCTCTTCAGAAACAACTGATACCAACGGCCTGCGGCCGTTGGTATTTATTTTAAAAAGGGCTGGTCTCTGTGTGGCCTGGGCGTTCGTTAGGGCGAAAAATTTTTCGCTCCTACACGGTCGCCCCAAAATCGGCGTTGGGATTCCGGTAGGTCGTTTTCAGACTACTCAGTGCCTGACCGAGACTCCCCTCCCAAGTGGGGAGGGGTTGGGGAGGGAGATGGAACTGCCCCTCCACCCCGGCCCTCGCCCGTCAAGGGTGAGGGAAACAAAAATTCCGTTCAACCACTACTTAGCAGGCTCGAATGTACGAACCCTTATGAACTGACCCGCCTCAAGCCTGTTGCAGCTCACTCGAGTGATTTCAGGAATCGTGGCGGCGCGAAGAAAATAGGCGGATTAGCAGGGGAGTTGACGCGGCCACCGACCGTCGGTAGCGAGTCCACCGGCGGCGCAGTTAATTGCGCGGCAGGAATTTGAGTAGGTCGCGATTGAAAGCTTGCGGCTGTTCGACATTGCACAGGTGCGCGGCTGAGGGAATGATCTTAAGGCGGGAACCCGCGATGCGGCTGTGGATGGCCTCGGCGTTTGCGACCGGCGTGCCCGGGTCCTGCTCGCCGACGACGACCAGGGTGGGAAGCCGGATCTCGCCGAGCCGGTCGATATAATCGAGCCGGCGGATAGCCTGGCTGCAGCCGATAAACCCCTCGACCGGTGTTGCCAGGATCATCTCGCGGATGCGCCCGACCTCGGGCGGATTCTGGGCAAGGTAAGGCGGCGTGAACCAGCGCTGCAGGGTCTCCCCGGCCAGGGCGGCCATGCCCTCGGCCCGCGCTTTTTCGATGCGCTGTCGCCAGAGGGGCTGCGCTTCCTGGGGGATAACCGCGGTGGTGTCGCACAATACCAGGCTCCGCAGTCGATCGGGGTGATTCAAGGCCACGGCCTGGCCGATCATGCCGCCCATCGATATGCCCACCCAGTGCACCGTCTCGACCGCCAGGGCATCCATGACCGCCACGGCGTCGTCCGCCAGTTGTTCCAGGCTGTAAGCCCCGGCCGGCGCGGCGCTGGCGCCGTGACCGCGGGTGTCGCAGCGCAGCAGCCGGTAGTGCGGCTCGAAGGCCGCCAGTTGGGGCGACCACAGATCGAGCGTTGTCGACAGCGCGTGACTCATCAGGATCACCGGTCCGGAGGCCCGGCCGGAAAGTGCGACATTGATGGTGATGCCATTGGCCTCGATCTTCACCGCCCCTCCTCACGGGGAATTTTGTAACCGAAACACCAAATGCCAGTCAACAGGCACCCACAAGGGGCGTCCCATCAACCTTATTTCTCGGATAACACCCGCCACCCGTGAATGGAAACTTGAAACTGTACGGGCGCGGTACCCCGTGCCCCTGCGGAAAAGGCGGGATCGCTGACGGATGCGCACCGGATTCCCCGATAGGGCTAAAAATTCTTCGCCCTTACGAAATTCGCAATAGGGAACAATATTCGTTTGGAACTGATATGCCGACTTTCAATCATTCCGGATCCGACACGCCAAATACCAGACACCAAACACCATACGCCCCTGAAACTCGTAATCCGTAACACAAACCACCAAACACCAATTATCAAACACCGTACACCGAACAAACCCGTAACTCGCAATGAATCATTTCAAGACGAACACCGAGACTCATTGTCGATTGGGCACCCACAAGGGGCGCCCCTACGTATCACCAAACCACCAACTACCAACCACTATACACTAAACACTAAACACTAAATACCAAACACCAACCCCCCCAATAACCCCGCAACCGCTACTCGCAACCCGCAACTCGCGGTCAATACTTATAGTAACCCTTGAACCATTCCACGAAGCGCCTGATTCCGACTTCGATCGGCGTGGCGGGCCTGAAGCCCACGTCGCGGACCAGGTCGTCGATGTCGGCGTAGGTCGCCGGCACGTCCCCGGACTGCATCTCCCGCATTTCCTTGCGGGCCGTCTTGCCGATCGCCGCCTCGATGGCGGCGATGAAATCCATCAGTTCCACGGGCTGATTGTTGCCGATGTTGTAAACTTTGTAGGGGGCGTAGGAGGTTCCGGGATCCGGCTCTCCTGCGTTCCAGTCCGGGTTCGGCCGCGGGGGCCGGCGCATGACCCGTACGACGCCTTCGACGATATCGTCGATATAGGTGAAGTCACGCTTCATCCGGCCGTGGTTGAACACCTGGATCGGCTGGCCGTCGCAGATGGCGCGCGTAAACAGGAACAGGGCCATGTCGGGCCGCCCCCAGGGGCCGTAAACCGTGAAAAACCGCAGGCCGGTGCACGCCAGCCCGAAGAGGTGGCTGTAAGAGTGCGCCAGCAGTTCATTTGATTTCTTTGACGCCGCGTACAGCGAAACCGGGTGATCGACGTTGTCGTGCACCGAAAACGGCATGTGCGTGTTGGCCCCGTAGACCGAGCTGGATGAGGCGAACACCAGGTGGGGCGTCTTGTGATGGCGGCAGCACTCCAGCAGGTTGACGAAACCGACCAGGTTGGCATCCACATACGCGTAAGGGTTTTCGAGCGAATAGCGCACGCCGGCCTGGGCCGCCAGGTTGACGACGACGTCGAAAGGCCGCGCGGCAAAAACCCCGCTCAACCGGTCACGTTCGGCGATGCTGGACTTGTAAAACGAAAAATTCGGCTCGGCCTGGAGAATTTCCAGTCGGTCTTGCTTCAATTTGACATCGTAGTAGGAATTGAGATCGTCGATGCCGCTGACATGATTGCCTTCCGACAGCAGGCGCCGCGCCAGGTGAAAGCCGATGAAACCCGCCGCGCCGGTTACCAGCACGTTCTTGACGTCAATGTCCATTTTCACTCCTGTTCCGAGAACCGGCATACCACCGGAAGGTGCGCTCGAGCCCTTCCGCGAAGGGCACTTGGGCCGTAAAGCCCAGCAGCGATTGCGCCGTATCGACGGCGGCCACCGAAGCCGTGATGTCGCCGGCCCGCGGCGGGCCGTAGCGCGGGGCGACGCTCAAACCGGCCAGATCCGCAATGCTGCGCCAGAGACCGTTGATGTCGACCGCCGTTCCGGTTCCCACGTTGATCGAACGCCCGGCGGCGGCATCGGCGCCGGCGGCCGCGATCAATGCCCGCACGACATCACTCACATACACGAAATCCCTGCTCTGGCGGCCGTCGCCGTTGATGACCGGCGCGGCGTTGCGCCACCGCTTTGGACATGAAGATCGATATCACGCCGGAGTAAGGCGACGACGGGTCCTGCCGCGGTCCGAACACGTTGAAGAACCTCAGGCTGGCGGTCTTCATGCCGTAGAGTTCGTGGTAGATGCGCGCGTAGTATTCGCCCGTAATCTTCTGCACCGCGTAGGGGCTGAGCGGTTTGGGCAGCAGGCCCTCGTGCTTCGGCAAGCCGGGGTCATCGCCGTACACGGCCGAGGAGCTGGCCAGAACGACGCCGGCCGTGCCGGCGCCGCGGGCGGCCTCCAGCACGTGCAGCGTGCCCAAATCGTTGACCAGCGCCGATTCCAGCGGCTGGGCCACGGTTTGGGGCACGGACACGACCGCCGCCAGGTGAAAGATCACCTCGCACCCCCGTGCGGCCGTTGTCAGAGCCTGAAGATCGCGGATGTCGCCCTCGATCAGGTCGATCTCCCCGGCCACATGGCCCAGGTTGGTCCGATGCCCGGACGAAAAATTGTCGAGCACCGTGACCCGGCACCCCGTGGCGACCAGTTCCCCGACCAGGTGCGACCCGATAAACCCCGCCCCACCCGTCACCAGGGCTTTTTTGAAAGAAACGCTCATTTTTACACTCAGCTAAATGGGGCCGTAGCGAAGAGAGAGCCAACTCCCCCGCTTTTTTGCATCTGCGCCGCCGCCGCGAAATACCCTCACATACAGGCAATTGTCATCGCTTACAGCGTGTTGCAGATGCCGCCATAGTGTCAGCCGTTCACAATGTGCCGCAGATGCAAGGCGTCGGGCGCGACGGCGTACTTTTTGTACGTCAAGTGCCCGACAACGCCGCAGATGCGGTGCACTCTATTTGTAAGCGTGCCCAGGGTGCCGCAGATGCAAGGCGTCGGGCGCACCGGCGTACTTTTTGTACGTCAAGTGCCCGACAACGCCGCAGATGCGGTGCCCTCTATTTGTAAGCGTGCCCAGGGTGCCGCAGATGCAAGGCGTCGGGCGCGCCGGCGATCTTTTGTACCTCTATTGCCAGACAACGCCGCAGATTCGGTGCCTGGTGTAAGCGTTCACAATGTGCCGCAGATGCAAGGCGTCGGGCGCGCCGGCGTACTTTTGTACGTCAAGTGCCCGACAACGCCGCAGATGCGGTGCCCTCTATTTGTAAGCGTGCCCAGGGTGCCGCAGATGCAAGGCGTCGGGCGCGACGGCGATCTTTTGTACCTCTATTGCCAGACAACGCCGCAGATGCGGTGCCCTCTATTTGTAAGCGTGCCCAGGGTGCCGCAGATGCAAGGCGTCGGGCGCGCCGGCGTACTTTTGTACGTCAAGTGCCCGACAACGCCGCAGATGCGGTGCACTGTGCACGCTTACCGGGCCAGGGTGAGCCACACGGTAAAGGTCAAGGCCGAGAGCAAGGTGCTGGCCGAAATAGCGGCCACGGCGAACTCGGCATCGCCCTTCATCTCACGGGCCATCACGTAGGTGACCGTGGCCGTCGGCGACGCCAGCAGGATAAGACCCGGAAGGTAATCGGCGGTCTGCACACCGGCGAAGCGGTAGGCTGTCAGGCCCACCGCCGGCAGAAGCACGAGCTTCAACGCGGTCGTTACCAGAACGGACGCCAGATTGCGGCGCATCAGGTTGAAAGAGAGCGAGGCACCGATGATCAGAAGGGCCAACGGAAGGGCCAGGTCGCTTATGATCTTCAGGCTGCGATCGACGATCAGCGGCAGCGGAATCCCGAAAAGAGAAAAAATAATCCCCAGCAAAGCGGCCAAAATGATCGGGTTTCCCGCGACTTTCCAGAAAACCGTCCAGCGTCCGTGCCGCGGCGTCAGGTTGTTAGAATACAATTGCAGCACCGAAACTGCAAGAAAGTTCTGGAGAATGATCAGAAAGCCGGCAATGATGCCGGCCCGCACGAAGCCCTCGTTGCCGAGATAATAGAAGGCCACGGCCAGTCCGATGTAGCCCAGGTTACCGTGGATGCTGTTCTGGATGAAAGTTCCGCGCCGGGATCGATGCAGGCGCAGCAGGCGGCCCGCCGCCCAGGCCGCCGCAAAAACCGTCAGCGCCGAGATCAGGGTGATGGCAACGACCAGCGGGTCGAATTGGGTCTTCAGGGAAGACGCCGAAACCGCTCGAAAGATCATGGCCGGAATGGCCAGATGGTAAACGATGTGATTGGCCGGCTCCAGGAACTCAGGCGGCATGACGTCTTTGCGCCGGGCGAACCACCCCAGGGCGATAATCACGAAAATCGGTATGATGGTGCCCAGGATCTGCATGCGCAAAAAAATCCAACGATCAAGAAATAAACAGGTGACGAGAGGCATCGGGTTGACTCACCGAGGGCCAAAGGGTCATACCACCGCGCCCTGTCGCTTGCAAGCCGGGGAAAAAGCTCGGCGCCCGCCACCTTCTTGCGGGAATGGACGGATCACGCCCCTGAGAGCCCGGCCCATGGCAGGCGATCTCACCCTCGACCACCTGCTAAATCCCGGCGCTCTATCCGGTGCCTGCCTCCGCTGGAAGCCGACAGGATTGCCATCATTTTTTACGAGTTGTTATGAAGACATATCCGCCACACCCGCTTCCTTTAGCGGTTGCCGCTGCGCATTATCGCACTACGATGTATATACTAATCCAGCCATTTCAATTGTCACCGCTGGCCGGATTTGGTAAGATTATTTTATCGAAGGTCCCAAAGGTGCCTTTGCGCCCGGCAAAATAGGCCGGTGCCGATCCGCCCCTCCTGACACGCCAGAGTCGAGGGGTTTTGCTTTTGGCAGAGGATGAACGGAAACACTCAGGAGGTGACGATGATGACCTTCACCCAATCGCTTTTTCCCGTGGCACCCCATCCCCTTTTGCTGTTGGCGCTCCTGCTGGCCGCCATGTACCTGGCCCGCAAACCGTTTCAGCGGACGGTCGTCGTCCTTGGCCGTGTCATCGACACCGCCTTCAGGCTCTCGGCGGCCTCTGTGCGCCAGGCCGAAAAAAGACTGGCCGAGCGCAACCGCGAGGTTCTTCTGACGGCCGGTCTCGAGGATGCCGAACGCCTGGTGGAGCGCGAGTTCATCCGTATCGATGCCGCGGTGGTTCGCGATCTCAAGGCCTATCCGCTCTTGCAGCGTCAGATGGCGGAGGTGACCGCCAGGCTCGAGGAAGATCTGTCCCGCAGTGTGGAAGTACCGCCGACCCTGCCGGACTGGACCCACATCATCGCCTCCATCGCCACCATCGAGCATGAGGGCGACCCGATGGTGGCGCGGCTGTTGGGCGAAATCGACCGGAACCTGCGCGAGCAGACCCGCGCGGCGATCGAGAGTTTTCGCGTTTCGAGCGGAAAACGGCACGTTCTGCTCGGTCGCATGGCGCCCATGTGGCGCAAGGTGCAGCAGACACTGGACACTGTCGGCCGCTTTATCACGGGCCTTACGGAGCGGGCCAAACTCATCGATCGCCACATGGACGCTTACCAGCAGATCCGGGCCCGGACCGACCGGGCGGTCCGCAACCTCTCCGCCTCCTCTGCGACCCGTTTCGTCATTGCCGGCCTGATGCTCCTGGTCGCCGGCGGCGCCGCGCTCGTCAATTTCAACCTGATCGCCCTGCCGATGTCCGAAATGATCGGGGGCGGCAGTTTTATCGGTCCATACAGAACATCCGACGTGGCGGGGTTGGTGGTCATCCTGCTCGAACTCAGCCTGGGGCTCTACCTGATGGAATCGCTGCGCATAACGCGCCTGTTTCCGGCCATCTCGGCCCTTGACGACCGGATGCGCCGGCGTCTGATCTTCATCACCCTGGCCCTGCTGGCCGTTTTGGCGGGCGTGGAGTCGGCGCTGGCCTTCATGCGCGAGCGCATGGCGGCCGACATGGAAGACCTGCGGCAAACGCTGGCCGGCGTGGACCACATCGTGCAGACGGACAGCCTGATACCGGCCGTCGGCCAGATGGTCCTGGGGTTCGTCCTGCCCTTTGCCCTGGCCTTCACGGCCATTCCCCTCGAGTCTTTTCTTTCCTCGGCACGGACCGTGTCGGGGATCGGGATCGGAGGTCTGCTCCGGCTTATGGCGTTTCTATTGCGTCTCGCCGGCCACATCGCCATGTACGCCGGCACACTGATCATCGCCCTCTACGACCTGGCCATTTTCCCGCTGCTGTGGCTCGAGGGCCTCGTCACCGAAAAACGATTCAACATCCGGCAGGCCTTCGACCGGTTTTCAGGAGCGCGTCCCCCCCGAAAAACCACCGGGCCGGTCGAAAAACAGGCGGGGTGCTCGCGCATGCTGGAGAGCGGAAAATGAAAAGATGGGCGCTGCTGGCCCTCTTGCTGGGTTTGGCCGCAGGCGGCTGTGGCGAGGCCCCGAACAGGACCACCGGGGTCTACCTGCTGCTGGACCTCTCCGCCGCCGATGCCGCCGCCCTGCACCAGGCACGGTCGGCCGTCAATTTTTTTCTGGGCGTATTGCAACCGGCGGACACCCTGGCGCTGGCCGGCATCGGCACCGGCAGTTTCAGTGAAAAAGACATCGTGGCCAGAGCGACCTTCAATCGGCGGCCGTCGGCTGCGAACAAGCAGAAAAGAGCCTTCCTGAAGCGGGCCGCCCACTGGCTGGCGGAAGCAAAAAGCAGCGCGGTCACCGACATAACCGGCGGCATCCTGCAGGCCATTGAGTATTTGAATCAGGCAAAAACCGCACGAAAGGTCATCCTTATTTTTTCGGACCTGAAGGAAGACCGCACCCGCGGCCAGGCAGACGAGGTCGGCTTTCAGCTGTCCGATTTCCGGGTCATCGTCTTAACTCCCGCCGCCGGCCGGCCGGAGATCCGCACGGCCGCAAAAGCCCCCGACCGAATCGAGCGGTGGCGTGCAAGGGTCGAAAACGGCAATGGCACGTGGCACGTCATCGAAGACCTCCAGGACATTGACACCGTGTTCCCGCGGTGACGTGCAGATGGGGCGGATCGCGCGGCGGACACTCCGGCGGGCGATGGGGTTTGGGTTTGTTGAGTTTATCGAGTTTGCTTAGTTTGTTGAGTTTATTGAGTTTATTGAGTTGATTGAGGTGATTGAGGTGATTGGGTTGATTGAGTTGATTGGGTTGATTGAGTTTATTGAGTTTATTGAGTTGAATAAGATAATTGGGTTGATTGGGTTTGTTGGGGTGATAAGTGTGGTTGTCGCCGATTTTGTTCAAGTAGCGGTTTAAGAAAGATGACGCGGTGCCGGCGGGCGATACTGCCGCGCCCGGATGGACGGATGCGAATGGGAACCGATGTCTGTTGCAGGGGCGAAAAAATTTTCGCCCCTACGTGCGCCTGTGAGGCCGCCATGCCGGCGAGGCACCGGTCAATGATGGTCGCCGCGATCACCGCTCGACGATCATGGCCATTCCCATGCCGCCGCCGATGCACATGGTGATGAGACCGGTGTGGTAGCCCCGGCGTTTCATCTGGTTCATCGCGGTGACCATCTGCCGGGTGCCGGTGCAGCCGATCGGGTGTCCGAGCGATATGCCGCTTCCCAGTTCGTTGGGCCGGTCGTTGTCGATCCCCAGCTCGCGCATGCAGCCGATCGCCTGCGCCGCGAAGGCCTCGTTCAACTCGATCATGTCGATGTCGCCCAGCGTCATGCCGGTCCTCTTCAACACCTTGCGGACCGCCGGCACCGGACCGAGACCCATGTATGCCGGATCGACGCCGCCCGCCGCAAAGCCCTTGATGCGGACGATCGCCTCCAGACCCAGTTCGGCGGCTTTTTCGGCGCTCATGAGCACGACCGCCGCGGCCGCATCGTTGATGCCGGAGGCGTTTCCGGCCGTGACGGTGCCGTCTTTCTTGAAGGCCGGACGCAGCCTGCCCATTTTCTCGATGTCGGTGTCCATCGGCCGTTCGTCCACCTCGAAAACCGTGTCGCCCTTGCGGGACTTGATCACCACCGGCACGATTTCCCGGCTGAACACGCCGTCCTTGATGGCCTGGCGCGCGCGGTTGTGGCTCAGCACGCCCAGCTCGTCCTGTTCCCGGCGGCCGATGTCGTAGAGTGCGGCGATGTTTTCGGCCGTCAGCCCCATGTGGTAGCCGTAAAAGATTTCGTAGAGCCCATCGAAGACCATCAGGTCCTGGACCTCGCCGCTGCCGGTGATCTCCATCCGATACCCCCAGCGGGCCTTGGGCAGCGACATCGGCACCTGGCTCATGTTCTCCTGGCCCCCGGCAACGATCACCTCGGCCTGCCCGGTCATGATGGCCGAAGCCCCCAGGGCGATCGATTTGAGACCGGACCCGCAGACCTTGTTGATGGTGTATGCCGGCGTTTCCTTGGGGAGCCCGGCCCGCACCATCGCCTGCCGGGCGGGATTCTGCCCCTGCCCGGCCTGCAGGACGTTGCCCATGACGACCTCGTCGACGGTGACCGGTGCGGCGGCGGAATCCCAGTCCTGATACTGTTTCTCCAGGTCGATCAGGCCGCGGTCCTTCAACTTGTCCGGTGCGTCCGCCGCCATTTGGCGACTGACGACCGGTCGCAGCCCGGCCCGTTTGAGGGCGTCCTTGATGACCAGGGCCCCCAGTTCGATCGCCGGCACCGACTGCAGGCTGCCGCCGAAGGAGCCGATCGCCGTTCTTGCTCCACTGACAATGACCACCTCTTTCATACCAAAAGCCTCCTCAGGGTTGATTCACGTTGCATCGAGTAAGTGCTCTGAACATAATCGACAAATTGCGGTGTTGCCATTTGTTTATCCCATGAACCGTATTATTTTTCAATTCGATGGAACGCAATTGGTCCCAATAGTCCATCATTCCATCATTCCATCATTCCATTATTCCAATTATGATCGCAGCGAACTAAGTTTAGTGGTGTCACCATGTGCCTGATCCTTTTCGCGTACGACACCCAGCCCGGATACCGGCTGATCCTGGCCGCCAACCGCGATGAATTCTATCTTCGCCCGACCGCGCCGCTGGCCGCCTGGTCCGATGCGCCCGAGGTCTACGGCGGCCGCGACATCGAAGCGGGCGGCACGTGGCTGGGGGTATCACGCAAAAGTCGGCTGGCGGCCCTGACCAATTACCGCGATCCGGCCCGCCAACTTCCGCAGGCACCCTCGCGGGGGCTGTTGATCAGCCGCTTTTTAACCGGCGACGATCCTGCGCCGGCCTATCTCCAGAAGGTCGCCAGCGCCGCCCGGGGCTACAACGGCTTCAACCTGCTGGCCGGCGACCGGACGGGACTCTGGTACTTCTCCAACCGCGGAAGCGATCTCGCGCGGCTGCCGCCGGGCCTCTACGGAATGAGCAACCACTTGATCGACACCCCCTGGCCCAAGGTGGCGAAGGGTAAAAAGCGGCTCGAAGCCCTTCTGGGGCGCAGCGCCGGGTGGCGTGTCGAAGACCTGTTCGCCCTGCTGGCCGATCGGGCCCTCGCGCCGGACGGGGACCTGCCCGACACCGGCGTGGGGCTCGCCTGGGAACGCACCCTCTCCGCGCTTTTTATCGCCAGCCCGACTTACGGGACGCGGTCCTCGACCGTGCTGCTGATCGAAACCTCGGGCACGGTCACGTTCGCCGAACGCACCTTTACCGTGGAAAACCCGTCCGGCGAAACCCGCGCAGATACCCGCTGCGAGATTTTCAGGATTTCTCCGTGGCCTTCAGCCGCTGCCAGTGATCCAGCCGCTCCCTGATGATTTTTTCAAACCCCCTGTCGGTCGGCCGGTAGTATCGACGCCCCTTGAGGGCATCGGGCAGGTATTCCTGCGGCACGTAGGCTTCCGCGTGGTCGTGGGCGTACCGGTAGCCTCTGGCGTAGCCCAGGTCCTTCATCAGCCGCGTGGGGGCATTGCGGATGTGCAGCGGCACGGGTTGGGAGCCGGTGGCGTCGATGTCGGCCGTCACTGCCTGCCAGGCCGCGTACAGACTGTTGCTCTTGGGGGCCGCGGCAAGATAGACCGCCGCCTGGGCCAGGGCCAGGTCCCCCTCCGGTCGGCCGATGAACCGGAAAGCTTCCATGGCATCGATCGCTAGGCCGAGCGCCCGCGGATCGGCGTTGCCGACGTCCTCGGAGGCGAACCGGATCATGCGGCGGGCGATGAAGAGCGGATCCTCGCCCGCCTGCAGCATGCGACCGAGCCAATAGAGCGCCGCGTCCGGGTCGCTGCCGCGCAGGCTCTTGTGCAAGGCGGATATCAGGTTGTAGTGTTCCTCGCCCGCCTTGTCGTAGCGCAGCGCCTTTTTCTGCAGGGCTGCTTCGGCCTCCGGCAAGAGGATCCGGCGCGGTGCCAAGGGCGCACCGCTTGCTGTGGTCGCGCCCGTGACGGCCGCAATGACTTCCAGGCCGTTCAAGGCCGAGCGTGCATCCCCGTCGGCCATCGCGCTCAGGTGCGCCAGGGCTTCGGGCGCCAGTTCGATCCCCAGCTTACCGAGGCCCCGCTCCGTGTCCGTCAGGGCCCGCTCCACAATCCTTCCGATTTCGGTCTCGCTCAACAGGTTCAGCGTCAGCACCCGGCAGCGCGACAGCAGGGGGGCGATCACCTCGAAAGAGGGATTTTCGGTCGTGGCGCCGATCAGGGTGATCAGGCCGCTTTCGACGTGATGCAGAAAGGCGTCCTGCTGGACCTTGTTGAAGCGGTGGATTTCATCGACGAACAGGATCGTCTTCCTGCGGCGCAAGCTGAGCTGCCGGCGGGCTTCGTCGATGACCGCCCGTATGTCCTTGACACCCGAGAGCACCGCCGAAAAATGGGCGAAATGGGACCGGGTTTCGCCCGCGATAATCCGCGCCAGGGTGGTTTTCCCGCAACCCGGCGGCCCCCAGAGGATCATCGAGAAGATCTGGTCATTTTCGACCGCCCGACGGATCACGGCCCCCTCGCCGACCAGGTGCCGCTGCCCGACGAATTCGGCCAGACGCCGCGGCCGCATGCGCTCGGCCAGCGGTCGCAAGGGGTCCAGGGCCTGGCGCGATTGATATTCTAACAACTCATCCACGGGCACACTTCAGCTCCTGATCACTGACCATGGTCTCCATGGCCCCCACGATGTATTAAAATTCTGATCGGATAAACGTCCAACATCTAATTCCGATATAAATCGAATTATTAAAACCTAAAAGTTAAAACCAATTTTCAACCATTTTCAACCCGGCTTTTTTCCCCGCATCACCCGCCTTTCGCGCTTGCGGAAAAAAAGGCGCACAGGGGTCTTGTCGAGGCCGGTGTCGTGGCGAATGCGGTTGACCAGATAGCGCTGGTAGGAAAAGTGGACGGCTTCCGGATAGTTGACGAAACACACGATCGTCGGGGGCTTGACCGCGATCTGGGTGGCGTAGAAAAACTTGATGCGCCGGCCGCGGTGCAGGGCCGGGGTGTTCTGTTCGATGGCCGCTTCGAAGGCCTTGTTCAGGCGCCCGGTGCCGATACGGGTGCCGTACTGCCGGTAGACCTCGTCGACCAGCGTGAATATTTTCGGCACCCGCTGGCCGGTCAGGGCCGAAACGGCCAGCACCGGCGCAAAGCCGAGGAACTTGGCCTGCTCGCGCAATACCTGGCTGAAACGGCGCAGCGTGCGGCCGTCCTTTTCCACCAGGTCCCATTTGTTCAGAAGGAAAATGCACCCGCAGCCGCGGTCGTGGGCATACCCGGCGATGGTGACGTCCTGCTCCGTGATGCCTTCGGCGGCATCGATGACGGTAAGGGCCACGTCACAGCGGTCCAGGCTGCGCAGGGACTTTATGATCGAGAATTTCTCGAACTTGAGCGACACCTTGCCCTTGCGCCGAATGCCGGCCGTGTCGATAAGCAGATAGGACTTTGGGCCGACCCGGTGCAGGGTGTCGATGGCATCCCGCGTGGTGCCGGGCACGCTGCTGACCAGCAGGCGCTCCTGGCCCAGGATACAGTTGATCAGGGATGATTTTCCGACGTTCGGCCGGCCCACCACCGCCAGGCGCACGATCTCGCCCTCCGCCCGGTCTTCGGCCGGGGCCTTGAGGGTTGCCAGCGTCCGCACCAGTTCGTCCAGCAGATCGGTCACGCCGTAGCGGTGTTCGGCCGAGAGCGGAAAGAGCCTCTCGATGCCCAGGCCGTAGAAATCCGCCAGGCGGATCTCGTTCTCGGGCCCGTCGATTTTGTTGACGGCGTAAAATACGGGTTTGGACACCGGCCGCAGCCGGGCCACGATGTCGCGGTCGAATGGCGACAGCCCCTGGCGCCCGTCCATCAGGAAAATGATGGCGTCGGCATCCTCGATGGCCAGGTTCACCTGGTCGGAAATCTGCCCGGCCAAATCGTCCGCGCCGCCGAATCCGCCGGTGTCGACCAGGCTGAATTCGATATCGTCCCAGCGCGCTTCCCCGATGTGCCGGTCACGGGTCAAACCGGGAAAATCGGACACCAGGGCATCGCGGGTGCGCGTCACGCGATTGAAAAAGGTGGACTTGCCCACATTGGGGCGCCCGACAATGGCCACGATCGGTTTCATCTGGTAGAAGTCGGCTCCGGCCCGCTGCGGTGCGATTAAAGGGGAGAGGAAAAAGCGCGGCGATTGTACCCTGCCGCACCGGCACGGTCAATGCAGAATTTGGCTGAGAAAGAGCCGGGTGCGATCGTGCTGCGGGTTGTCGAAAAACTCGTCGGGCGTGTTTGATTCCACGATCTGACCGTAGTCCATGAAAAGGACCCGGTGAGCCACGCTCTTGGCAAACCCCATCTCGTGGGTGACCACCAGCATCGTCATCCCCTCGCGGGCCAGTTCGATCATGACATCCAGCACCTCCTTGATCATCTCGGGGTCGAGGGCGGAGGTGGGCTCGTCGAAGAGCATCACCTTGGGAGCCATGCACAGGCTGCGGGCAATGGCCACCCGCTGCTGCTGCCCGCCGGAGAGCTGGCCGGGATATTTTTTGGCCTGTTCGGCGATCTGGACCTTTTCGAGCGTGTGCATCGCCTCCTCCTCGGCTTGCCGGCGCGGAACCTTGCGCACCCACATCGGGCCGAGCGTCAGGTTGTCCAGGATCGTCAGGTGCGGAAACAGGTTGAAATGCTGGAAGACCATGCCGACTTCGGCCCGTATCTTCTCGATATTCTTGATGTTATTGGTCAGCTCGATGCCATCCACGACGATCCGGCCCTTCTGGTGCTCTTCGAGCCGGTTGATGCAGCGGATCAGGGTGGACTTGCCCGAGCCCGACGGGCCGCAGATGACGATGCGTTCCTTGCGGGCGACCTTGAGATTGATGTCGCGCAGAACGTGAAAGTCACCGAACCACTTGTGCATGCCGATGACATCGATGATGGGCTCGTCGGGTGCCGTCCGGTCGGCGGCCGCCGGTGCTTCCTGTTGCTGATTCATGAGTGAATTGATTCCTTGAACCTTGGCGTGCTCAGCGTCTCTGCGGTGAAAAAAAATATTAAACCGGCTCCCCGTAAAGGACCCATCGAGCCAGGATCATAGCACCGGCTCATATGAATACCAAGTGGCTCACCGCCCCGTGCCCAGCTGACGTTCCAGTTTGCGGCTGAAATTGGACATGTAAAAACAACAGACAAAATATATCAGGGCCAGAAAAATGTACGCCTCGGCGGAGTAGCCCATCCAGCGCGGGTCGCCCAGAACGGACTGGGTCGTTTTGAGCAGGTCGTAAAGGGCGATGATCACCACCAGCGAGGTGTCCTTGAAGGCGGAAATCAGGATGCTGACCGAGGGCGGAATGACGATCTTGAGCGCCTGCGGCAAGATGACCAGGCGCATGGTCTGGTAGTAGGTCAGCCCCATCGATTCCGCGGCCTCGTACTGGCCCTTGGGCATGGCCTGCAAACCGCCGCGCACCACCTCGGCGATATACGCGGCCGTAAACAGGATGATGGCCGCCTGGGCCCTCAAGATCTTGTTGATCGTGACCCCTTCGGGCAAAAAGAGCGGAAAAACCACCGAGGACATGAACAGCAGGCTGATCAGCGGCACGCCGCGTATCAGCTCGATGTAAACGACACTGAGCGTTTTCACCGCCGGCAGGCGGGACTGGCGCCCGAGGGCCAGCAGGATACCGAGCGGATAGGCCGCCGTCAGGCCGAAGACCGCCAGGAGCAGGGTCAGCGGCAGGCCGCCCCACTTGGTCGTTTCAACCGGCATCAGACCGAAAATACCGCCGCGCATGAGCACCCCCATGCCGATCAGGCCGGCGAGCCACAGATAGACCAGGCGCTTTTTCCAATTGCCGCGGTACTGGCTGTAGATCAGCAAGCCGACCAGCAGGGCCACGGCGATGGCCGGCCGCCACTGTGCCCCGTAAGGATAAAACCCGAACAGGATGAAGCGGATGTTGGCCGGGATGATGGACCAGCAGGCCCCGTCGATCGCCTGGCATTCCTGGCTGCCCGAGTTCCACAGGCTGTCGACGAAGGCCCAGCGGATAAACGGCGGAATAGTGCGCCAGAGGAGATACACGGTCGCCAGCGTCAGCGCCGAATTGTACCAGGTGCTGAACAGGTTGGCCCGCAGCCAGCCCACCAGGCCGATGCGGGTGCGCGGCGGCTTTATGACGGAGGCCGGCGGCGACTGTCGGTGCGTGCGGTTCATTGGCGGCTCAGCGCTCCACGAGCTTCATTTTCTTGTTGTACCAGTTCATGAAAGCCGAGGTCGTCAGGCTGAAAAAGAGGTACACGGTCATGATGAGCGCCACCCCCTCGATCGCCTGGCCGGTCTGGTTGATGGTGGTCCCGGCGACCGAAACGAAATCCGGGTACCCGATCGCCACCGCCAGGGAGCTGTTTTTCATCAGGTTGAGCATCTGGCTGGTCAGCGGCGGGATGATCACCCGCAGGGCCTGGGGCAAAATGACCAGGTTCAGGACCTGCCCGGCGCGCAACCCGAGGGAGGCGGCGGCCTCCGTCTGCCCCTTTCCGACCGACTGGATGCCGGCACGCACGATTTCGGCCACGAAGGCCGCCGTGTAGAGCACGAGCCCCAGCAGCACGGCGGTGAATTCGGGACTGACGGTGACCCCGCCCTGAAAATTGAACCCGCTCAAGACCGGCAGGTTCATGGCTCTCGGGGCGCCGGCAGCCCACCAGGTGATCAGCGGCAGGCCGATCACGAGCCCCGCCGACACTTTGAAAACCGGAAATATCCGGCCGGTGTCATCCTGGCGCCGGCGGGCCCAGCGCCGCAGCAGATAAACCGCCAGGACGGCGATCATAAACGCCGCTGCCGCGAGCGCGTAGGCCGGGTGGGGGGCCGGGATGCCGAAGATCAGGCCGCGGTTGCATAAAAACACGCCCCTGAACAACTCTATCGCCTGCCGCGGCGACGGCAGGATTTCGTAGAAAAACGCATACCAGAAAAACAGCTGAAGCAGGATCGGGATGTCCTGAAAGAGTTCGATGTAAATCGCGGCCATCCGCGACACCAGCCAGTTGGTGGAGAGCCGGGCGATGCCGATGAAGGTCCCAAGGACAAGGGTCAGAAGGATCCCGATGAATGACACCAGCAGCGTGTTGAGCGCACCGACCAGAAGGGCCTTGAAATAGGTGTCGGCCGCGGAGTAGGAGATCAGCGATTCGCCGATTTCGAAAGACGACTGCTTTTCCAGAAAGCCGAACCCGGTGGCGATCGCCTGCCGTTCGAGATTGGTCAGCGTATTGGATATCAGGTAATACGCCAGCAGCCCCACCAGGGCCAGTGCACCGATCTGGAACATGACCGCCCGCATCCGGGGGTCGTACCAGAAGGGGGCTCTCGGCGGTGCTGCGGTGCCTAAAGGAGGCGTGTCGTTCTGCGGCATCGGCTGATCCGTGAGGCAAAGATCGCCGGAGCGCCGTCAGGCCGATTGAAAAACCACCTGCCGGCCTTGTACGGCGCTCCGCCCGGGTAGCTCCTAGACTTCACGATAAATATTTTTGGCGGCCGGTATCGGTCGTCGGCGTATGGCACGACGGCCTTCTTCCGTTGGCCTTGCCGATATCATGATCTTGAGGCCTGCATATGATGTTACTTGAACGGAGGGGTGTACATGATCCCGCCCTTGTTCCACAGCGCGTTCAGCCCGCGTTCGATCTTCAGCGGCGTTTCCATGCCCACGTTGCGTTCGAAAACCTCACCGTAGTTGCCGACCATCTTGACGATGTTGTAGGCCCATTTTTCGTCCAGTCCCAGGGCTTCGCCGTTGCCGGGGCTCACGCCCAGAAAGCGCTGAACCTGCGGGTCTTTGCTCTTCAGCATCTCGTCGACGTTCTTGGAGGTAATGCCGAGAAATTCGGCTTCGATCATGGCCATCGTCGCGAAGTTCACGATGTCGTACCACTGATCGTCTCCATGGCGCACCGCCGGGGCCAGCGGCTCGCGGGAAATGATTTCAGGCAGGATGACATAGTCGTCCGGATTGGGGGCCACGGCGCGGGTGCCGGCCAGCTGGGAGGCATCCGAGGTCAGAGTGTCGCAGCGGCCGGCGAAAAAGGCTTTGGCCAGCTCGGGCGTGCTTTCGATCACCACCGGCTTCATGGTCATGTTGTTGGCCCTGAAAAAATCGGCCACGTTCAACTCGGTGGTGGTTCCCGGCAGAACGCAGACCGTCGCGCCGTCGAGTTCCTTGGCGCTCTTGACGCCCAGTTTTTTCGGCACCAGGAAACCCTGCCCGTCATAGTAGTTGACGTGAGCGAAGTTCAGGCCCAGCGAGGATTCGCGCGTCAGGGTCTGGGTCGCGTTGCGCGTCAGCACGTCCACTTCGCCGGACTGCAGGGCCGTAAAGCGGGTCTTGGCCGTCAGCGGCACGAACTTGACCTTGTCCGGAGAGCCGAAAACCGCCACGGCCACCGCCCGGGCGGTGTCGACATCCAACCCGCGCCAGACACCTTTCTCATCGGGCTTCGAAAAACCGAAAAGCCCCTCGTTGACGCCGGCCGTAACGTTCCCCTTGGCCTTGACGTCGGCCAGGGTGCCCGCCCAGACGTTACCGGTACCAAACAGGATGACCAAGATCGCCGTCACTGCACCGAATTTAATTTTCTTCATTTTCGCTCCTCTCCGTTTGATGGGGTGTACAACAGGTGTTTCGACAACCAGTTAACGAGCATAAGCCTATTCCGACCCATTGAACGAGGTCAACAAGAAAATAATTCGGGATACCGGGTTAAAAACACTTGATTTACATTGCGATACGGGTATATGGGGATCGATAAGGCATGGTGCTTCATATCGATTTCATTGCACCGCCAGGTTGACATGACGGTTAGGTTGATATAAGCGCATGCCGAAAATCGTCCCGACGATGCGAATGTATGCGAATTCACGCTTGGAAGAGGGCTGAAACGGTGACAAAATCCCGTTCGACAACTCCTGCGGAAATAAACATCGATCCCTGGTCGGTGCGCTCGCCCTTTGATCGCCGCAACGGCACGGCGGACCGTCGACAACGGCCGGTTTCATCATGCGGGTCGGCATGTGGCGACCGGGACCGGCGCAAAAAAGACCGGCGCTGTCCGACCGAACGCCGGGAAGGCTGGCTGCGCATCAACCGCTGGCAGAGCGTTTCCGTTTTCGACCGATAATCGGCTGCGTGCCGCCGGCGCTGTCCCGCCGCGAGTGGGTCAATTCCCGTAGCGATACGCCTTGGCTTTGACACGCCGGCGGAATTTCGAGCCCAGGCTGCGGCGCACGTTTTCCTGCAGGCTCTTGGATGTCATGTGAAGGACGGCATAGCCGTATTTCACATTTTTTTCAATGAGATCGGTGCTGTTTCTGAAGCTCGACTTTAGCTTGTAGCCGTTGGCGGTCATCTTGCGAAAGAGATTGACCTCCTTACCGATGACCTTGCTCTTTTTTTTCTTGACGGCCTCGAGAAAGGCTCGGCGTTGGGGACGGCAGTCGGCGTAGGTGACGACCCGCCCCATGTGGGTGAGCAGGTGGCCGTCGCTGCCGCCGGTGATGGCCTTGTCGAGATTGAACCCCAGCAAGGCGCATTTGAGATTCTGCTTCTTCAGGTTGCCCGAGTTGATCACCTCCACCCCGTCGACCATTTTAAATAGTTCCTGCCGCCGCTCCTCCGGAAAATACGTGCTGCACACCCCCGTGTACACCGCACAGCTGGGGTGCGGAAAAATGACAACCGATCGGTAACGCCGGGCCCGCAAAATGATCTCCTCCATCCTCAAGCTCGTCGAACTCATGATGTCAGGCCCCATGCACGGCCGGATCTCGCGCGCATAGAATTGCTTCAGGCTCTTGATGTCATAAAAATAGACGATGATATGCGCCCCTTCCAGGGAAGTGACCTCGATTCCGGGAATGCTGAGAACATCCTTGTAGGCATCGATTTCAATCGCACCGTCGATGGCGTTGTGATCGGTGATGGCGATGCCGATGTTCAACTCGCGGGCGTAGCGTGCGATCTCCTCGATCGAATTGGACCCATCGGAGTGACGGCTGTGGAAATGAAGGTCCACCACCGTAAAATTCTTGGTCATTTCCACAAGATCCGGTTTTTCGAAACGAATTCTCTGGGTGTTGTCGCAGACGGCGCAGGTCATCGGGCTTGGCCCTTTCGCTGAGGTTCAAGGTGCGGGTATTACTCGGAATAAGTGTAATGGCGCACAGGAGGGGCATCCTCGTAAATGATTGATATTTTATAGCAAATCGCCTCCGTTTGTCAAATGCTGTTTTAGGCGGGCACCCCATGCTCACGGACGCAGGCCCGCAACTCGAATCTTGACGCAACCGGTGCGGATTGGTATAAATAATGCCCATCCCCGAATTTCATCAGGCAATTTGATCCGCTACCGGGTATTGATATGAAAGCGAAGAAAGGTCCAGACGCGGGGCTCGAGACCAGCGGGAAAAAAAGCGCGGACAAAAACGGCCGCTATCGCATGACACGCCAGCGTGAAGTGATCCTTGAAGAAATCCGCTCGTCCAAGTCTCACCCCAGCGCTGACGAAGTTTACGACATGGTCCGCAAACACCTGCCCCGCATCAGTCTCGGTACGGTCTACCGCAACCTGGACATCCTGTCCGAACTGGGTGAAATCCAGAAGCTCGAACTCGGCGGCGACATCAAGCGTTTCGATTGGAACCCGAAAAGACACTACCACATCCGCTGCCTCCAATGCGGACGCGTGGACAACGCCCCGGTGGCCCCCCTGAAACAAATCGAGGATGAACTTTACGGCACCACCGTCTACACCATCTTCGGCCACCGCCTGGTCTTCGAAGGCCTCTGCCCCCAATGCACCCGCGCCGCCGAATCATCCGGCGCGGACCTGCCGAATCCGCCCTGAGACCCGCCGCCGTGCGGGCAGGTTCGATCGCGTCGATTTTCACCGAGTGTCCGACCGAAAACTCTCCTCCCACGTGGGAGGGGTTGGGGGAGGGAGCTGTAACTGCTGAATATCATTCACTCCCACCCCGGCCCTCCCCCTCAAGGGTGAGGGGAAAAGAGATCGGGGATGGGCACTACTTAGATTCGAGGCGCTTTTTCGTTTGGGCGATGATGCCGACGAGTTGGCCGACCTTGGACGGCCGCCCGGTACCGCTAAGGCGCTCGAAGGCGGCCGGCTCCAGCGTGTCTTCCAAATACCGCCGGACATCGAAGACCTCCCACCAGCAGTCGATGATGGTGGCGCAGGGCCGCCTATCCTCCTCGCAGGACGTGCAGTAAAGAAAGGCGACCGGGCCCCCCAAGCGGGGGCACCGGCGCACGAGCTGTTTTTCGGCCTCATTCATGTCGCCTCCGCTTGTCCCGGCGCAGGTTTTACCGGCTTTTAAGGTGTTGCGGCTTGGGGTACCGGGCCAGGATAGCGGTATATTTATCTTTTTCCGCATCGCTGAGGACCAGGTCCTGAAGCTCACCCGAAAAATACTTGTCATACGACCCCAAATCGATCAGCCCATGGCCGCTCCAGTTGAACAGGATCACTTTTTCCCGACCCTCTTCCCGGGCTTTTTTGGCTTCGGCGACCACGCCGGCCAGGGCGTGATTGGTTTCCGGCGCGGGAATGAGGCCCTCGGTGCGGGCGAACAGGACGCCGGCTTCGAACGCGGCCAGCTGTTCGACGGACTTGGGCTCCAACAATCCTTCGTCGGTCAGCTGACTGACGGTGGGGGCCATGCCGTGGTAGCGCAGGCCGCCGGCGTGGATGGGTGCGGGTACGAAGGTGTGCCCCAGGCTGTGCATGGGCAGCAGCGGTGTGTAGCCGGCAACGTCGCCATGGTCGTAGGCGAAGGGCGCACGCGTCAATGTCGGACAGGCGGCCGGCTCGACCGGATAGATGGCAATGTCCCGGCCGTTTATCTTGTCGTGCACGAAGGGATAGGAAATGCCCGCGAAGTTGCTGCCGCCGCCCGCGCAGCCGATGACGATATCCGGATACTCGCCGATCTTTTCGAGCTGCTTCTTGGCTTCCAGGCCGATGATGGTCTGGTGGAGCATCACGTGATTCAAAACGCTTCCCAAGGAATACCGGGTCTGGCCGGAGGTGTCGCCCACGGCCGCCTCGACCGCTTCGCTGATCGCCATCCCCAGGCTGCCCGGTGTGTCGGGGTTTTTTTCCAGAATGTCGCGGCCGGCCTTGGTGGTGGTGCTGGGGCTGGCCAGACATTCTGCCCCCCAGGCGGTCATCATCGACTTGCGGTAGGGTTTCTGGTCGAAGCTGACGCGGACCATGAACACCTTGCAGCCCAGGCCGAACTGGGAACAGGCGAAGGCCAGGGCGCTACCCCACTGGCCGGCACCGGTCTCGGTGGTCAGGCGTTTGATGCCGAAGACTTTGTTGTAATACGCTTGGGGAACGGCGGTGTTGGGCTTGTGGCTGCCGGGCGGACTGACGCCCTCGTTCTTGAAATAGATGCGTGCCGGCGTGTCCAGCGCCTTTTCCAGGGCATAGGCCCGCACCAGCGGTGACGGGCGCCAGATGCGATAGACGCCGAGCACCTCGTCGGGAATGTCGATCCAGCGCTCGGTGCTCACCTCCTGCTCGATCAGGTTCATGGGAAAAACCGGCGCGAGCTGCTCCGGGCCGATCGGCTTGCCGTCCGGGCCGAGCGGCGGATTCATCTTGATATCCGCCAGAATATTGTACCACTGTCTCGGCATCTCGTCTTCCGAAAGCAGAACCTTCTTGATTTCCATTTCCTCTTTCCTCCTTTTCAAATCAGGATCCTTGGCAAACCGGCGAGTATTTCATCCAACCGACGGGAACTGGCGTTCGATCACTTAATCTATCACTTTAATTGAAGGCGTTTTAAAATCCGGCTTTCACCGGCGCGCTCGATGTCGTCGAGGGCAAAGTCGATCACCGCTTCCAGCAGCGCCGACTTGTTTTCGACCGGACGCCCCTGCAGTTTCAATTCGTAAAAATTACGGTTGAACCGCTCTAAAATTCTGGCCGAAAGATAAAAGCCGGCCTTGCGCTTTTCGGGCGCGGCGGCCCTGGCGTCGGCCGAACGCGGCTTCTGGGTGTCTCCGATGGCGGCATCGACGGGATCGAAAGGGTTCTCCTCAAAAAATTCAGGCGATTTTCTGGTCTTTCTGGCCATCGTTGTGGACCCTCCATAGCAGTTTGCCATAGTCTTCGGCGCTGCCCGCGCTGGGGCGGTATTCAAATATCGTCCGGCCCTTGACCGCCGCTTCCGAGAGCCGCACGTTGTAGCGGATCGGATCGCAGATCTGTTTGTGAAACAGCCGCCGGAGCTGGCGCAGGATGTCGAAACTGTGGCGCGTGCGCTGATCGAACATGGTCGGCAGAATATATTTCAGCTGCAGTTCCAGGTTCGACCGCTGGGCGGACATCAAATAGCCGAAAAACGTCTTCAGCCCTTCAAGCGCGGGGCCTTGAAGCGCGACCGGGCAGAGCACTTCCGATACCGCCATCAGGATGTTGACGCTCAAAACGTCCCAACCCGGTGAGCAGTCGAAAATAAGGTAATCCAGGGTGCCGTCCTTGGGCACCAGGGCGTTCGACAGCACCCCCTGACGCACCGTGCGCGGCTGCTCGCCGAGCCAGTGTTTCAATTCCACCAGTTTGATGCCGCCGCCCAGCAGCCAAAGATTCTTGCGGCAGGGGCACAGCGTCTCCTTCTTGGAAACGGCTTGCCCGGATTCATCGCAGCCGGTAATGAACTCGTAGAGCCCGAAACGCGGGCTGACACCTAAAAACTTGGCCGCCTGCCCCTGGGTGTCGCCATCGACCAGCAGGACCCTGAACCCTTCGCGGGCGAGCCCGAATGCCAGGTTGACGGCGGTGGTCGTCTTGCCGACGCCGCCCTTGGCCATAGCCACTGCAATTCTGCGCATGAACGATTCCTTGACACTGCCCTTGGGTTCTTTTCTTGCATTCTTCCATTAGTAAAATCCGTTCCCACAATCAACCTGTTTTTTTTATGTATCTTGTGCCGCCGGGACCTTGCCGGCACCCCGACCATCGATCCAGGCTTGACTTTTCGGCGGCAACATCCCATGATCCGGGCCAAAAGGATTGTGCAAACCTATCTGAAAACTCGAAGCCCTTTGGGCCGCCATTGGAGATTGCCATGCTGACCCTTGAAGAACTCAAAAAAGACCGCGACCTGATCGACGAGATCAACTGGGACATGACGCCCGAAGAAGCCGTCCGGCTTTACCTCGAATGGGGCAACAACTGGGCCCGCGGCGACGGCTACGTGATTCGATCGAAGGGCGATTTCACGCACTATTTCGTCGTCAACTGCTGGTCCAAACCCTACCACATCTATTTGATCCGCCGAAATTCGGACGAGGCCGCCGAGTTGGCCAAATTCGATTTGCCGGACCGGTTCCAGAAACCGGTCTGCGAATTGAAAGGCGTCTATGCCATCGAAGGCGAGGTCAAGAAGTGGTTGAAGGCGGAACTGGCCGTGGACTGAAAACCCCTAAATAGTGACTGAACGGAAACCTATTTCTCCTTCCCCCTTGGCGGGGGAGGGCCGGGGTGGGCGTGTATGAAATTAGACCGTTATATCCCCCTCCCCCATCCCCTCCCACCAGGGGAGGGGCGTTTTCGGTCAGGCACTGAATATTAAAGTTTTGCTTTAATTATCGGCCAAAACCGGCCTGGCGGAAAGTCGCCCGCGGTTGCCGTCCGACTGGCGCAAGCGATTTCCAGCTACCGGACGGACCCCCATTCCTCTTAAAATGAGGGGGAGTGCAGTGCGGATTTTAAAGGGAAATTTCGAAGCCGTACCCCAAGTCGATGGCTTTGAGTTTCAAGTTTCCAGTTTCAAGTTTCGATCTTCCAGACGGTTTCCACGATGCACAAAATCGTGACGATCGGCGGCGGCAGCGGCCAATACGCGTTGCTGGCCGGCCTGAGAGACTTGGAGTCGCTCGACATCACCGCGGTCGTCTCGATGGTGGACAGCGGCGGCAGCACGGGCCGCCTGCGCGACGAACTGGGCATCCTGCCGCCGGGTGACGCCCTGAAGTGCATCCTGGCCCTGTCCCCTCACCGCGACATCGCGCGCACCATCTTCCTGAAGCGCTTCACCGCCGACCGGCGCCTGGCCGGCCACAACGCCGGCAACATGCTGATAACGATGCTCTCGCGCTACACGGGCAGTTTTCCCTCCGGCATCCACGCCCTGGGCGAAATCCTGGATGTTCGCGGCCACATCCTGCCGGTCACCATCGACAAGGCGACCCTGGTGGCGGAGCTGACCGACGGCACCCGCATCTACGGCGAGACCGCCATCGACATGCCGCGCGGCACCCAGCGAGAAAAAATCCGCGACGTTTTTCTGGTTCCCCACCACAGCGACACCATCAGCGTCTATCCGCCCGTGCTGAAGGCGATCCGACAGGCCGATTTGATCGTGATCGGCCCCGGCGATCTTTTCACCAGCATTGTCCCGAGCCTGATCGTGAAAGGGGTCAAGGAGGGCCTGCAGAAAACCAGGGCGCCGGTTTACTTTGTTCTCAACATCATGACCAAGTTCGGCGAAACCCATCAGTTTACCGGGCGCGACTTCGTCAACACCCTCGAAGAGGCCATCGACATGCCGCTGGACGGCATCATCTACAACAACCGCAAACCCGGTGCGGTCCTGCTGCAGCGTTACCACGAGCAGAAGGCGGAGTTTGTCGAACTCGACAACTGGGACGGGTGGTGGGAGGAGCGCACGGTGCATGCGCTCGATCTGCTGGAAGACACGGCCGGCATCGTGCGTCACGATAGCCGCAAGCTCGCGTCCCTGATCCGGGAGCTGATCAGGGACGCATGCCGAAGCGCAGCCACTTGAAATCGTTTTGCACCTGAGCGGAAACGTTTTGGCCGATTCTGCCCATGAAGACGTTTTCCGGCCGGAGGCAAATGTTCGGCTCGTTGGTCTGAAGTTCCACGAAACCAAACGGCTCGAAGAGTCTGATCAGCATGCGGCTGTACTGCTGGGCCGTTTTTTTGGTGCCGTCCAGGTCCCAGGTCCAGGAATAGCCGACCATGTATACGATCTTGTCCTCCACCGACGGATGGTGCAGCAGCATCGCCAGGATGGTATTGGCCAGGCCGCCGGAGCGCCAGTCGCGGCAGGTCTCGATCGCCTTGACCTCCATCATGACCCGCGGCTCGAGTTCGGCCCAGCGCTCGCCCGCGTCCGGATAGGCCAGGACCCCGAAGCCGACGATCAGATGGTCGTCCACCAGGGCCAGGGTGACATTTGTGTCGGGCTGGACGGCCTGGTCCTCCAGGCTCTGGCGCCGGGTGTAGAGCGACCGGAATTGAGCGTAGCCGCTGAACTGGGGGCTCAATGTGGTTTGCCGAATATCTTCGACGCCGCAAAAAGACCGGACGGTCACGGTTCCCTTGGGCGCGGTGAGCTGACGCTCTTCCTGCTTTGGATCCGACATAGGCTTTCCGTTAAAAATCGCCCCAGGTGCGGTGCAGCCGTTTGATCATGATCTGAAGGTCGTAGCGGGTCCCACGCGGGCTCTTGACGTACTCGGGCAGCACCGCCACCTTGAAGAAATCCAGCTTGCGGGCGGCCTCGATCGCCGCATCCTCGATGCCGACCACGAAATCGGCGCGGATGTCGTCTAATCCCTGGTCCATGCCCAATTGGATGAGATCGAGCAAAATCCAGGTCCCCAGGCGCTTGTGGCGAAACTCCGGCATGACGGCGACCCGCAGCCGGCCGACATGCCGGGTGCAGCCGAAGCCGCGCATCAGCAGGCTGGCATGCGCCACGATCCGCTCGCCGGCGAGCGCCACCATCGAAATGACGTTGCCCTTGCCGCTGGAGGCGATCATGCGGTGAACGACATCCGGGTTCATGACGTCGTGGCGCATGAACCAGCGGTCTTTTTCGGGCAAGGCGGCATACAATCCCCTCAATTTCGACTCGTCCCCGCCTTCAAGCGGACGGATGATCGCCTCGGTTTTGTCTTTGAGCATGACCTCTTTCGGATACCGCACCGGATAACCCTCCTTGTTCGTGGCTCGTGAGTCGCGGTTTCGGGGTGACGGTCCACGTCGTCGACCATGAAAGCCGACAAACCGCTGACATAAACCTTCAGACCTCCGGCCTTCGCCTCTCCGAACCTCTCCTTCCGACCTCTGCCCCCTAATCCTCCAAACCCTTACCCGGAGCCGTGAACGGAAAACTCGAAACTCGAAACTGAAGACACCACCCATACATCGCGGCCTTCGGGAATGTCAATTCTCAAGCAACAAAATTCACATAACGCTCAAATCATATGCCCCAACCGGCCCGGGATTTCGAAATTTGGACGGTGCGAATTTATTTGGTATGTGGTGATCTGCGATTTGGAATTTGTTCCCGAAAACCGGGTGCCTGAACAATTATCGGGGCTATCCTCAAGGGCCGACACATTTTTTTCTTGACTTGATGTAAGCGTAGCTAATAAATAGCTATAAAGTAACGTTTCGATAGCGACTGAATCCTGTTTAGAAAGTTAAAGCGGCACATGTATGTTGTTAACCTTGATACCACCAGCACAAAAGGAGATGCCTGATGGCCGATCTGAACTGGTTACCGAGGGAATCCGGCAGCAAAGACCATTTTTTGTGGGGCGACGAACACTTTTCGAAAGAGGCGCCCGGCGTCCTGTTCGAAAAAAAACCGATTCGGGATCCAAAGGGCCAACCGGTCGAGGACCTCTACTCCGCCTGGATCATCCTGAACAACCCCAAGCAGTACAATTCGTACACCACGGAAATGGTCAAAGGCGTCATCGCCGGTTTTCAGCGCGCCTCGGCCGATCATTCGGTGGTCGCCGCCATCTTCACCGCCGTCGGCGACAAGGCTTTCTGCACCGGCGGCAACACCAAGGAATATGCCGAATACTATTCCGGTCGCCCCAATGAATACGGCGCCTACATGGACCTTTTCAACGCCATGGTCGACGGCATCCTGGGCTGCAAGAAGCCGACCATCTGCCGGGTCAACGGCATGCGCGTGGCCGGCGGCCAGGAGATCGGCATGGCCTGCGACACCACCGTGTCCAGCGACCTGGCGATTTTCGGCCAGGCGGGCCCGCGGCACGGCTCGGCCCCGGACGGCGGCAGCAGCGATTTTCTGCCCTGGATGCTGCCCATGGAGCTGGCCATGTGGAACTGCGTTTCCTGCGAGATGTGGAGCGCCTACAAGATGCAGCGCCTGGGCCTGATTTCAAAGTGCGTGCCGGTTATCCGGCAGGGCGACGGCTGGCTTCGCAACCCGGCCGTGACCACCGACACCTACGTGGCGGACGGCGAGATCGTCTACGGGGAATTCAAACCCGGCGAAGAGGCCCGCAAGGCCCGCGAAATCGTCAAGAACGCTTCCACCGACTTCGCGCGGCTGGATGCCGAGGTCGCCAAGATCCTGTGGACGTACACCAACCTTTTCCCCGGCTGCCTGATCAAGAGCGTGGAGGGCATCCGCCTGAAAAAGAAATTCTTCTGGGACCAGGCCAAGGTCATCAACCGCCACTGGCTGGCCGCCAACATGAACGCCGAGGCCTACCTGGGGTTCAACGCCTTCAACACCAAAAAGATTACCGGACGGGACACCATCGATTTTATCGAATTCCGCCGACGAACGGCCCGCAGCGACGCCTTCGACCTCGACTTCATGGCGGCCGTGCTCGGCAAACCGCAAAGCTGAAACAGGCAGGAGAAAACTATGCTGCTCGAAGGGAAAAATGCGATCGTCACCGGGGGGTCCCAGGGAATCGGGGCGGCTATCGCCCTGGACCTGGCCCGTGAAGGGGCCAACGTGTGCCTCACCTATCGCAAACACGAAGACGAAGCCCAAAAATACGCCAAGGAAATCGAGACGTTGGGCCGCAAGGCCCTGGCGGTCCGGTGCGACATCGCCTCCTTCGAGGATGCCGCCGCCACGGTCAAGGCCGCCGTAGAGACTTTCGGCGGCCTCCAGATCCTGGTCAACAACGCCGGCATGAACTGGGACGGGGTTTCATGGAAAATGTCCGAGGAACAGTGGGACCGCGTCATCGAGGTCAATTTAAAGGGATACTTCAACTTTATCCGCCATGCGGCCCCGTTTTTCAAGGAGCAGAAATACGGCAAAATCATCAACATCACCTCCATCAACGGCCTGCGCGGCAAGTTCGGGCAAATGAACTATTCCGCCTCTAAGGCCGGCATCATCGGCCTGACCAAGGCCCTGGCCAAGGAATTGGGGGCCTTCGGGGTCAACGTCAACGCCGTGGCGCCCGGTCTGATCGAAACCGCCATGCTCAAGGAATCCGAGGCGCGCGACAAGATCGTCGACCTGGCGATGGCCGAAATCGTGCTCAAGCGCGTCGGCCAACCCGAAGACCTGGCTTATGTCGTCTCCTTCCTGGCCTCCGACAAGGCCCGGCACATCACCGGCGACGTGATCAAGGTGGATGGGGGGCAGTATATATAAGGCGGGTTCAGGGTTTATGGTTCAAGGTTGAGGGTATGGGGTTTCGAGTTACGGGTTGCGGGTTGCGGGTTGCGGGTTAAACCTTAGTGGAACCTCCTTTGCCTTTAGCCTTTAACCTTTCGCCTTGAACCTTGAACCTTAGACCTTAAACCTTTTACCTTACACCTTTTACCTTACACCTTTTTTCGCCTTTTCCTTAAACCCTTTTCCTCAAGGATTTCGTCAGCCATGAAAAAAGTAGCCATTATCGGTGTCGGGCAGAGCAAGTTCGTCCGGCAGTATCCGGGATCGATCCGGGAACTGATGTTCGAGGGCTTTAGGGAAGCCGTCGTCGATGCCGGCGTCACCGCGGCCGACATCGAGGCCTCGGTGGTCTGTTCGGCGCCCGAATACGACAAACAGCGGTCGCCGGCCGGGGTGCTGGCCGAGTACCTGGGCCTCAACCCGCAGCCGACCTTTTATGTCGAGAGCCTGTGCTCGTCGAGCAGCACCGGCCTGCGGCTGGCGTATTCGCTGGTCGCCTCCGGCCTGCACAGCGTGGTGGCCGTGCTCGGCTTTCAGAAAATGTCCGAGATTTCCTCATCGGAATCCCAGGAACGGATGGGCCGCGGGGCCGACATCCAGTGGGAAAGCCCCTTCGGCACCATGATGCCGGCCTACTACGCCATGTACGCCCGGGCCCACATGGCCGCTTACGGCACCTCGCCCGACGATCTGGCCCTGATCCGGGTCAAGGCTGCCACCTACGGCCAGCTCAACGACCGCGCCGTCTACCGCAAACCGGTGACCTTCGAGATGTTCACCAATCCGGAAGATCGCATGGCCGGGCCGGTGGCCAGCCCGCTACGGGTCGGCGACTGCTGCGCCAATGCCGACGGCAGCTCGTGCATTATCGTGGCCAACGAGGAAAAAGCAAAAGCCTTCAGCCGCAAACCGGTCTGGATTCTCGGCACCGGTGCGGCGACAACCAGCGTCAACCTGGCCGGGCGCGATCTTTTTACCGGGCTTTCCGCCGCCCGCGAAGCCGCCCGGCAGGCGTACGCCATGGCGGGCGTCACCCCTAAGGACATCGACGTGGCCGAGGTTCACGACTGTTTCACGATCGCCGAAATGATGGCTTACGAAGACCTGGGCTTTGCCGAACCCGGCCGGGGACCGGAGCTGATTCGCAGCAAGGCCACCTACAAGGAGGGCCGCATACCGGTCAACGTGGACGGCGGGCTGCTGTCCAAGGGGCACCCGATCGGCGCCACCGGCGGCTCGCAGGTCCGGACCATCGTCCTGCAGCTCAGGGGCGAGGCCGGCGATATCCAGGTCAAGGACCCGGCCGTCGGGCTGATTCACAACATCGGCGGGGTGGGCCTCTACGGCAACGTCACCATCCTCGGGAGGGACTCATGAGCACCATCAAAGAAGTGGACGACCGTTTCAAAAAATTCGGCACGGTCAGCTTCACCGGCATCAGCAAGATCAACGATTTCATCGACCACCTTGAAGACGGCCGCGTCACGGGGACCCGCTGCGAGGATTGCGGCCGGGCTTTCTTCCCGCCGCGCGCGGACTGCAACACATGCCTGACCAGCCGCATGCAGTGGTTCGATGTCACCGGCCGCGGCCGGCTGGTGACGTATAGCCGCCTCGGATTTGCGCCGGTCGGATTTCAGGACGACGTGCCCTACTGCATCGCGCTACTCGATTACGGCGATGTCAAGGTCTTCGGCCGGATTGCCGCCGAGGTGCCCGAAGAGGAAATCGAAGTCGGCATGGAGATGATTGCGAGCGCCAACACGCTGCCCAACGGCCAGCTGAACTATGTCTTTAAAAAGGCGTGACCCCCGGGAACGCTAAAATTAGGAAGGGTGACTCATGACGGCCTACACGCATCTCAAGGTTAAGAAATCCGACGGCATCGCCCGCATCACGCTGGCCCGCCCCAAGCACAATGTCCTCAACATCGAGATGATGACCGAACTCAACGCCGAACTCGATATGCTGCGCGCCGACGCCGACCTCAAATGCGCGGTCATCCTGGGCGAAGGGCCGAGCTGGTGCGCGGGCGTGGAGGTGGCCGACCACAAGCCGGGCATGGTGTCCGAAATGATCGCGGTCTTCAACGGCATCTTCGAGCGCATCGAAAAACTGGACGTGCCGGTGATCGCCGGGGTGCACGGCGCCTGCCTGGGCGGCGGCATGGAGGTGGCCATCGCCTGCGACATCATCGTGGCGGCCAGGTCCGCCAGCTTCGGTCAGCCCGAGATCAAGCTGGGATTCTTCCCGCCCTTCGCGGCCATCCGGCTGCCCCAGCTCATCGGACCGGCCCGGGCCATCGAAGTCTGCACGACCGGCCGGCGCTACAGCGCCGAGGACGCCTGGCAGATGGGCATGGTCGGCCATCTGGCCGATGACGACCAGCTGACCGCCACGCTCGATCAGATCACCGGTGAGATCAGGACCAGCAGCCCGCTGATCATCCGCCTCAACAAACGCGCCGTCAAAAAACACCTCGGCCTGGACTTCAGGGCGGCCCTCGACGGTGTCAGCGACCTTTTCCTCAACGTGCTGATGAAGACCCGGGACACGCAGGAGGGCATCCGCAGCTTCGAGGAAAAACGCCGGCCGCAGTGGAAGAACAGGTAAAACGACGGCGTACGGCCAGCGGCGAAAGGCACACGGCAGGTGCGGAAGGCGGAAGGCGAAATTAAACAGCGCCCGATATCAACGGTTCTGATGCAAGCCGCCGAACTAATGCCGTTAGCCTTACACCGTTAACCTTTTGCCTTTAGCCCTTCGCCGTTAGCCTTTTGCCTTTAACCATTTGCCTTTCGCCTTTTGCCTTTAACCTTTAGCCATTCACCTTTTGCCCTTAGCCTTTAGCCCTTTTATCTCGGAGGTCACATGTCTCAGATCAAAAAAATCGGCGTGATCGGCGCCGGCAACATGGGCAGCGGCATTGTCCAGAAAATCGCCCAGGAGGGGATCGAGGTCGTCATGGTGGACATGAAAGACGAATTCGTCCAGCGCGGCCTGAGCAATATTCGCAAGACGTTGCAAGAAGGCGTGGCGCGCAGGCTGTTTTCCCCCGCCCAAGCCGAGCAGATCTCCGCCCGGATCACGGGCACGACCGACGCGGGCGCGGTAGCCGATGCCGATCTGGTCATCGAGGCGGTCTTCGAGGACAAGGCCGTCAAGTCCGACCTCTTCAAGAAACTGGACCGGCTCTGCGCGCCGAAAACCATCCTGGCCACCAACACCTCGAGTTTTTACGTGCGCGAGTTCGCCGCGCAGACCGATCGGCCCGACCGCTTCATCGGCCTGCACTATTTCTACCATCCGGCCAAGAACCGGCTGCTGGAAGTCATTCCCCACGATACGACCAGCCCGGAAACGATCGATAAATCGCTGCTGGCGGCCAAGCTGCACGGCAAGACCGCCATCGTGGTCAAGGATGCGCCCGGGTTTGCCGTCAACCGCTTCTTCGTCCCCTTTCTGAACGAAGCCGCCCGCATGCTCGAAGAAAAACTGGCCGACATCCCGACCATCGAGGAGGCCGCCAAGCGGGCCTTTAAGATCGGGATGGGCCCCTTCGAGCTGATGAACGTCACCGGAATTCCGATCGCGGTGCACGCCGCCACCACCCTGGGCAACGAACTGGGACCCTTTTACGCCCCCTGCCGGGTCCTCACATCGCAGAAGGAAAAAGGGCAGAACTGGAATCTCGACGGCGCGGTCGATGAAGCGAAACTCCAGCCCGTGATCGATCGCTTCTACGGCGTCTGTCTCGGGGTAGCCGCCGCCCTGGTCGATGAAGGGGTGGCCACGATCGAGGACACCGATCGCGGGGCCAAGATCGGATTGCGGTGGATCATGGGCCCCTTCGAAATCATGAACAAGATCGGCATCGAGAAAACCTGTGCGGCCGTGGCGGCCGTGGCCGATAAATACCCGGATTTCCGCATGCCCGAAATTCTCACCCGCCAGAAGGCCGCCGGGAAACCGTTCGAGTTCACCGTCGTCGACCTGGATGTCAAGGACGGAATCGCCGTCATCACCATCAACCGCCCCGAGGCCATGAACGCCTTGAACGAAGCGGTGGTGACTCAGCTGGCAGCGCGCTTCGCCGCGGCCAAACAGGACCCGGCCGTCAAGGCGATCGTTTTTCAGGGGGCCGGCAAGGCCTTTGTGGCCGGCGCCGACATCCGCTACTTCGTCGGCAAGATCAAGGCCGGCCAAATCGCCGACATCGTCGCCTTCACCCGCAAGGGCCACGAACTGCTGCTTGCCATCGAGAATTCCCCCAAGCCGACCATCGCCCTGCTGGACGGGCTTTCGCTCGGCGGCGGCAGCGAACTGGCGCTGGCCTGCCAGGCGATCGTCGCCACGCCGGCCGGTTCCCTGGGCTTTCCGGAAACAGGGATCGGCATTTTTCCCGGCCTGGGCGGCATGCTGCGCCTGGCGCGCCAGGTGGGTCCGGACCTGACCCGGTATTACGTCTTCACCGGTGCCGCGCTCGGCGCCGCGGATGCCCACGCCCTGGGGATCGTCAATCGCCTGGTCGCTCCGGCCGAGGCCGACGCGGCCGTCAGAGACCTGGTGGCCGAGGGCCTGCCGGACAAGTACCGCCGGCGCGAAATCCCCGAAAAATTCAAACCCCTGGCCGCCATGGGCTCCGGCGCCAACGTGGCCCGGCTGCTGGCCGGAAATCCCCCGGAAGGCGTCGAGGAGGCCCTGGCCGCCAAAACGGCCAAGTTCATCGGCTACAAGGCGCCCCTGGCGCTCAAGATCGCCAGCGAGATCATCGACCGGCAGGTCGACAAACCGGTCGGCGAAGCCGTTGAAATCGAATTGGGGCGCCTGCAGGAAATCTTCTCGACCGCCGACGCCCTCGAAGGGCTGACCGCCATGGGTCGAAGAAAGCCCAATTACAAGGGCGCGTGAAGAACTTCAATCGATCCGTTGGTAATATGGCGTTTTGTAAGAGATTAAAATTTGATAATCGTAGGTTGGGGTGAGCCGAGCGACCCCCAACACCGGCGAGGAATTGCAATCTTTTGTTGGGGTTCGTTTCACTCACCCCAACCTACCCGCTTAACCGATATCGTAATAGGCTTTAAGATAAAGGTTTTGACGAGGGAGGCGGCTGTATTGTAATACGCCAACGACCGACACCAGCAGTCAAAAACTTTATCGAACCAAGTTCAGCATAGGCTTTAAGATAAAGGTTTTGACGAGGCCAGAGGGAGGCGGCTGTATTCGTCATACGCCAACGACCGACACCAGCAGTCAAAAACTTTATCGAACCAAGTTCAGCATAGGCTTTAAGATAAAGGTTTTGACGAGGCCAGAGGGAGGCGGCTGTATTCGTCATACGCCAACGACCGATAACATAGTCAAAACCTTTATCTTAAAGCCTATGAGAAAGGAGAATGAAGCATGTCGATGACATCCTGGCAAATGGTCGCTCCTCAAAAACCGCTCGCGCGGGTCGAAAGCCCGCTGCCGCAGCCTGGCGCGGGCGAAGTTCTGCTGCGCGTGGTCGGCTGCGGCGTCTGCCACACCGATCTCGGGTTTTACTACGACGGCGTGCGGACCAAATCCCCCCTGCCCCTGACCCTGGGGCACGAAATCAGCGGCACGGTGGAAGCCTGCGGCAAGGGCGCCGAGCGCTGGGCCGAGAAGGCCGTCATCGTGCCGGCCGTGATGCCCTGCGGTACCTGTGACGTCTGTAAGCGTGGTTTGGGAAACATCTGCGCAACCCAGAAAATGCCCGGCAACGACATCCAGGGCGGCTTCGCCTCCCACATCGTCGTTCCGGCGAACCAGCTTTGCGAGGTGCCGTTGAATTCCGATGGCAGTCCCGAGGGCCGCTCAGGCGTGTCGCTGGCCGAATTGTCGGTCATCGCCGATGCGGTCACCACGCCCTACCAGGCGGTGATCGAGTCGCAACTGGCGGCCGAGGACACCGCCATTTTCGTCGGCGTAGGCGGCGTGGGCGGGTTCGGTGCCCAGATCGCCAAGAGTTTCGGGGCCGCCGTGGTGGCGATCGATGTCGATGCGGCCAAACTCGAGGCCCTCGCGCCGTATGTCGACCGCACCTTCAACGCGCGTGAACTGCCGTTCAAGGACCTGCGCAAGGCGGTATCCGATTTCGTCAAGGAGCAGGGCCGGCGGCGGACCGAATGGAAGATCTTCGAGACCTCGGGAACCGCGGCCGGGCAGAAAACGGCTTTCGGCCTGCTGACCTACGGGGCCTCGCTGGCCGTGGTCGGCTTCACGATGGATACGGTCGATATCCGGCTCTCGAACCTGATGGCCTTTCACGCCACCGCGCGCGGCAACTGGGGCTGCCAGCCGCAATACTATAAGCCGGTGCTCGACCTGGTGTTGGCGGGCAAGGTCCGGATCGGCCCCTTTGCCAAAACCTTTCCTCTGGCCGAGATCAATACGGTTTTCGAGATGGTGCACGCGCACAAGATTCATCAGCGCCCCATCATGGTGTCGTGAGGGCAGGACCTCGGTTTTGTCGGTTGAGTCAGTTTATTTGTTTTGTAAGTTGGATCGGTTTAATATAAATCAGACATTCTGCACCACGAGGCTGCAACGGTTCCTCGCGATGACGCGCCGGAGCCCGGATGATGTCGAAATCGTAGGTTAGGGTGAGTGAAACGAACCCCAACAAAGAAAATGAATCCTTGTTGATGTTGGGTTCTGCTCTGCTCAACCCAACCTACGAGTCTGAACACTATACCTGGAACCTGCAGGTGTTCTATTTTCGTAACAGGCACTTGAACCCTAAAACTTAAAACCTAAAACCATTCCCCAGGAATCAGCCATGCACAAGCTACTGACCGACAATCCCGGTGAGAAAATGCTGCTCCTCGGCAACGAGGCCATTGCCCGGGGGGCGATCGAGGCCGGCGTCGCTTTCGCCAGCACCTATCCCGGCACCCCGTCCTCGGAGCTTTCCCTTAACTTTTTCCAGATGTCGCGCGAAAGCGATCTCTACTTCGAGTACAGCACCAACGAGAAAGTCGCCATGGAGGTTTCCGCCGCCGCCGCCAACGCCGGCGTGCGCTCCATGTGCGTCATGAAGCACGTCGGCCTGAACGTCGCCGCCGATGCGCTGATGACCCTGGCCTATGTCGGCGTGAAGGGCGGCATGGTGATCTTGACCGCCGACGACCCCTTCATGTTTTCCAGCCAGAACGAACAGGACAACCGCTATTACGCCAAGCTCTCCGGGCTGCCGATGCTCGAGCCCTCCTCGGTGCGTGAGGCCAAGGAGATGGTGGCCTATGCGTTCGACCTTTCCGAGGAACTCAAGGAACCGGTCCTTTTCCGGACGACCACCCGCATCAATCATTCCAGCGGCATCGTGGAACTCGGAAACTTAAAAAAGCGGATCACCCGGGGCGACTTCGTCAAGGACCCGATGAACCTGGTGACGGTACCGGCGGTTTCGCGCAAACTGCACGTCAAGTTGCTGAAAAATTACGACAGCGCGATGCAGCGGGCCGAAACCTCGCGCTACAATTTCCTCGAAGGCAAAGGCGCCTGGGGCATCGTCTGCAGCGGTGTCGGCTACAATTACGTCAGCGACGCCGTCGAGGAGCTGGGAATCGCGGAGCGGGTGCGGGTGCTGCGGATCGGTTTTTCCCATCCCCTGCCCCCGCAGCTGATCAAGGACTATCTGCGAAGCTGCGAACAGGTGCTGGTGGTCGAGGAGGGCGAGCCCTACCTGGAGGAAGCCGTCAAGGCCCTGGCCCAGGAGGAAGGGCTGACGCTGCCGATCGCCGGCAAGGCGCCCGATCTCTTCTCCCGGCTCTACGAGTACAACCCGGCGCAGGTCAGAAGCGTTCTGGCCGCCTACTTCGGCGTGGCGCACGAACCGCCGGCCGTGCCCGACCTGAGCGACGTGCCGGAAATTCCCCAGCGGCCGCCGACCCTGTGCGCCGGCTGTTCGCACCGTGCCACGTTCTACGAGGTCCGCAAGGCGGCCGAGGGCCTGGAGACCATCTATCCGACCGATATCGGCTGCTACACGCTCGGGCTGCTGCCGCCGCTGTCCTCGGCCGACTTTCTGATCTGCATGGGCTCCTCGGTGGGCACCGCCGGCGGATTTTCCAAGGCGACCGACAAGAAGGTGATCGCCTTTATCGGCGATTCCACTTTTTTCCATTCGGGCATTCCGGGCCTGATCAATGCCGTGTTCAACAACCACAACTTCACCCTGGTCATTCTGGACAACGGCACCACGGCCATGACCGGCCACCAGCCGCATCCGGGCGTCGACATGCAGCAGCTCCGCATGGACGGCTTCGGGCGGGTGTCGATCGAGGCGGTCGTGCGCGCGATCGGCGTTCCGCACGTGACGATCGTCAAGCCCTACAAGGTCAAAAAGAGCATCGAGGCCATCCGCACGGCCATCGACTTCAAGGGCGTTTCGGTCATCATCAGCCAGGAGACCTGCGCCCTGTATGCCAAGAGTCTCAAGCTGGCCGGGCGCAAACCCTTCGAGGTGACCGACAAGTGCCGCAATCACCGCGACTGCATGGACAACCTCGCCTGCCCGGCCTTCTACGTCTGGAACGAGCACATCAAAATCGATGCGAACCTCTGCACGGGTTGTGCTCTCTGCGCCCAGATCTGCCCCGAAAACGCCATTTTGCCGCGCAAGGAGAAAAAAGCTACGGCCTGATGTCTATTTAACATTTCAACTTTTTGGACTCATGACATGGATGAAGACCAAAAGTTGAGCTAAATTGTTGAAAATTTTTCGAAGGAAAATTTTTATGAAGACAACACGTCTGATCATCGTCGCGGTCGGCGGCCAGGGCAACCTGCTGGCCTCGAGCGTTCTGGGCGAAGCGGCCCTGATGGCCGGCATTCCGCTGCAGATGAGCGAGATACACGGCATGGCCCAGAGGGGCGGGGTGGTGGAATCGGCCCTGATTTTCGGCGATGCGCGCAGCACGATCATCGCCGACGGCGAAGCCGACATCCTGGTCGGCTTCGAGCCGGCCGAAACCCTGCGGGCTCTCAACAAGTGCAACACCGGTACCGTGGTCATCACCAACCTGGCGCCCCTGATGCCCTTTACGGTCAACATCGGCAAGGGCGTCTATCCCGATCTGAAACACCTGCAGGACCTGATCCGGGCCAAGACGGCCAAACTGATCGCCTTCAATGCCGCCAAGCTGGCCGAGGAGGCCGGCAACCCGCTGGCCGTCAACATGGTGTTGCTGGGGGCGCTGATCCAGACCGGCGTTTTGCCGCTCACGACCGACCAGGTCAAGGAAGCCATGCAGCGCAAGACCAAGCCGGCCTTTCTGGCCGGCAACCTGAAAGCCTTCGAACTCGGCTACAGCGCGGCCGCACAGGCGGCTTGAGCCGGCCATTCAGCCGAAAACGCCCTGGAAACGATGCGTCCGGGGCCGTGAAACCGGTGCCATAGAGCCGGTTGCCATTCATTATTCACGTTTTGGGCTGCCGCTGCGCACAACCGCCCCGGCAGCCGTCACCCAACAAGGAGGAGTGCCCATGCCCTGGAACGATGCTTTTGAGTGCCTGCCGGTGGAAGAACTGCAGAAATTTCAGCTGGAAAAGCTGAAGGAGACTGTCGGGTGGGTGGCCGAACGAATCCCTTTTTATCGGAAAAAACTCGCCGAAACGGGCATCACGGCCGAGAGCATCACCAGCCTCGAAGATGTCGCCAAACTTCCCATGACCCAGAAAACCGACCTGCGCGACAACTACCCCTTCGACCTGTGCGCCGTCCCCCTCAAAGATGTGGTGCGGGTGCACGCCTCCTCGGGCACGACCGGCAAGCCGATCACCGGCCCCTACACGGCCGAGGACCTCGCGCAGTGGAGCGAGTGCATGGCCCGCAATCTCTGGGCCGGCGGCGTCCGCAAGGAAGACATGCTTCAGAATGCTTACGGGTACGGGCTCTTTACCGGCGGCCTCGGCTTTCACCAGGGGGCCTCGTCGATCGGCTGCACGGTCGTGCCGACCAGCTCCGGGCTGACCGAACGGCAGATCACGATCATGAAAGACTTCAAGACGACGGTGCTGTGCTGCACGCCGTCCTACGCCCTGACCATTGCCGAGCGGGCCCGGGAACTCAAGGTCGACATCCGGTCGCTGGTCCTGCGCGCCGGGGTCTTCGGCGCCGAACCCTGGACGACGCAGATGCGCGATGAAATCGAGGAGCGCATGGGCATCAAGGCCCACGAGGCCTACGGGCTGACGGAGCTGGGGGGCCCGGGGGTGGCGTTCGACTGCGAGGCCCAGGACGGTCTGCACATCAACGAAGACCATTTCCTGGCCGAAATCGTCGACCCGCAGACGTTCGAGCCGGTGCCGCCGGGCGAGCGCGGCGAGCTGATCTTCACCGCCCTGCAGCGGCGCGCGATGCCGATGATCCGCTATCGCACCAAGGACATTACGCGGCTGCGCCGCGAAAAATGCGCCTGCGGCAGGACCTTCATCAAGATGGACAAGGTCTTCGGACGCACCGACGACATGCTGATCATCAGCGGCGTGAACGTCTTTCCCTCCCAGATCGAGGCCCTGCTGCTCGACATCGAGGAGGTCGAGCCCCAGTACCGGCTGCTCGTTCGCAAGAAGGGCTACCTGGATCAGCTGGTGATCCAGGTCGAGGGCAAGAAGGAAATCTACGAAATCGGCCGCGAAAAACGTTTCGAGGTCGAGGGCAAAATCGGTGCCCACATCAAGGGCAACATGGGCATCGGCGTCGAAGTCGAACTGGTCGAACCCAAGGCCCTCATGCGCAGCGAGGGCAAGGCCCTGCGCGTGGTCGACGAAAGGCCCAAACAGCTCCGGTAGGGTCAGTTGGGCCAGTTGGCCCGTTTAGCCCGTTATCCCGTTTGCCGGTTAGCCCGTTTGGCCCGCTATAGCGGGACAGGCCTTCGATTACCGCTTCAGTGGCATTCTGCCCGTTGTGGGTGTTGAATCCGGCTGAGCAGAAATTTGTTTTTAACCGGAAACCGGCTCAACCGGCCAACCGGCCAACCGGGCCAACGGCCCAACCGAAAGGGAGGAACTCATGAATGCAAAGGCCGATTTTCGCCCGCAGAAGTTCGCCGTGGTGGGGGCCGGGCCGGTGGGGTGCATCGTGGCGGCTTTTCTGGCCCGCAAGGGGCACGATGTCACCCTGTGCGATGTCGTTCCCGAGTTGATCGAACCGGCCCTGAAGCCGGGCATCATCATCGAGGGCGCCGAGAACCTGCAGCAACCCGTAACCCGGGTGACCACCAGCATCGACGACCTGGGGGCGGATCCGCCGGATGTGATCTTCATCACCGTCAAGGCCAACGCCAACGCGCTGATCGCCTCGGCTGTCGAGGGCTTTCATCGCGAGGGCCTGTACGTGGTCAGCTGGCAGAACGGCATCGACACCGAGCGGGTCTTCGCCGATATTCTCGGGGAGAAATCGGTCATGCGGGCCGTGGTCAATTACGGCTGCGGGCTGGCGGCACCGGGTCATGTGCGCATGCCATTTCACCACCCGCCGCACTACCTGCAGGAACTCGATGCGCAGTCCGCGCCGGCGGCCCGCGCCATTGCCGGGGCGCTCTCGGACTGCGGTCTCGAAACCGCCCACACCGGCCAGATTATCTCGATGGTCTGGCGCAAGGCCATTTTAAACGCCTGCATGAACCCGGTGTGCGCCGTGACGGGCCTGACCATGGCCCAGGCGATGACCGATCCGATCGTCTTTCCGATCGTCGATGCACTGGTCAAGGAGTGCGTCAAGATCGCCCGCGCCAACGAAATCGAGCTGGGCTGGAATTTCTACCCTAACGCCATCGACTACATGGGCAAGGCCGGCGCGCACAAGCCCTCGATGCTCATGGACATCGAGGCCGGGCGCCGGACCGAAGTCGATTTCATCAACGGCAAGTTCGTCGATTACGGACGTCAGGCCGGCATCGAAACCCCTTTCAACACGACCCTGCAGGCGCTGGTCAAAGGACTGGAATCGAAATTTTGACAGCAGCGGATCACAACCCGGCACGCCGTCTTTTCGTGGGGGCGGACGTGGGCTCTTCGCGCACGAAAGTCGCCGTCCTCGACCCGGACGGAAATCTGGCGGGCTTTGCCGTCAAAAAATCCGGGACCGACTTTCCGGCCACGGCGGCCGCCTGCCTGGAAACCGCGCTCGAAATGGCCGGCTCGCCGCACAAAGCGATTCAACGGGCGGTGTCGACCGGCTACGGCCGCAATACCGTATCTTTCGCCGACGACTCCCGGACCGAAATCGGCTGCCACGCCAAAGGCTGCTACCGGTATTTTCCGCAATCGATCACCATCATCGATATCGGCGGCCAGGACAACAAGGTCATCAAGCTCGATAGAAAAGGCCGCCGCACCGGCTTCAAGATGAACCGCAAGTGCGCCGCCGGAACCGGTGCCTTCCTGGAGGAAATGTCGGCCCGGCTCGATATCCCCCTCGAAGAGATGGACGCCCTGGCGCGCCGGTCCGAGAATATGGTCAAGCTCGGCAGCTTCTGCACGGTTTTCTCCGCCACCGAAGTGCTCGAAAACATCCGGCGCGGCAAACTGGTGACCGACATCGTCAAGGGCGTCTTTTATTCGGTCATCAAGCGGGTGCTCGAGATGGACGCCCTGACCGAACACGTGGTGATGACCGGCGGGGTGGTCGAGCACAACCCCTACCTGGTCAACATGGCGGCCGAGATCCTGGGCCGCGACATCCTGGTGCCGCAGTACCCGCAGCTGACCGGCGCCATCGGTGCGGCGTTGTACGCGATGGAAACGGTTCAGCCCGTTTAGCCGGTTTAACCCGTTACGCCGGTTAGCCGGTTTGCCCGGCCCCCTGTAACACTGAACTAACCGACCTAACTGACTCAACTGACCCAACGGGCTCAACGGGCTCAACGGGCTCAACGGGCTCAACCGGCTCAACGGGCCAACGGGCTTAACGGGCCAACGGGCCAACGGGCCCCACCGGGCCCAACCGATACCGAAAGGAACCTGACACATGGCTGAAGAAAAAAAGATCCTGCGCAAACCGATCAAGGCCTCCCGCGAAATGGGCCGCATCATGGCCGAATATTTCTACGAGCTGAACGACGCCTCGAAGAGCCGCAGCCGCAAGATCGCCTGGTGCACGAGCGTGGGACCGGCCGAAATCCTGCGGTCGATGGGCTTTCTGGTTCACTTCCCCGAAAACCACGGCGCAATGCTCGGTGCGACCCGCGCGGCGACCGACATGATTCCGGTCGCCAACGCCGTGGGCTACTCGCCCGACATCTGCTCCTACCTGACGGCCGACGTGGGCGCTTACCTGAAGGGCACCACGCCGCTGTCGAAGGCCTACCCGGGAATCGAGTCCGTGCCCCGGCCCGACGTGCTGGTCTACAACACCAACCAGTGCCGCGACGTGCAGGACTGGTTCGCCTGGTACGCTCGGGAGTTCAAGGTGCCGCTGCTCGGCATCCACACCCACCGCGGCATCGGCGAAGTGTCCGACAAGCATGTCGATTCGATCGCGCGGCAGATGGAGGCCCTCATCCCGCCGCTGGAGGAAATCTCCGGCAACACCTTCGACATGGCGGAACTGAAACGGGTTTTGGGACTCTCGCGCCACTGTTCGGATTTGTGGAAGGAGGTCCTCGACACCGCCGCCAACCTGCCCTCGCCCCTGACCTTCTATGACGGCACCATCCAGATGGGGCCGGCGGTCGTCTTGCGCGGTACCCAGGCGGCGGTGGATTACTACCGGCTGCTGCTGGCCGAAATGAAGGAGCGCATCGCCAACAAGGAGGCCGCGGTCGAGGGCGAACGCTTCCGGATCTACTGGGAAGGCATGCCGGTCTGGGGCCGCCTCAGCGCCCACTCGAAGATGTTTGCCGAACTGGGCACCTGCGTGCTGGCCTCGACCTACTGCAACAGCTGGATCTTCAAGGCCTTCGATCCCGAAGATCCCTTCCGCAGCATGGCGCGGGCCTACACCGAGCTTTTCATCACGCGCGCCGACGAGGCCAAGGAGACGTACATCAAGGACATGCTGGCCTTTTTCAAGGTGGACGGGATCATCTATCACGATGCCAAGACCTGTCCCAACAACTCCAACTGCCGCTACGGCATGCCGCAGCGCATGGAGGACATCACCGGCATCCCGAGCCTGATCATCAACGGCGACCTCAACGACATGCGCCTGGTTTCCGACGAACAGACCAAGACCAACGTCGAAGCCTTCATCGAGCAGCTCGAAGAAAGAAGGGGTTGAGCCGCCTGTTCCTGACTGCGGAGACGACATCTCATGACTTTGATTGACATATTTCGCTCGTGAGACGGCCGGCTCCAAAAGGAAAATTGATATTGTAAACTGTGTACTCAGTCCCCGAAGCCTGGAGCCCGGAACCATTATAAAATCGATAACATCCTTCAACCGGCCAAACGGGCCTGACCGGCTCAACCGGCCAAACTAATAAGAAGGAGTGAAGACCATGCTGGAATCCTTATTCAGGCCCAAAAAAGTCGCCGTCATCGGTGCGTCGAGCAAGGAACTCTCCATCGGCAACCGGGTGATCAAGAACCTGATCGATTTCGGCTTCAAGGGCGAGATCTATCCCATCAACCCGAAAGCGGACGAGATCCGCGGACTCAAGGCCTTCAAGACCATCGGCGACTGCCCGGACGGCATCGACGTCGTGCACATGGTGATTCCGGCCAAATTCGTGCCGCAGGCCGTGGAAGACTGCGGAAAAAAAGGCGTCCGGAACATCATCATCAACTCGGGCGGCTTCTCGGAAACCGGTGCCGAAGGTCGGGCCATCGAAGAGGATTTCCTGGCCCGCGCCGCCCAATACGGCATCCGCATCCTGGGCCCTAACTGCCAGGGCATCATCAATTCCGATCCCGCTGTGCGGGCCTACTGCAACTTCACGTTCACCAAGCCCGAGCCGGGTTTTATTTCGATTGTCGCACTGAGCGGCGGCGTGGCCGAAGTCATCCATCAGGGCTTTGCGGCCATGGGCGTCGGCACCCGCATCTACGCCTCCAACGGCAACGCCTGCGATGTGACCATCCCGGAAATCATCCGCTACCTGGGCCGGGACGACGGCACGCGCGTCATCGTCACCTATGTCGAAGGGCTCAGGGACCCGGCCAACTTCCTGCAGGCCGTCAGCGACGTGGCCGCCCGCAAGCCGATCCTGGCCATGAAGGCCGGCCGCACCGCCGAAGGCGCCAAGGCGGCCGCCTCGCACACCGGCGGGCTGGCCAAGGAAGACCTGGCCACCGATCTGATATTCAAGAAAGCGGGCGTGGTCACCTTCGCGGACGAAGGCGAGCTGATCCAGGCCGCGGCCGCCTTCGCCACCCAGCCGATCCCGCGCGGCAACCGCATCGGCATCATCACCAACACCGGCGGTCCGGCCGTGATTGCCACCGATGTGTTCGTCGGTGCCGGCTGCCGGCTGCCCGCCCTTCCGGAAAAAACCGCCGCGAAATTGACGGAGACGCTCTACCCGGAGGCCTCGGTCAGAAACCCGATCGACGTTCTGGCGACCGGCACGGCCGCCCACTACCGGGCCGGCATGGATGCCATGCTGGCCGACGATGACTTCGACGGCATCTTCGTCAACTTCGTCACCCCCTTTTTCGTGGACAACCAGAGCATCGCGCGCGAGATCGTGGCCGTCAGCCGGCTCCAGAAAAAACCGCTGGTCTGCAACCTGATGACCGACCGCCGGCAATGGACCGAGGTGGTCGACATCCTGCGCGACGGCGGCGTCCCCTGCTACAGCCTGCCCGGCGAGGCGGCCCGCGCCATGGCGGCCCTGGTCCGTTATCACACGCTTCGCAGCCGTGAAACCGGCGAGCTGAAGACCTTCGGCGACATCGACCGCCAAAAAGGCCTGGCCATCTTGTCGAAGGCCCAGGCGGCCGGCCGCCGGAACCTTTCGGCGGCGGAGGTCTACCAGGTATTGGAGGCCTACGGCATTCCGGCCGCGGAATGGCGCATGGCCGCAACCGCGGATGAAGCGGCGGCGGCCGCCGAAGCCATCGGGTTTCCGGTCGTGGTCAAGGCCGATGCCGCCTCTGTCGTTCACAAGAGCGACATGGGCGCCGTGGCGGTGAACCTGGCCGACGCCGCCGCCGTGCGGTCTGCGGTGGAAAAAATGCAAAAGAACCTCTCCGCCGAGGAGGATCTGAGCTTTTTCGTGCAGAAGTTCATTCCCGGCGGACTGGAGGTCATCCTGGGCGCCAAGGCCGAAGAGGGCCTGGGCCACCTGATCATGTTCGGACTGGGCGGCATCTTCGTCGAAGTCCTGAAGGACGTCGTCTTCGACCTCACCCCGCTGACCACCGCCGAGGCCAGGCAGATGCTGGCCCAGATCAAGGGCGCCGCCCTTTTGACCGGCGTCCGCGGCCGCAAGGACGTCGATCGCGAACGCCTGGAAGAGTTGATCCTGCGCCTGTCCCAACTGGTCTCGGACCTACCGGCCATAAAGGAAATGGACCTGAACCCGGTAATGGCCTTCGCAGACGGCGCCGTCGTGGTGGATGCCAGGATAGGGCTGTAAGGGGTATGGTACAAGGTGTAGGGTATAAGGTGTAGGGTATAAGGTGTAGGGTATAAGGTTCAAGGGTTCAGGGCTGAAGGATGAAAGCTATTCTGATGCTTGAACCTTATTACGAACCCTGGACCCTGAACCTTAAACCTTCCACTTTTTCCTTTCGCCTCCTCTGCCTTAAACCTTGAACCTTATACCTTAGACCTTTTTTCGCCTTTCGCCTTTTGCCTTAAACCTTGAACCTTATACCTTAGACCTTTTTTCGCCTTTGGCCTTTTACCTTTCGCCTTTCGCCATTTTTGTATTGGAGGACACTCATGACGGCCTGCTGGATGAATCTGGGACAGAACCTGAAGGTCAACGCCAAAAAATTTCCCGAGACGCTGTGTCTGAAGGACATCCGGCGCAGCTTCACCTACCCGCAGACCAACGCCCGCGTCAACCGGTTGGCCCACAGCCTGACGGCGCTGGGGCTCTCGAGGGGCGACAAGCTGGCCGTGTTCCTTGAAAACAGCATCGAGATCATCGAGCTCTACCTGGCGACGGCCAAGACCGGGATCGTGATCGTTCCGATCAACTTCCGGCTGACCGCGGCCGAAGCGGCCTACATCATAGAAAACTCCGATGCCAGGGCCTTGGTGGTTCACGACCAGTTTGCGGAGGCGCTGGCCGCGATCAGGTCCGGTCTGAAAAACATCCCGGCCCAAAATTTCATCGTCGTCGGTGAGCCGCAGGAAGGCTACCGCAGCTACGACGAATGGATCGCGGATGCCCCGGAAGACGAACCGCGGGCGGACGTGAAGCCCGAAGACACCTGGATCCTGATCTACACCTCCGGCACGACCGGAAAGCCCAAGGGTGTGGTGCGCACCCACGAATCCCACATCTCTTTCTACCTGATCAACGCCGTCGATTTCGGGTTCAGCGAGCACGACATCTGCCTGAACGTCATGCCGCTGTGCCACATCAACTCCACCTTCTTCACCTTTACCTTCATCTACATCGGCGCCACAATCTACATCCATCCGGCCCAGTCCTTCCGGGCCCCCGAAATCCTGCAGATCATCGAGCGCGAGAAAGTCACCTTCATCTCGCTCATTCCGACCCACTACAACCTGATCCTGAACACGACCGACGAGGAGCGCCGGCGCGACGTCGGCTCGATCCGCAAACTGCTCTGCTCCTCGGCACCGGTCAGAAAAAGCATGAAGCTGGCGATCATGGCGTTTTTCCCCGGCGTCGAACTCTACGAGGGCTACGGCTCGACCGAAGCGGGCATCGTCACGGTGCTCAAACCAGAGCACCAGATGAGCAAGCTGGGCTCGATCGGCTTCGAGAGCCTGGGGACCGATTTCGTCCGGCTGCTGGATGGAAATGGCGAAGAAGTCGCGGTCGGCGAGGTCGGCGAGCTGTATTCGCGCGGGCCGATGCTCTTCAAGGAGTACTACAAGCTGCCGGAGAAAACCGCCGCGGCGTTTCGCGACGGCTGGTTTTCGGCCGGCGACATGGCCCGGCGCGGCGCCGACGGGTTTTACGAAATTGTCGACCGCAAGGACAACATGATCATCACCGGCGGCGAGCACGTCTACCCCAGCGAGGTGGAAGAGGCCGTGGGCAGCCACGAGTGCGTTTTCGACTGCGCCTGCATCGGGGTGCCCGACGAGAAGTGGGGCGAAAGGGTCGTGGCGGTGGTGGTGCCGAAACCGGGTGTCAGCGAAAAGGACATCGACGAGTCGGCCATCACGGAGTGCTGCCGCCACAAGCTCTCCGGCTTCAAACGCCCCAAGGAAGTCGTCTTCATCCGCGCGGACGACATGCCGCGCACGCCGACCGGCAAGATCCTGCACCGCAAGCTGAGGGAAAAGTTCTGCCGGCCGTGCGGTGGCGATAAGGATTGAAAACTGGAAATTGAAACAGTCGATCGTGGAGTATGATAAAAGATGTACGGTATAAGGTGTAAGGTTTGCGGTTTAAGGGGAAGCAGCTTATCGGCATGGGTCCAACCGGTTGTCCTTCCAGTTTTTCCTTGAACCCTATACCTTGAACCCTATACCCTGAACCCTGAACCTTGCGATATTTGAACCCTTGACCCCGCCCAAGCAGCCGAAGGGCGATGGTTGAACGACACCTATAACTTAAAACCATCCGGAGGATAAAAACCATGTTGACCAAGGCCTTCATACCGTATGGCGGCTATTACAGCACGCCGTTTGCCCGCTGGCAGGGCACGCTGGCAAACGAGAACGCGATCACGCTCGGGGCCGAAACCAGCAAGCGCTGGCTGGCGGACAAGAAATGGGACGCCGGGATGTTCGACTACCTGATCCTGGGCATCACCGTCGGCCAGCCGAAAATGTTCTACGGCGGCCCCTGGGCGGCGGCCCTGATCGGGGCCGTGAACACCCCGGGCCTTCTGATCAGCCAGGCCTGCTCCACCTCGACCACCGGAATCTTTCAGGCCGCGGTCGGCATCGAATCCGGCATGTTTGAAAACTGCTACACCCTGGCCGTGGACCGCTGCTCCAATGGCCCGCACACCGTCTGGCCCAACCCGATGGGCCCCGGCGGCCAGGTGATCTCCGAAAACTGGGTCATGGACCACTTCAATCTCGACCCCTGGGGCGGCACGGCCATGATCCAGACGGCCGAAAACGTGGCCAAAGAGTTCGGCCTCGGCCGCGAGCAGTGCGACGCCGTCACCCTGCGGCGCTACGAGCAGTACAAGGAGGCCCTGGCGGACGACCGCGCCTTTCAGAAGCGCTACATGTTCCCGGTGGAAGTGAAGGTGTCGCGCAAGAAGACCCTGCTGCTGGAAGCCGACGAGGGCGTGACCGAAACCACGGCCCAGGGCCTGGCCGGCCTGCGGCCGGTGCTGCCCGACGGCGTGATCACCTTCGGCTCCCAGACCCACCCGGCGGACGGCAACTGCGCGGTCGTCGTGACCAACCGTGAGAAAGCCCGCGAACTCAGCGCCGATCCGGAAGCCGAAATCCGGGTGGTCGCCTACGGACAGCATCGCGCCAAAAAGGCCCACATGGCCATGGCGGTGGTGCCCGCCGCCCAAATGGCATTGGAAAAGGCCGGCATCGGCGTCGGCGACGTCAAGGTGATCAAGACCCACAACCCGTTTGCCGCCAACGATGTCTACATGGCCGATCAGCTGAAGATCGACGTCAACGGGTTCAACAACTACGGCAGCTCGCTGATTTTCGGCCACCCGCAGGCCCCCACCGCGGCGCGCCTGATCATCGAAGGCATCGAGGAGACCGTGATGAAGGGCGGCGGCTACATGCTGTTCACCGGCTGCGCCGCCGGCGACACGGGCGGTGCGCTGGTGCTGAAAATCGGCTGAAAGTCCTGAAAAACAGGACCTGAGGTTCTCTTCAAACGCAGCGGAGCCTTCTTTTCGAAGAAGGCTCCGCGTTTAACGCGGATCTCAAAAGGGGTAAGTGTCAGGTCTTGGATGAACCTCGATATGAACACGCTGAAAACCAGCGCGTTTCTGACGCCGGAGGGATACGCCACCGCCGATTCCGGCGCCGTTGTCACAAAACGCGGAATGAATTTGGCGCGTTGAGAGTAAAGTTCGGCCGCATCGCAGCCGCCGTCCGAAAGCGTCACCGGGCTGTGGGCCGGCGGCAACGATGGGGGTTCATTCAACCGGATCTTCGGACGGGTTCCGGGTGATCGCAGAATTTCAATCGAAATTCGGAAAGTCGTCGTCACCGATGTCCGCGGCATACCCTGATCCATCCAGGCCCAGGCCTTCGCGATCGATTCTCGCCGACCAGAGGCCTTCTTCCTGCTTTTTCAGGATTTTGGCGTCATCTTCCAGATGGCGGAGGCGCTGAAGGGCGGCTTCGTCGCCAATGTACACGCAATTGCAGTAAGCGACATCGACATACAGATAGGTCACCTTGCCCTGCCGAATGTGCCGCAACAGTTTGCGCTGCGGCAGGCGGTTCAATTTTGCAAGTTTTTCGGCGGTATCGGCGACCTTGTAGGTAAAATCGGCGGATACGAGCAGTTCTTCTGCACTGAAGTCCTTTTGCTTCGGGCTCGTCGTGGCACAGCTTAATAGGACCAGGGCCATAAAAAGTGCCGCACCTGCCGGAATAAACCGCGTTTTTCCCGTATGCATCTTCCCTGCCTTTAAAATCTGCCGGTTCACCTGTCGTTTCCAGACGGAAACTGGCGTTGCCAGGGTCCCCGAACCGGCTCCGAAGACGGCGCTGCAACGGATGGTTTCAGCGTGTCGTCGGTTTCAAGATCACAGAAAAATTTCAATTGCTCCGATTGATTTCGATTGCGGAACTCAATCGTTCCCGGCGCTCTGAATACGCTCCACCTGGCCTTCGGTGAAGGTGACATAATAGACGAAAAAGTTGCAAAGCCTGTCAAGTGGACGGCTTGAGACTGACCCTATTTTGGATTTGGTAAAACGGAAGAAGATATCGGACTGATTCGGGCTCTATTGGAAGAACATCAATGGGTTTATCGAACGTCTGGGTAAATTGGCCTTATTACTTGACGATTCAATCAGAGTGGATCCGTTTCCTCGCTGAGAGGCGTGTTCGCCACTCCCTGCAAGCTGGAGAAAGTGATGGGGTCGCCTGCAACCGACCCGGGAATGACACTGATCGAACCGTCGGTCTCGAGTATCACCGCTTCCACCTTCGTTACGTCCAGAAGGCCGTTTTTGCGCACCGCCGCCAGGACTTCACCCTCTTCGAGACGCTCGCGGTGCATGGCATCTTTGAGCATTTTTCCCTTGTGAAGCAGCAACGTCGGTTCGCTCTTCACCAATCGCGAAAATGTCGTTGAATGGACGACCAGCCGCGCGGTAACGAACTGCATTCCGACAAGAACGGCCAAAGCAACGATTCCGTCGATCATGGAGGTGCTTTTTGGCAGGATGGTCGATGCCAGGGTCGAGCCGAACGCGACGGTTACGACCATGTCGAAGATGTTCATGGAGGAAAGGGTTCGTTTGCCCGAAACGCGCAGCAATACCACCAGCCCGATGTAGGTCAGAATCCCGACCACGATCACCCGCGCCAGGTGTTCCCAAGAAGTGAAGAACATGACAGCCCCCTTTGCTTAAATGCCTGCCGTTTGTATCGGATGAGACCCGTGGCCGTCTCTCGACGGCTCGGGTCTCTCGTCCTTATTTGGCGTCTTCTTCGGCCTTTTCGTATTGCTGGTAGAGCTTATCCATTTCTTTGTCGCTGCACAGCTTTTTCAAATGCCCGAAGACATCTTTTTCTTCCTCCTCGATGTGGTGCCGGTTCAGTTCATCCAGAACTTTGGCCTTGGCCTTGAAAATGTCGCTCTTCGTTTCGAGGTCCATGAGTTCGCGCAGGACGAGTTTGGCCACGTGGTGTTCCTGCAGACCCTCCAGACCGTCGTCGCGCGCTTCTTCGTCGTCGGCATCCTTGAGGCGCGGAAAGATGGAGGCCTCCTCGCCGACGATATGCGGGTACAGAGACTCGTAAAACTGCTTGCGCAGGCGCTCCCTTTCGTCCGGTTCCTTGGCTTCACTCAACTTTTTGCCAAGGGTCTTCTGCTCTTCGTGATCTTTGCGGAGATGTTCTATAAATTCGTGTTCGCTCATGTGCATCCTCTCTTTCTTTCATAAATTTATGGAAGACGGGGGGTGGATTCAGGGATGCCCGGCCTCAGCGGGGCCGCTTCACCAGACCCGCTATCAGCGCGATGACGAAGATGACGATAAAGACGAAGAAGAGAATTTTTGCAATGCCCGCGGCCGCGGAAGACACGCCGCCGAAACCGAAAATGGCGGCTATGATGGCGATGACCAGGAAGATGACAGCCCATTTCAACATGTGGTAGATCTCCTTTCAAGCTTTTGGGTGCAGGGTGAGAATGCTGGGCCACCATAGCGTGTCGTTTTTCTTGATCCAATAGTGTGGATACCGTATTTGGTGAAATTTTGGACCCTATGGGGCTCCGACGGCTACGGGGAAAAGCACCGAGACAAACGGGGATGTCGCATGAGAAGGATCGTTTGACTCGATCCCGGTAACCCGCGGGCGAAGACTACCGCATACGAGCGGGGAGGTTTTTCCCGGACCCGCGATTCACCAGGATCATTCCCAGTCCGACCATGCCAAGCGCCAGCAGCAGACGCGCGGTGATGATCTCATGGAGCATCAAAACGCCGCTGACCGTAATGCCGAAGACCGGCACGAAAAAGGTGAAGGCGTGCAGCAGGCTGACCGGGTAGCGATGGACCAGCTCGAACCAGAAGATGAAGCTTATCGAAGCGACAATGATGCATTGGTAGAAAAGCGAGATGCCGGTCAAGACGGAAAAGCCTGATATCAGAGGATCTTCCACGGCAAAACCGAGACCGAGCAACAGCGGGGCGGAAAAGAACAGTTGAAAAAATACCGCCTGCAGCGGATGCGTCCGGCCGGTGAGATAGCGTTTTACGTAGAGGGTCGTGGCGGCCCAGAGGGCGCCGCCCGCCAGTGCCATCAGGTCCCCTTTCAGCATCGCGCCGGTGCCGGCGCCCAGATTTCCGGCAAACAGCAGCGCAACGCCGCTGAACGCCACGCCGAGGCCGATCCCCTTGCCCCAGGTCAGCCGGTCGCCTTCGAGAAGGAAGTGCGCTCCCAGCGCCACGAAAAAGGGTGCCGTGTACACCAGCAGGTAGGTCCGGGACGCCAGGGTGACCTGCAGCCCGAGGTAAATCAGACCGAATTCGAGCGCGAAGAGCAGCCCCACGACCGCGCCGTGACCGGTGATGACGGCCGATGGAAAGACGGGAATCCCCCGCCGCCGCATGTAGAGAAAAATAAAGCCGGCGGCCACCGCAGAGCGCAGCCCGGCCATGAAGAGCGGCGCCACATCGCGTGCGGCGAATTTAATGAACGCCATGTTGGCGCCCCAGGTCATGGCCAGGGCCAGCAGAATGGCGACCGTCTGCCAGCGTAGTTGCCCTCTGTACATCACGATGCTCCCCGGAAAATTCGGCAGATAATCGCGAAACGGGCGGCCCCCTCCAGCTCTTCACGATTCGTACGACGATCCACCGCTTCGGCAGAAACAGCCGGCCGCGCAGATACGCTATAGGTTCCTTTCACCCCGAACGCAAGCCGTGTCCGTCCCATTTCACCTTCCGGCCTGCTCCTGACCCCCCAGTTCTTTCCGCGCGCCGGCCTGAAAGCCCACAGTGGCGACAATCGCCACGGGGCGCGGCTGCATCTCGCAAGGCGCCCCGGCGGACGACAAATTCCTTGACATGACTGCGGCTCTCATATAGCTACATTTCAGCTGACCGTACCTTAAAAAAATAAATTGCATTCAATCCTTCCTCTTATTCCAATTGAATGCGCAACGTATGGGAGCCTGCCATGAAAAGACTATCCCTTTCTTTCCTGACTCTCGTTTTGTCCGCTTGCATTTACCTGGTGACGGATGCCTGCGCGGCGGAACCGATCACGATTGCCGTGCCGACATCGCTGGGATTTCTCGAAGGCAAGGAATCCCTCAAGGCCGTTCAATTGGCGGTATCTGAGATTAACGCCACAGGCGGCGTCACGGTCGGCGGTGACAACCGTCTTTTCAAGATAACCGACATCGATATCCGGGACGCGGCACCGGGCGTGCCGGTTCCGGAAGCCCTGCTCGGCCTGGAAAAAATCATTCTCGAACAGAAACCGACCGCCATCGTCGTCGGCCCGTTTCGCTCCGAAGCCCTGATGGCCGGCATGGACATCATCGCGAAGTACAAGGTGCCGATGCTCGGCACCATCGCCATGAGCCCCGGTTCGGAAAAGAAGCTCAAGGAAGACCCGTCAAAGTACAAATACGTGTTCAGGACCTGCCTCAACGCCGTCTACCTGGTCAAATACCTGGCCGGGACAATGGCGCTGGTCAACAAGGAGTTCGGATTCGACAAGGTTTACGTGCTGCACCAGGATGTGGCCTGGGCCCGGGCGACCGCCGAATTCGTCAAGCAAATGTATTTCGACAAGGCCGGCTGGACGGTTCTCGGCGCAGAGGCCTACCCGACCGGCACGTCCGATTTTTCATCGGCCCTGATGAAGGCCCGCGCCAGCGGCGCCCAGGTCATCATGCCGGTGTTCGATATGCCCCAGAGCGGCATCCTGGTCAAGCAGTGGAAATCGATGAAGGTGCCGGCCCTCATGGCCGGGTTCATCTCGCCGCTGGCCGGATCGGAAGCCTGGGACACCTTCGACAAGAAGATCGGCGGAGCCGTGAACAGCATCTTCGAACTCGGCAGCGCCATTTCGTCCGACAAGGTGCCGGCGTCGGTGACATTTTACGACACCTATCGCAAAACATTCGAAAAACCGATGCAGGCCGGTCACGGTCCGGCACCCGCTTATGAATCGGTCTACATTCTGGCCGAGGCGATCGAACGCGCCGGCAGCCTCGAACCCGATGCCCTGGTGGCGGCGCTGGAGAAAACGGACCGCAAGGGCGTGATGGGCCGCATCCGCTTCGATGAGGGACATCAGGCCGTGTTCGGCAACGATCCGTCGGAAACGGCGGTCGGCTGCATTTTCCAGTGGACCGATGACGGCCGGCGGGTCATCGTTTTCCCGGAGTCGATCGCCGAGGCCAAAATTCAATTGCCGGCCGGCCTGAAATCTTTGAAATAGAGCGGACTGGCCCGCAAGCCGCCGGGTGGCCTGATATCTTGCAGGGCACCGTCAACCCGTTATCCGCAGGACTCGCTCGCCGATGTTACTGGGCACCGTTGTATACGCCTTCGTCAACTCGATCATCCTGGCGTTGATGGCGATCGGCTTCAACCTGACCTTCGGGATCAGCGGCGTGGCGAACTTCGCCTACGGAGCGCTGTATATCTTTTCGGCCTACGTTACCTGGATGGGATTGAACCTGGCCGGCCTGCCCTACCCTTTGGCCGCTTTTGTTTCGATCCTGCTGACAATGATGGCCGGGGCGCTCATGTACCGGTTTATCCTGCTGCGCGTGCGCGGCCAGGCCCTCTCGGAAGTCATCGCCACCTTCGGTATCGGGCTGGCCATCCTGGAAATTTTTCGCTACCTCGGATTTGTCGGTTTCGAATACACCCTGCCGGTCTTTATCGACGAGAGTATCATGTTTGCCGGAGTCTTCATCGACGTACAGCGCCTGTTGATCGTTGCCATCGGTTCGGCCGTGATTCTCGGCCTGTGGTGGTTTACCCATTGCACGCGCACAGGGCTCGCCTTCAGGGGAATCGCCCAGGACGAACGCACCGCGCTGACCCTCGGCATTGATTCCGATCGCATCGCCCTGTTGAGCGTTGCGATCGGCGCCGGCCTGGCGGCCCTGGCGGCCACCGTCATCATCCCGCTGGGCAGCATCGCTCCCGGTGAAGGCTACGATGTCCTGATCAAGGCGCTGGCCGTGTGCATCATCGGCGGCCTGGGCAGCACCGGCGGCACGATCGTGGCCAGTTTCCTGATCGGTTTCGCCGAGCGCTTCACCGATACCTACATCGGTTCCCACTGGACGATGATTGTCAGCCTGGCCGCTATCCTGGTGGTCCTGACCCTCAAGCCCTCCGGGCTGTTCGGAAAGCAGAAAGAGCTGGAAGAAAGGATTTAACGTCGTGCGCAAGCGCAGGGAACGGATCGATCGCGGCATCAACGTCAGGTCCGGGGATGTTTTCGCACTGAGTTCCTGGCGGGAAATGCTCTATCTGGCCGGGCCGCGCGTGCTGCCGGTCGTCACGATCCTTGTGCTCCCCTTGGTGCTCGGCATCTACTGGCAGAAGGTCCTGCTCTCGGTGGCCGTCTTCGCCCTGCTGGCGATCAGCTGGGACCTTCTGGCCCAAACCGGCATGATATCGCTCGGACAGGCGCTTTTTTTCGGCATGGGGGCCTACGTCACGGGCATTCTCGATCACTACTGGGGGCTGCCGCCGCTTCTGACCATCCCGGTGGCGGCCGTTTGCGGCGGCCTGATCTGCACGGCCCTGCTGCTGCCGGTGCTGCGGCTGCGGGGCATCTACTTTTCGATGGTGACGCTGATCCTGCCGCTGATGCTGGTCCGGATGATAGAGGCGACGCGTGTTTTCGGCGGGACCGAAGGCTTGAGCGGCATGGCGCCCCTGCCGTCGAAATGGCTGGAAAACTATCTGATTCTCGGGGTGTTGCTGGCCGCGCTCTTCGGATTGCGCCGGATGATGGGAACCGATTACGGGCTGGTGCTCAAAGGCATTCGCGACAACGACCGTTCGGTGATCAACGCCGGAATCAACATCTACTGGTACAAGATCCAGGCGCTCTGGATCGCCGGCACCATCGGCGCCTTTGCCGGTGCGTTCATGACGCACGTCTACATGTTCGTCGGCATGCCGGTGTTCGCGCTCGACTACTCGATCCTGCCGATTGCCGCCGCCGTGGTCGGCGGTCCCGGCTCAATGGCCGGCGCCGCCCTGGGCGCTTTTATCCTGGTGCCGCTCTCGGAAGTGCTGCGCGGCATCGGCGGGCTGCGCATCGTGTTCTACGGCGTGTTTCTGGTCATCTTCATCGTTGCGCTTCCGGAAGGCATTTTTCACTTCATTCAGCGCAAATATCACCAGTTCGAACGCTGGGTCGAGGTGGACACATGACGGCCGCCGCCATTTTGCGGGTCACCGGCCTGTTCAAAAATTTCGGCGGCGTGCAGGCTGTCAGCAACCTCGACGTTGCACTGGCCGAAGGCGAACTCCTGGGCCTCATCGGACCCAACGGCTCCGGTAAAACCACGGCCGTCAACCTGATCTCCGGCTTCGTCAAACCCACGGCCGGCACCGTATTGTTTAAGGATCGCGACATCACGGGCCTGGCGGCGCACCGGATCGTGCGGCTGGGCATCGCGCGGACCTTCCAGATGGTCAAACCGTTTTATCAACTCCCGGCCTATAAGAACATGATCATACCGCTCTGTTCGCCGCGGGTAAAAAAAATGGTCGGCGGGAAATACGGCGACCGGGATGCCGTGGCCCTGGATCTGCTGGAGGAAGTCGGCTTCGAGCGCGACGCCCGGGTGGCGTACAAGGTTGCCGGCGCGTTGCCGCAAGGATACCTGAAACGACTGGAACTCGCCAAGGCCATCGCGCTGCAGCCGGATCTGCTGATCCTCGATGAACTTTTTTCGGGGCTGAGTCTGGCGGAGGTGGCCGGCATCCTGCCCATCATCGAAAAGCTGCGGCTCGAAGGCAAGACGATCATCATGATCGAGCACCGCTTGAAAGAACTCTTCCGCATCGCCGACCGGGTCGTCGTGCTGAATTACGGCCAAAAAATTGCCGACGGCAAAGCCGCCGAGGTCATGGAAAGCGCGGCGGTCAAAAGCGCCTATCTGGGTACCGAGTGAGGTGCCGGTCACCATGCTGCAAGTAAAGAACCTGATGGTTTTCTTCGAAAACGCCCTGGCGCTCAACGACTTCTCGATGGACGTCCGGGCGGGTGAATTCGTCGGCGTCATCGGCTCCAACAGCGCCGGAAAAACAACTTTGATGAACGCGCTCTCGGGGCTGATCGTCGATATGCGCATCAAGGAGCAGCGCCGGGGGGGCGAACGAATTTCGGTGTACGGGGGCATCCAGTTCGAAGGCGAAGACATCACCCACCTGAAACCGAGCGAACGGGTGAAAAAAGGAATCGTCCTCTCCCGCGAACGGCACCCGGTCTTTCCGGAAAGCAGCGTGCTGGAGAACCTGAAAATCGCGGGTTACCTGCGCACCAAAGTTCAAACGAACCAGGCCCTCGAAGCGGTTTTCGACATGTTCCCTGTTTTGCAGAAATTAAAAACGCGCAAGGCCGGATTCCTCAGCGGCGGCGAGCAGCAGATGCTGGCCATCGGCATGGCCCTCGTGGTCGGCCCGCGGCTGCTCCTGCTGGACGAACCGCTCCTGGGGCTGAGCCCGCTGGTACAAAAAGCGGTTGTCGCGGCCATCGTCTCGCTGCGCGACACCGCCGGCATTACCATCGTGCTGAGCGAGCAGTTCGCGCGGCCGGTCCTGCCGGTCATCGACCGCGGGTATGTTATCGAAAACGGCATGCTGACCCTGGCGGACACCGGACCGGCCTTGATGAACAATCCGGAGGTAAAATCGGCCTATTTCGGCGTGTGAGCGTTACTGCCGGAGGTTCCAAGTTCACCGTTCCCCGTTCAGGGGTGAAGGATTGAAGTCCTTCCTCGAATCCTTGAACCCTTGTATGAAACTACACCAAAATGGCACAGTTTCTTTAACGATCAAACGGGGCGCTCCGCGGCCAGCGGCTGGGCTGAACTCCGAACCCAAAACACAGAACCCTTCAACCTTGAACCCTGAACCCCCTCCTGGCCGCAGACCCTATGGACCGGAGGCTGAATGCTGAATGTTGAACCTTTCGAACGCAGCCATGACAATGACGTCGTCACCGTTTAATCACATCTACCAGGCCTTCGAAACCGCCGCGAGCCGGCGCGGCGACCACACCGCCGTGATCTATCTCGGCACCCGGTTTTCCTATCGTCGACTGGCCGAGCTGGCCGAGCGGCTGGCCGCCGCGCTGATCGACCTCGGCGCCGGCGAGGGCCGCAAGGTGGTTCTCTATCTTCCCAACAGCATCCAGTGGGTGGTGGCCTGGCTGGGGACGCTGCGTGCGGGCGGCGTCTGCGTCCCGATCACACCGATCTACACGCCTCACGACCTTAAGTACATCGCCGCCGACAGCGCCGCCGAAACCATCATCTGCTCCGACACCAACTACGGCTATGTTCGCAAGGTGCTGAACGAAACTTGCTTGCGCCAGGTCATTGTCGTCAAGACCGCCGATCTGCTCCCTTTGTGGAAGCGCAGTTTCGGCTATCTGTTCGATATCGTGCCGCGCGGCAGCGTGGGGTACGGGCCGCACACCCATTCATTTCGAAAATTGCTCCATCGGTACAGAAATCGCAAGGCAGAACTGCCGCCCGTGGGCACCGGCGGGCGGGCCGCGGCCGAAATCCTGTACACCGGCGGTACCACCAAGTTCCCGAAAGGGGTTCCCATCGCCCACGATCTCTTCCTCGTATCGGCCGACGAGCAGATCCGGGTCAGTGCGCCGCTTTTTGCGCCCGAAGAAAATGTCATTATGGGCAACGCCCCGCTGTTTCACATCCTGGGGCAGACCTGCAGCCTGGCCACCCTGCTGGTCGGCGGCACGTTGATGGTCCAGCCGCGGATCAACCTCGATGCCGCCTTCGATGCAATCCGGCGTTATAAGGCCCGCACGATGATCGGCGTTCCGGCGCTTTACCGGATGATCCTGGAGCACGACCGTCTCGATCAGTATGACCTCGGCTCCGTCGACTACTGGTACAGCGCCGGAGATGTCCTGCCGGTGGAAGTCGGCGAGCGCTGGAAAAAAACCTTCGGCAAGCCGATCTACCAGGGCTACGGTGCCACCGAAACCTGCGGGGGCGTCGCCATGTGCCCGGTGACGATCGACAGCCCTGCACGCAGCGTCGGCCGCATCGTGGCCAGCAAGGACGTAAAAATCGTCGTACCCTCCACCCTGCAGCCGGTGCACCCCGGCGAACCGGGCGAACTGCTCGTATCGTCAGCCTCGATGGTCACCGCCTATCTCAACAAGCCGGAGGAGACCCGTTCGGCTTTTGTCGAAATCGACAGCCGTTTGTGGTACCGCACGGCCGACATCATGCGCATGGACGCGGAGAATAACCTCTATTTCGTGGACCGGACCGTCGACACGATCAAGCACAAGGGCTACCGCGTGTCGGCCTCTGAAATCGAATCGGTGCTTCAGGAACACCCGGCGGTTATCGGCACCTGTGTGGTCGGCGTGCCGGACGAAAAAGTCGGCGAACGGATCAAGGCCTACGTGGTCCTGAAGGAAGACGTCAAGGGCATCACCGGCTATGAACTGATCAAGTGGTGCCGCTCGATGCTGGTCTCCTACAAGGTGCCGCAGTACATCGAGTTCCGCGACATGCTGCCCAAGTCGAAAGTCGGCAAACTCCTGCGCCGCGAAATCAGGGACGAGGAGAAACGTCGCAAGGAAGGCTGAAGATAAATTTGAAACTTGAAACCGGTTGCCAATCGACAGTAAGGGCAGGCACATAGGCCTGCCCCTACGGCGTTGTTGAAGCAAAGGCTCTCGACGAAACCAAGAAGCCGACTTAACCGGCCAAACCGGCTCAACTGGCCAAACGGACTAACGGGCTAACGGGTCAACGGGCCAACGGGCTAAACGGGCTCAACCAATACCGTGCAAGGGGTTCACAATGGATTTCAACCTCACCAAGGAACAGCAGGATATCGTCAAGGCGGCCCGCAAATTCGCGCTGGGTGAATTTCCCGGCCGGGCGATCGAGTTCGATCGGGAAGAAAAATTTGACTACGCCATCTGGAAAAAGGCCTGTGAGTTGGGGTTTGTCGGCGTGTTCATCGACGAAAAATACGGCGGGGCCGGCTACGGCTTTTTCGAGCACTGCCTGTTGAACGAGGAGTTCTGGGCGGTCGACCCGGGCATCGGCGCCGCGATCCTGGCCACGACCTTCGGGGCCGAACTGCTCCAGATGTACGGCAGCGAAGACCAGAAACGGCTCGTACTCCCGCGCCTGGTGACCGGCGACGCCATCATGGGCACGGCCATCACCGAACCGGATGCCGGCTGCGATGTCACCAGGGCCGTCACCACGGCCGAAAAAAACGGCGACGCCTGGGTCATCAACGGTTCCAAGATGTTTGCCACCAACGGCACCGTGGCCGCCACCATGCTCATTTTCTGCCGGACGGACCCGGAAAACGACTCGCCGCACCGGCGCCACAGCTTCATCCTGGTCCCGACCGCCACACCGGGCTTCAAGGCCGTCAAGATCAGGGGCAAACTGGGAATCCGGGCCTCGGACACGGCCGAACTCATCCTCAAGGACGTGCGCGTGCCGACCGAAAGCCTGGTCGGGGAGCGGGGACAGGGGTTTTACGAACTGATGGAGTTTTTCAACCGCACGCGGCTGCACGTCTGCGCGCAGGCGGTGGGCCTGGCCCGCGGCGCGCTCGAAGAGGCCGTCCGCCACGTAAAAGGACGCCGCCAATTCGGGCAGCCGCTGGCCGCCTTTCAGGTGACCCAATTCAAACTGGCCGAAATGGCGACCCGCATCCGCGCCGCCCGCAATCTCTATTACGAAGCCGCCTGGCTGGCCGACCGGGGCAGACCCGATCACGCCCTGGTGGCCATGGCCAAGTGGTTCTCGGGCAAGGTCGCGGTGGACTGCGCCGACGAAGCCCTGCAGCTGCACGGCGGCTACGGCTACATCGACGAGTACAAGGTGCAGCGGCTTTACCGGGATGCCAAGATCCTGGAAATCTACGAAGGCACCAAGGAAATCGAAAAAACGATTGTGGCCCGTTCCCTCCTCTGACGTCGGATCAACAGCCCGCCAGGGCCGGCGCCGTCGGGGCCGCACGGAGCCGGCCCTCTTATTTAAAACAGGTCTTTCCGCCCGCCGCACAACTTGATAAGGTGCGAAAAGGCGCGGGCCAGTTTTTCGCCCTGCCCCAGCGCGAAATACACCGGCAATTCGGCCGTCATTTGATGGTTGACCGGCTGGATTTTAGCATTTTGGCGGGATTTGACCGATCGCTCGACAAATGCGCCGTCGTTGGCCGAAACCAGGTAAACGCTGCGGTCGTCGGCGCCGACATTGGCCGGATTCAGCTGCGCGAGCGGCACTTTCATCGTCTTCTCCAGCATGAGAACGTCGTTTTCGTACCGTGTTTCCCGGATGGTCAGCAGGCAGTCTTCGATGCTGGCGTGCTGAAAGTGCTTCACGACCAGCTTGACTGTTTTAGATGACGTGCGGATCGTACTGGTGCCGCCGCCCAGTTTCACGTCGTTGATACGGGCCAGGATGTAATCGACCGTCTGCTCTTTGGTCGGCTCGGCCGGCGCCGGCAGCGGGGAAATCTCCGCGGCGGAAACCGGGTGGGCAAACAGACAGCACAAGCCAAGGACAATTTTCGCGTACAATAATTTTCTCATGGTCAACCTCCGTTCCGTCAAAAGTAAATGGGGCCGCTGGCGGGCGCCAAACCGGGCAGCAGCGTTCTATGGCTTTAAGATCGCGTTTTTGGTAGTGCTATCGCGCGTTGGTGTACTACAACACAATACGGCCGCCTCACTTTGGCCTTGCCAAAATCTTTCTCTTAAAGCCTGTATTCAAGCGGATTTATTCTACTGCTGCTATCGATATCCCAATTTTTTGACACTATCAATAGGGAAGCGACTGTTCAATGGCCAGGAAAATAAATATTTCGAACCGGTAGCAAACACCCATAAGATCAGGCGGTCAGGATCCGATCGGCTCAAAAGTATTCTTCAGACCGGGACTTTGTACCGGTCTGAAATAAAAAATGGATGAAAGCGATGACACCTGAAGTCGACCCACCGCAAGGCGATTTTTCCGAAATCGGCGGCATTCTTGTCGCGGATGCCGAAATCATCACCGGCAAATGGATGGAAAAGGAACGCCGGGAGCTGGCGAGTCCGGCCAATGCCCACCGCAAGGAATTGAGGGACATGATACCGAAGTATCTGCGGGCCTTGGGCGCTGAATTGGCGGGAGATGAGAACGGTCAGCCGGAGCGGTACCTGATCGCCCGCGAGCATGGCCGGCAGCGCTGGCAGGCGGGGTGGAAATTAAACGAGGTCGTGGCCGACTACCAATTGCTTCAAATTACGATTTTGGAACATTTATCCGACTTGCTGAAAAGACCACTGACCGTCGAAGAGATGACAACGACCGGATCGTATATCGACGATGCCATCATCGATGCCGTCGCGGCCTTTACGGAACAGTCGCAAAGCGAGCTGAAAGAGCTGAACCAAACCCTGGAAGAGCGTGTCAGGGAAAGAACCGGACTGGCCGAAGGCCGGCTGGCGAAGCTGAGACAGGCCGCCATCGATCTCATAAAGGCCAAACAGAATGAACGCCGCCGGATTGCGCGGATTCTCCACGACGATCTGCAGCAGTTGATTGCCGCCTGCCGGCTGCGCATCGACGGTCTGCAGCTGACAATGGCCGAATCGCTGTTTTCGGCCGAAGTGGCCGGCATTATCCTCCTGCTGGACAAAGCGCTCACCGTATCGAAGAACCTGGCGCTGGAACTCAAACCGCCCATCGATGCCGGGAACGTTACCGAGATGCTGCAATGGATCAAGGGCCGGATGCTCGCCGAATTCGATCTGCACCTGGACCTCGACATCGCCGGGCACCATGTCACCGTCAACCATGAGATCGGCCTGCTGGTGTACCAGAATCTGCGCGAACTGCTGTTCAATGTCGTCAAGCATGCCGGCTGCCGGCAGGCGACGGTGACACTCGGCATCGATGACGGAAGCGGATGGCTGAAGGTTGCGGTGTGCGACAGCGGTGCCGGGTTCGACCCGGCCGTGCTCACGGGCCCCACCGACCATGGGTTTGGTCTGTACTACATCCGCGAGCGCCTCGAAATGATCGATGGGCAGCTCGACATCGACAGTGCGATCGGCCGGGGCACGATCATCACCATGCGCGTACCCGCCCATGTCGATCGGTAAACTCTCCCCATCGCTTGGTAACGCGCCGGCGGATCAGTTCATCGATGCGCCGATGAAACAGGTCGAATTATCATTGTTGTTCCCGTTACCCGTGTTCGTATCCGGAGGCGGGACCTGCGCATTCACGTCCGCGAACACGTGATCCGCCATGATGGCATGCATCGCGGTCGTCGGGTGCTTGCCGTCCCAGAACGCATGGCCGGCGCCGTCAAAATTATCGGGCACGTCGAAATTCGGCGACGGGTCCGTCACATTGGTGAATCCGTAGGCGGCCGGATCGTTTCGAATGGTCGTGAAGAGAGCGTAGGCATCGAATTCGTAGAGGATGACCTCCGGATGAGCGGCCCGGAAAATCTCGAGCCTGGCGGCCAGGTCGGCATTGAAATTCAACGTAAAATCGGTCGCCAGCGGAGATTCCGGCGTGCCCAGTTCGTCGGGGATAAGGCCAAGATCGGGTAGGTTCACCACCAGGAAATTTCGGGCGCCGAAGTCCACCAGCCGCTCCAAGGCATCCCTGATATTCCCTACCGCACTCTGGAAATTACCGTCCCCGTTGAAAAAATCATTGCCGCCGATCCAGATGACAAATAGGGCCGTGTCCGACAAGGAGGGTCCGGTGGTGGCGATGTACCCGTCGATCTGGGTCATCAGGCCGATGACCCCGCCGCTTTGCGCACCGCCCAAGGCCCGGTCGCTCAAGGAAACATTGAAATGCGCCGTGTCGGCCAGGTATTCGACCCACACCGGCCCGTTTGAAAAACGGCCCTCAAAATAGATGGCCGGATCGGGTTTGGGTTGGTTATCAATAAAAAGGAGATTGCCGTTGTCCGACAGGCTGTCGCCGAACACGACAATGTCATCGAAGGGGGCCGCATGGCCGATGGACGCGAAAACGAGCAGGAAAAATAACACTGAAAATATTTTCTTCGACACCGCCGGCTTTGAGTTCATTTGAGTCTCCTGGAAGCTGACAAGGATTATTCACTTAAGTTCATCTCGTACCGACTAGCCCTGGTCATGTTAAGCCCTTATTCACCCGTGCCCATCCACAGGCCATCGACCAGCTGCCACCAATTCTATCGAACTTACGAAATGTGCGTCCGATTTCAAAGGGCAGAGGCAAAGCCCACCGAGAAAATCACCGCCGGAAAAAAGCGACAGACAGCTGAATATTAAATATATGGCCGCACAGAGCGTATGGGGTCAAGATCGTATACTCACGTTGAAAAACCAGTATTTTACCGCCCCGTTTAGGAAATACCGGCAACTGGGCGCGATATTCTTTCGCAGCATCCCCCGTCGCCGTAGGGCGAAAACCGCGCCGAAACGGCAATGCAGATCCCCGATAGGACCCTTTCCATGCCATCTTTCTGCTGTTCGTTTGCCGTCTTACCGGTACTTGACTGACTCCGAAGGCCGCTTAGGGTTATGAGTAGAGCCGATCGGGAAAGATCGGGTATTCTGAGTGCCCGCGCTAGTGCGGTAAACCTGAAAGGAGCATTGACATGAAAAAAGCAGCGGTTTTGATTTGTTTCGTTTTACTCTTCGGAATCTCGTCCATGGTCACCGCCGCCGAGGTGGAAGACTATTCGAAAACCATAAACGTCTTCAAGGAATCTCCCGCCGTGGCGAAGTTTTTCAACAACAGCTACGGTTACGCGGTTTTTCCGACGATCGGCAAGGCCGGATTCGTTATCGGGGGGTCTTATGGCAAAGGGCAGGTGTATCGCAACGGCAACGTGACGGGCAAGGCATCGGTCGTGGAGGGATCGATAGGATTTCAGGCCGGAGCCGAGGCCTTCAGCGAAATCATCTTTTTCCAAGACAAGCGGGCCTACGATGAATTCACCAGCGGCAATTTCGAGTTCGACGCCACGGCCCAGGCGGTCGCCATCACCGCCGGTGTCCAAACCCAAGCCGGAACGGCCGGAACCAGTGCCGGCGCCAGCGCCGGACCCAATACGGGCGTTCAGGCCGGCACCGGCTACACCAAGGGAATGGCCACCTTCCTTCATTCCAAGGGCGGTCTCATGTACGAAGCGTCTATCGGCGGGCAGAAGTTTACCTTCGAGCCGCTGTAACAGACGACACCCGGCGGGAACCTTTGAACCGGTTTATTCCCGCTGCCGCGGGATCCGTTGAACCCGTTGCATCTGTGGCAGGCCGCATGGGCGAACCTCTGTGCCTGCCCTTTCTATATGACACGCCCGCAGGGGCAGGCTTCTGTGCCTGCCCTTCATCCAATTTCTATTCCGTCTCCAGCAATCTTCTTATCATTTCTTCCCGCTCGCGTTCCGAAATGTAAGGGCGGGTGCGGATCTCTCGTATTTTATCGTCGCGACCCCTTTTTTTCTTCGCTGCCGCGGCGATTTTCTCAACCAGCTGGTCGATGTCAAACGGTTTGGTGAGGTAGTCGACTGCGCCTGCTTTCATGGCCTCGATCGCCGAATCAATGGTGGCATGCCCCGTCAGCATGACGACTTCCACCAGGGGAGTCGTCTTTTTTATCGATCGCAGCGTTTCGATGCCATCCATCCCCGGCAGTATAAGATCGAGCACGACCACCTCGATGTGCTGCTGGGTCTGCGCGAGTCGTTGCAGTGCCTCCGGCCCGCTGGTGACCGCAGAAACGGTAATTCCCCTTTGACGCAGCCGCTGCGAGACGATGTTTCCGAACGAGCGTTCATCGTCCACGATGAGCGCGGTAACCGATTCCAATGGGTCCTCCCGGATAGATTGAAACTCGAAAGACAAAACTGACCTGACCGACGTAACTGATCCACCGCATTATCAAGATAAGACCGCGGAGGAGCTGCGGTAGGGGCACTGCCGCCGGTCAACGCCACATCATCCCTAACTTTTCTCTGCTTACCGGGAGCACCGTGATCAGCGGATGCCCGTGGTGACGACCGCGGTCGCCGGGTGCCTTTTTTGATCATTTGAGATTATTTTTCCCTTGACACTTTCGAAGATGGATTCTATATTATGCTCAAATGATCGTTACAGAAGGAGTTCGCTTTGCCGAGACCCAGAAAGATGCGCTTTGTCTCAGGATTTCCCACCGTGACGGCCTTTGTGCCGCAGGGGCTGCCGGTCACCGGCGAAGTCAGCCTGACGGTGGAAGAACTGGAGGCCATCCGGCTCTCCGATTTCGAGGGTCTCGACCAGGAAGCCGCGGCCGGCATGATGGGGGTTTCGCGCCACACCTTCGGCCGCATCCTGGCCGGCGCGCGGGCCGCTGTCGCCGAAGCGCTGGTGACCTCGAAGGCACTGCGCATCGCAGGTGGAAACTTCGAGATCCGCGGCCCGCACCGGCGCCGCCGCAGAGGCCGCAGACCGCTTTAGGTAATGCTGTCGTCACGTCACCGCGTTGCAGCGGGGTGGGGAGACCTGCGGCTAAGATATTAATCTTTGAACCCTAAACCCTTGAACCTTGAACCCTTCACTTAAGCATACGCCAACGATCGACACCAGCAGTCAAAACCTTGTTCAGCAAATCTTTATACAAGGCTTTAAGACAAAGGTTTTGACGAGGCCAGAGGAAGGCGGCTGTATACGTCATACGCCAACGACCGACACCAGCAGTCAAAACCTTGTTCAACAAATCTTTATACAAGGCTTTAAGACAAAGGTTTTGACGAGGATAGAGGGAGGCCGGCTGTATTCGTCATACGCCAGCGACCGATACCAGAAGTCAAAACCTTGTTCAACAAATCTTTATACAAGGCTTTAAGACAAAGGTTTTGACGAGGCTAGAGGGAGGCCGGCTGTATTCGTCATACGCCAACGACCGATAACACAGTCAAAACCTTTGTCTTAAAGCCTTGATGGGAAGGAGGTGATCGTTATGCCCAGAGGAGATGGAACAGGGCCTGATGGCCAAGGACCCCGAGGTCAAGGACCCGGATCCGGCAAGGGCCAAGGCCGCTGCCGACAAACCGGCGGTGATCCCGCCGGACGTCCGGCCCGCGGAAAAGGAAGTGGCATGGGCCGCTGCCGTCAACCGGCTGGAGGTCCGAAACCGGCTTCCGGACGAGGTGATGCCGGCCGGGGGCAGGAAAAAGTTGACGAGGACAAATAACGAGTAGAGAAAGGAGGCAGATTATGCCAGGATTCGATCGAACGGGACCCATGGGAGCCGGTGCAATGAGCGGAGGCGGCAGAGGACTCTGCCAAGCCGGCGGTTCTTTGCGTGCGCCGGCCGCCGGTGGATTTGGCAGGGGGCGCGGCCGCGGGATGGCCAGAGGCCGCGGATTCGGTCGCGGGCTTGGCTACGGCCGGAGATACGGTGCGCCGGAGCGCGGATATTATCGTGATGCCAAACCAGCCGCGGAACTCGACGGGCTGAAAAGTGCGGCCGCCGACCTGAAAAATGAATTGGATGCGGTCGAAAAACGGATCGGAGAACTCCAAGCGCCCCCGCCGGACTGACGACCGGCAACGGCATTGAGCAAAACCTGGAAAACCGATTGTGACTCTGGGGGGAAGCGGCATGCGCTTCCCCCCTTTTTTTCGAACCAAGCACTCTCTCGCTCCGAATATTATAATCTTGCAAAAACCTAATGATTATAATAAGATCTATCAACCAGAGACCATTTTCAATCCGGAGCTCCGCATCTATGACCGAGATCCTCCCGCGAGATACACCACCAGCCGACCTCGATTCCAAAATCCTGAAAAACGACATCCTGCGGCACATAGAGTTTACCCTCGGAAACGATCCCCCCATCGGCCGGACAGTTTCTCGTGCTTTCTGGGGCTGGCCTACAGCCTGCGCGACCGGCTCATTCGACGTTGGATGGACACCCAGCGCTCGCTCTACGACACCCTGTCGAAAAGGGTTTATTTCCTGTCCCTGGAATTCCTGCCGGGCCGGTTTCTCAAAAACTACCTGATCAGCCTCGACATGGTCGCGGAAGCCCGCCGTACCGTGGCCGAGATGGGCTTCGATCTCGATGAACTGGAAGAAGAGGAATGGGATGCCGGGCTCGGGAAACGGGGGGCTCGGACGCCTGGCGTCATGCTACCTCGACGCCATGGCCTGCTGCAACCTGCCCGGATATGGATACGGCATACGCTACGATTACGGCATATTTCACCAGGTCCTCGAAAACGGCTACCAGCGCGAGCATTGCGACAACTGGATGCGGCGCGGAAATCCCTGGGAATACCAGCGCCTGCCCATCGAACGCCCGATCCGGTTTTACGGCCGCTCCGAAACCTACAGGGACAGCGGCGGGCAACTGCGCTACCGGTGGGTGGACGGAGAAATCGTCATGGCCGCGGCGTGCGACATCCTAATCCCGGGCCATGGTGACGACTACGTGACCAACATGCGCCTGTGGATGGCCCGCTCGAGCCGGGAATTCAACCTGACCCATTTCAACCAGGGGGACTATGTCGGGGCGGTCGAAGCCAAAGTGCGCGGCGAGACCATTTCCAAAGTCCTTTACCCCAGCGACGAGGCCACGGCCGGCAAAGAACTCCGGCTCAAGCAGCAGTACTTCTTCGTTGCCGCCAGCCTGCACGATATTCTGCGCCGCTACCGCAAGCAGCGGCAGTCATTCGACGATTTGCCCGATTTTGTCGCCATCCAATTAAATGACACCCATCCGGCCATCGCCATCGCGGAACTCATGCGACTTCTGGTAGACGAGGAGCAGCTCGGCTGGGAGGAAGCGTGGCGCATCTGCGAGCACGTATTCGCCTACACCAACCACACCGTCATGCCCGAAGCGCTGGAGAGTTGGCCGGTCGAGCTGCTGGGGAAACTGCTGCCGCGGCACCTCGAGATCATCTTCGAAATCAACCACCGGTTTCTGCAAACCGTCAGAAACCGCTTTCCGCGGGAAACCGACCTGCCGACCCGCTTGTCCATTATTCACGACTGCGGGCAGCCGCGGGTGCGCATGGCGCACCTGGCCATCGTCGGAAGCCATTGCGTCAACGGGGTGGCCCGGCTGCATTCCGATATCCTGAAAACCGGTTTGTTCCGGGACTTCTACCGCGTTTTCCCCGAGCGCTTTAGAAACGTCACCAACGGCATCACGCCCCGCCGGTGGCTCAAACAAGCCAACCCGTCGCTGTCGCAGCTGATCACCTCCGCCGTCGGTCCCGAATGGATCCGTGACCTCGACCGGCTGACCGGACTGGCCGCGCGGGCCGAGGACCCGGCCTTTCGAAAAGCCTGGCGGCAGGCGAAAAAGGAAAACAAGAAGCGGCTCGCACGCTACATGCTGCGCAAGATTAAGCTCGGTGTGGACCCGGACACCCTGTTCGATGTCCAGGTGAAGCGCATCCACGAGTACAAGCGGCAGCTGCTCAATGTTCTGCACGTCATTACGCTGTACAACCGCATCAAGGCAAACTCCGCGGAGGCGCTGGCGGCGCGCACGGTTCTTTTCGCCGGCAAGGCGGCGCCGGCGTATCGCCAGGCCAAACGGATCATCAAACTGATCAACGCCGTGGCCGAGGTGGTCAACAACGACCGCGCGGTTCGGGGACGGCTGAGGGTGGCATTCCTCCCCAACTATTGCGTCTCACAAGCCGAGAAGATCATCCCGGCCGCCGATCTCTCCGAGCAGATATCGACCGCGGGCATGGAGGCCTCCGGCACCGGCAACATGAAGATGGCCCTCAACGGGGCCTTGACCATCGGCACGCTGGATGGCGCCACCGTCGAAATAATGGAAGAAGTCGGCGCCGAAAATATGTTTATTTTCGGCCTGACGGCCGAGCAGGTCAACGCCGCCAAAGCGGCGGGATACGATCCGGCTCACTTCTATCAAAGCGATCCGGAGCTGAAACGAACGCTCGACATGATCGCCGCGGACCGGTTTTGTGCCGATGAACCGGGGCTGTTTCTACCGGTCTGTGACAGTTTGCTCCACCAGGGCGCCCATTCCGACCCCTACCTGGTGCTGGCCGATTACCGGCCGTATATCGAGGCGCAGGAGGCCGTCAATCGCCTCTTCCTCGATCCGGAGGAATGGACAAGACGCTCGATTCTGAACACCGCGCGGATGGGAAAATTCTCGAGCGACCGGTCCGTGCGGGAGTATGCCGCCGACATCTGGCACGTCCAGCCGGTATCGGCCGGCCGGCACGACTGCAAAAGAAGGCGGCAACCAAAGGAGGTGCGACGATGACAACCGATGGCCGCTCGTCGGCGCCCGCTGCCGCGACCGTCTCCCTGGCGCGACTGCCGGTCTTCGACGACAACCGCCGGCTGTGGGGCTATGAGTTGTTTTGCGTGGGCGGCGCCGTTTCCGCAGGTGATCCGGCCGGCACGGAAAGTGCCGCGAGCAGCCTGGCCCAGAGCGCTTACATGGGGGTGCAGAACATGCTGGACCGCGGCAAGAAAATCATCCGGGATTTCAGCGCCAAGGGCCTGCTCGACGATTTGCCCTATGTCCTGCCGCCGGCTTCGGCCGTGGTCAAAGTCGATGAGACCGTGGCATCGAACCCGGAGGTCATTCTGTCGCTGACGCGGATGAAATCCGACGGTTTCCTGATCGCCGTCGATCGATTATCCGACCCCCCCGCCGGCGCCCTGCACAAGATGGCGGATATCATCGCCGTTGACGTCACAGGCAAGCGCCAGGACGAGCTGGCCGGGATCCTGGCAAACACCGGCGACTGTCAGGCGTTATCAATGGCCACCGGCGTGGCCGATCCGGGCTGGTTCGAGGCTTGCCGCCAGGTGGGGTTTTCCCTTTTTTCAGGGCCGTTTTTCAAAACACCGGATATCATCAGGATGCGCAAGCTGTCGTCCACCGAGATCTCGCGCTTTAGATTATTGCAGTTGCTCGAAATGCATGAACCCGATCCTGACGCGCTGGCTGAAACCATCCAAACCGATGTGACCTTGAGTTTCCGCCTGTTGGCCTATCTGAATTCAGCGGCTTTCGGGTTCCCCCAAAAAATAAAATCCATCCGCCAGGCAGCCACGCTGCTGGGATGGAACAAAATAAAAAACTGGTTGCGCGTGTCGCTGCTCATGGAGGTGAGCCGCAACAAGGATGCCCTGGATCTGATGCTGCTGGTGGTTCAACGCGGCAAGTTTCTCGAAAGGATCGCCGCCAGTCACGACTTCTGGGGGTTTGATCCGGACAGCCTAAACCTGCTCGGAATTTTTTCGCTGCTGGATGTCATGCTCGGCGTCCCCATGGGGGATATCGTCACCCATCTGCCCCTGGACCCCAAGCTTCAATCGGCCCTGTGCGGTGACCCCAACAGCGAGTATGCCCCCCTGCTCCAGCTGGCCCGAATGTGCGAGGAAGCCCGCTGGCCCGAGGCCATCCGGATGATTCAGCAGCTCAACCTTAACGAGGCCGGCGTCAGGGGGTTATTTCAACAGGCGGTCGACTGGGCCATCGAGCTGACGATACTGCCCGAGGACAATGGAGATCGATAAAAAATTTTGCCGCCTCGTTTGCCGCCTTGGCCCTGTGAAAATCATTTCCAGCCTTTTTTCTGAAGGGCCGCATTGAGAAGCCCCAGGCAGTGGGCATAAGCCTTTTTGGCGCCTAACGCCTCGTTGCGGGCCGCCTGCGACAGGCCCGAATCTTTCAGAGCCTCATCGGCCTGGCGGAGATTGGCCTCCATTATTTCCATCACATCTTCGATTTTCACGTCGTTTTTCCTGTTGAATCCCTGCCGGCTTGACCCTGCGGATGCCGGTGGCGCCGCTCCTGAGGAATCGAATAGCATATCACCGACAAAAAAAACAACCCGTATCGATACTTCAGGCAATCGCCGGCGCCAGATCCAATGGCCTATCGAGGGGGTCGACCCGCCTTCTCGACTCCGACAAAGCCGGCGTCCGCAATATGCCCACCAACCGGCCTTCAGAGCAGCGATGTGCCCGTGAAAGCCGGCCCGACATCGGATCCGGGGTCATCACCGGGCTGCGGGCCGCAGTGTGGCAAGGTGTCCAGCGGTATACGGTCCGGTTTAGCGACTGGTACAAGCAATATTTTGTCTGATTGAGGTAAACTCGGTATTTTCAGCCGACACATCCGGCGGCTATGCTGCATTCTTGAGGAATCGATTGGGTGGTGACACTCCCAGAATTTAATCGTGACCGGAAAGAATTTATGAATCGGATGCACATTGTTTTGCACGGGTTCGCTCTTGTGCCGGCCTTAATCTTGATGCTGATCGTCGGCGGCGAAGCCTCCGCTTCAGAAAATGCCTCAAAATACACGACCTTTGTTGCATATTTTGAAAACGACCTGTTTGGCGGCACCGACAAGTACTATTCGAGCGCCGTCAAGCTGTCGTGGCTTTCAAGCGCTATCGCCGATTCGGGCGCCGACGGCGGGCCGCCGGGTTGGGTGCGGTGGCTCACGGCGCTAACGCCGGCCGCCGACCGCAAGGCCCTCTATCACACCGTCGCGCTTTCGCTGGGACAAAATGTTTACACGCCCGAGGATATCGGCGTGGCGGAGGTGGTCGAGAACGATCGGCCCTACGCGGGATGGTTGTACTTCGCCGCGGCCCTGCAGACCAAGAATGATGATTTTTTAAACTCGCTGGAATTGAACATCGGTGTTGTCGGGCCGTCTTCACTGGCCGAACAAACCCAGACGATAACTCACAAATGGCTTAACGATGTCGAGCCCTTGGGCTGGGACAATCAACTGAAGGACGAACCGGGGCTGATGATCGCCTGGCAGAGATTCTGGCGCGTCATCAGAAAGTCGGCCGGTCACGGCCTGGCCTATGATGTCATCCCTCATGTCGGCATCACGGTCGGCAACGTGATGACGTATGCGAACGCGGGCGGGGAGCTACGCTTCGGTTACAATCTGCCCGCCGACTTCGGTTCGTCCCTCATCCGTCCTGCCGGCAATACCGTCGCCCCGGTCGGCACGAAGGACCCGCGGGTCGATCCTTCATCGAATTTCGGCCTGAGTCTTTTCGTCGGAATAGACGGCCGAGCGGTGGCCCGCAACATTTTTCTGGACGGCAACACGTTTCGCGACAGCGCCAGTGTCGACAAGAATTATCTGGTCGCCGACATATCCGCCGGCGTCAGCGCGATTTACAAGAGGTTTATGCTGAGCTACACGCACGTCTACAGAACCGAGGAGTTCCAGGGTCAGGACGGCGGTCAGTTCTTCGGTTCGATCAGCCTGATCTACACGTTTTAGACAGGTTGCGAGATCACTCGCGGCGTTTTTCTTCAACTGTATCGATTTTCGCCTGACCGGGTTCGATGTCGTGCACCCGCCAGGTCCACCGCCGCGGGGGCCGCGCTCGTCGTTCCGTAAGGTAAGGCGCGAAACGTCACGTCTCTAATGACAAAAAAAATGCCCGTCTTTTGGGTCCGCTCTATTTTTTGACCAGGCGGTCGAAAATTTCGACGGCGATCGCCGGGCAGGTCGTGAACATGATGCCGGTCAGCCGGTTTAGTTCCACGGACGCCCGGATCGCCTCTTCGTTGCCCGGCAGTTTGACGCAAAAAAGCAGGTCGTACTCTCCCATCAGAATGTGCATGGCCGTCACTTCGCCGCCCAGGTTTTTGATGGCCTCCACCGCCTGTTGGGTCCTGCTCGCGCTGATTTCCCTGATCGCCGCGGACGTGTATTTCCCAAACATGAAATAAACCGCCATGGGCCGGCCTCCTTTCGTGGGGGGATGGTTTGTTTATTCAAAGGTCGGTTGGGAACGGTATGCCTCTGTCGCCCTTGTCTTACATATACCGCGAAATACGGGGATGGCAATAGGGTAAAAAGAATGCGCCGGCTCGGGGAGGGAAATTTCGACTGCTGTTCAGGCGGCTTGCGCGAGATGGCGCGACAGGTTCTGCCAGACCTCGACCACCGCGCCCCTGCCCTCGGAGGGCCCGTCCCATTCCATGATGGTCCGGCCCTGCACCATGGCGCGCGTAAATGCCGGATCGAAGGGGATGCGCCCGAGAAAAACCAGCCCGTTGCGGGCCGCCGTTTCCTCGATTTGGCGGCTTTTCGCGGCATTGATGTCGAATTTGTTGACGCAGATCATGGCCGGCACCTTGAAGTGGGCGGCCAGCTGCACGACGCGCTCCATGTCGTGCACGCCCGAAACTGAAGGCTCGGCCACGATCAGAACGCCGCTGGCCCCGCCCATCGAGGCGATCACCGGGCATCCGACGCCCGGCGGGCCGTCGGTGAGGATGAGCCCCAAACCGCGCGCCTCGGCCAGTTCGCGGGCCTCCCGGCGCACCAGCGCCACCAGCTTGCCCGAATTCTCCTCGGCAATGCCCAGACGGGCGTGCACCATCGGACCGAAGCGCGTCTCGGAGATGAACCAGTCCCCGCAGGTATTGTCGGGAAACCCGATGGCTCTCTCCGGGCAAAAATGCACGCAAACCCCGCAGCCTTCGCAGGCGACCGTATCGACCGTAAAGCTATCGCCGATGGCGTCCCAGCGGCACATTTCCCGGCACAGCCCGCAGCTGGTGCAGCGCCCTTTATCGATAGCCGCGGTGTGGCCGGACGTAAACGGCTCGCTTCGCCGGATGTCGGGCGCCAGAACCAGATGCAGGTCGGCCGCATCCACGTCGGCATCGCACAGCACCTTGTTTTCAGCCAGTGAGGCGAAAGCGGCCATCAGGCTGGTTTTGCCGGTGCCGCCCTTGCCGCTGATGACGATCAGCTCCTGCATGAAATGCCCTCTTTCAGTGGTCTATCGGAATTTCACCGCCCGCTCGCGGTCACTCGCTCGAGACGCGAAGAGCGCAAAAATTTCGTTATTTTTCGCGCAGACGCCGAAAAGCACCCTCTGCGCCCTTTGCGGCTCTGCGGTGAATATTTTTCCTGCAGATAAGATGTTACTCTTTTACCGAAGCAGTGATAATGGACCGGTATAGCTGCCGGAAGGCCTCTTTCCACTCGGATCCGGTTTCCACTATCAGATGCCCGTCGGAATAGGCTTCGGCCACCCGGCGATCGAACGGGATCTCCATCAGGATGGGGATATTCTCTCTTTCGGCATACGCGTGTACCAGCCGGTCGCCCAGGTCCGCGCGGTTGATCACCAGGCCGTGCGGAATGCCCAGCAATTTAACCGCTCCGACCGCCAGTTTCAGATCGTGCAGGCCGAAAGGGGTCGGCTCCGTCACCAGCAGCACGAAATCGGTGCCCTTCATCGCCGCAATCACCGGACAGGAAGTTCCCGGTGGGGCGTCGATGATGGTGAAGCGACCCGGCAGGGCCAGGGAGCGCACCTTTTTGATCAGCGGCGGGGACATCGCCTCGCCGATCCGCAGGCGGCCGTGGCCGAAGGCAACGCCCTTGCGGTGCCCCGTTTCGATCACGCCCACTTCCCGGCCGATTTCGGTCACGGCGGCCGCCGGGCACACCGCGGTGCAGCCGCCGCAGCCGTGACACATCTCCGGAAAGGTCAGGACCGTGTCCTCCAGCACGACGATCGCCTTGAACTCGCAGATGGCTTCGCATTCGCCGCACATGGTGCACTTGTCCCGATCGATCTCGGGGACAGGCGTGGTGACGGTGATGGTTTCCGTGATCTCCGGGTTTAAAAACAGGTGGGCGTTCGGCTCCTCCACGTCGCAGTCCAGCAGCTGCACGTCGGTTTCGACGGCCACGGCCAGATTGGTGGCCACGGTGGTCTTGCCGGTTCCGCCCTTTCCACTCGCAACGGTGATGATCATGGGTATGTTACCTGCACTGTGTCGATGCCGTGCTTTATCAGTGATCGCAGACGTTCGAGCCGGTGACGAGCGAATTTTCCAAATACTGCTCCACGAGTTCTTCGGGTGGCAGGCAGGGCGCGCCGGTGATGACCTTGATGCTGTTCTGCGTGAACAACTCCACTGCGCGCTGGCCCATTCCGCCGGCGATGATGACATCCGCGCCCATCTCGTGGAGCCAGCGTGGCAGCACGCCGGGTTCGTGGGGCGGCGGCGTCAGAACTTCCTTCTTGGATATTTTGTTGTCCTCGACGTGCAGCAGCACAAACTCCTGGCTGTGTCCGAAATGAGCGGTCAGCTTGCCCTCGGCGGTAGGAATTGCAAATTTCATTTCATCATCCTTTCAATGGTTCGATTTTTATAGAGATGAAGGTTAAGGTCTTCTCCCCCTCCAGCCTGCTCGATGACGGACGTTGAGCAGGTCGGCAGGAAGGCAACCGGAAGAAATCGATGTTCGTGCACCCGGGAAGCATTATCAGGAAAGACGAAGGCGCCGTAAACGTCTCTCGGGCGCGAAGGTGAACCTGACATTACATCCAGTGGCCCTCCACATTGGCTTCGCTGGATTCACTCAGGTCTCCCTTCTTGAATTGTTCGACACTGTCCCGAACGCGCCCGGCGGCACCGACATACACCTTTATCCTGGCGGCCGCGAGCACCTTGAAGGCTTTGGGACCGCAATTGCCGGTGATGAGCGCATCGGCCTTGTGCTGCAGGACTGTTTTGGCGGCCTGGATGCCGGCTCCCTGCGGCAGGTTGAGATTTTGCCTGTTTTCGACGGCTTCGAAGGCCAGCGTGTCCGGATCGACGATCACGAAATAGGCGGCCCGGCCGAATCTGGCATCGAGGCTTGCCTCCAGGTCTTTTCCGGTGGATGAGACGGCGACTTTCATTTTGAACCCTTTGCTTTATTTTTGAAAAACGGTGTCACGTCACTGGCCGCCATATGGCGGTGGTCGATTGTTATGAGATATTTCTCATAATAAAAACACAGGGCCGGGATGTCAAGGCAAATAATTCATGCGGCCTGATAAGTCGACCTCATAAATTATTTATTCAGGTCGGTGAGGAAGGTAACGATGGCGTCGTCGCGAGTGAGATTGGGTTGAAAGAGAATCGAGTAATGATTGGTACCATCGACACGAACACAGCGGGCGACGGGAATCTCTGCCAGCATTTGCCGCACGGCCCTTTCGGGCAACACGCGGTCATCGGGCGACAACGTGCCGTCGGTGGCCTGCAGAATCAGGACCGGGCATTGGACCAGCGGGTAGTAATTCGCCGCGTCGGTTTTTTCGAGGTTTTCGATCTCCCGGCGGATGGATTCCGGCGGCACGCGCGAGCGCACGCCGCCGGGCACCTCTTCGATTTCGTATCGAAAATACCGCTCCAGCGCATCCGACCAGGGCTGCAGGAAAGGGGCCTGCTTCAAAAGCGCCGTGTAGTCATCGAAGGAGGGAAAAACGTTTCCGAGCCGATCCAGGGCGGGCTTGATCCCCGTCAGCACATTTAGCCACTGCCCCCCGGTCAGGCTGCCGGCCCCGTCGATCAGGACCAGGCCCGCCGTCTGCTCCGGCCGCCGGGCCGCAAATGCCAACGCGATCAGGGCCCCCAGCGAATGGCCCATCAGGACCGGCCGTCGGATCCCCATATTTTCGATCACGGCAGCCAGATCGCGGCCGTGCTGTTCGACGTCATATCCTATCGCCGGTTTTTCCGACAGCCCCCTGCCCCGCAGATCCGGCGCGACCAGCTCGAAGCGGGGCGCAAGCGCGGACGCCATCGTATCCCAGCAGCGGCAGTTGGCGGTGAGGCCGTGGACACAAAGAATCGTCCGCCCTTCCCCCCGCCATCGTGCCGCCTGAATATCGACCCCGTCGCCCCGGGTCCTGATCATCTCCGGCCTGCCCATTTCGTGATCTCCCGTTGCGTAGGGGCGAAAAATTTTTCGCCCTGCTGGGAATCCGGACCGATTCCGATGTCGATCCCGTCTTACCCGATAGGAGCACGGCACGCCGTGCCCGTACAGCCTTTCTGAGTCGCCTCAGACGAGGGGGGTAATAAACACCCTTGGCCTGAGGTCAGCCTACTGCCGAACGCGAAAGGTGCCGTCCGGCGCCGAGATCAGGCGGACCCGATCCCCGACAACGAAGTCGTCGTCCTTTTCCTGCACGATCGCCATGATCCGGCCGTCATCGAGTTCCACCTCGATTTCGAGCCCCGGCCGCGTCGCCCGTCTTTGCTCGATGGCCGAACCGCCCGCGGCCCCGGCCAGCGCCCCGCCGGTCGTGGCCAGGGTGCGGCCGCGCCCACCGCCGATAGTACTTCCCACGATGCCGCCGACAACCGCACCGCCGACCGCGCCGACACCGGTCTGGTTGCCCTGGATCTGGACCTCGGACACCCTCAGGACCGTCCCGTTGAAGACGGTCAGCGGCCGCTGGGCCTGATCGCGGGTGACGGTCCTGCCGCCCTGGCTGGTTGTCTGGCAACCGATCAGCGCCGTGATCGCCAGGACGAGGACTACGGTTGCCTGCCGTGTCAATCTGATGGACCTTTTCATATCGCAGTCATCCTTTTCTGATAAAGTTTTCTCAATTGACGCTCCGAGGAGAGCCGTTGAGAACATCGGGGATAGTGCTCATGTGTTGAGAACATTGGCCATATTAAGATCTGAAACCCGGCTTTTCAAGGTCTTCCGAATGTCTTCCGCCGGCGACATACCACAGGGACATGAGCCCCTGGGCCGCCAGCATGACACCGAAGGCCGCCCGGTAGCCGGCCGGCGCGTAGCCGGTACCTTCTGCGGCCGGCCACAGCTCGATGACTGCGCCGATGCCCCATTGGGCCAGGAAGGCGGCCACGAACACCAGCAGGTTGATGGCGGTGTTGACCCGACCCGACAGTTGCGGGGGAAAGCTCTGGGAGAGGACGGCGTAGGGCAGAATGCCGGAAGTTCCGAAAAATCCGAATAGGCCCCACAACACCATCGCAGCGGACTCGATTTCCAGAACGATCAGCAGCAGGACGATCATGAATACCGTCATCCCGGCGGCCGCGACCGCCATCGGGGCAACCCCCCGCCGACTCAGACGCTCGGCCGCGGTGCCCAGCAAAATGAAACCGGCCACCATGGCGCCGGCCACCAGAAAAAGGGTGCCGGCCACCTGGTGGCGGTCGTAGCCCGCCACGTCCCGCAGCCAGGGCCCGGCCCACAAGCCCTGGATCGACAGGAGCGTGGCCTGGGAAAGCGTGGTCCAGGGCGCAATCCGCCAGAAGACCGGGCTCGCAAACACCCGCTTCACCCCCCGGATCTGATCGCCGAAGCGCAGTTCCCGGCCGGCCGCGGTCCGCTCGGGCACCATAAGGTAAACCAGGACCGCAATCCCCAGGGTCAATGCCGCCAAGGCCGTAAACACGCCGCGCCAGTTCGTGACGGCCAGCGCCGCTTCGACCGGCGCCGTCGCGGCCAGGGCGCCCAACCCGCCGGCCGCCATCTGATACCCGTTTATCCGCGGCAGCTGCTGCCGCGGATACCAGAGCACGTAAGCCTTGAAAGCGGCCATCAGGCAGGCGGATACCCCGAAGCCTATCAGTGCGCGACCGGCGACAAGGCCGCTCAGAGTTTCGGCCCGGGCGAAGACCCAGGCGCCGATGGCCGCAAACAGCAGCAGAAAGGCCTCGATCCGGCGGGGCCCGAAGCGGTCGAGCAGCACCCCCAGCGGCAGCTGCGACGCGGCGAAGGTGATGAAATAAGCCGACGTGAGAAGCCCCAAATCCGACGGATCGACGCCGATATCGGCCACCAGGTCGGGCGCGATGACCGAGTTGACCACCCGATACAGATACGAGAGGAAGTAGCCGCAGGCAAAGGGAATGAAAACCCTCAACCTGACCGTGATCTTTTGTCTCTCATCGCTCATGACCCGTCCCGGCCCATCCGGGCCCCGGTTCGAACTTTGGCTAGAGCATGAAAACAGCGACGATGACGACCGCCGCCAACCCGAGCAGAGTCGGCACCAGGTTACGGCGGGCGACCTCGATCGGGTCGGTGCCGGTGATGGCCGCCGCTGGGATCACGGCCCACGGCACGATACAACCGCCGCCGACCGCGATGCAGAAAAACTGCCCCAGGGCCGTCAGGGTCGCCAAATCGAGGTTGGCCGGCGCGCCCAGCACCTGCGTGAGTGATCCGATCAGCGGCAGGCCCGAGAATCCGGATCCGTCCAGGCCGGTGATCCCGCCCACGACCGCCTGGGTCACCGCGGCCGTCACCCGCCCGACGGGAACCACGGCGGCAAACGCCTGGCCCAGGTCGAAGAGCAGGCCCCGGGCGCCCTCGCCGAAAATGGCGGGGGCCGTGCCGGGGGACCCCATGAAGAAGAAGGCTGCGATAAAAAAGACCGGCGTGAAGATGCGCACCCCGTACATGAAACCGGATCGCCCGTGGTCGGTCAGCTTTTCGAAACTTTTCTTGCCGTAGACGCCGACAGCGACGATGACCATGATCAGCGCCACGGTGCCGCCGAGCAGCGCGGTGGCATCCCCGCCCCTGATCTCGAAGGCCAGCATGGCGACGAGGTCCAGCAGGAACAGCAGGCCGATCATCCAGATGGCAAACCGCTTGAAGCCCGGCGCGGCGGCCGACCAGCGGTCGATCTCGCATTTTTCCTCCGGCGTGCACTCGAAGGGTTCCCAAGTGACGGGCCGGCCGGCGGTGGCCCTGATTTCCCGGCGCACCGCGAGAAAGGAAAGGGGCAGCGCCACCACCGCAAAGGCGATCACCAGCGGCACGCTTTTGACCATCACCGCCCCGACCCCGATACCGGCCGCCTTGGCGGCAATGCTGGGGGCGCCCTGGATCACGAAATCGGTGGTCAGGGCGATGCCGTAACCGAACATGCTGATCGACATGGCGGCGCAGATGGGCGGGAGCCCGACCTCGATGGCCGCCGGCAGGAGCAGGGCGCCCACCAGGGCGATGGCCGGCGAGGGCCAGATGAACCAGGCCACGAGCGTGATGACGATTCCCATGACCCAGAAAGCGATGGCGGGCGATTTCAGTGTTTTTCGAATGGGGTTGAACATGGTGGCGGCAATGCCGGTCTCTTCCAGCATCCGCGCCAGGGAGACGATGATCGAAATGATCAGGACGATACCGAGCAGCTCGCCGAAAGCCGTCTGAATGGCGTTAAAGACCGCCTGGACAGCCTTGATCAGGTCGCCGGTGATGACCCAGGCCAAGACGAAGGCCGCGACCGTGCACACCAGTGGCGTCTCCCGGCGCAGCGCCATGGTGACCAGAACCACGATAATTCCCAGCAGGTAAACCCAATGCGCAGCAGTCAACTCCACCATGCAGCCCTCCCGATGTTAAAAATTTGAAACTTGATATCGGTACGGGCACGGCACGCCGTGCCCCTGCGGGAAAGGCGGGATCGCTGACGGATGCGAACCGGATTTCCCGATGAGGCGAAAAAATTTTCGCCCCTACGCAATTTGCAATAAGAAACGATAGTCGCTTAGAACGGATAGGTCGAATTTTCAATTAACTCCGGACCAATGCGCCAAATACCAGGCAACAGGCACCCACAAGGGGCGCCCCTACAAATTTATTTCTCGGATAGCACGCGCAACCCGCACCTCGCAACCCGCACCTCGCAACCCGAAACCCGCACCTCGCAACCCGCAACCCGGTCATCCAAACACCCCACTCAAACCGGCGGCATCCACTCTTTCGGCGATGGCGGATGCATCGGTCGAATAAAGGCCTTGCTGCCGCAGGCGCTCGAAGAGCACCGAACCCGAAAAAGTGAACTTGAGGCCCAACTCGCCGTCGTCTCTCATTTTGCGGCGCACCATGCGAATGGCGGTGCCGATCGCCAGGTCTTTGGGCAAAATCAGCAGCTCTTCGCGCCGCACCTGGCGCACGGCATTGCAGCCGGCCAGGGTTCCGGTGCAGATCGCCTCGGTGTGGCCCACCAGCAGGCCGGCCTTCTCCCCGGCGCAAAAGAGATTATCAACCCCTTCCACCTTCAGGGCGTCGTCGCGCGGGGCCATGGCGAAGTAGCGCATCGAGTTTCCCAGGCCGCCGGCATACGGGTCTTCGTAACGTGCATTTTCAAATCCGGGTATTTCCCTGAGGACTTCCAAAGGAAAAAAAGGCGTCATCAGCTTGGCATGCCCGGTGTCGAGCAGGACCACGTTTTCCTCGAATTCGGACAGCGCATACTGCTGGCAGGCCTTGATGGCGAGCTTGCCCCGCAGCACCTTCGATTTCGGGATCGGGACGACCGCCACCCCCGTCCGGTCCAGCAGGCCGCGGATTTCGCCGGCCAGCGATTCCTTGAGCAGCTTGCACGAGCCGCTCATGGCCCCGGTCTGATCGCCCTTGCGGCCGGTCATCTCCTTGACGCCCGCCTTGGCCGTCAGGCTCACCCGGCCGCCGAAGGAGTGGCAGCGCAGGACGCACATCGCGCAGCCGTTGCCGTATTTGTTGCAGTTGGCCGGCGGGCCGGCCGTGCCGGTTGTGTCGACGAACACGTCGCCGGCCAGGCGCTGCGTCTCGCCGTCCTTCTTCCAGGAGATGGCGCGGATACGGCCTGCCTCCATCTCGACGTCGGTGATGCGGGACGACAGGCGCAGGTCCACCCCTTTTTCGATCAGAAACCGTTTGACGATCGGCTCCATGGTCGCGACGTTGTAAATCGAGGCATGCCGGTGGCCCGGAAAATCGATCCGGCGGTGCAGGGAATTGGCATCGGTCAGCTGAAACAGCTCGCCGCCGCCCATCGCCAGCAGCTCCTCGGCCGCGGTGAAACGGCCGTTGTTGCGCATGATGCCGCCCACGAGCCCGGTTCCCAGGAGCATGTCCATACGCTCCAGCAAAACGGCCTCCGCGCCTTTTTTGCGGGCCGCCAGCGCACAGGCGCACCCGGCCCAGCCGCCGCCCACGACGATAACCTTCATGCCGGTTCTCCTTTTCGACTAAAGCCCGTTTCCCCCTGCCCAACCATGACGGTGTGGCGCCCGATGGGAGTCTGCGATCTGTTATCAAAAGCCGCACGGATTGGCAAGAATTGTGATTTAAGTGTGATTTTGGATTGATTCCGCAAATGCCGAAAGCCGCGCGCGCGGCCGGCTTAGAAAAACGTTTGTCTTTGCGATGGGAACATTGTAATAATGCAAGGATTGGCCGTGTTGGGATACAGCATTAATTTCTTTGCACTTTTCCGGATCTGAATACTTCTTTTACCCGCTTCACGGCCATGCCTTCGACAGCGTCCGGGACAAAAGCGACCGGCGGGAAGATGGGCTGTGCCGGGCCGGCCGGTCGGAGCCAGGCAGGGCGACCGTGCAACGGTATTCATATAGGCTTTGAGATTAAGATAAAGCTATCAGACTGGACGGCCAGCGGCAGGGCTGAACCTTTAACCGCTCAACCTGGGTCCTGCTATGGAGTGTCCATGACCCGTTCACTGCATAAGACCGCGTGTCTTTATTTTATGCTGGCGGCGGCGACCCTCGTGACCGGTGGGTGCCCGCCCGCCGGCGAACGGGTGCCATCGGGACCACCGCAGAAAATAACCCTGGCGGTCTCCCCGGCGACTTACTCCGTTCTTGTCGCCGTGGCGGAGGACATGGGATATTTTACCGCAGCGGGCCTCGACACATCGATCAAGCTCTATCCCTCCGGCCGGCAGGCCCTCGCAGCGGTCATTTGCGGCGAGGCCCAGGTGGCGACCGTGGCGGACATCGCCTTCGCCGCCAAGGCGGTGGAGGACCCTTCCCTGCGCATCCTGGCCTCCATGGCCTCGACCGTCGGCAGCCGGATTATCGCCCGTCGCGACCGCGGCATCCAGGTTCCCGCCGACCTCAAGGGCAAGCGGGTCGGCTTCACCGCCGACACCGTCAGCGACTATTTTCTCTACGCCTTCCTGCTGACGGAAAACATATCGCCGAGCGACATTTTGTATGTGAATGTGCCGGCCAACCGGCAAGTCGAGGCCGTGGTCGGCGGGGAGGTGGACGCGGTTTCCGCTTTCGAAATTTTCGCCTTCGAAGCGACGCGGCGCCTGGGAGAAAACGCCGTGTCCTGGAGCAGCCAGAACACCCTCGGGTACCACTGGCTCCTGGCGACGACCGCGGCCGCCACCCAGTCGCCCGAACCGCTCAAGCGGCTCATCCAGGCGCTCATCTCGGCCGAAAACTTCGTCCGCGCCGACGAGAAGGAAGCCGAGCGGATCCTGGCCCGCAAGTGGAATTTCGATCCCGCCTTCCTGCAGGAATCCTGGCCGCGAACCAGGGTGGGCGTCACGTTGGGCCAGTCCATCGTCACGTCTCTGCAGAACTACATCACCTGGAGCATGCGCAGAAAAGGCAACCCCACGAACCCGCCGGATGTTCTCGATTTCCTTTACACCGGCATCCTGGACGAGGTGGCGCCGGGAGCGGTCACGGTTTACAGATAGGCTCACATGCGAACACGGAAAATAATCCTGCTGGCTTTGGCCCTGTCTCTCGCGGTTTCGGCCGTGGTTGTCCTGATCGTGTTCAATGTCATACGGAACATGGAAAATGAAACCGCGCGCGGCCGGATTTACGAACAAATCTCGAGCAAGGCCAACGCCCTCAATCTGTCGATCACGAGCCTGCGGGGTCGTCCGGACCCGGGTGCCATCCGCCAGATCCAGGCGATCCGGGGGTCGCTGGAGAATCTTCTCGGCAGCATGACACCCCTGGATGCCCGTGAGAAGGTCCTGATCCGGCAGATCAGAGAAAACTACGAGGACCTGGGGTATTTTATCGACAAGCTGATCGCGGTCTCCCCGGCGCCCGAAGACGCCCTGCGGGCCGAACGCGACACCGTGCTATCCTCCCAGCTCCTGATGAAGAACCAGTTTATCTCCGAGGACACCCACCGGCTGATGGAAATCAGCCGGTCGCGGATCGGCGCCACGCAGAAAAATGCCGGCCTCCTGGCCATGGCCCTGGTCTTCGGGCTCGTCCTGGCCAATGCCGCCATTTTGATTTTTACCGGGCGCGGCATCATTCGAATGCAGAAAGGCCTGCACCAGGCGCTGACCAAGGCCGAAGAAGGCGACCGGATGTTGTCGGCCTTGTTGGAGTACGTGCCGGAGGGAATAACGATGGCCGATGTGGAGCTGAACCTGGTACGGGTCAGCCGCTTCGGCGAGGAGCTTGTCGGCGGCCGGCACGCGGGCTTGTCTGTGGCCGAGGTGGTTACGCGCTGGAAAGTGTATCACCCCGACGGCCGGACCCCCATGGCCGACAAGGATCTGCCGCTGGTGCGGGCGGTTCGAAACGGCGAGATCGTGAAGAATGCCGAGCTGCTGCAGATCAACACCGACGGCGAGCGGCTGCCGCTTCTGTGCACGGCCGGGCCGATCCGCAACGCCGCCGGCACCATCATCGGCGGCATCGTCGCCTGGCGCGACATCCGCGAACGCAAGCGGGTCGAAGACATGTTCCGCCGCTACAATCACCGGCTCGAGTCGGAAGTCAAAACGCGCACGACCGAGCTCCAGCAGCAGTATCAGCAGCTCGAGTCGCTGAACCAGCTGATCAAGCAGATGGCCGAGCACACCCTCAAAGCCATGGAAAATGACCGCAAGGCATTGTCTAAAGAAATTCACGACAGCATCGGCGGCAGCCTGGCCGCGATCAAATTGTTACTGGAGACCCGGCTTCACCGTTTAGACCAGGTCCCGCCCGATTTCGTCCTTTTCACGGAGAAAATCATCGGCCACATTACCGACACCATCCGGGAAGCCCGGCGGATTTCCTTCCACATGCGTCCGCTGGCCCTGGACGACCTGGGCCTGGAAGCGGCCCTGTCGGAACAGTTTCATCACTTCAAGGAGTTCTACCCGAATATCGACATCGTTTCGCGGATCGATCTTTCCGCCGACGCCATTTCCGATGACATCAAAACGGTGCTCTACCGCGTGGTGCAGGAAGCCATGAACAACATCGGCAAACACAGCGGCGCCGATTGCGCCACCATCGAAATATTCGAGTCCGGCGATCACCTAACGCTCAAGATCGAGGACAACGGCTCCGGCTTCGAGGTTTCGAAAATACTCGATCTGAATCAGACCCTGCAAGGCTACGGAATGCACAGCATGAAAGAGCGGATCGAAATTTGCAGAGGAAGTTTTGCGGTGACATCCGGGCCGGGAAGGGGAACGCTGCTGTCGGCGTCGATACCGAAAACCGGTTTGGTTCCGCCCGCGGCCGCGAAATCTCCCGCCTTCGGCTGACCGGGTTCCGTCGTGCAGGGTTAACTCAGCGGCGTAAATATCAAACTGCCGGCAAGGATAGCGCAGTCCTCCAGTGGAAAAGTGTGGAAGGTCGGGACCCCCGTTAATGGCAGTGGCGTAAATCCTGTGGCATTGGTCTTCTGGGGCTGCTTCCAATTGAGTCCCAACTATAGGCTTTAAGATGAAGATTTTGGCTGCGTTATCGGTTGGCGGCGTACGACTTATACAGCCTTCTCTCTCGGCCTTGCCAAAAACCTCCACCTTAAAGCCTATAGAAGCATGGGAAAGATTTTGGCTGCGTTTTCGGGCGGTGGCGTATGGCTCACACAGCATCCGCCTCCCGGCCTTGCCGAAATATTATTCTAAGTAAAAGGAGAAATTGTGAGCGACAGCGAACAGACCGAATTCAAGCTGAAAATCAGGGGACTGACCCGTGACGACTACCCGCACATCGAGCGCATTATGAACAAGGTCTATTCCGAAATGGGCGGCGCCTGGAAGCCGGGTGAAATCGATGCCTTGATCGACACCTTTCCCGAAGGCCAGATCTGCATCGAGGACAGCGGCACGGTCGTCGCCGCGGCGCTGGCCATCATCGTCAATGCCGAGGAATTCGAAACCCGGCACTCCTATGATGACCTGGTGGATGGCGGCAAGATGACCGGACACGATCCGGACGGCAATGCGCTGTATGGGATCGATGTCTTCGTCGACCCGGAGTATCGCGGCCTGCGCCTGGGGCGCCGGCTCTACGATGCCCGCAAGGAATTGTGCGAAACGCTGAACCTGAAGAGCATCATCTTCGGCGGCCGCATTCCCGGTTACGGCAAATATTCGGATTCTCTCTCGCCGGCGGCCTACATCCAGAAGGTCAAGGCCACCGAAATCTACGATCCGGTTCTGTCGTTTCAGCTTGCGAATGATTTTCACATCAAAAAAATTTTGAAAAACTACATCCCGGAAGACACCCGCTCCGATTCATACGGCGTCCTGATGGAGTGGAACAACGTCTATTATGAAAAGAAGAAAAAATTCTTCGGCGGCCGCAAGGCCTACCCGCGCATCGGAATCGTTCAGTGGCAGATGCGCCCCTTCAACACCGTCGACGAATTTATGCACCAGGTCGAGTTTTTCGTCGATGCCGTGGCGGGCTACCATTCGGACCTGATCCTGTTTCCCGAACTTTTCAACGCGCCGCTATTAAAAAATTTCAACCAGGAAAATCCGGCCGAAGCCATGCGCTCCCTTTCGGAATATTCGGAAGAAATCCGCACGGCCTTCGTGAACCTGGCCCTTTCCTACAACATCAACATCATAGCCGGCAGCCTGCCGCTGTTGAAGGACGATTCTCTGTACAACGTGTCTTTCCTGTGCCGGCGGGACGGCACCTGGGATGCGCAATCCAAAATTCACATCACCCCCGACGAAGGCCACTACTGGGGCATGAAAGGCGGCAGCGAGAACCGCATTTTCGATACCGATATCGGAAAAATCGGCATTCTCATCTGCTATGACGTCGAATTTCCGGAACTGGCGCGCCACCTGGTGGACAAGGGCATGACCATGCTGTTTGTTCCTTACCTGACCGACACCAAGAATGCCTATCTTCGGATCAGGCGCTGCGCTCAGGCCCGCGCCATCGAAAACGAGTGCTACGTGGCGATTTCGGGCAGCGTCGGCAATTTGCCGAAAATAGAGAACATGGACATCCAGTACTCGCAATCGGCCGTGTTCACGCCCTCCGATTTCGCCTTCCCGCACGATGCCATCGCCGCGGAAGCCACGCCCAACACCGAAATGACGCTGATGGTGGATCTGGATCTCGACTTGCTGAAGGAGTTGCGGCAGCAGGGCAGCGTGCAGAACATCCGCAGCCGGCGCAAGGACCTGTACGAGGTGGTCTGGAAACCGGATAATTCCGGCACGAAATAGCCATGTCCCGCGATGTCGGCCTCAGGAACCCGACCACCCCGTCGTTTTCTTCTCCGCACCGGGCGCGGTCGGCACCTGATCCCGGGATCTATAAGGGTTTTCTGGATTTTGCTTCAAGAATTAAGTGTGTATGATATCAAAGGCTTCGCTCCAGGTTGATGGTCTTAGAAGGACTGAAGTGGTTGGCGCTGAAGAATTGAATCAGTTTGGAATCGTTCCAGTCGACCAGGGTGTTGACTTTTTTGACGCCGATGCTTCTCAAGTGATCCATGAACTCATTGATCAGCTGCTCGCCGATGCCCCTGTTCCGGTATTCGGGGTCGACACCGATGGTATCCAGTTTCGCTTCTTCCTGGAAAATTCCATATTCGCCCATGTAAAGTTCCCCCATGACAAACCCCACCACCTTCCCGTCCGCTTCCTCCGCCACGAGCGAAGTCGGCACATAATCCCGGGAGCTGAAGAGCTTTTCGAACTTCAGCTCATAGTACTCCGGCCGCGGCGTTTTAAGCACTTTCCCGTCGATGCCGACCACGGCCTTGAAATCCTCCGCCTGCATGAGCCTGATCTTGATGGTGCCATCGTTCATGGGGCCTCCTTTGTCCCCCACCGGGGGTCCCCCGGGAGGACGTTCGTGCAGAAAGTTCATCGATTTTTCTTTCAGATCATCGATACCGCGGCTTAATCGCTTCGATATCGGCCGAAGCCACGTAGTTTTCCGCGCCGCTGCCGGGGAACCACCCGGCAATGAGGCTGCGGCTGTGGGGTTTGACCCGGATGCGGATGTCCGTGAAACCGATGTCGGCCAGGATCTGTTCCAGGCGTTCTATCGGCTCGGCCCCCGCGATGCAGCCGGTCAGCAGAGCGGCCTGTTCGCGCAGATGATCGGGCATCTCGGCCGTGGCCACCACATCGGAAATGGCCAACCGCCCGCCGGGTCGCAGAACCCGGTAGGCCTCACCGAAGACCTTCTGTTTTTCCGGTGAAAGATTGATGACGCAGTTGGAAAAGATGACATCAACACTGCTGTCGGCCACCGGCAGGTGCTCGATTTCACCCAACCGGAATTCGACATTTTCGGCGCCCATTTTCACGGCGTTCTCACGCGCCCTGGTCAGCATCTCCGGTGTCATGTCGACGCCGATGACGCGGCCCGTACCCCCCACCTTCTTGGCGGCCAGAAAACAGTCGAAACCGCCGCCGCTGCCTAAATCGAGAACGATTTCACCGGGCGCGAGGCTTCCGATGGCGGACGGGTTGCCGCAGCCGAGCCCCAGGTTGGCGCCCTCGACGACCCCGCTCAGATCCTGTGGGGTATACCCCATGACCTGGCCGATCGAATCCGCCGTGCGTGTCGAAGAACCGCAACAAGTCCCTGCCGGCTGTGCCTGGCATCCGCACGGTCCTCCTCCGGCCGCCTGCCCATAGCGGTCCCGCACCATCTGCCGTATCTTTTCCGAGTTATTTTCTTTCATTGTGGATCTCCCTTTTTACACAGATTTCAAAACGATTGAGCTGCGGGGCCCTTTTTACCAGCGCGACGATATCCGGTTCGTCGTTTAGCCAGTGCTTCAGGTTTCGAAGCAGACTCGCCGCATAGACGTTTTCACCGCCGTCGGCCAGGTGGTAGTTGACCCATAGACCGTCTTTCTCGTATCCGACCAGACCGGCTTCCTCCAGAATTTTAAGGTGCTTGGAAACCGTCGGTTGGGATATGCCCAGGGCGCCCTGCAGCTCGCAGACGCACAGCGTCTTGTACTGCAGCAGTTTGACGATCTTGACCCGGTTCGGGTCCGACAGGGCTTTCATCGCCTTAATGAATGGTTTCATCACGCCTCCCATATTCTCGATTCGGCATATATAAAGTTGATAGGGGCCTGTCAAGAACAAACAGTGGCTACCTTATTTACACGCAATCCGATGATCTTGTAAACGGCGTAGACGATGTGTGGTCGGTTCAAATGGTGGCCGGCATGACGACTCACTGAACACGATGCACTGAAATCGTGTAAATAAGATCACTTGCCCGTTGTTTTCGGATCACAGGACGGAACACCAAGGGTCTTGGCATCTTATTTGAAGGTGAATGAAATCGGGCCGGGTTGAACAAGGTCAAATTTCATTGACAAACGCCGGGGGCCTTTTGTAGAAGTGAACAGGTCAGCGGATTCGGATTCGGAGTTCCCGCGCCGCCGCGGCCGATCTCAGACGATGCGCTGTGCGATCATTCTCCTGCTCCCGTTCATTTCTTACTGCTTCCGTTCCCGCTTACCGAGTTTTGCCGCCGGAAGGGATGCCGGCCGTTTTTGGAAATCCATCAGATCGAGGAAGGCGCCATGAGCTACCCGATCATACTGGCCCACGGGGTGTGTCGGTTCGACATGGTTCTGAACGATGTGCTGAGCATCGACAACAGCGACGACCCGAAACTCGATCAGCTGCACTATTTCAAGGGCCTTCGCACCGAACTCATGCATCGGGGGTATGCCGTGTATCACTCCTGTGTCAGCTGGGCGGCAGATGTCGATACCCGGGCCGGCGAACTCAAAGACAACATTCTCGAGATCCTGGAAAAAGAACGCGCTGAAAAAGTCAACATCATCGCCCACAGCATGGGCGGCCTGGATGCGCGTCACATGCTTTTCAACTATCGCGATGCGGACCGCCTCCACGAGCGGGTCGCCTCCCTGACAACCGTTTCGACCCCCCATGAAGGTTCCCCGTTCGCCGACTGGGGAACCGACAACCTTCCGCATGTCATACCGATCGCGCAGAAGCTCGGCCTGCACCTGAACGGGTTGGCCGACCTGCGCACGGATCGATGCCGCCGGTTCAATAACGATCCGGCGGTCTTCGACTTCGAGAGAGCGTGCGAAGAGAACATCCAGTTTCGCACATACGCCGGCAGGCAAAAAATTTGGGGGGTTTTCAACCCTCTGAAACTTCCTTTTCTCATTATCGAAAAGAAAGAAGGTGATAACGATGGGCTGGTGTCCGTAAAATCGGCGAAATGGCGCGATCATTATTTCAAGGGCGTCCTTGACCGCACCGACCATCTGAACGAGCTGGGGTGGTGGGACACGTCCCAAATCTTCGACCATGAAACCGAAGGCCGCCTGCTCAAGCGGATTCACGATTTTTATATGACCATCGCAAACGAGTTGCCGTGAATCGGCGGCTCGGACATGTAGAAAAAACAACACCCATCAATGCGAGTTGTCGTAGTGAAACAATGATGACAATCTTCCCTTCTTAAATTTCTTTGAGGAAAGGAAAACACCATGGACATCGATTTTCACTATTACATTACCTTCATTCTTTGCCGCAAAGCCGGTTTCGGCTCGGATGATGCCTACAAAATCGCCTACTCGAGCCAGTACACCGACGACAACATTTATCACTACCATGTCAATTTCAAAGAGGGCAACAGCTACATCAATCAAATCACGCAGACGATGGACATCACGAAACCCTCCGAAAAGCGCAAGACGATCTATCCCCTCTTCCACTTCATTCCCTGCGGGGAGGAGGCCGAAGAAGCGTGTTGCTTCGAATGCGGGGACAAGAATTGTTTCGTCACGACGCCCAAAAGCCAGAATGCCCAGGACCTGCTGGACGCGGCGCTGAAATCTAAAGATCCTTACCGCATCGGCATCGCCGTGCACGCCTTCGCCGACACATGGGCCCATCAAAATTTCCTGGGCTACAAGGATCGCCTCAACGCCCAGCGGGGCCTGCCGGCAAAGTTTATCCCCAACATCGGCCACGCCGACTTTTTCCACGAACCCGACAAGATCCACAACCGCTGGTTCGACGGCCGGCTGAGTAAAAAACTCCGGGAGATCGACAACGACGAGCGGTTTTTAGAGGCTGCCAAGGAGATTTTTCTGCGATTTTACCGCTTCAACAATACAGGAAGCAGCGAGCACCAGGCCATCGGCGCCTATGCTCAGCTTAGGGTCGAAGAGGACCTTCGTGATGCGATGGACGAGACCTATCTTTGGGGCCCTTCGGAAAAATCCCGCCGCAAGGTGTTCCAAAGAATCTGCCCGGAGTTGAAACTCAGGGACTTTTCCTACGATTCCAAACAGTGGCGCCATGCGGCGGTTGAAAAAAGGGAACTGGAGGCGGATATTTTCGACCGCTACTGGGCCAAAGACGGATTCCTCGATTCAGACTGGTACAAGTTTCAGAAAGCGGTCGAAGAGCACAAACTCACGGCGCTGGTTAAATTTCGCCCCTTTTTCGAGCGCGCCGGGTTCGCGGTTTACGGATAGGATGGATCGTTGGGCAAATGGACCGTATTCGTTGACATATTCCATGTGGCGATTGCCATGGGCATTGAATTCATGAAAAAGCGAATCATGGATACCATCAAACTCAAGTGGTTTACGTTAAAGTTCCGGCAGAATGAAAGATTGAAGGCGGGCGTCGCTTTGACCCACTTATCGTTTAAGAAGACTTTCTATATACCCGTGATAGTAAAATAGATCCGTCTCCATCAGGACCTTCAGTCTTTGGGTGATAAGATGATTTTTGAGGTCGGTAAAAACCAAGGCGGGCGGGTATTTTTTTTGAGAGCGCAGAACTGCTGCCAGAAAAACTGCTTTTGCAACGCAGAAACCGGCTTTTCTCTTCAAGACGGAACTTGCCCGAACAGCTTCTCTTTGTCCTCGAGGCTGTACGGCTCATGACGAATGTCATCCCTAACGCCGTAAAACAGGGCTATGGCCCTGTCAAGGTTGGAGCCTTTGTCATGGCAAATCGCGTTTGAATATGCGATTATCACCGGTGAGGTGCTGTCGATAAGATAGGTGGGTTCCAGATAAAGGCTTAAATCGTGCGTGTGGCTCATGACGGATAACTGTCACTCATTTTCCAATATCTTTTCAATGGCCTTTGCGGTTCGCAATAGTTTTTGGTCCTGCATGAAATTTCCGACCATTTGAATCCCCAGCGGAAGCCCCCGTGGACCCCTTCCGGCGGGCAGGGTGATCACCGGCAAACCCGCATGCGTCCACGGCAGGTTCATCAGCGGGCTGCCGGTAGCGGCAAAACCCGCCGGCGCCTCTCCCGTGGCAGATGGGCTGATCCAGGCCGTGACCCCCTGAGCCTGCATTTCATTCGCCAGGCGCTGTCTTAATTCACGGCAAGAAGCCCTGAGGGAGACTATGTCTTTTCCCGCCAGACGGCGACCCTTTTCGATGATTTCGACGGTTCTCGGGCGGTAAAGGTGACGGTAAGCCTCAAACCAGGGTTCATGAACCTGGGCCATTTCGAGTGTAATCAACTTCTGGTGTCGATCATTGATGGCATCGATATCATCGAGGGCCGACACCTCTCTGACTGAAATGCCTGCCGCCTTTAACCGTTTGAGAATATGATCGAAAAGGCCCCTACCCTCTGATTCGGCCTGCATTAAATAGCGACCGACCGGTACCGCCAACGTACAAGTTTCTTCCGCCGGCGACCGGTTGTCTTCTCGCCATGCGGAGTCCATAACCGACAGCAGCGCGTCGAGTCCCTCCGGCGAACCGGAGAAGAGCCCGACATGATCGACCGTCTGTGAAAAGGGGATAACGCCATCGGTGGGAATGCGCCCCCATGACGGTTTAAAACCCGTGATGCCGCAGTATGCCGCCGGCCTGATCACGGAACCAATCGTTTGAGTCCCCAGAGCCCACGCGAAGAAACCGGCGGCGACGCCGGCAGCCGAACCGCTGCTGGATCCACCGGGGGTATGACCCAGATTCCAGGGGTTTCGTGTCGGGCCGGCTTCGAAATAGGCGAATTCGGTTGTTATCGTTTTACCCATCACCACCGCCCCGGCCGCTTTGAGCCGCCTCACGCAAGTGGCCTCACGCCCTTCAAAAAGCACCGGCGGCAACAAAGAACCGCAGCTCGTCTGAAAACCGTCGCAGCGAAAAATATCCTTGATCCCGATCGGCAAGCCGAAAAGCGGCGGCCGATCATCCGGATGATGGTATGCTTCCAATAGCGCATTGACCTTTGTCATCACTTTCTTCCGATCATAGGTCCCGGGAACAAATACGTGAATCTTGCTGTCGAGCCCCTCGATCCGATCACAAAGCCTGTTAAAGTAAGCGATCAGTCCACTTCCATCCAGCATCCGGACATGATCGGGATGGGATGGCTCGATCTGAACCAAAGAATGACTCATAACCTCTTTCCTGTAAAAAGACATGCGGCTGTCATATTTCGGGTTTCGGGTTCACGAAAAAATAAGGTCGCAATTACACGTGTCGAGGCACCCCGACCGGAGGGGCGCGAGAAGCCTGCACACACCAAGCGTATGCATGCGCCGACCAACACGACAGCGCTTCGGGGTGCAGGGGTCATTGAATGCCACCGCCTGTTGATAGGCGACTTAAAATCGTGGAATAGGGCGACGCTCTCAACTTCTAAAGTTTAAATACGTCAAAGGTAAAGTTATCCTCAATGGCAATACGCTTACCGCGTTCCACGGACTGACTGATTGCGGTAACCCACAACTCCAACTGCCGGGCAAGTTGTGACATGCTGATGTCAAGCTCTTTTACCGCCCAATAACACAGCAGACTGCGCGCCTTCTCCTGTCGTTGAATATCAGTCCATCATCCCGTCACAAGCCGTGTCGCGAGTTTGTCGCAAGTTATCCATCGCCATTCTGAGCCAGAAACTGGCGGCCCGTATCGGTCAAGCGGTATTTCTGCAAGCGGCTGTTGGGCTTGTCGGGAATGGTCATCTCAATCAGGCCGTCGGCCAGGGCCGGTTTGAGGTAGCGCTCGCGGAAGGATTTGCGGTCCGAAAGCCCCAGGGCGGATTGCAGCGCCTCGCGGCCCATCTCGCCCTGGATTGCTGCCAGTAGCTCGCTGACTTGAGGGGTGACTTGAGGGCTGACTTGGGGGGCGGAGGTGGTCACGGTATCCAGGATCATCCGCAGCATGAAGGCGATGAATGGGCCGGAATCGGTCTTTTGGGTGCTTTCCTGAATGGCCTGGTAATACTCGGCCTGGTGCTCGAAGATCAGGCTTTCCACCGGGATATCGGCGAACAGGGGATTCCAGCGGGCCAGAATCAGGCTCTGCCACAGCCGCCCTATGCGGCCGTTGCCGTCGGCAAAGGGGTGGATGAATTCGAACTCGTAGTGAAAGACCGAGCCGGCAATCAGCGGGTGAGCGTCGGTGGCGGCCAACCAGGCGAAAAGGTCGGCCATCAGATGGGGCACCCGGCCGGCGGGCGGTGCCATATGGATCACTTGCTGGCCCGCCATTACCCCCACGCCGCCGTGCCGGTAAATACCCGTCTCGTCGATCAGGCCGGACATCAGAATCCGGTGCGCCTCCAGCAAGTCCTTTTCCGCCATGGGCTTCCAGGTGTCGAACCGGTCGTAGGCGGCCAGGGCGTTTTTCACCTCCTGCACCTCGCGGGGAGGGGCGATGACCCGCTTGCCCTCCAGAATCGCGGTCATCTGCGCCTCGCTCAGGGTGTTGCCCTCAATGGCAAGCGAGCCGCGAATGGTGCGGATACGGTTGATGCGCTGCAGCCGCAGCGCTCTCGCTCGGTCAGTGAGTACAGTCAGTCTTCCGATGGCCTCGCTGATGGCGGCGACCCGGTTCAGGATCTCCGGGGTGATGGTATAGGGCGGCTGATATTTCATGTTGCCTCCCTGGCTGCTTGAAATGGCGCGATCCGTGTCGCGATTTGTCGCGATACCGTTCGGGTTGTAACAGTGCCTGCCATTGCTCTGTCACAGCTTGCTGTCGTAAACCGTGTCGCGAAGTTGTCGCAAAAGTGGCCCAGCTCAAAACGATGCCACGCAGAACGCGCCCGCTCTGTGCGGGTGGTCGCTCGGGTCATGCGGTTGGTGATGGTGAAGTTCGGGTTAAAGCTCATATCTTCCTTCGCTACTCTCCACGACGCCGCGCCGGCGTAGTAGGGCGACGGCACCGTTGGGTACGCCCTGAACACGTGCACGAAAACCACCTCAGTCTTGTCCCGCACGTCCCCCTCGAAATAGGTTTCCGGCAACCCGGTGTTCTCGTTCCAGAGATAATCCTGAATCGTCAGACGGGCCGCGTCCCGGGTGGATTCAGTGTCGCGCCAGTGATTGATCCGCAACTTTTCCACCTTGTTCGATCTCGCCTTGTTCCTCACCGACCGCAACCGCCATCTGCGTCTGGTGCATCCATTCGATCTTGACGGACGGCGTCTTCATACGCCGTGGCCGGCAGCCCTGGATTCAGCTCCTTGAACTTCGCCCGCAGGGCGAGTGATATAACCACCCGCAGTCCGACTCCCGGCCCAGCAGGGTGTCCGGCCCTAAATCCTCGTTGTTGTAGGCGTACACCGACTCAGGATGAACCGGCCGGGTTGCCGTCGGGTATCCACCGCCGCCTTCAGGGAGGTGAACAACTCCGGGACACGCTGCACTTCGTCAAGCATCGCCCGCTCCGGAAGGTCGGCCACATAGCCGAGCGGGTCCGCTTGTGCCGCCGCCCGCTGGACATCATCATCAAAAGTGAAATAGGCAAATCCCGCCTCATCTCCCACCAGCCGGGCCAGTATGTCTTCCCGCACTGCCGCGGCCCGTGGATCAACACTACCGGCGTATCCGCCAACGCTTCCGCAATGCGTGGGCGAAGAAATCGGGGATATAGGGTCGCTTCAATCATGGCGGCTACCCATAATTCAGCTATCGGATGATTGCAAGCGTTCTTTCGTTAATTGTCGGGAAACTGTCGTCTGATTGTCGGCCATATCGACAACATCATACGGCCACCTCCCCGTTCATCAGTTTGAGCGGGAGGGGGTCGCAGGCTGATGAAACCATTCCCGTGGGCTTCTGCACCATTCGGGCGGTGCCGGCCTGGCGGTTTCTGCTGGAGATGGAGCCGCGAGCCTAAAATAGCGGCCCATTTTTTTTAGGCTCGTGCCTTTTTTTAAAATAACGGTCTCAATCGGTTTAATCTCGTATCCCATAGCCCGGTAGCCGCGCTGGCGTTTGCCCCACATGCAGGCGAGCTGGGGCTGATCGGTCTCGGCATAGTCGTAGATGCACACATCCTGTTTAGCGGCGTGTTCCCGGTGCAGGCGTCCGGCGTATTGCTGCAAGGTTCCTTTCCAGGAGATCGGCATGGCCAGCACCAGCGTGTCTTACGGTGGTTTGTCAAAGCCTTCACCGATCAGACGGCCGGTAGCGAGTAGCACCCTCGGTGCCGACTCGTCCAACGTATCCAATTCTGCGAAAACTGCCGTTCGTTGCTTCTTCCCCCGGCGCCTCCTGCAACAGCGGCAGATGATCCGTTCGCTCGATAAGCACCAGCACCTTTCGCCCTTCCCGGTAGGCGGCCGCACATCCCCGGTAACGCGCCGGTTGCGGCTCGCATCGTTGGCGAGGATACGGAACACATCCTGAATTGGTGAATCCGGCGGAATCTCCGGAGAAGGAAGCACCGTTGGCCAGACTTCCAATTGGGCTGGGTCGGTTTCTGGTCTGGCGGCACTATGACGGACCGGCCCACTCTGCATGAAGATGATCGGCTGATGCCCGTCACGGCGTATCGGTGTGGCGGTCAGGCCCACCACGCACAAAACGGACTATTATCGATTCTGAAACAAGTGACCATGGCGACGATGACGCCGATTGAAACTCATCGCATATCCGGTTAAAAGCCTACTCATTAACGAGGCGATGGGAGCGATACCGACTTTCAATAACAAGTGAAGGTGATTTGTCATAAGCGCCCATGCAAAACAGGGCGTTTTACGTCGGCCAGGATATCGCGAGTCGATCCAAAAAAGCATCATGGTCAGTATCATCGAGAAAAATCTTTCTTCGATTAATCCCCCTCACGAAGATGTGGTGCAGCGCTCCCGGGGCGTCTATATGGGCTTTTCGAGGCATGCCGTTCAGGTATTAAATAACGCTGGTTTTGTTAACCGTAAATCTGAGGAACGTCCGTGAGGAATTCACGCGATCCCGAGACGCCGCCGCCAAGCTATTATGTTTCCACCCTGGTCGATATACTCCAAGGCCCTGATGGCGCGAAACCGGAGGTAGTCACGGGTTTCCAAAAATCCGACTGACAATGGATCGAGCCGGCACCTATACGCTCCTTATCCGCGTCACCCTGGTGACCAAGCCAAGCTGCGGCGGGGTCGAAGCCGAGGAAATCCTTCGCAAGCAGGTTGTCCTGCAAGTTTCTTAACCTCAATGCCACCCACTGAGTTACTTTCTTTGCAAGGCAATATGTTCATATTCATTATTTGTTTTCTATCGAAAGATGTCAATTCATGAATTCCCAATGGAATAAAAAGGAATATGGAAGGCTCTTATATTTCTTCAAATGAGGCTTGACAGCGCAGAGAAAGCAAACTAATTGTCAAACTATTTATCAATTTAAAATCCAGCGCCTTCAAATTTCAACCGCCACTCTGAAATAAACTTATTGAAAACTTGAGAAAGGAATTGATCCGTATCTCGAAAAGCCTGCTCTGCGCAGCAGTGCTGACTCCCATCCACGAAAATATCTTCAGCTACGCCGCGCCTTACATTTCCGGCGAGGATGCCAATATGCAAGAAGCTCTGACCGATTAGACCCTGTTCATACAAGCCCTAGCGGCCGGCAACACGGACAGGGCGGTTTTTTTCACCCGGAATCACATCCAACGCTATGCCTGCAAGATTAAAAGGGCCTGGAAAAAAAAGCGAAGGATCTATCGGCAGGCGTTATCGCTTGCCTTTGCCATTCACTCTTTATTGAAGGAGGCCATGGAATGAAACAGTTGCGAGTTCAATTGGTTGCGCTTTTTTGTCTGCTGATGCTCAGCGGCCTTGTCAGCCCAGGCGCAACCGCACAGGCGGCAGATCTGCCGAGTATCAACCTCAAGGTTTCGCAGGCCATGATGCCCAAAACCAGCCTGACCCACCAGTTGATCGAGGAGTTTGCCGCCAATGTAACCCGGCGTACCGACGGAAAAGTGACATTCAAGGTTTTCGGGCCTGAAATCGGCGATTGGACCGAACTCGAGCGCATGACCAAACGCGGCGCGGTCGATATGCAGTTCAACGCTTTCGATACCGGCCTGGATGCCCGCTGGAATTTTTTCACCCTGCCCTTCATGGTCTCCAACTGGGACCAGGTGCGCAAGGTTTTCAGCAAAGGCGGCATCGTCACTCAACTGGGTGAGAAATGGGCCCAGGAAAAAGATCTTTACTACCTGGGACCTTGGCTGAACAACCTGGCCAGCCTGGGCATGCGGGAAAAAGTCGTCACAGACGAGCAAACGGCCGGTGGGTTGAAGATCCGGGTCCCGCCGATCGACACCTACAAATGTTTCGTCGAAAAGATGGGCTTTTCCCCGGTAACCATCCCCTGGGCGGAAGCACCGACTGCCGTGGCAACCGGGTTGGTTGACGGCTGGGTGGGCAGCGGAGCCGTCTACATGTACGACCTGTTCCGGGATGTGGCCAAGGTCATGATCGTCACCTATGACAGCCCGGAAACCTGGCATGTCACCTTTAACCTGAAAAAATGGCAAAAGCTGCCCCAAGCCTACCAAAAGATCATCTCGGAGGAGGTCGACAAGATTATCGTAAAGCATCTGCAGCTGGTTGAAAAAGAAGAGATGGACAACCAGGCCAAGCTGATCGAAGCCGGCTGGACGGTCAAAGTCCCGTCTGCGGAAGCCTTATCCGTGTGGAAAGAGCGCAGCCTGGAGTGCTGGAAGGAATACGAGTCGATCGTGGGCAAAGAAAACATCGAAAAGTTGAGGAATGAAACCAAAAAGTAGTCAGTTATAATCGGTGCCGCCGGAGCGGCACCGGTTTTAACACTCGAGGCGAACACATGCATTCCGAATCCAAAATCCGCAAAGCCGGTTATACCCTGGTCCAAGTGCAAAAGTTCTTCCTTTTCTACCTTTTCATGATTCTGGTGCTGGCGATGCTGCTGGAGCTGATGGTCCGTTTTTTCCTGAAACAGTCGATTTTCGCCTTATCGGATTTCATCGGTTTTACTTCGGTCTGGCTGTATGCCATTGGGGCCGCGCTCGCCTCCTACGAACGATCGCATATCAAGGCGGAATTCATCGGCTTGTTCGTCACCTCCGATCGCATCCGCAATTTTTTCCGTTTTTTAAGTGCATGCATCTCTACCGCCATGTCGGTGGTCTTTACCAAATGGAGCTGGGATCTTTGTGTCTACAGCGTCTCGGTTGGAGAAGTGACGCAGGCCTATCCGGTTCCCAAGGTAATTTTTCAGGCTTCGTTTTTCGTCGGCGGCATACTGATGGTCATTTACTTCCTGTGGGAAGCAATCGACAGTTTTGATGATTTCAAGAAGAACCGGTCCATGATCGACAGGTTGACGGCTTAGCGCGCCGGATCACGATGTAAACGTAAGGATTACAATGGAACATAGCACTCGTCGGGTTCGCGGTTTGCATGCTCCTGATCATCATCGGTGTACCGATTGCCATGGCTTTTGGCGTCCTCACCATCATGCTGTTGGCCTTTTACGGACAGGACGCGGGTTACCTGATCGAGGTGACCTACAAAAAAGTCGACTCGGTGCTGTTGTTCGCCGTGCCGCTGTTTATTCTTTTCGGCTCGTTGCTCGATGCCACGGGGTTGGCCAAACGTCTGATCGACTTCGTTAATCTTTTTCTGGGGCGTTTCAGAAGTGGTCTGGGTGCCGTCACCGTTGTCACCACGGCTCTTTTCAGCTCCATATCCGGCACCGACTCGGCGGCCATCGCCTGTATCGGGACCGTCATGATCCCACGGCTGGTCGAAAAAGGCTACGACCGCGGGCATTCGACCGCTCTGGTGGCCTGTTCGGGTATTCTGGGGCAGTTGGTGCCACCCAGTGTCCCCATGATCTTTTATGCGATCATTACGGGAAGTTCTATTCTGGGGGTGTGGTTTTCCACCCTGGGCCCGGCCATGGTCATCGTTCTCATCTATTGCCTGCTCAATGCCTGGGCTGTCAAAAAGATGCCGATCGTCTCTGAAGAAAGGGCCGCAACGTTCAGAGAACAGGCCGTCAACATCGCTTTGGCCGGCAGACGCTGCATCCCGGTCCTGGTATTGCCGATTTTCATTTTCGGCTCACTGTATTCCGGGTTGATCACCCCCACGGAGGTAGCCCTGATCGGGGTGTTCTATGTACTGGTACTGGGCTTGCTCTACCGGGTACTCAGTTGGCAGGAGATCAAAACGGCAGCCATCAGCACCGCCGTGATCAGCGGTGCCGTGACCCTGATGTTCTATTTTACCGAAACCTCCAGTCGGATACTCATCCTGGAAGGTGTCACCGACGAACTGGCGGCTTGGGTGGTCGACAATTCTCCCAACCAGGCCGTCACCCTGCTGATGCTGAACGTCATTTTGCTGCTCTTGGGCATGATGATGAACGATTTGAGCGGAACCGTTCTGTCTGCGGGCCTGCTCTGGCCGATCGCGGCCGCGGCCGGGGTCAGCCCCTACCATTTCGCCGCCATAACAGGTGTCAACCTCGGTTTGGGTACGGTGACGCCACCGACCGCGCCGATGCTCTTCCTGGCCGGCAGGATCGGCAACAGTTCAGCCGAAGAGTATATCAAACCGGCCCTGGTGCTCATGTGGATCGGTATGGTGCCGGTGCTTCTGCTGACCACCTACTGGCCTGAGCTGTGTCTTTACATACCCAGAGCGCTGGGCTTTATAAAATAATGAATGCCACGGGTGAAAAAAAGCAACCGATGGACATTCCATCGAGGATGAAAAAAAACTGCAAATTTTCACAACGACGAGCTAAAGTGTCAAGGCGGTGTGCCACGATCCATTTACAGTCAAAACATTGGAGAGATTTAGCGAAATGAGCGAGAAATTCGATGCAATCATTATCGGTGCCGGCATCATCGGTGCGTGCACGGGATTCGAACTGGCCAAGAGAGGCTACAAAGTGCTCAACGTGGATAAACTGCCGGAAGCGGGCCATGGGTCGACTTCCGGATCATGCGCGATCATCCGGCTGCACTATTCAACCCCGGATGGTGTGGCCATGGCGCGGGAAGGATATTATTACTGGCTCGACTGGCCCAAATATCTGGGAAAAGTCGATGAAACCGGGCTGGTGAAATACATCAATACCGGCTGCCTGGTCATCAAGACCGCCAAGAACCATTACCTGGAACAGGTTAAAGCATCCCTCGATGAACTGTGCGTGCCTTACCAGGAGTGCGCCACGCATGAGATACCCAACCTGATGCCCTTTATGGACACCCACGCTTTCGGGCCGCCGGTAGGGCTCAGTGATGAACGCTTTGGCAGACACACCAGTGAACAGATAGCCGGCGCGATTTACATACCCGAGTCGGGATTGATATCCGATCCCAAGCAGTCGGCCCACAACGTGCAGCGGGCTGCCGAAGCCGTCGGCGCAACGTTCATGTTCAAAGCCGAAGTGGTTGAAATCCGCAAATGCGACAACCGCGTGGCCGGCATTACCCTCAAAGACGGCACCCGGATCGACGCGCCGGTGGTCATCAACGTGGCCGGACCGCACTCCTTCCTGATCAATCGCATGGCCGGCGTAGAAGATGACATGAACATCAAAACCCGTCCCCTGCGCCAGGAAGTGTGTCACGTACCGGCTCCCGAGGGCTTCGATTACAATAACCTCGGCACCATCATTTCAGACGGCGACGTCGGCTGCTACTCCCGGCCCGAAGTAGGCAATCACATCCTCATCGGCTCCGAAGACCCCGAATGCGACACGATGGAATACGTTGACGATCCGGACAACTACAACACCAATTTTACCGAGCAGTGGACCACTCAAGTCATGCGCGAAGCCCAGCGCATCAAAGAGCTGCCCATTCCCAACCAGCCCAGCGGGGTCGTGGATCTTTACGATTGTTCCGACGACTGGATCCCGATCTATGACAAGTCCGCCCTGCAAGGCTTTTACATGGCCGTGGGAACATCGGGCAACCAATATAAAAATGCCCCTGTGGTGGGCGTGTTGATGGCCGAATTGATTCAAGCGGTCGAAAAGGGTCACGATCATGACAAAGACCCGGTGAAATTCAAGATGAAGTTCACCAAACGCACGTGTAACATCGGCTTTTTTTCGAGACTGCGCAAAATCAATCCCGACTCAAGTTTTTCGGTGATCGGATAAGGGCCTGGCCGGGAACAAGAGTTACGATGTGGCACCTCGCGTTGGCTCATCTTCAAGGTGCGGTAAAAGCGGCATACTTGTCGTATGTCCTCTTTAAAAAAACGCCAGAGATAAGTTAAAATAGAAGTCAGATGGCATTACTTATTTTTGGGCGTATTTTGGGGGCGATCTCCAGTTTTAGTGTTTTACTAAGGAGGCCATAAATCTATAGACAAATACTTCTCATAAAACCACAAAAGACAAGCCTCAATCACAATTCGTGTCTAAACAAAAACGGACTCATTAGTAATTTAACTTGGTAAAGTTTATTCTTGCTTCGTCATACGTAAAGTTATCTTCAATGGCAATGCGCTCACCGCGTTCCACGGACTGGCTGATTGCGGTAACGGACAGATCCAGTTGCCGTGCAAGTTGTGACATGCTCATGCCAAGCTCGCTCACCAACCAATAGCACAAGAGGCTGCGGGCTTTTACGATCAAGCGATTCTTTCCGGGCGACCAGACAAGCTGAACGTCAACGTCAAGAAGTTCGGCAACACGCCGGGCCACGGCATTTTCATCGACGCCTTTGGCTTTCAGGGCTTGTTTGCGTTCATAGGTTTCCCGGTTCTGTCCTAGCACCTGTTCGGCGAAATCGCTATCACCTAATATCCGTTCATCGCCTTTCATGTAAACTTTGGCTTTGCGCAGCGCCTTGACCGCCGCCCATCCCCCCATTGACCGAACCAGTCCGCCACCGACAAGATCCGGCCGCCGGCCCGCCGAGACCCCCTTGGTCATAAACTCACGGTATTTGCGTCTTGCCACCGTAACCGTGCGTCCGAACCGCTTAAGGACATATTCTGCGTCCTGCCACTGGTGACCGCCTTTGCCCATCAATATTCTGTGCCCGGTATAAGGATATGTATCCAAATCCGACAGGTCCTTGACCAGTTTGGCCCGCAACGGGTTCAGGTGAATGTAGCGCACCAGTTCCAGCAAGTAGGTCTCCTCCTGGCACAAAATGGATTTATAACGATTTTGAAACAGGTGACCGCTGCGCCGATGCCGGCGATTGTACGTGGCCCCGTGCCCGGTCAAAAGACGGCGCATCGACGTGGCCACGGGCACATCGCCCGTGCGCAACAGCAGGTGAAAGTGATTGGGGATCAGTGCCCACGCATAGCATCCGGTGCGAGTCTCCTCCAGAACCTTTTTCAGCCGTTCAAGAAAGTTTTCACGATCCTGATCATCATTAAAGATATTGCGCCGACCGATTCCGCGGGCGATGATATGGTGCAGGGCACCCGGAGCATCAATTCTGGATTGGCGTGGCATGAATATTCATTATCAGATCGGTGATCGTCTGTAAAGTTTAAATAATGAGAGCGTCCCCATATATATGCTAACACCCCTTGATTACAACGAAATAATGACCATCGTTTGGTCTGACATCCAGACTAAGGAGTGTGAATAATGAAGAGCAACATACCATGGAGCAGCCCCTGCATGAGAAGGTTTGGCACTTCAATCCGGAAACAAATCCAAGAGGTTGCCAGTCAAGTGGTTCTGGGCACCTTCAGAGCGCAGCTACATGCGAAACAGAATGTAACAACTAATGACACGTTCATTGTGCCGGGCCTTACGGGCCGGGCTTAGAACATGACATTCTGGGATTGACTAACCCGAAGATGGGTATAGATCTTTGGATGACGACGAAGGGAACTGTTATGCTAATGAAACCCCGAATTAAGAAATGGTTGGTAATAACTCCTCTGGCTTCTCTCGCATTGTTTCTCATGTTAACACCCGCATTTTCAATAAGTGAGTCCGCACTCATTGACCAGCTTGAGGGGCTAAATGCTCACCAAGCGCTGGCACTCGCCAACCAGTGGTACTCGGAAAAACAGCCCGTAAGAACACACATCACATCAGAAGAGGTCGTGTTTCAGTTTGAAAGCGGCAGAATCAAAAAAATTGCGCTGCCTGCTGATGAAATGATGGTAGCCGTAGCCCCATTTATTAATAACACGCATAAATGAGGCGTCCATTTCATGTCCTCCTGTAAGGGGGAATTGGTTCAGACGAAACTCAACGTCAAGGCAGTCGACCAATCCGGCACTGTAATTATGGACAAGCCGGTGTCTACGTTGGAAAACGGATTCATGGAGCTTTGGTTGCCGAGAAACCGCACAATCAATTTGACAATCAGTGGACTGAACCGTTCGGCCACTGACGTAATCACGACCACCGACGGTAGTGAAACTTGCATAACCACAATGCAGCTTCAATAATCTGGCTGACTGCCGGTGTAACCAACTTGGTATCGGCGTCTCTTAACGTATAAGACACGATGGCAGTTGGCTGATTGGATGAACCAGCTCGTGCAACTTCAGGGTTGCATGAAACTACCGTCAGTTGGGGACATCGAATGAGAAGCCGGGCAAAGCCCGGCTTTTTCATTTTTAACCCCGCTGCTGCCGCAATGTTTCTTCAGAGGTTCAACGTCCCATCACACCGATTGAAAAGGCCACGTTTGGATCCAAAACCGAAAGGGCGAAACTAATGCCGGTATGAGACCGGTAATGCCGGTAGGGACGGTAATGATGATTGGGTTGGTAGTACTTGTGGATTACGACTGGTCTGCGGTGATAACCCCTGTCGTCCTTTGAAAATTGTTTAGGACGATACTGATTTTGAAAGTGCCTGTTATGGTCGATCTTTTGATTCTTGTCCTGCTTGTAATGACTGTAAGTCTTTGCTCTTACATTGTTCTGCCGACCGCCCTTACGTTCTTGAGCCATCGCAACACCTGCGCTGAAGAACGCAATGACCGCTGCAACCATAATAATCTTTACAAGTTTCGTTTTCATAGGGACCTCCTCTCATTTGAGTTTTGACCCCTTTGACGAAACGAGACTGGAAAAGGTTTACAGAAAATCGACCGCACACCAGTGGGGCATTCGATCACCGGCTGGCAGAGACCAGCTTGGTTGATGCGGTAACGGATTGGCTTCAAAACCACAACACCATCGGCGACCTCGATCCCCAGCTCACACCTACCCGATCCCATGCACACTCCCCCGGAATGGGGTGCTTCTGTTATCGGCATTCAGATCCATCGCAACATGCTTTTTGAGTGCGTGGTGCTTCTGTAGAGAAGAGATCTCTCCGGAGGGTATACCCTGAGTATGGGTGGAAGAAAAAAAGGCTTTAAAAGAGGCGGAAAGAGTCAGCCTTACTTGGACTTTGGGGCAGAGCCCATGAGACTCTGCCCACTTGCATTAGTCTACACCGTTGTCAGAAATCAACCGATACCTCTTCAGTTGCTCCGTCCACAAGGACTATGTTGGAATTTAGTGTGCCATAGCCATAAGATGAAGCAACCAGAGTATATTTTCCAGCTGGTAATGAATTCGAAGGATCAGGATTATATGCCTGTCCATTTAAGACGTTCAAAGACTTTATTTCAATTTTCTCATCCTGTATACAGTCCGGGCAATCCGCATCCTGACGAAAACTCAGGGTGGCATAGTGCTCTTCAGTACCGGCTTCATTAATTGTAACGGTTCCCACTATCCAACCATTTTCTGATGAGGTTACAAGATCAAAATTGACGCCATCACCGTTATCTGGTGCAAGAACCTGACCAGATGTGGTTGTTACCTTCTCAAATGCTGGCATCCTATCACTTCTGAAAGCAACGATGTTGTATGCACCCGGCTCCACAAACAGGCTGTAAAAGCCGTTTTCATCCGTTATGGTTGATGCCACAACAGTAACCTTATCCTTAACATCTGATGCAACTGAATTGTATTGTTGAGCAGAAACAAGCACCCCTTCAAGTCCATTATCAGTTTCATCCGTAACTTGACCTTTAACGATTGGGTAGTCTTCTGTGGAGCCGATCTTCAGCGTCGGTTTAAGAAGCCATAGGCCACTGTTTCCAGCTTGAACAATCGAACGGCAGGCATCGAAATCAAGTATCAACTCAGTGGTTTGGTTTTCCGAAATAACATAACCTCCAACCACTTTTGCCCCGGATTTTTCACCGCTCGGGACTTTAAGCTCGTGAATCTCAGGATCAATCGCATCATCGGGATCCTTGTCGATAATCACGTAATTGGCATATGGATGGGCTTGGCTCAGAATGTTTATCGTTCCCTGCTCAGCTTCATTACCAATTATCAGTCGCAATTGAGTATGATGACCAGCGGGTAGCTCGACAATACCAAGATCCAGCCGCACCCCGTTAACAAGCTCAAGCAGATTGACGGTTACCGGATACTCGATGCTTTCATGTATCGATCTCCAGCTGTTAGGGCTGTTCTCGTTCCCACCAAGGTGGAACTGGATGTCATTGATGGTGACATACACGGCTGCATAGTCCTCTGAAGCTGAGTCCACTAATGCAACGGATGCTGTTCCTGTCCCTACAGCTCCTAAATCGCTCGAACCTCCCCCTCCTCCACATGAAATCAAACCGAGGATACAAAAAGGCAAAAGTATCAAGGCGAAGATTTTATTTGACGTCAGCAACATTTCTCGATTTTACCTCCCATGATCAATAGAGTGCAGTTTCTAATTTACCCGTTTACGACTTTTCAGGCCGCATACCTACTTCTTTCCCTTTTTAGCCCATTTGTTTGATTTATTGTTTTTGGTCTGCCCCGGTGGATATTTTTTTTTGTGATCATTGTAATACGTGTATGGTTCGTCAGTGTCTAATTCCAAGGCAACGTGTTCACCCAAATGCATACTCAATCTGTCGGGCAAAGAAACAGAAACAACCCAGTTAGCCCCCTCAATGTAAAAATAAACGCTCCGATTCTTATCGTAATAAGCGGGACATTCCGGGAAATAGAGGTACTTGTATTTTACTCTGTGGCCGTGTGCCGGTGCCCATGGTGGAGGGCCTTTTTGAGCAGCCGTTGGCTTATGTATTACAACATCACCACCACCCCCTGTTTTAACTCCAACACTTCCGCTCGTCCCACATCCGATAAGTAGTGTCAGGGTCGTTATAATTACCACCAGAGACAACAAACCGTTATTGTGATACCTGTTCATTTGCCCTCCTTAAAAAACAAAGCCGAACCACTACTAAGGCAGCTCGGCTTGTCATTCCATACTCATGGCAACCCGGCTGTCTTATTAAGATCCGTGGCTTTCCGTCTCTGCCTCACGGCAGGTTTGGCTTTGTCATTGATTTTTATGATTTAACAATTTATGTGGAAAAACATTATAACAGAACGGGCATCACCTGTCCATTTTTTCAGCGTGATTAATTGAGGTTTGAATGGTTCCGTAAGGACAGGGATACCTGAGGATGGGCTGGAATTTTAGGTGGTCATTTTCTGTTAAGTGGGCAGGCTGAAGGGGTCGCTTTCAATTAATTACTGGCCTTTTAAAACCGGTCTGTGAGGCTACATCATCATCCTCCTTCAGTTGCAAAAAAGTGAATCAGGAAAAAGAGACCGCTAAATCCAAAGAGCAAAACAAAAAGTGGCAGCTCGAAAATGTACAATAAGATCCTCTGGACAAATCCTATGGGGATGTAGTGAAGCCACATAAAGTTCTCGGCCCCAATTATCTCTATAAAGCTTTGAGGGTAGACGTTTAGTTTGTCAGAGTACCCAAGGCCGATTATGCCATGCAGCACTGGATAAGCCATTGCTATGAAGGCAAGGAAGAGAGATGCTGTCCCAAGTTTTGTCCACATGCTTAAAGTCTACTTAATCATCAATGCCAGTATTTTCAATCAACCAAACAGTAACACATTTTATCCGGTATGACCCCCCTGACACCACCAGTCGGATTCGGCGTATCGCCATCACGTCTGGGTATCAGGTGTATGTGGGCATGGAAGATAGTCTGACCGGCAGATGCGCCACAGTTCATACCGATGTTGAACCCGGTGACCGTCTTGTCCGATTCCAAAAGTCTGTTTCTCAGAACCTTTATCAAATCGTCAGCCTCTCGCCGTTACCTTTCCGTCATCTGGAACCAATCGGGGGCATGTCTCTTGGGAACAATCAGGAGGTGCCCCTCGGAGACCGGATACCCATCCTCAAACGCAACCACAAAATCCCACTCTTCGACAATACGGTTCTTGATGTTGCCGGGGCAAAACCTACAGGGAGGATCAATCTCAGAGAGCCCTGTCGATCTGACGTCTGTATCATCCTTGTTGGACTTGGCTTGGTTACACTTTGAGCAAAGGACCTGAAGATTCTCGTAATCGTTTTTACCTCCCCTTGATCTCGGCCTGATGTGGTCCACGTTGAAAGGGTAATCTTTCTTAGAAGCTCCACAAAGAGCACACCTACCTCCTGATTCCTTCATGACACGATAATAGACGCTATCGGGCACCGGATCCTTATCCAGAAGACGGTAATCCCAGATGCTGAGTCCTCGCTTGACAATATATTTCCTGCATCTTCTGTTCACAGATGATACAACCTCGTGGCTCCTGAGAACCTTTAGGGGCATCTGTTTGATCTTCTGTTCGTAATATTGTATCTGGCTTTCGTCTTGGGATCAAGTCGGATTCACAAAGAATCAATCATCTGACGTCACCGAAACCCTGCTTGAGATTATAAAAACGAAGCCTCGCCTCCGGAGAGGATGTCCTCGTCAGTGGGTTCGGAAAGTTCTGTGTGAAAGAGAAGGCTCAGCGCAGAGGGAGGAACCCTGCTACTGGGGATGAAATGATGCTGAGGCCGAGGCGGGTGGTGACGTTCAAGGTGTCGGGGAAACTGAGGAAGAAGGTCAACATAAATGAATGATACCAAATCATGCACCACCTTGGAAAACTTTATCCGCAGTTTAAAATATTTTGATTGATCTGCATCACTGCAATTTAATTATAGAAAAGCCCTTGACATACCACATTGTGGCATATATTATAAAGTTGAAGTTATATTGATTAAATAGATTAGCGGGTCTATTACAACAACGACATTACCAATTCCCCGATTTTTCTCCACTTCCTTCCTAATCGCTGTTTATACCGTTAATCGAATGCATAATTTCAATCTATCATAGGATGAACTCATGTTAACTATTTTGTCCATAAAGGCAAAAGGAGGCAAAAATGGATAATAATGTTATTTTATTGATTCATCCGGCCTTAGGAGGAATTGCCACTCTCGCAGCACTTTGGGTTTTTGTGGATACTTTAAATGTCAACGAGGCGTCTCTTTCACGCATTAAAAACGTTAGCATTCTTTGTGCAGTTTTAATTTGGCTGACATATTTTATTGGCGGCTACTGGTACGTCGTCCATTATGCTCCTGAGAAGGCGATCATTAAGGGAGGGCCTTGGCCCTTCGCTCACGATTTTTTCATGGAGACGAAAGAGCACGTCTTTCTGATGCTTCTCCTTCTGGCAACTTACCTCCCTATTGCGGCTTCCGGCAATCTATCTACGAGTAAGGCGGCACGAAAAGTTGTACTTTGGGTAGCTGGTTTGATCGTCCCTGTCTCATTGTCGATGGAAGGCTCAGGAGCCATCCTCAGCGTTGCAGTCAAAATCGGTTTACTCTTTAAACAAGCACAGGGAGGTTAATTATGGAAGATTCTGAGATGGGAAAATACACAGTGTCTTTCGGCTTATCCTTTGCGATAACCAGTGTGGTTAGCGCACTGCTCGTAATATTGAAAGAATCTAACGAAGAAGGCGTGCTTGCATGGATGAAGGCGGCTACGGGTCACCACTGGATCACCCATGGATTAATCGATGTAATCCTTTTCTTAGTCCTTGGTTGGGCATTATCAAGGGCAAGCGAGGGTCGAGGAGTAAAAATAAGTGTCAACGGTCTTGTAACATGTATCGTAGGAGCGGTCGTAATTAGCGTCATACTCATCGATGGCTTTTATCTTTTGCATTAACTCGGAGTCAGGTCAATAGTTCAGGATACCTAAACCATAAGTCGTTAATCACGACAATCTGAACTTCCCGTTATAAGTGGATGTGGGCAATCCCGGAGCTGTTATCTTAAAATTTTACTGATAGTATTTATCCCCAAGGGACCACATGCCCACGCCGGCCATTCTGGCCGCATCCTCAGCCTTCTGGTAGGTCTCATTGTCGAAACCCTTGGCTGGTCTCCCTCTGTAAACCTCAGCAAGACCAGCCCTCACCATCTCAAGGTTCACATTCTTGCCGTACACATAAACGACTCCGAGGGTGCGTCCGTATCGGTCGGTGCCGAATGGGACGATGTCGACCTGCTTGTTCAGGACAAGGTCTGCAAGGTGCTTTGTAGATGATTGGCTGAAGGGTTGGCCGGGGTCGTGTTTCTTTCTGGACTTTTCAGGGGCATCGATGCCGACGAGACGGATGGTAACCTTTTGGCCATCGGTGACAACGGTGATGGTGTCACCGTCGGTGACCCGGGTGCATTTGAGCTGGGCTGCGTGAATGCATCCTTAGGTCCAATTTTGCACTGTACATCATACGTGGTCCTCCGCCTTCATTCCAGCCCCCAATGTTTATGCAGACTGCGGAAACGAAAGGCCGAACCATTTTGGAACCGATTACCCGTAGAGATTAGTTTTGACACTGAAACAACCTTGCAATAATTTGGTATACGGGTGTAGATGTCTGCTTGATTAGTGAATCTAAATATTGAATTCGGTAAGTCGCTGATTCATTTGCCAAACAGAAGATTCTGGGGTTTCCAAATGGCAGAAAAACACAATCAAATTCGTTCCCGTGACGAGTCGCTTGAGACTGAAAGTTTCGCACAAAAGGTGCTCGATGCCTCTCTCAATGGCATCTACATCTATGATGTGAAACGAGGGCAGCACCAGTTCATCAACAAACAAGGCACATCCTTGACCGGCTACAGCCTCGATGACCTCATGGCCATGAGTGAAACTCAGTTCTTCGAGCTGTTTCATCCGGACGACCGGCAGCGGATTGACGAACACATGAAAAAACTCATCCAAGGCATTCAAGATAAGCTGGACATCGAATACCGCTTCAAGACTAAGAATGGGAAATGGATTTGGTGTCTGTCACGTGACAGGGTATTTAGCCGTGACGAAGACGGATCTGTTTCCCAGATCACTGGAACATTTCTCGACATAACCGATCGCAAGGAATTCGAACAGGCTCTTCTCAACTACGAAAATATTTATCGAGAG
>CAVSIM010000025.1:0-59771 GCA_963728055.1 uncultured delta proteobacterium | reverse complement strand
TGCGCCTCGGTCTCAACGAATTGTTCAGCGTTTTCATATCGCTGTTGATAACTGACCTCCCGGTGTTCGTCGTGAATTGCATCCCAGGGCAGACGGTCCTTCGATCCGCATTTCGCTTGGCGAGTGGTCCGAGCGCATCATATATGTTGACCGTTACCCACTTCCATATCCAGTGCCGCTGGCTCATGGCATTTGCGGAAATAAGCTGGTAGTAAATTTGACGCAGTGTAAGAGGCCAGTAATCGCGCAGCCTGTTGACGGCCTCGAGAACGTCTACCGACCGTTTTTCTTGGCGCTTTGTCCCAACGCCACACCCCGCCGCTTTGACCTGGTGTCGTCGTTTGTTTCGATCTTGATGTAATTCATTGGCTCCTCGCTACATCAGGTGGGTAAGCCAAAGTTAAGTTTTCCACCTATAAGGTAAATCATGGCGATCAGATTTTCTTTTGTACGGTAGCCACGAGCCCTGGCTTTAGCAGCTTGGATCAAGCTATTGATTCCTTCAAGGATGCCGTTGTTGATTTGTGATTTGAACCATTGCAGCACACCGTTCCAATGGCGTTTTATGGTGTAGGCGGCCTCTTTTATCGGCTCCAGGCGGCTGTGCGTCGCCCAGAAGTACCACTTCTTGAGGAAGATCTCAGCGGCTTCGGGCGGCTGTTTGAACAACTCTTGAAAGTTCAGGCGGATGTGGTAGGCGCGGCTTGTTTTCAGGTTGAGTTTTTTCACAGTAAGGTTTTCAAGACTGAGGGTCTGTGATTGTTTCAAGTTCGCAGGATTTTTTAACCAAATATAGCGTGATTTGGCTAACTCGGGTCTTTCTTTTTGCTCTTGTTTTCGAACCTCATCCACGGCATCGTTTACAATTTTCATGATGTGGAATTTATCAAAGGTCAACTCGGCCTCAGAAAATTGCTCCCGAGCACCTCTTATAAAAGCGGGAGACATGTCACAACACATCTGTTCAATATTTTTTTCGCTGCCGCCGTGCGCTATCAGATCCTGCTTGAATCGCTCAACCGTTGAGGAATCTTTGCCTTCCGTGGCAAACAGAACCCGCGGGCCTTCCAGATCGACAAAAAGGCTGACATAATCATGGCCACGCCTGCTGGAAGTCTCATCGAAGCCGACATTTTTGACCTTGGAATGATCGGCCTCGGAACGGCCTTTATCAACGTAATGATGAATTATCCGCCACAGCCTGGTATCGTGCTCGTTAACAAAAGCGGCGAGGGTTTTAACCGGCATGGCCTTAGCCAGAGTCATGATCATGGCTTCGAAAAGAAGCGTAAAACCGCTGCCTGACCGAGCCCAGGGAACATTCACCAGCCGAATGCCGCATTGTCCACATTTGACCCTGGGAACTCGAGCGCTCAGGTAGGCCTCATGCTGGAAAAAATTCAGGTGGCGCCATGACTTCAGCTCGCTGTCATAGGCTTTAAGGCCCTGCGCACCGCATTCAGGGCAACTAAAAGCGCCGCCCCGAGGAAAGTCGATTGTGATGTCCAGACGTTTTCGGTCAGGGTCAAATTCAGATAATTCAACTCGCCAAGGTGGCGTCAGGCCAAGAGCTATTTGAAAGAGGTCTGTATCTCTCATGATGTAAAAATTATTCCTTGTTAAAAAAATGTCCTTTTAGTCATTTACCCACTCTAAACAGCGAGGAACCAATTAACTAAAGGTTCCAAAAGGTGTTAGAAATTTATAGTATCTCTTGTATCCTTAGTATCCTTTCGATATAACCCATAGTTATTACTACATAAAAATACATCCAAAGGGATATTTGGTAAAATATCTTTTATCCCTTCCAGACCTATGAAGGGATACTAAGGATACTAAGGATACAAGGGATACTAAGGATATAAGAGATACCGTATATTTCATTTATATCTATCTAATGAGTGGTCATCTAAGTTGTTTAAGAGCATGTTAGATAGGCTACCAGCCTTTATGGCCCCCGGTGATAATACGTACTGACCCCGGCCCTTTTTCTCTACAACACCACTTTCAACCCATCCATATAGGGTTTTCTTGACTGTTGCCTTTTTCACATCTGACATTCCGGCAATGTCTGTTGGAGTCAAACCGTCCGCTTTCCCGTACCTACGCAATGCCTCAAAAATCTTGTCCTGGATTTGTGTTGACTCGATCTCTGTCACGTCGCCGGTGATCTTCCATGACCAGGTGTCTTTGTCGTAGGCAACTGACTTCTTGATCCCCATGACATCACGCCCATCCACATACAGTTTGGCTTTCCCAACACCGCGCATGCCGGCGAACACGGCCAGGCTATCAACCGCGCCGCTCAACCCCTGCGTGCCGCTGATCGTGTCGTAAATGTCTTCGGCTGCCATCTTTCTTGTGTGGCCGATAATCACGAATAGAATGGATGGGTAATCGGTGGTTAACTCGTGGATTCTGGTCAGGTCGTCGTAGTCGGAATCATACTGCTGCTTTTTGGTCCCGTTGGTCTTTGGCCGGATTCGCTTCAACGTGTCGATAACCACAAGGCGGGCATTCGTCAGCGCGTCAATCTCTTTCCGCAGCCGCGCGAGACAGCCCTCGCCCAGCGCCGGCCATCGGTCTTGCATGGTGATGATCTTCAGTCGGTCGGTAGGCTTGCGGCCTCCCAGGTTGGCTATTATTCGTTTTTGTAGTCGCCGCTCGTTATCTTCCAGCGCCAGGTAAACCGCGCTCCCGGTGGCGCACCGCAAGTCTCCGTAAACTATGCCATCGGTCGCCGTGGCCACGACAAGATTGGTGATGAACACTGATTTACCCAATTTCGGCGGCCCTGCCAGGTAAAGACTGCCCGAAGGGAAAATTCCAGGAAGCATCCATAAAACCGGAGGAAACTCCTTTTCGCACAGGTCCAGCATGGTGATGCCGCAGGTTTTGGGCTCATCTTTCGGCTCGGATAACTGTTGCCTCACGGCGTCGATACCTTCCAATTTATGCAAGTCGTTAAAATCCGTGGGCTTGGTGGCCAGGTCTTTAAATTTCGGAATTACTACAGTTGCGCCGATCTTCTCCGCTGCTGCCTTGGCCTTGGTTATGCCGGGGTTGCCGTCTTTCCATCGGTCATCGTCGGCGCAGAAGATGATTTTCACCTCTGGATATTTCTGCCGGATGGCCGCCGATACGGGCGCAAGATTGCCGGCATCGCCGCAGACAATCACACGGCCCCCGGTGGCCTCGTGGATCGTCGCGCCGGTTGCGTAGCCCTCGGCAAAATAGAAAATTCCGGTATCACCTGGGATTTCAAAAAAGCTGCCCTGCTTCTCGCCGCCTTTCAAAAACCGCTTCGCCCCGGCCGGGTCCACTGTTTGGGTTGTCGTGATCCGGCCGGAGGCATCGCGGTATGGCAGTAAAATCTTCTCGCCGTAGCTGCGTGCCTCACCGTAAACGCCAACACCTTTGGCTTTCAGGTAATGGTGTCCAGGATCGAGCGGTCCGGCGCTTTCCATCATCGCCTCTGCCCTCACCCTCGCCGCTGCATGTTCGGCGTCTATCGCCTCTTGCCGCTGTTTAAGCGCCTTTTTCAACTCGGCCTGGTTAACTCTCTCGTCGGTGGACCTATCGGACCAAACGGACGATTTCTGCGAGTCGCGCCAGTTGCCTAACACCATCACACCGCTTTCGAAGTACGAGTACCACCCGGCTTTATCCAACGGGTTTCCGTTCGTCGGAAAACGATGTATTCTTCCGTCTTGGATGATTTCAGCGGGTGGATGAAAGCCGCGGTCAATAAAGGCCTGCTGCGGGTTTGCGGTCATACAGTCTCATCCTGCTGCGCTTCGAGCCACACCAGCACGGCATCAAAACGGAATCTAATGTACTTTCCGACACGCAAAGATGGTATCGCGTCGGCACCTTTGCGCCGGGTCTTGTCGTAAATCCACGATTTCGGCACCTTCAGCGCCGCGGCCAGTTCATCGACCGTCAGGAGTTGATCGGGCATGACGCCACCTCTTTGCCTCGTTCGCGTGCGAGCCGGTAAACATCTTTCTTTTCAAGCATGAGTTGCCAGCCGAGTTTGTACGTGCTGATCGGCAAGCGCTTTTGGCTTAGGTAATTCCTGAATGTCTCGATACCCAGGCCAAGCACCTCGGCGCCCTCTTTAACCGTGATTAAATCACTCACTAAAACGTCTTTCATAACTACACCTCGAATGTTTTTTTTTCTGACATTTAATAACAAAAAAATATACTACTGCGCTGCGGCCACTTTGGCCCGTACATCACGGATAAGCTGCGCGACGTTTATCGACACCGCAATAGCTGCGTCAGCATACTTTTCTTGCGCCTGGCGTCGGCTTTCCGGCCGGCTGCATAAAGCGGTTGATTTTTGGTCGTAAACATCCAGCCAACAAAACCGATCGTTTACAGGGTCTTTCGTCTGATCGCGGTCCATGAATTGAAAACGAAGTTTCATATAGTTGGCCGTGAAACCCGCGAAGCTGCGCGACACGCCCGCGCCTACCATCCGCTGAAACAATGCTATTGTCAGTACGTCCTCGAATGTAAAGATGTCTCTATCGCGCCCTGGCTCGCTCTCACCCGCCGTTCGCGAAGGTTTAGCGAACTCCATTTGGGGAAGACGTTTCCAGTCCATCAGCTTCGACCGCTTGATTTCCAGCACCTTTAAAACTTCCGAAGTGGTGAATTCTTTTTTCATGGTCTTAATGTTATTATATATGACATTTAATGTCAACGTTTATTTTGCACACCTAAAAAAAATGTGACCGGTTTGTGACCACTCCAAAAAAAAACACCATAAAACAATATAAAAAGCCGTGAAACGATATCCACGGCTTTTCTTTATATTACTTTATGTTATTTGATATTGATTGATTTTGTTAGTGATATCAGTCAGTTTCACACGGTAGAAGTCACTGGTTCAAATCCAGTACCGCCTACCACACATAAAAAAGGGCCGCGGTTTAAAACCGCGGCCCTTTTTTATTGATTGCATCAGCCGGAAGTCAGCCGAACATGTAAAATCCCAGAGCGCGGTCCGACGGGTTGGAAGGGTGCGAGGAAGTAAAGGCCACCCCCAGTTCCGTCCCGAACACTTTCTTTACTTCGACTTCTTTCTTGATCAACGAGTGGTTGGCGTCATCCAGGTGAAACTGGAGCTGAAGTTTATCTCCCTGGCAAAACCCCCCTTTTTCGTTCATATTCAGCTTCAATCCGGTACGCGACAAATCCACCACCTTCATGGAGCCCCGTCCCTGGGGCTTTCCGTTGACGTAGTGGGTGTAGGTCCCTGAAAAGTTCACCGGCTTGCGATACTGCCGCCGCCGCTCGATCAGGGCCGGGTATTTGTGGCCGCAGTGCCGGCAGGTGACGCGCAGTTTGTCGGTCTTCTCCAGCTCCTTGTGCTCGGCGACCCTGACCACGCGCGGCTGCCGGCATGCCGGGCAAGTGAAGGTGATCATCTGGTCGGTGGTCACATATACTTTTTGAAACATGCAAGGCTCCGTAACCATCGCAAAAGAGAATCGATTCGTATCGATAGCAACAAATTGTATGCCAGTTTCGAATAAAAAGCAACGTCTCTCTCTCTTGGGCCGGATGATTCCGGCTTTGTGAAGCCAATAAAACCGCTGCACCCCTTCCCTGCCGCTCGGCTTGCCTTTAGGGGAAGCAAATGGTAAAATATATCCTGTTTATGTGAACGTGACCGCTAACCACACCAAGAGGGGACCACATGGATCTCATCGACAGCCAGCTCATCACCACGGCCCTGGGCGCCCTAGCGCTTCTCATCGGAAGTGTCCTGCTGATTATGGTTCTGATCAAGTCTTTCAAGGAAGGCGGCCTTTTGCACGGCCTGCTCGGATTGCTCACCGGCGGGGTCTATACATTCGTGTGGGGCTGGCTCAAAGCGCGGCGCCTGCACCTGACCACGGCGATGGTGCTGTGGACGGCCTGCATCATGGCCGGCGGCGCGCTGGTCTATGTCACCGGCCCGGTTCAACTGCTCCAATCGCTGCCTTGGGCGGCCGAACTCGGCCTGGTGGCTTCGGGACCCGCAAAACAGCCGGCGGCCGTGAAAATCCGGAAGCGTGTGGCCCAAAAACCGCGGGTCGCCCCGGCCGGCCGGGAACAAACGGCCGGCGGCCCGCTCCATGACGCCGACTGGAACACGCGGGCGCTGGCCCTGTGGAAAGACGCCGGGTATGTGGATGTGGAAAAAGCGGTGGCTTTGCTCGAAAATGCCGTTAAGGAAGACCCGAATTTTGCTGAAGCCTACAACAACCGCGGCAATGCCTACCGGGACATGAAACAGTATGCGCTGGCGATGCAGGACTACAACCGGGCGGTGAGCCTGAACCCGAACCTCGCAAAGACGTACAACAACCGCGGCAACATCTACTTCGATCAGGGTAATTTTCAGATGGCCGTCGCAGACTACGACAAGGCGCTGGCGTTGGATGCGACATACAACCTGGCCTTCTTGAATCGCGGGCTGGCTTACCACGGATTGAACAGGGACGAGCTGGCCTGCCCCGACTTCTACAAGGCCTGCGAACTCGGCGACTGCGACGGCATCGACTGGGCCAGGAAAAGCGGAACCTGCCCGTAAACACGCCCCCCGGGGCCTCGGGGGGGCAAAGTCATGCCGAGGGTTACGAGACCGGAGCCCGGCGCAACGGACACCCGCAGCGCGCGCTGACTTGTTTCCGGCATGGCCGTGTGCGCTTCTCGCCATAGGGTCGCGGCACCACACACGTCCACAAGATTGCGCCGGATTCGGGCTCGTCTGCAAGGCTCATCCAGCGGCGCATAGCGAGATGCGTATCGGTGGATGCAGCGCGGCAGACGAGCCGAAATACAAGCCCCTCACCTCACGGCCGTCGCCTTACCCGCACTTGTTATACCCGCAGAAGTGACACATCATGCAGCCCTCCTCGAAGCTGATCGTCTGACCGCACTCGGGGCAGGTCTCTCCCATCAGGGCGTTTTTGCGATTGGCGCGGCCGCCGGAAGCCGACTCGGTCAGGTAGCGTTTTTCCAGGACCCGGGCAATGGCGTCCGGAATGGAGAGCACCAGGCCGCCGTGCTGAAAAACGGGGTGCTCCCCGCCGATGCCTTTCAACTGGTCCACGATGGCGTTCGCCTTGACGCCGGCCCTTAGCGCCAGCGACACCAGGCGACCGATGGCCTCGGTCTTGGCGGTCGTCGACCGCCCCGACTTGCCGATGGTGGCGAACACCTCGAAGGGCTGCCCGTCAAATTCGGTCACCGTGACGTAGAGCTGGCCCAGGCCGGTCTTGGTCTTGGTGGTGAACCCCTCCAGCGTCTCGGGACGTTCCTTGACGGCGGTCATAAAGCCGCTGCTCCCCTTTTTGTCCTTCTCGGAAAAAGAGAGCACCTGATTTTCCTTGCTGCCGTCGCGGTAGGTCGTGATCCCCTTGCACCCGAGTTCGTACGCCAGGTTATAAACCTTGAGGACGTCTTCGGGCGTGGCCTCGCGCGGCAGGTTGACCGTTTTCGAGACGGCGTTGTCGGTGTATTTCTGAAAGGCGGCCTGCATCCGTACGTGCCACTCCGGGTCCACGTCGTGAGCGGTCACGAACACGCGGCGCACCGCCTCGGGGATGTCCTCGAATTCGGCGATGCTCCCGCGGCCGGCGATCCGGTTCATCAGCTCGGGGCTGTAGAATCCCTGCGCCTGGGCCACCTCTTCGAACAGCGGATTGACTTCGAGCAGTTCGTCGTTGTCCATGACGCGCCGGACGAAGCTCAGCGCAAAGAGCGGCTCGATGCCGCTGGAGCAGCCGGCGATAATGCTCAAGGTGCCGGTGGGCGCGATCGTGGTGATGGTCGCGTTGCGGTAGCGGCAGCCCTTCTTGTTTTTGAAGACGCTCTTGCCGAAGTTCTTGAAGGTCCCGCGCTGCCGGGCGAGTTCGCGCGAGGCCTCGCGCGACTCCAGCTGGATGAACTCCATTACGTTTTCGGCCAGCTGCAGCGCATCCTCGGAATTGTAGGACACCCCCATCTGGTAGAGCATGTCGGCAAAGCCCATCACCCCCAGCCCGATTTTGCGGTTGCCCTCCACCATCGCGGTGATTTCGGGCAGCGGGTAGCGCGACATGTCGATCGTGTTGTCCAGAAAACGTACCGCCAGCCAGATGATCTCCTTGAGCCTCTCGTAGTCGACGGCCGGCTTTCCGCCGGCACGGGTGACGAATTTCGCCAGGTTGAGGGAGCCGAGATTGCAGGCTTCGAACGGCAGCAGGGGCTGCTCGCCACAGGGGTTGGTGCTCTCGATCTCGCCCAGGGCCGGGGTGGGATTGTCGCGGTTGATGCGATCGAGGAAAACGACGCCCGGGTCGCCGTTTTCCCAGGCCTGTTCCACCAGGTGGAGATAGACCTCGGCGGCATTCAGTTCGCCGACTTTCTGTTTGCTCTGGGGCTCGATCAGATCGTAGGCGGTCAGCATCTTGACCGATTCCATGAAAGCGTCGGTGACCCCGACCGAGATGTTGAAATTGTTCAGGTCGTGATGGTATTTTTTGCAGGTGATGAAATCGAGAATGTCGGGGTGATCGACCCGCAAAATCGCCATGTTGGCCCCGCGGCGAGTGCCGCCCTGTTTGACCTGTTCGGTGGCGGTGTTGAAGATCTTCATGAAAGAGACCGGTCCGGACGCCACGCCGCCGGTACTGCCGACCCGACTGTCCTTGGGACGCAGGCGCGAGAAGGAAAACCCGGTCCCACCGCCGGATTTATGGATCATGGCCGCATTTTTCAAGGCCGAGAAGATGCCGTCCAGGCTGTCATCGACCGGCAGCACGAAACAGGCCGCCAGCTGGCCCAGCCGCCGCCCGGCATTCATCAGGGTCGGCGAGTTCGGCAAAAAATAGAACTCCGTCATCATCCGGTAAAAGAGCGCCTCCATCCTGGCGGCCTGCCCGCCGTCACCGTAGTTCTCCTCGGCCTGCGCGATGTGGCGCGCCACGCGGCGGAACATGTCCTGCGGGCTTTCGATCACCCGGCCCTCGCCGTCTTTTTTTAAATAACGCCGCGCCAGCACGGTGCGGGCGTTGTCGGTCAGCACCAGGTCGTTCTTGACGAAAATCGACTTGTCGAGCTGCACCGCGGCGCTCGTTCCCACCCCGTACTCGTTCATCTTGGCGCCGATGAGCTTCTCGATGACGGCTGAATTGATGGTCTCGTCATCCATGCGGTCGATCTCCTCGCGCAGAAAGCGGCTGATGGTCATGGCCTGCTCGCTGTTGAGCGCATTCCGGCGGGTCATCAGGTCGGCAAACCGATCGTCGTCCCAGCGATATTCGTTCAAATCGAAACGGCCGTCCGTTGTAACCAGTATCTTTCCCTGTTGGCGCATGGTGTATCTCCCGATCATCGGCCGGCAGCGGCGGATGACCTGTCAGTGTGCTTGCTGTGAAAAAGGGCCGGTGGCCGTCCGGACCGGCGCCGTGCGCGATGGCCGGACAGCAATTTCCATTCGTGAATAAATCGTTGGCTGTATCCATACCACACAACATGTAGTGTGTCAATTATTTATCGACACCAATATCTGGAAAACAGGGCCCGCAGAACCCCTTTGTTTTCCCGGAAGCCCTCACCGGGTAAATGCCAGCAGGGAAACCGCGATGGCGTCCTGCCAGACCGGCTCCCGGCGGACGATCCGCAGGCGATGGGTCCCGATCAGCGGCGCCAGGCCGCCGCTGGACATGAAGTGGCGATAGTTGCGGAAATGCTCGCCGCCGGCGGCCAGTTCGGCGCAGAAGCCGAGCAGCTTGAACATCTTTCCTATGGGAGAGTGGAGCGCACCGCCGTGATAATCGATCACCAGCAGGTGCCCTTCGGCCGTCAGCAGGCGCCGCGCTTCTTCGATCACGGCCGATCGCGCGGCCGGGGCCATTTCGTGCAGCGCCATGATGACGGCGATCAGATCGAAGGCCCCCGCACGAAAGGGAGCCCGGGCGGCGTCACCGTAATTCAGTCCGGCGCCGGCGCCGATCTTTTTCCCGGCTTTTGCCAGCATGGCGGCCGACCGGTCGATTCCAAACGCCGTGGCACCCCTGCGGGCGCAGTAGGCCAAAAAGGCCCCGGTGCCGCAGCCGATATCGAGCACGCGCTTGTTTTTCAGAGGAGGTGCCAGTCCCGCGCCGACCCGGCGCAGGCCGCCGAGCACCGGTTCCAGGAGAAGATCGTAAACGGCGGCAATGTGCCGGTAGGGGTCTTTTCCGTTCATTTGAATCAATCGCCGATAATCACGCCCTTGAGTTCGTCGGTGTCATCGGGTTTGATGGGGAAGTGGGCGGCCAGGAGTCGACCGATCTTGCCCTGAAGACTTGTTCTTCCTGCTGCTGCAACTGGTTGTATCCGCAACCCGCAAGAAAACCGGCCGTCACGATGATCACCAGAAACCCCGATAACGTTGGTCGTCGCATGCTAACCTCCGGATTAAACGTCATGAATGAGTGAGAAAACAACGGGTCCACCCTGCCCTCTCAGTCAACACATATCGAATAACGGCGCGGTGAACCTCGGAAGAGGCGAATGGCTGCCGTCGCAATAAAAACCGCTCGGTCAGGCTATTTCAAAGTCGACCCTTCGGCACCTTTTTTGAGGACCAGGGCAGCCACCGGACAGGCGTCGATACAGAGCCGACAGGTTGCACAATCGCGCCGGGAAAAATCGTTTCGAACGAAAAAGCCGACGACCGTATCGATGCCGCGTTTGACGAAGGTCAATTCCGGCCGGTCGTTCGCCTGACGGCAGACCGCGACACATCGGCCGCACAGGACGCACCGGTTGGGGAAATAATCGAGGCAGAAATGGCGGGTGTCGACCGGCGGCTCCTTCAGGCGGCGCGGCCAGGTTCCGGACCTCAAGCCAACCCCCAGCCGGCGGGCCAGGTCCTGCAAGGCGCACCGGCGGTTGGCGGGACAATTTTTGCAGTCGACCGCGTGCACCGACAGGAGCAGCCTCAGCGCGGTTTTCTGCAGGCGCCGAACGGCGGGCGTAGCGGTCCGGACCACCATCGCCGACCGGACCGGCACGGTGCAGGCGGCGACCGGGTTCCGGGCACCCTCGATCTCGACCCAGCACAGCCGGCACGACGCCGGCTGCCGGTCGCACCCTTCGAGGTAACACAAATGGGGCACGGTGATGCCGTTATTCAGGCAGGCCGCGAGCAAAGAGGTGCCTTCCACGACATCGATCTCTTTGCGGTCGACCACAATCGACACCATCATGCCCGTCTCCCGAACAGCCCAAACCTCGGATACTGCCGCCACCTTCCGGCCGTGCCGAAACCTTTATCTCGAAACCTTGTAGTTGATTCTCGCCGCTACGAGTCATCCTGCGGCGGCTTCGGCGGCCGCTCGACGACCGGCGCCAGATGCGGCGGCGATACTCTCAAGACGGCCCGGTACTCCGGCGGGCAGGCCACCTGGCACTCGCCGCACTTGACGCACAGCACCTGGTCGATTCCCTTTTTGCGATTGGCCGTTGTAAACACCGCATCCACCGGACAGCACCCCTCGCAGGCATCGCATCCGCGCGCGCAGCGGTCCAGGTCGATGTAAAAAGCGGTCAGCGGCCGGCACATCATGGCCGGGCAGCGCTGCTGCTCCACGTGGGCCGTGTAATCGTCCGCAAAGTATCTGAGCGAGGTGAGCACCGGGTTCGGGGCCGTCCGGCCCAAGCCGCACAGGGACCCTTGGCGCATGTCTTCGCTCAATTGCCGCAGCAGGTCCGGATCCGACGGCCGCCCTTCGCCTTTTGTCAAGCGTTCCAGGATCTCCAGGAGGTGGTGGGTGCCGATACGGCAGAAGGTGCACTTGCCGCAGGACTCTTTCTGGGTGAAGTCGAGGAAATAGCGCGCGACATCCACCAGGCAGGTGTCCTCGTCCATGACCACCATGCCGCCCGAGCCCATCATGGCCCCGGCCGCGGTGAGCGAATCGAAGTCGATCGGCGTGTCGAGAAAGTCCCCGGAAAGGCATCCGCCCGACGGTCCGCCGATCTGAACCGCCTTGAACTTCTTTTTGTTCGGTATCCCGCCGCAGATATCGAAAATAAGGGTCCGCAGCGACACCCCCATCGGGATTTCCACCAGGCCCGGATGGGTCACGTTGCCCACGACCGAAAAAACCGCGGTGCCGGGGCTGTCGGGACTGCCGATACCCCGGTACCACGCGGCGCCGTTTTCGATAATCGGCGGCACGGAGGCCAGGGTCTTGACGTTGTTGATGACCGTCGGGTGGCCGTTCAGACCGGCCTCGATCGGATACGGCGGCCGATGAAGCGGCATCCCCCGCCGGCCCTCGATCGACTGGATCAGCGCCGTCTCCTCGCCGCAGACAAAGGCGCCCGATCCCTCGAACACGTCGATATCGAAATCGATCCCGCGGCCGAGGATATCCGCTCCCAGGAGACCGTTTTGCCTGGCCTGCGCGATGGCCCGGCGAACGATCCGGACGGCCAGGGGGTACTCGGACCTCACGTAAACGAGGCCGCGGCAGGCGCCGACGGCGTAAGCGCAAATGATCAGCCCCTCCAAGACCTGATGGGGATTGCTCTCCAGGATCGTGCGGTCCATGTAGGCCCCGGGGTCGCCCTCGTCGGCATTGCAGATGACGATCTTCTCGTTTCCGCCGGCCCGGCGGGCCAGGTCCCACTTGGTCCCGGTGGGAAAACCGGCGCCGCCCCTTCCCCGCAGCCCCGATTGCTCGATTTCCGCGACGATGCTCGACGGGGGGCGCTCCAGGGCCGCGGCCAGGGCGCCGTACCCGCCTTCGGCCAGGTAATCGTAAATGTCCTCCGGATCGATGCGGCCGCACTTTTCCATGACGATCCGTTTTTCCCGGTTGAAGCGCGGAAACTCCATGACGGAAGGGATCAGGTCGTTGGCGATGGTGGCGCCGAGGATGTGTTCCAGCCGCGGATCACCGCCCTCCAGAAAGAGCTTGGTCAGCATCGCGGCTTTGCCGGCGTTGACCTCGGGATAAAAAATAGGCGGAAAGCCCGAGGCCGGGTTGTCGATCACGACTACCGGCTCGGCGTAACAGTGCCCGCCGCAGCCCACGAGGTGGATGCGGGCCTCGATGCGCCGCTCCGCCAGCGCCCGTTCGAAGGCCGCCCGGGTTTCGAGCGCCCCGGCGGCGATGCCGCAGGTGGCCATGCCGATGTGGATTTTCGCTACCGGCGCCGCGTCAAATACCGCCCGGCGCCCGAGAGCCTCGGCCCGCAGCGCCTGAAACGGTCGATTGGATATGTCACGCGCGGCTGGAGTCATTTTTTTGTTCGGCGCGGGCCTTGATCCCCTTTTCGATTTCCACCTTCATGATCAGCCCTTCGACCTTGCTCGGGGCCATGTGGCCCTGGACCGTCTCGCCGACGAGGGCCACCGGCGCCAGCGCGCAGCAGCCGACGCAGGCCACCCGCTCGATGCTGAACTCGCGGTCCGGGGTCGTCTCGCCCTCCTTGATGTCGAGCTTGCGCTCGAAGTTCTCGAGGATGATGTCGGCGCCCTTGACGTGGCAGGCGGTTCCCAGGCAGACCTTGATCGGGTTTTTCCCGGGCGGGTTGAACCGGAACTGGTTGTAAAACGTGGCCACCCCGTAGACTTCGGCCGGCGATAGGCCAAGATGGGCGGCGACCAGCGCGATGGCCTCCGGCGGCAGGTAGGCGAGTTTTTCCTGGAACATCTGGAGAACCGGAATCAGTTGGCCGCGTTGCCTCTTGAAGTTGGCCAAGCGGTCTTTCAAGTGGTCGAGGATCCGCGCTTCCTCGAAACTGGGATCACTGTCCATAGAAACTCCGGGACCCTGGGGGGCATCGTGGGTCCGTGCAGAAACGCGGCGGCAATCTCCGGTGTTTCAAATCTTGTCCAACGCGCCGTAAGCGGCCTGGATCCGGTCGCGCAGCAAACAACACAGCCGCTCGAGGATGTTGAATCCCAGCGCCATGTTGCTGGTCATCAGCGCCCTCAACCTGGCCCCCTGCATGACGAGCACGTTCGTCGGCCGCTGGCAGACGGCGGTCGACATCACGATGTGCGGCTGGTTGATCAGCGTCGACCAGCACCCCAGAACCCGGCTTTTGCCAAGGGTTTCGATGACGACGTTTCCCTTGCGGTTTCCGAAGGTCATCGACCGTTCCAGGTGCACCAGTCCGTCGCAAATGATAAACAGGTGCTCCCCGAGATCGCCCTGTTGAAAAAGAATGCTGCCGGCCTCGCAGGCCTTGACCTCGCAGATAGCGGCGACCTTCGCGATGTCGTCTGCATCGAAGCCCGTGAAGAACTCGCTGGCGGCCAGCACCTCGTGAATGTTTTGCGGGGTCATCCCGCCGCCTCCGGGGGTGTCGGCGCGGATGCCGGCGAGGTCTCGACGTCACGCTCGTAGAGCTGAATCAGGCGGCCGCCGAGGGCTGCGGCCAGCTGCTTGAAAAACAGCATGCCGCTGAAAAGGTCTTTGTCGAGTATCGATTGAAATGCCTGCCGGTCGATCTTCAGCAGCGTGGCGGGTTCGATGCACTCGGCCGAAGCCGAGTACGCCTGGCGGCCGATGAGGCTCGACCAGCCGAAGATCTCACCGACCCGGCAGCTGGTGAAGACCTCGCGGCCGGCGGGGTCGACCCGCAGCCGGACGCAGCCCTGCGCCAGAATGTAAAAATGATCGGCCGGTTCTTCGGATTCGAAAATCTTCGTCGCCTGCGGCGCAGGACACCCGCGCAGCGATGGCCATGAGGTCTTTGATGAAATTGTGATTGAGGCCGTAAAAAAGGTCCGCCTGATTGACGATCATGCCGCACCTCCCCCGGACGTGCCTCCCTCGTGCCCATCCGCCGATCTTTCGAGGCACGTCTGAGTGTCCAGTTCATACAGGGTCATATTTTCCGCCGGGTCCCGCTGCAAGCCGGATTTTTTCCCGGGGCCGCCGGCCGGCCGTGTGATGCCGCCGGGGTCGCCGTCCATCGGGGACCACGGCCGTCCATCGGCTGTTCCCGGGACCGCTCGGACGACGGGCGGAACTGCAGCGAGACGTTTTTTTCATATAGGCTGCGACCGGCATTGTCAATGTGGATTCGGGCCGGGCGTTTTGCCGCTCACGTGTTGACAGGCCACAGCTTCGGGCTTATTAAATTGTACCTTTCCGTAGCATATGCACTTTTTGCCGCCGGAAAGAGGCCCGAATCGCCTGCGGGGCGGGTTCATACACTGGAGAAAAAACGTCATGAGCAAAATTCTGGGGATTTACGTCAGTTCCGACAAGTATCTGGATAAAATCATCCACTTGTGCCGCGCGGCAAAGAAAAAGGACATCGCGGTCAAGGTCTTTTTCACCCATCACGGCACGCGCCTGTGCACCGATGCGCGCCTGGCGGAACTGTCCGAACTGGCCACCGTGGCCCTGTGCAAGGTGGGGTTCGAGGCCAACAAGCTGCCACCGGCGGAGGCCAAGGTGGATCAAAAGGCCTTTTTGTCTCAATCCTGGCACGCCGAGATGATTTACGATTGTGACCGTTATCTGACCTTTTAGACAGGGGTGAACGGAAACTTTTTCCCTTCACTCATTTACGGACCAACTTTATCTGCCGGGGAACCGACACCATGGAAAATGTCAAGCACTGCGCCATCATCGTTCGCCGGCCCGAGGATGTCTGGGAGGGAACGCGGACAACTTTGGGGCTGGCGGCGCACAACTACTGGGCTTACCTGTTCGTGCTGGATATCGGCGTCGAAATGACCGAGGCCCTGCAGGAAAATCTGGAATGGCTCGAAGAGATGGAATGCCCGGTCATCTCCAACATCGAGGACAACCGCCGGCATGGTTTCGATATCATGCCGCTCGAAAAGCTGGCCAGGGAACTCAAGAAAATGGATCTGGTGATCCCGTTCGGAAACCGGACGTAAGCCCGCCGAAGAAGGTCACATGCCGAAAAGAAAAAAAATGCTGCACATCTTGAAATCCGACCCCGACGATCTCCAGCGCACGCTCATGTACAACCTTTCGCTGGGATATAACTGTCTGCAGTTTCCGCTGTTCGAATTCGATGGGGAGGCACCGGATTACGACGACCTGATCGACCTGATCTTCGAGTTCGACGAGGTGATTTCGTGGTGGTAGGTTCCGGTTGAAAAAAAGAAGGCCGGCCGCGGAGAAGACTGACACGGCTGCGGAAACAACGGACTGCGCGCGGCCCGGCAATCGGGGCCGGTCATTTGTGAGCGTCACCGGCAGATCGGCCGTGCGGCATGTATCTCAACAGCGATACCATCGTGCTCGTTGCCGATCATCCACAAATTCGTCTCAGCCCTGGGACCCGATCAAGGCCTGCCAGAGTTCCTGCAGCGTAAAGGGCTTGTTGAGCAGGTCGACGGTGTAGCTCTTTTTTTCGGCTTCGATTTCCCGGCCGAAAAATTCCAGGTCCCCGCTCATGTAGATGGCCTTGATGGACGGATCGTGCGAGCGGACATCGTGCATCAGGGCAAACCCGTTTTTAAGCGGCATTTCAATGTCGGTGATGATCAGCTCGGGCCCGAATTGAAGGTATTTATGGTAGCCGTCTTCGCCGTTTTCGGCGGTTTGGACAAAATGATCGCCCTGCTGCAAAATGACCTTCAAGGATTCCGCCACGATTTTATTATCGTCGACAACCAGTATTCTCATGTGATCGTTCCTGCATTTTCGGATAGTAACTGATGGCAATCTCAGCAAATAGTGTGCCGATATACTAAATATCCGGATTTTTTAATTATATTTCACCGTTACCATCGATCGCTTTTTGACGATGATGGGAATTTCCCTGCATTGAAAGCGATCTTGCCGGCCGTCGGGCTCTGCGGCGGCGGGACTCTGTTTACAGGGCCATCGATTTGACCACCAGCGGCGCTTGAATTGTATTTTATAATATTATCGGATAGATAAATTGAAGACCGGACGGTGTCGGCGGACCGCAACCCCGACACCGTCACCGGCAGCGGGCAGGGGCCGCGGATGAAGGGATTTTCCTGCGTAACCCGGCGGCGTCGAATGCTTTCCGGTGCCCGCCGCCCGCATGACGCTGGCGGGCGCACATTCTTGCGCGCCACGAGCCCACCGCCTGGCAAGGGAAATCACCGGACCAGGACCGCCAACCCACCGAAAAAATTGCCGCAGGGCGCGCGGCCTACGGTGTTGACATTGCGGGACGCGCGCGGTAAGGCTCAAAAATGTCCGGTATAGATCGGGCCGGGTCCGCTTTGGTACCCGGGCCGTAAAAACGGCCGCCTGTCAGCGCTTAACCCGACACCGTCCACCCGCATCATCCGGCTTCGCGGAACCTGAACGAATGGATCCATACGGCTCGACGTCATCCGCCCTCGGCGACAGAAGAACGGGTATCGACCGCCGGCGGGTGGACCCGCCCACGTATTTCGGGCCGGAACGGCGAAAAATAATCGAGCGGCGCGGCGCCGGGCCACACCAGGCCGGCGGACGGCGATCGAATCGGCCGGGCCCCGGGGCCCGTTTCATTCAGCGGGTGATTCGAACCTTTAGGGGCAATCAGGGTCCGAGAGGCGTCGCGGCCGCTGTTTCGCAACGCCCGCAATGGTCCCGCGGGACGATGCAACTCACCGACCGCAGCCACGAGCGGGTCCGAATCGACTCGCCGGTGATGATCCAGGAAAGCGGCTCGCGGACCGTGTTTCCCGCCACCCTTTTGAACTTCAGCGGCTCCGGGATGTATATCGAAAGCGATACCGCTCCGCGCCTGCGGGCGGGGATCATCATCCACATTCAAAACTACGACGCCGGCGCGGCTGCGCCCGAGGACATCCGCAAGTATTACGGCCAGGTGCGGTGGTGCCGGAAATTGGCCGGCCTGGTCGTATTCGTGCGGCACGGCATCGGCGTTAAACTCATCGACGACATCAACGATTTCGTGAAGCTCTTCAGCCTGTAGTCTCCCGGTGTTTCACCCTTTCCGGTCGCACTCGGGCACTTGTCCCCCCTCGTCATTTTTCCATCTCTGGGTCATATTACCCAAAAGTGCCGCGCATGATGACCCAATTTCGTCCCCCCCTGCCGGCGTCATTTCCAGGGCGCCCCTTCAACCATTAGAAAATACACCACTTATCGGGTCCCTCCGGATCGAATCAACATGGCACGCTTTCTGCTTTTAATCAGGATGCCATCGCGTCCGGAAACAACGACGCTCTGGGAATCTAAACCGGAAATTCACCACACGGAGCAGGGGGTATCATGAGAGGGCGGCTGCACTTCGACCTGTTGAACGGCGAATCGGACCTTTCCAGCGACAACCGGAACAAGAGAAAAAACGATCGTTTCGAATATGCCGCCGGTGCGGTCATCGAATCTCTCGATTCGATTCCCTCCGTAAGCGCCTGCATCGCAAACTACAGCAGCAGTGGCCTGTATTTCGAGTCGGACACCCTGATCACCCCCGGCACCAACATTTACCTGGGCATATTCGGCTCGCCCTACGGCGACGCTGCGGCCGATTACGAGTGCCACCGAGTGAAGATCAGGTGGTGCAAAGACCTCTACAATGCCAAGTTCAAATACGGCTATGGCGCCCAGCACGTCGATCCGATCGGCGCGTACTCCCGCGATGAGGCCCAGCACTTTTACGACCTGCCGCAGTATTTAAAGCTCATGATGGAAAACGGGCGGGAATCGCGCAAATATCCCCGCAAACCGGCCGCCCGGCCGCTGGTGTTCTCATCGCCCGATCGCTGCGGCGAAGGCACCATCACGAATGTGAGCAAGGGCGGCCTTTTCATCGAAACGAAGAGCGCCCTTGAGGTCGGCGCCCGGATCACCCTGGCGGTCCCGGGGACCCGGTTCGACAAGGGCCTCGCTCTCAAGGCGGAAGTCGTCCGTATCACGTCATCCGGATTCGGCGTCAAACTGCTCGGGATTCTCAAAAGATAGCCGTCAACGCCCCCTACCGGTTCAGATAAAATTTCACGCCTTCTTTTTCGCGTTGTCGCCGGCCTCACGGCCGCTGGTCGGCAGCGCGAAGATACCTGTGGCAGATTCCTTAAAAAAATCCTATATTGGCTTTAAGATAAAGGGCGGCGGCTGTAACCAGGGTTGAGTGGTTCAAGGTTTCGGGTTGAAAAGCTTCTTTCTCGATTAAACTGGTCGCTTTTAAGCCCAAGGCTAAACCCTGAACCTTGCACCTTTGAACCCTGAACCCCTCAGTTCAGCATACGCCAACCACCGACACCGGCAGCCAAAACCTTCATACAAGCTCTATAGGCTTTAAGATGCACGTCGTGATGCTGGCTTCCGAAAACGACGCTCTGCCCGGCGGCAAGGTCGGCGGGCTGGCCGACGTCGTCCGCGATGCGCCGTCGGCCCTGGCGCAGCAGGGCTGGAAGGTCAGCGTGGTTGTGCCGTCCTACAACTTTCTTCACGCCCTGCCCGGCGCCCGCAAGGTGTGCGATTTCCGCCTCGATTTCAGGCACACCGCCCATCCGATCGACATCTATGCCGTCCCGGCCGAAAATCCCCAGGCCGGTGTCGACCAGTTCGTCCTGCACCATCCCGCCCTGGCGGCCTTTGCCCCCAGCCGGATCTACCACGACGACCCGCCGCAGCGCCCGTTTGCGACCGACGCCAATCGCTTCGCCCTTTTTTGTGCAGCCGCCGCGACGGCCCTCACCCGGCACGTCTGGGGCGAGGTGGACTGCCTCCACCTGCACGACTGGCCGACCGCCCTGCTGCTCGTTTTGCGCCGGTTCGACCCGGCTTTCGCTCCGCTCGCAAAGATCCGCACGGTGTTTACGATCCACAACCTGGCCCTGCAGGGCGTGCGGCCCCTGGCCGGAGACGACTCCAGCCTCGAGGCCTGGCTGTCCGGCACGCCGTACGACTGGTTTACGGTCGCCGACCGGCGCTGGACGAATTGCGTCAATCCGCTGGCGGCGGCCGTGCGCCTGGCGGACGCGGTGCACGTGGTCTCGCCGACCTATGCCGCCGAGATCCTGCAGCCCAGCCGGCCGCCCGTGTTTTTCGGCGGCGAGGGGCTGGAAGTCGATCTAATGAACGCCCGTAACGAAGGCCGCCTGACGGGCATCCTGAACGGCTGCGCGTACTCAGCGGACCGCCAGCCCGCGCGCCTTGACTTCGCAAAGATGCTCGCGGTGTTTCAGTCGGCCGTCATCGCATGGGCCGGCGATGCGGGCCCCGTGCCGCGCGCCCATTTCACGGCCTACACGCGCCTGAACGACTGGATCCGCAAACCCGTTCCGCCCGGCCTGCTGCTGACCGGCGTCAGCCGCCTGGTGGACCAGAAAGTGCTGTTGCTGCGGGCGGCCGGAAGCAACGGCCGGCCGGGCCTGGAGGGCCTGCTGGCGACGCTCGGCGAAGATGACCTCTACATCCTGCTCGGCACGGGTTCGCCGGAGAATGAAGCCTATTTCACGCACATGAGCGCGCGGCATCCGAATTTTATCTTCCTGAACGGATTTTCAGATTCGGTGGCCGATCTTCTCTATGCCAACGGCGATCTTTTCGTCATGCCCAGCTCGTTCGAGCCCTGCGGCATCTCCCAGATGCTGGCGCTGCGCGACGGCCAGCCGTGCCTGGTGCATGCCGTCGGCGGACTGAAGGATACCGTCAAAGAGGGCGTCAACGGCTTTTGCTTCGGTGGCGACTCCCTGCCGGAACAGGTGGACAGCCTGACGGCTGCGGCCTGCCGCGCCACCCTGCTGTTTAAAAACGAGGCCCGCCGCTGGAAACGCCTTCGGGCACAGGCGGCTGCCGGCCGCTTTGCGTGGGACGCGAGCGTCCGGCAGTACATCGAAAAACTCTACCTAGCATCTGACCGAAAACTCCCCTCCCCTGGCGCGCCAAGGGGCAAGGAGAAAAGACCCGCATGAATCTGTTAGCGACCGTATGGTTTGTGTTCGCCCTCATGTTTTCGGGATTGGGAATCTATCACTTCGGCGCCGCTTCGGCCTCGATCGGCCTTTTCGAGGCCGGAACAAGCCCCCCGAGCATGACAGTAGACGGTCTGCCGGCCGGGCCCGCGACCGATGTCGCGGTGGAGAAGCGGATCCAAAAATTTTCGGCCGAATTGAATCGGTACATCGCCGCTTACAACACATCGACCCGGCAGCGCAATGTGATGGCCGGCATTGGATATGCGGCCGCAGCGCTGACGGCTCTGCTCGCCATGGCCATCGAACTCAAAGACTTTCTCACGTCATGAGCACTGACCTTATCGACCCGGAACAGAAGGCGGTTGTCATGAGCTGAGTTATCGACTATAACGCAGCCTTTTTAATCCGAAGGGAAAGAAAACCGTGCTGGGTACGATCGTCAACACCCTGGCCATTATCGCCGGCAGCCTGGTTGGGATTCTGTTCAGAGGGGGGATTCCCGAGAAATTCAGCCGCACCATGATGCAGGCCATCGGGCTGGCGGTGGTGCTGATCGGCGTCAAGACGGCCTTGAAAACCGATGCGCTGCTGATGGTCATCCTGAGCCTGGCCATCGGGAGCATGGTGGGCGAGTTCATGCGGATCGAAGACCGGCTGGAGCAGCTCGGCCACTGGATCGGAAGCCGGGTGTCCAAGGACAGCGGGGAAATCGCCAAGGGCTTCGTGAGCGCCAGCCTGCTTTTTTGCGTCGGGGCGATGGCCATCGTGGGGGCGATGGAAAGCGGCCTTTCCGGCAATCACCAGACGCTTTTCGCGAAATCGGTCCTGGATGGCATCAGTTCCGTGGTGTTCGCCTCGACGCTGGGCATCGGGGTTATTTTTTCGGCCGTATCGGTTTTCGCCTACCAGGGGTTCATCACCCTGACCGCCTCGTTTCTGAAGCTGTTCCTGGTGCCCGACGTCGTCTCGCAGATGTCCGCCATCGGGGGGCTGCTCATCGTCGCGATCGGCCTCGGCCTGCTGGAGATAAAAAAAATAAACGTCGGCAACATGCTGCCGGCGATTTTCGTCCCGTTCATTTACCAGCTCCTGAAACACGTTGCGGGCGGGTTTTAAAACCGGTCGAAACAGGTGGGGCGCTGGGTGATGTCCTGGCGTCACGGCGCCCGTTTAAGGGGCCCGAAAAACTTGACAACGGCAGCATGCCGGTTATATTTACACTCGTTTTGGACTGACCCGTCAGGGAATGCCAACGACCAAGCTGGCCGAACGGATGAACCACCTCGTGCAAACGCGTGGATGCACGAAACTACCCTCGGTTGGCGACATCGAATGAGAAGCCGGACATGTCATCTTGTGTCCGGCTTTTTTTTTGCGTCCTGCCGCCCGTTCGGGGCACACGTCGCCCCCCGGGCGCCTTTTGGCTGACGCCGTGCAACAAGACCCCTGTTGGCACCGCTCGACTAACCGGCCCGGCGCTGCCGGTCCGCCCGCCAATAGGGCTGTCGCCGGCGGACACGCAGCGGGTGATCGCAACGGCGCCGCCGGCCCCGTCGGCCGGGCCGGCGCCTGATCGTCACGGCCTGAAAGATCCGTCAAGGGTCTGGCCGGTTTGACAAGGTTTTCAGTCCCTGTTTTTCGGTTGATCCGAGTTTTTGCGCCAGGGCGGCCGCCCGCCAAAAGGCCAGCCCCCCGCTCCGGAATTCCTGCACGTACTCGGCACCCTCGCCGTAGGCATGCCAATTTGCGTTTTTAAATACGATAGCCAGATACCCGTCCGGGTGGCGGGCCAGCCACCCGGAGACGGCCGCGAAATTTTCGAGCACGACCAGCGGGGTTTCGAGACGGCCCAGAAACTCGAACTGCCCGTCGAATTTGGCCGGAAAGACCGCCACGGGATGTCCGCCGGCGGCAGCGGCCGCGATCTTGTGCGACAGTTGGCCGATGTCGTAGGCCGGTGCCATCGCGCGCACCGGCCCCAGGTGCAGCACGACCAGAAGCGTCACGAAGGCGACGGCCACCGTTTGGGCCCAGGCGCGGACATGGCGGAACCGGTCAGCCAGAATCCAGGCGCCCAGCGCCAGCGGTACGAGCCCCCAGGCCCAGGAGGAAAAACCATGCAGGTTCAGGTCCGGCAGGTGCGGGATGACGAGCGGCATGATCATCAGGACCACCCCGGCCGTCAAAACCGGCACGGCCACCGCCAGGCGTTCCGCAAGCGACGGGCCCGCCGGCGACACCGACAGGCTGCGGGCCACCAGCAGGCCGGCCGCCGGAAGCACCGGCAGCAGGTAATGGACCTGCTTGCCGCTCACCAGTGACAGAAGCGCCACGGCCGGCACCAGCCAGCTCAAGCAGAACCGGACCCCTTGCTCGGAACCGAGTTTTTTCACTGCGGACCACAGCCGCCGGTGGACGATCCAGGGATAGAGGATCGCCGGCAGCCAGAGGAGATACCACCAGAAGGGCTTGCGGTGAGCGAAGGAGTGGACGACGCGGCCGGCGGTCTGGCCCCAGAGGATGGCGTCGGCATATGCCGGACCCCCCGCGCGGGCCGCCGGCAGCGCCCAGGCGAGCGCCAGCGCCGCGCCGCCGGCCAGCGCCGCCGCGCCGCATACGTACCAGCGGCGCCAGGAAACCACCGGCTTTCCGACGGCCCACCAGGGGGCCGCGAGCATGAGCGGCAGCACGTAGAGCAAAACGACCGGTCCCTTGGTGAGGATGCCGCCGCCGACCGCCGCCGCATACAGGCTCCAGCCATAGACAAATTTGCCGCCGCGGGCCGCAAGGACGCCGACGGCCGCCCACAAAACGAAGAACGTGAGCAGCATGTCGAACATGGTGAGCGTCTCGAAGGCCGCCCACAGCGACAGGCCCATGAGGACGAAGGGGGCCAGGCGCCGGGCATCCTTGTCTTGCGGCCAGAGCCGGGCGGCCAGATGCCCGGTCAAAAAAAGGTTCAGCAGGCCGAAGACGGGCGCCGTCAGTCGGGCGCTTGCTTCGTTGACCCCGAAGAGCAGCCAGCCGAGATGAATGCACCAGAAGAAAAAGGGCGGCTTGTGGCTGTACGGCAGGCCGTTCAAGTGCGGGACCAGGAACTCGCCTTTTTGCCACATTTCCCAGGCCACGGACAGATACCGGGTTTCGTCGATCGGCATCAGCGGCCGGGACCACAGCGCGGCGGAAACCAGCGCCAGCCACAAAGCCAGCAGCAGCCCGCCGGCCCTGACATCAGGATTTTTCACGCTTCAGCCTGTTGTTTTCCCGGTAAATAAACTGGAGATTGCGCAGGTAAATGGCAAAACCCGAGGCCTGACCCACGATGAACACCGGGTCCTTGCGGTAGATGGCGTACGTCAGCAGCGTCAGGCTGCCGCCGATGCTCAGGTACCAGAAGGCGGTCGGGACGATGCTCTGCTTTCTGCGCTCGCTGTAGATCCATTGAACGAGAAAACGGGCCGAAAAAAGTGCCTGGCCCGCCAGGCCGACGGCTATCCAGATGGTGTTGGCACTCATCCTCTGTTTCCTTTTAAAATCGAAAGTAGGCCGGCCGGCGAAAAAGTTTTATCTCGACGCCTATGGCTCGCGGAGACTCAGGTGAGGTGGGGGCGGGATGCTTTCACCGGAGACGAGCCGGCCGTGAGCGGCGATTCGGTTGCGTTTTCCGCACGCCGGGCCGACAGACGGGGACCCGCGCGATGCATCAGCCACATGACCCCTAACAGATCGATGATCCCCACCGCGAGCCGGTCGAGGGTGCCATAGTGGGACGCGCCGTGGCGACGGGGGCGGTGGTGGACCGGCACCGAGATCACCTCCCCGCCGGCGCGCTTGACCAGGGGCGGCAGGAATCGGTGGATGTGGTCGAAAAAAGGCAGCGCGAGAAACAAGTCCCTCGGAAAAGCCTTGATTCCGCAGCCCGAGTCGGGCACACAGTCCCCCAGCATCCAGCGCCGGACCGAATTGGCCACCCGGGACGAAAACCGGCGCCAGCGCGTGTCGCGCCGGTTGGTGCGGTGGCCGATCACCATCATGGCGGAAGAGTCGTATACCCCGGCGCCGAACGGTGCAAGTATTTTCTCGATATCGGACGGGTCGTTCTGCCCGTCGCCGTCCAGGGTCACGATCAGGGGGTGCCGGGCGGCCCTGACGCCGGTCAGAAGCGCCACGCTCTGGCCGCTGCGCCGGGGGTGGCGAATGCTTCGCAGCCGGGGAACGGACTCCTGCAGCGCCGTTAAAATCGCGGGGCTGTGATCGGTGCTGTCATCGTCGACAGTGATGATTTCATAGTCGTGCCGGCCGTCGAGGGCCGTATGGATTTCGGCCACCAGGCCGGCAATGTTTTGCGCTTCATTGTGTATCGGAACGACGACTGAGATTTCCATCGCGGCGACCCCTTAAAAAGCGGCGTTACCCTCGTTATTTAAGACGCTGTCCGTTGATCTTCAGGGGGGTCGGATTTTGCCGCGGACGATGCGCTTTATACGGCCCCCGCGGGTGTCGCCCGCGCAGTTTTCAGTCTTCCGGTTTTTCGCCGGCTTCGGCGTCCTGCACGACGACGCCCATCTGCCTGAGCTGCGCGCGCAGACGGTCGGCAAGCGGCCAGTTTTGTTCCGCCCGCGCCCTCTGCCTTTCTTCGATCAGCGCCTGAACCGCCGGCGGGGCGGCCGCGTCCTCGAAATCGAGCAGGTTCAGCACGGTATCCAGCTGCCGGAACGCGTCGAGCAGCTTGCGGGCCCCGGCGGCGTCGATCTGCCGGTCCCGCACCAGGCGGTTCACCTTCTTGACGACCTTGAAAACCGAGGCCATGGCCGTTGAGATGTTCAGGTCGTCATCCAGACCGCTGGTAAAGCCCTGCTTGAGGTCGTAAAGGAGCTGATCGAGGTCCGCATACGGCTTTCCGTCCGTCAGGAGTTTAAGACCACGGATGCAGTTGTTCAAGCGGCCGAGGGACCGTGCGGCATCTTCGATCCGGGCGGGCGAAAACGTGACCGGCTTGCGATAGGGGGCGGTCAGCAGCCAGTAGCGCACCGCCTGACCCGAATAGCCCCGGCCGCGCAGGTCCTCGGGCGTCGCCCCGGCCCGGTGACGGTCCACCTTGTGACCGTCGGCCATCACCGGTTCGCAGTCGACCCAGCAGCGCACCGGCGGCCGGCCGCTGAGGGCCGCGGCAATCGCATTGAGGTTTTCGTGATGGGGAAACATCAGTTCGCGGCTGCTGGCGTGGATGTCGAATCGCTGGCCGAGGTATTTCATCGAGATGGCGGCCGCCTGCAGGTGCCAGGACGGACGGACGCTGCCCCACGCGGTTTTGGTGTATATGCCGCGCTTCAGGTCGGATAACCGCGCGCGTTTGAAAAGCGTGAAGTCGCGCGGGTTGTCTTTTTCGTAATCGTCCAGGTCGACCGTGGCGCCCAGCCGGATCTTGTCGATGTCGATTCCCGAGAGGCGGCCGTAGTCGCGGAAACGCGAGATGTCGTAATACAGCGACCGCAGTTTTTCGTAGGCATACCCTTTGCGGGCCAGCTGCTCGGCCACCTGAACCATGTCGTCCAGGTGGTCGCTGGCGCGCGGGTAGTCGTCGGCCGGCTCGATGCCGAGCCACGCCAGGTCGCGCTCGAATTGGGCGATGTGCCGGCCGGTGAAGTCCGTCAGCTCCTCCCCGGCCTTCTCCGAACCGGCGATGGTCTTGTCGTCCAGGTCGGTGATGTTCATGACGTGCTTGACCGCATACCCGCGGTAGGCCAGGTAACGGCACAGAAGGTCCGCCACGATGAAGCGCCGCATTTCCCCCAGGTGGATCGGCGCGTGGGCGGTCGGCCCGCAGGTGTAGACCGAAACCTTGCCCGGCACCAGCGGCTCGAAGGGTTCCTTGGCGCGGCTCATGGTGTTGAACAGCTTCAGGTTCACTTTTTCCTTGACCACGAACAGCGGCGTGCTCAGGTACCGCTCCCCGCTGTCGGGCAGGATCACGACCAGCGTCCCGGAGGTCATCGTGCGGGCCTGCTGAACGGCGATCGCCATGGCGGCCCCGCTGCTCATGCCGACCAGCAGCCCCTCTTCGCGGGCCAGGCGGCGGGTCATGTCGAAGGCCTCCTCGTCATCGATGTTGATCTTTTGGTCCAGGCGGCTTTTATCGAAAATCCCCGGACAATACGCCTCCTTCATGTTCTTGAGCCCCTGGAGTTTGTGGCCCAGGTACGGTTCGACGCCGATGATGCGAACGTTCGGATCGAATTCCTTCAAGCGGCGCGAGACGCCCATCAGCGTTCCGGAGGTTCCCAGCGTGGCGACGAGCGCGGTCACGCGGCCGCCGGTCTGCTCCCAGATTTCGGCGGCCGTTCCGGAGTAGTGCGCCTGCCAGTTGGCCGGGTTGTTGAACTGATCGGTCATGAAGTAGGTGTCCGGGGCCTCGCGCGCCAGGCGATAAACCTCCTCGATGGCCCCGTCGGTGCCCAGGTGCCCGGGCGTCAAGAGGATCTCGGCCCCGCGGGCCTTGAGAATTTTCTGGCGCTCGACGCTCGCCGCCTCGGACATCGCCAGCAGGAGCCGGTAGCCCTTGACGGAGCACACCAGCGCCAGCCCGATGCCGGTGTTGCCCGAGGTCGCCTCGATCACGGTTTTTTCGGCGGTCAGCTCGCCCGACCGCTCACCGGCCGCGATCATCGCCAGCGCGGCCCGGTCCTTGATCGAGCCGCCGGGATTGAAATACTCCAGCTTGGCCAGCAGCGTGACGGCCGGATTGGGGTTCAAACGCCGGATTTCCACCAGCGGCGTGTTTCCGATCAGATCGAGTATGGTTCCCATGGGGTCGGTTTAGCCCGTTAAGCCCGTTGGGCCCGTTTTGCCCGTTGAGCCCGTTGAGTCCGCTGGCCCGTCAACCGGTTTGCCCGTTGAGCCCGTTGAGTCCCAGGTGCTAATGAGGTCAAAAGTTGAGCCCGTCATGAAAAAGTTTTAAACCCGTACGTCTCGGAATGTCCATGTCATATTCAATTCATGCAGTTTGAGCGGTTAACCGATTGTGCCGCCTACATGGAATGATGGAATGTTGTAATTATGGGAAATGGAATACCCATTGTCGCAATATTCCATCATTCCATTATTCCAATTGTGAGCAAAGCAAACTATGTTCCACCCCCAATCGGGGATAGTGGGTCGAATAGAAAACGCCTCCCCGGCAAGTCAGTGGATTGATCAGCGTGACGCCACCGCCCCCCCGGCCTAACAGGCTCAACCGGCCCAACGGGCCCAACCGGCTAACGGGCTAACGGGCCCAACCGGCTAACGGGCTCAACCGCTTTCATCTTCCAGCAGCCGCCCGATCGCGGCTTCGATGTCGCCGCGGACGGCGGCGGCGGCCTGCGCGGCATCGATGATGCAAAAGCGCGCGGGTTCGCGCCGCGCCAGGTCGAGGTATCCGGCGCGGATCCGGCGGTGAAAATCCAGGGTTTCTTTTTCGAACCGGCTCTCGGTGCCGCTGCGATCGCCCTGCTCGAGCTGGGTCCAGGCCCGCGCCAGGCCGACTTCCGGCGGCAGATCGAGCAACAGGGTCATATCGGGCCGGATGTCCCCCAGGATGAACCGGTGGATGTGCCGGATCTGCGACAAATCGAGCCCGCGCGCGTAGCCCTGGTAGACCACGGTGGCGTCGCTGAACCGGTCGCACACCACGGCCTTGCCGGCGGCCAGCGCGGGGCCGATGACCTTGCGCACGTGTTCGGCCCGGTCGGCTTCGTAGAGAAACAGCTCGGTCAGCGGTTCCATCGCCCGGTTTTCCGGATTCAACAGGATCGACCGGATCTTTTGGCCAATGCTGGTCCCGCCGGGCTCGCGGGAAACCAGGACGGCCCGCCCCCGTTTCAGCAGAAACGCTTCGATATGGCCCAGCTGGGTCGACTTGCCCGAGCCCTCGACGCCTTCCAGGGTGATGAACATAGCGGTTTCTCGTCAGGAGGACGCGGTGCCGCCGCGGTAGAAATGGCGTTCCAGCAGCCGGTGGTAGGCGGTCCAGGTTTCATCGGAATCCTCGGCGGCCATGAACTCCCGGATGCCGTTGACGCGGGCGTCGATCTCGTCGATGTAGTGCAGCAGAACCGCTTCGATGGTCTTGGGCGGCTCGGGCGAGCCGAACTCGCGCGCGCCGTGGTGGCTGATGATCATGTGTTTCAGCAGATGGGCCTGCTGCCGGGGAAAGTCCGGAATCAGGCGCAGCTTCTCATCGAGGAGTTGGATCGCGATCACGATGTGGCTGAGCAGCCGGCCCTCGTCGGAATAATCGATCTTGGCATCGTAGACCAGCTCGCGGATTTTGCCGACGTCGTGCAGGATCACGCCCGCCGTCAGCATGTCGCGATCGATGCCCCCGTAGTGCGGCGCGATGCGATCGGCCAGCAGCGCCATGGACAGCGTGTGCTCCAGCAGGCCGCCGATGTAGGCATGGTGCATTTTCTTGGCGGCCGGGGCGGCCTTGAAGGCGCGCGTGAAGTCCTCGTCCTCCCAGAAGAGTTCGAAGAGGCGCTTCAGGTGCGGGGCGGCTATGGCGGCCGATATCTCGACCAGGCGCCCGAACATCTTCTCGATGTCGCGCGCGGTGGCCGGAACGAAGTCCGCCGGTTCCAGCGTATCGGCCGGGCAGGCCACCATGTCCCTGACCACTAGCTGCAGCGCACCCTTGTAATCCGAAATGCCGCCCTTGACCCGCACGTAGTCCCCGCTCTTGACCTTGATCCGCTCCAGGTTTTCCCACATCACGCCCTTCAGGCGGCCGGATCGATCGCAGAGGGTGACGGTGAGGTAGTTTTCGCCGTTGCGCTTGCGGGCGATATTTTTCTCGGCCAGCACGAAAATATCGTCGAGCGTGTCTCCGGCCTTGAAGTCTTGGATGAATTTTATCTTCATTTGAGCCCCTATAGACCTATTTTCCAGTCTCGCATCCGGTCCAGAACGCCATAATCCGTCATATCGCACTTTATGGGCGTGATGGAAATGTATTTTTCGGCCAAAGCCGTGCCGTCGACGTCCGGGCTGGCCTCGAAGCGCTGGGTTTCGCAGCCCTGCCAGTAATAGGCGCGGTTGCGGGGATCGACCCGTTTTTCGAAGAAATCAAGGGACTCCGGTAAGCCTTGGCGGCTCGGGCGCACGCCCGCCATGGCCTTCAGCGCCACATCGGGGATGTTGACGTTCAGGAAAGTCCCGGCCGGCAATTTTCCGTTGAAAACCTTTTCGGTCAGCCGGCTCACGAACAGGGCGGCGTCGTCGTAGTGATTGGCCGTGAAGCCGTCCATGGAGACGGCTATGGCGCTCACGCCGTAGACCGCGGCCTCCTTGGCGGCCGCCACCGTGCCCGAATAGTTGATGTTGATGCCCACGTTGGCGCCGGGATTGATACCCGAGACCACCATGTCGGGCCGGGTGCCGAGCAGCTCGAACAGCCCCAGCTTGACACAGTCCGCCGGCGTGCCGCTGACGGCATATCCGCTGTAGCCGCCGTTGACCGTCACCAGGCTCGCGCGCAGGGGTTCATGCAGGGTGATGGCATGGCCGATCGCACTGCGTTCGCGGTCGGGAGCGATCACCGTGACGGTGTGACGCTCCCGCAGCCGGCAAAAAAGCGCCCACAACCCCCCGGCGTGAATGCCGTCGTCGTTGGTCAACAAAATGTTCATCGTGAATTCCTGGAATTCCAACCCTTTCTTGACATTTTCGGCCGAGTTGGCTTTTATACTGCAAATTCTCGCCCCGTTCAACCGGGAATCCCATAATACCGCCCCCAGAAGGTTCGATGTCGCATCACTCCGAATTCACCGCCGCCGTCCGCCCGCCCGCTGCGGCGGGTCGCAACGTGGGCCGCCGCGCCCCTTCGGCGCGCCTCTGCGGCATTCTGGCGGCCTGGCTGTGTTTGATGCTGCTGGCCGGCGGCACCGGCAGAGCGCAGGATTTCCAGGGGTTTTTGAACAGGCTCAATCGCGACGACACCCAGCTGCCATGGATCATCGACGCCGACACCCTGCGCTTCGACGAGGTGGCGCAGCGCTATGTCGCCGAAGGAAACGTCGTGATCACCAAGGGCGATCGCGTCATCACCGCCGACCGCGTCCAGTTCGACCAGAAAAACATGACCGCCCGGGCCGAAGGCCGGGTGAAGGTCACCACCGGCGGCGACTTTCTCACCGGCAGTCGGGTCGACCTCGACCTGGAGCAAAAAACCGGCATCGTCTATGACGGCGCGATCTTTCTCAGGCAAAACAATTTCCACATCACCGGTCAAAGAATTCTGAAGACCGGCGAAACCACCTACAAGATCGAAAACGCCGGCGTGACCACCTGCGACGGCGAGCGGCCGGACTGGATCATCCATGGCAAGAAAATCGAGGTGACCCTGGAGGGATACGGGATTGTCCAGGGAGCCACGCTGCGCGCCGGGGGCGTTCCGGTTCTCTACTCCCCCATTCTGTTGTTTCCGGCCAACACCACCCGGCAGACCGGTTTGCTGGCGCCCCAGCTGGGGACCTCGACCCGGTGGGGCTTCTTCGTCAACCAACCGTTTTATTGGGCCATCAACGACAGCAGCGATGCGACGTTCTACAACCTTTACATGAGCGAGCGCGGCAACAAAATGGGCGCCGAATACCGCTACGCCCTCAGCGACACCGGCAAGGGCGCCTGGATGATCGATTATTTGAACGACCGCGAGGTCGACGACGGCATGGGCGACAACAGCGAAAAATGGGGCTATGCCGGAGACGGTTTCCTGCGCCCCAACCGGGACCGCTACTGGATAAGAGGCGGTCATTATTTCACGACGCCCGCGGATTGGCGCGGCCGGCTGGAAGTGGACGTCGTCAGCGACCAGGATTACCTGACGGAGTTCAGAAACGGGTACTCGGGCTATAATGTCACCAACGCCTATTTTCTGACCATGTTCGCCCGCCAGCTCGATGACTACACCGACCCGCTGCGGCTCAACCGCTTCCTCCTGAGCCGGACCTGGAGCCGTTTCACCCTGGACGCCAATTTCCAGTGGACCGACGATGTGATCAAGCGCCGTTTCGCCGAAAACGACGACACGCTGCAGCGGCTGCCGGCCATATCCCTTTACGGCGTCAAGCAGCGCCTGCTGTCGTCGGACCTTTACGCTGATCTTCTCTCCAGCTACAATTATTTCTACCGCCAGGCCGGCGAAACGGGGCAGCGGCTCGATGTCTATCCCCGCTTCTACTGGCCGGCGCGCTTCAGCAGGTACCTGTCCGTGGAGCCGTCGCTCGGCCTGCGGCAGACGCTGTGGCTGACCGACCCGACGTTGGACGGCAACCGGTTCTCGGACCGCCAACTGTGGGACGCGCGGGTCGAGATGAAGTCCGATCTTTACGCTGTCTTCGACGTCGAGCGCCTGGGTTTCGACCGGGTCAAACACATCCTGCGGCCCACAATCGCGTATCAATACGTGCCGGATACCGGGCAGTCGGACCTGCCCGATTTCGATTTCATCGACCGCATCGCCGCCGCCAATCTCGTCACCTATTCCCTCAACAACTTTTTCATCGCCCGGTCGCCGCGGCCCGGCGCTGCGGATGCGGCCGCCGGCGAATTGCCGCCGTATGACTACCGCGAAATCGTCCGCTTCAACGTGGAACAGAGCTATTATCTCGATCCGGCGACCCGCGTGGACGCGACCGCGGAGGAAAAGGAGCAATCCCTTTCGCCCGTCACCGCCGAACTCGATGTCTGGCTCACGCCCTACGTCACCCTCGACAGCCGCACCGAGTGGAATGTCTACGATTACCGGCTCGACTCGACCAGCGTGTCCCTGCTGGTCTCCGACACCCGCGGGGACCGGCTCTCGACCGGATACAGCTACACGCGGGGCAGTATCCATTCCGTTTCCACCGATTTGCTGGTCAACTGGAACAATCGCCTGGCAACGGGGTTTTTGTACGAAAAAAACATTCGCACCAACGAGCGGCTTCAGGCCGGGGTCAGCCTGCTGTATCGCGCCGGCTGCTGGGGGGTTCAGGTCGCCTATCTCGAAGAGCCCTCCGATCGGAAGATCGAGTTCGCCGTCAACCTGCTGGGCCTGGGAGAATTCAAAACGGCCTATTGACGCCACCTGCCACCCTTTAAAACGGAAGCGTCTCATGTCGACCGAAATTCAATATTCATGGTATGTCCTGCACACGAAAAGTCGTTTCGAAAGCGTGGTTCACGACGGACTGGACAAGAAGAAAATCGAAGTGTTCCTGCCCAAGGTCCGGGTCAAGAGCAAGCGGCGCGACCGCCGTCTGATGATTCATGTCCCTCTCTTTCCCGGTTACATTTTCGTGAAATCGGATTTGAACCCCTACCGGCACCTCGATATTCTCAAGACCACCGGTGCGGTGCGCCTCATCGGCACCAAGGAGGGACCGGTGCCGGTGGCCGAGGACACCATCGCCTCGCTCAAGATCATGGTGGCGGTGGAACAGCCGATCGCCACCGGAGCCCGGCTCAGAAAAGGCGACCGGGTCATCGTGGTTTCCGGTCCCTTCGCCGGTGTCTCCGGAACGTTCGTGCGATACCGCGGCAAGCAGCGCGTGGTGGTCAACATCGAGGCCCTGGGGCAGCATGCCGGGGTTGACGTGGACCAGTCCGAGGTCGAGCGGCTGCCCGACATCCTGGCATAACTGCTTGACTTCTTATCAGGATTTGTTTTACAACCGATGCCTTCAGATCGGCCATTCTTTTGGTGTCAGGCTTTAAGACGACGCTCGGCGAAGGAGGAGGCATGAACAAACTGGAATTGATCTCCGCGTTGAAAAACGAGGCCGACATATCGAAACCCGAAGCCGCGAAGATCGTAGAAATATTTTTCGACCGCATGTCGGCGGCGCTGTCCGCCGGCGAGCGCGTCGAAATCAGGGGCCTGTGCAGCTTCTTCGTCAAGGAATACAAAGCATACACCGGCCGAAATCCGAAGACCGGCGAAAGGGTGCCGATCAACCCTAAAAAACTCCCGTTTTTCAAATCGGGCAAGGAACTGCGCGAGCGGGTCGAAAAAGGACAGTGAACCGGTGCCCGTTTTCGCAGCCATCACAGGCCAGGAACGACCCGTCGGGATCTTGCGGACCCTGTATCGAAAAAAGGCCATTCCGCATGCGCTGCTGTTCACCGGGCCCGAGGGCGTCGGGAAATTGAGCACGGCGGTCGCCCTGGCGATGCTCTGTAATTGCGGTGCGGGAACAACGCCGCCGCCGGCTTCCGCCACCGCCGCGCCCCCCCCGCCGGCCCCGGCGCCCGGCGCCGAAGAACCGTGCGGCACCTGCCCGGCCTGCCGCAAGATCATCTCCGCGACGCATCCGGATGTGATTCGCATCCAGCCGACCGGCGCCGCCCTGCGGATCGCCCGGATCCGGGCCCTGTGCGAAACGCTGTCGCTCAAGCCTTACGAGGCGCGGGTGCGGGTCGTGATCATCACCGATGCCCACGCCATGACCGCCGCCGCCGGCAACGCGCTGCTCAAACTGCTCGAGGAGCCGCCCGAGCAAACGATGCTGATCCTCACGGCGCCGCAGGCGACCGATCTGCTGCCGACGATCGTCTCGCGATGCCAGGCGGTGCGCTTCGCCCCCATATCCCGGCGCACGATGGCCGCCAAACTGGTGGCGGAGCACGGGCTCGAACAGCAGGCGGCCCGGGTCCTGGCGGCCGTGGCGGACGGCAGCCTGACGCGGCTAAACACCCTGCTTCAAGCGGACTGGCTGCGGTATCGCAACTGGTTGATCGCCGCCTCCGGACTGGAGGCGCCTGAAACCCTCGACCGGCGCGACACCGGCCGGCTGCTGGCCTTTGCCGAAACACTGTCGGCCAACAAGGAGCTGGTCTCCGATGCCTTGAGCGCCCTGCTGACCTGGCTGCGGGACCTGATCGTCTGCCGCTACGCCCCCCAACGCATCGTCAACACCGATCTGGCGGATCGGCTCCGGAAAGCCGCCGAGGTGAATCCCGTCGCTCGGCTCCTGAGCCGGATGGAAACAATCCGCGCCGCCCAGAAGGACATCGACGCCAATGCCAACGTGCGCCTGGCCCTGGAAACCATGATGCTGAGACTCGCGGCACCTTGACGTTTTTCCGGATTTTGGCGCTCTCGGTGTTGACATCGGTTCGCGACGCGCATTAACCTTAATCGAGAGAGAGTGTTTCTCTTATCTTGCGAGAGTGAACAAATGGGCAAGAAAGTCGGCATTCGATTCAAACCGGCCGGCAAAGTCTACGACTTTGACTGCGGCGCCTTCGTGCTCAAATGCGGCGATCACGTGATCGTGGAGACCGAGCAGGGGTTGAGCTTTGCCACGGTGGCGGTGGCGCCGCAACCCGTGGATGAAAATACACCCGCAAAGCAGCTCAAGAAAGTGCATCGCATGGCTGCCGCAAAAGACCTGCGCCAGCTCGAGGTCAATGCCGCCGATGAGAAAAAAGCCCACCTCTACTGCCTGGAGTGCATCAGGAAAATCGACCTGAAGATGAACCTTTTCGCCGTTGACAAGACCTTCGACGGGAGTAAGTACACCTTCTTTTTTACTTCCGAGGGACGGGTCGACTTCCGGCAGTTGGTCAAGATGCTTGTCAAAAAGCTCGGCGTGCGCATCGAAATGCGCCAGGTCGGCATTCGCAATCAAACCAAGATGTGCGGAGGACTCGGCCGCTGCGGACGCGAAACCTGCTGTTCGTCCTTCCTCGACAAGTTCGGCCCGGTGTCGATTCGCATGGCCAAGGAGCAGGACCTGTCCCTCAACCCCACGAAAATATCGGGCCAGTGCGGGCGGCTCATGTGCTGCCTCACCTATGAATACGAAACCTACAAGGCCCTCAAGAAAGATTTTCCCAAACTCGGCAGGGTGGTCGGGACCCCGGCCGGCGAGGGCAGGGTCGTGCGTCACAATGTCATGGCCGGACTGGTGACCGTACGCCTGGAAGGCGGCGGTGAAACCGACGTGCCGCTGAGAGAAATCGTGGCGGAGAACCGCTGATCAAACCGGCACCCGCCGCGACCGGCGCCGGCCGTCGAAGGCTCGCGGTCCGGTGCGGACCGGACCGCGAAAGGACCGACTTTGGACCGGGGCCCGGCAGCGCCCGCCGGTACCGGCAGAAAAATCCACCGGCGACCGGCCGTGCGCCCGACCGGCGGGCGGGTGGCCAGCAAGAAACGCCGGCCGTAAACTTTTACAGGGCGAGGCTCTGATTGTCTCAGCGGCGGCGCCGTGGTATTTCACCCCCTTCGAACCAGGAGCGATCATGACCGCACGGTTTTACATCACGACCCCGATCTATTACGTCAACGCCCGACCCCACCTCGGCCATGCCTACACCACGATCATCGCCGATATCGCCGCGCGCTTTCACCGCATGTGCGGCCAGGAGTCCTTTTTTCTCACCGGCACCGACGAACACGGCGACAAGGTGGTGCGGGCGGCCCGCAAGGAGGGTCTCAGCCCGCGGACGTACGTGGATCGCATCAGCGGGCAATTCCGGGCCCTGTGGCCCGAACTCAACATCAGCAACAGCCGTTTCATCCGCACCACCGACCCCGAACACATGGCGGTCGTCGAGCAGGTCCTGCAGAAAATCCACGCCAACGGCGACATCTACTTCAGCGAATACGAAGGCCTGTACTGCTTCGGCTGCGAGCGCTTTTACACCGAACGCGAACTGGTGGACGGCAAATGCCCGGACCACGAAACCGAACCCGAAGTCATCAGGGAATCGAATTATTTTTTCCGGATGAGCCGCTACCAGGACTGGCTGATCGACCACATCAAGAGCCATCCCGACGTCATCCGCCCGGAGCGCTACCGCAACGAGGTGCTGGCATTTCTCAGGGACCCCCTGGAGGACTTGTGCATTTCGCGCCCCAAATCGCGCCTCAAATGGGGCATCACCCTGCCCTTCGACGACAACTATGTGACCTACGTCTGGTTCGACGCCCTGCTCAACTACGTCTCGGCCCTCGGCTACCCGGAGGGCGAGTCGTTCCAAAAATTCTGGCCCGCGGCCCAGCACATCGTCGCCAAGGATATCCTCAAACCGCACGGCATCTATTGGCCGATCATGCTAAAAGCCGCGGGCATCGAGGTCTACACGCACCTGAACGTTCACGGCTACTGGAACGTGGAACAGAGCAAAATGTCCAAAAGCCTGGGCAACGTCATCGAGCCGCTGGAACTGAAGGACGTTTACGGCCTGGATGCCTTCCGTTATTTCCTGGCGCGTGAAATGACCTTCGGGCTCGATTCGGGGTTCTCGGAATCGGCCCTGGTGCACCGCATCAACTCCGATCTGGCCAACGACCTGGGCAACCTGTATTCGCGCACCCTGACCATGGCCCACAAATACCTCAAGGGCGTGGTGCCGGAGGTCGATCCGGCCGCCGAGATCGAACTGGGCCTGACCCTCAAGGACGACGCCCTGAAGGCCGTGGTCGACTACGAAGCGGCGATGAACGCCTTTGCCTTTCACCGGGCCCTTCAGTCGGTTTGGGACTTCATCGCGCAGATGAACAAGTGCATCGACGTGATGGCCCCCTGGGAGCTGGCCAAAAAAAGCGCCAGCCGCAAACAGCTCGATGCCGTCCTCTACAATCTGCTCGAAGGCCTGCGGGTCATCGCCGGGCTCCTCCAGCCGGTCATGCCCGCCACGGCCGAGACCATGCAGAAGCACCTGGGGCTGGACCCCGCGGCCGGATTCCACACCCTCGAGCGGCTGAAGCACTGGAAGGGGCTCGTGCCCGGCAGCCGGATCCTTAAAACCGTCACCCTCTTCCCGCGCATCGACCCCGGCCGGGAGCGGCCCGCCCCGACGGCGGCCGGCGCGGAACCGAAACCGCTTTTCAAGCCGCAGGTGTCGATCGAAGACTTTGCCAAGATCGACCTGCGGGTCGCCACGGTCGTCAAAGCCGAAGCCGTCCCGCGCGCCGACAAGCTCCTGCGCCTGGAAATCGATCTGGGCGAACGGCGCACCATCGTGGCCGGCATTGCCGGCAGCTACACCCCCGAGGAACTTGCGGGAAAACAGGTTATCGTGGTCGCCAACCTGAAGCCGGCCAAAATCATGGGAATCCTATCCAACGGCATGCTCCTGGCAGCCGTGGGCGACACCGGTGTCAGCATCGCCACCCCGGAGCGCAACATGGCCCCGGGAACCCCGTTGCGATGAAAACCCGGCCGGCCCGCGGGTTCGAGGGATTATTTCGTTGGCGCTAGGGCCCGAACCTGCTAAAATAAGGCGATGAAGCCTTTTCCCGACTGCATCGGCATTATTCCGGCGCGCTACGGCTCCACCCGTTTTCCCGGCAAACCCCTGGCGGAAATTCACGGAAAACCCATGTTCTGGCATGTGTATCGCCGGGCCAGCCGCTGCCCGGAATTGGGGCGGCTCGTGCTGGCCACCGACGACGACCGGATCCGGGCCGCCGCCGCGCGACTGGACGTACCGGTCGTGATGACCCGCCCGGATCACCCCAGCGGAAGCGACCGCGTCCTGGATGCCGCCCAACGACTCGGTGTGGCCGACGATGCGGTCGTGGTCAACATCCAGGGTGACGAGCCGACCCTGGAGCCGCAGCTGCTGAGCGAGCTTCTGGCGCCCTTCGCCCTGCCCGCTACGCGGGTGACCACGCCGGTGCGCCGGGCCGCGGCCGCGGAAGCCGACACGCCGGATGCCGTCAAGGTGGTGTTCTCGAAGACCGGTCGCGCCCTCTATTTTTCGCGCTCGGCCATCCCCTTTTCCCGTGACGGCCGGGCGAACGGGACCTACCGGCACATCGGCATTTACGCCTTTCGCATGGAGGCACTGAAACGGTTCGTCGCGCTCGGGCCGAGCCCCCTTGAAGAAACGGAGCGGCTCGAACAGCTGCGGCTGCTCGAAAACGACATCCCGATCCAGGTCGTGGTCACCACCCGGCGCAGCATCGATGTCAATCGGCCCGAGGATATCGACCGGGCGCGGCGGATTCTGGCAAACCGGGACACCCCGGCGGCGGGTCGCGCCTGAACCAACCGACAAGTGCGGCGCGGCGGTTCACCGGGGCCATGCCGCCCGGGCTGAAGGTGATTTGGCGGCAATCCCGCACACCATGCTCCGGCGCAGCCGGCGGGTCAAAAAATCAAGATTTCCAGGCAGGGCCTGAAAAGTTACCTCCAGATCGTTGCCGCAGGGCAATGGTTGGGTCAACCCACTGGAACATGAGGTCAACAGAAATGCACACGTTTAAAACCGGCGCCGCGATGATGTTGAACGGCCTGCGGCGGCTGAAAAAAAATATGGGCGGCGTTTTCGCCGGCCGGATCTACTTCGGGCGCAGCCTCTCCGGCGTACCGGAGGGCGCGCTCGTTTTCTGCCCCTGCCGCCCCGGCTTTCTGGCCTGCGGCCTGGCGGGAATCGTGGCCTTCAAGCAGAAAAAAACGCAGGTGCCGCCGGTGGACCTCGCGGAAATGGCGCGGGCCGCTGAGACCGTTTCCCGCCGGCGGCTGGCCGACTGTCTCGCCCGGCCCGGCGATCCTTCCAAGGAGTATCTGGCCGGCAGCACGCTGGCGGGCCTGCGAAAGTCCGCCGGCGAATTGAAAAATCGAGCGAACTTTGCCACGGTCTATGCCGATGCCGCCAAACAGGCCGCCATCGAATCCATTTCGCAGCGCCTGACCGGGATTATCGCCGAAGACAGCCGCCTTCTGGCCGAAAATATCGGCCGGCTCGATGCGCCCACCGTCGATGTCCTGACGCGGCGCCTGGAGGAATTAAAGGATATTGCCTGGTCGCTTGCGACCGAGGTGACGCAGAACATCGGCCAGATAAACGACCTGATCGGTGCCGACGGCCGCCGGGAGGCGCTTTCGGCCGATCGGCTGATGATCTACAAGAACCTCAACTCCGTGCTCAACAGCATCGATCGCCTGGAGGTGCGCGGACGCGACTCGGCCGGCGTATCGCTGATGTTCATTCTGGAAAATTCCGCCTACCGCGATTTCGAGGAAGCCGTGGCGCGTGCCGAGCTGACGGGAGAGCTGCGGGAGCGCGGCGCCCGGGACCTGCTGGTCAACGGCGGCATCGACATCCATGCCGTCGGCGGCGATGGCGACCGGCCGCGGTACACCGTGACCCTGGCCTACAAGGTCGCCGCCGAAATCGGCCGGCTGGGCGACAACGTCCGCTTCATCAGGGGCCAGATCAGAGATGACCGTATCTTTCATCTGCTGACCGCCGTCGCGCACGTGAACCACACCGTTTCCAGCCACACGCGCTGGGCCTCGGTGGGCGCCATCACCGAAGCCAACTGCCACCCGGTCGACAACCGCCTGCTGGCGGGCAGCAGCGCCGACGGCGGCGGGTCATCCATGTGTGTCTGAACGGCGACATCGACAATTACCTGGCCCTCAAGGCCGAACACCTGACCGGCGGAAAACGGCTCCACAAGGACATCACCACCGACACCAAAATCATCCCGCTGCAGGTGGAGAAGTATATCCGCCAGGGCTGCGCACCCGAGGAGGCCTTCCGCCGCGCAGTCAACGACTTCGAAGGCTCGCACGCCATTTCGATGCACACCGATCTGGCGCCGGGCAAATTTTTCCTGGCGCAAAAGGGCAGCGGCCAGACGGTCTTCATCGGCCTGTCCGCGGACCTTTACATGCCCACCTCCGAGGTTTACGGCTTCGTCGAGGAAACCGCCGACTACCTGAAAATGGACGGCGCGCGGACTGTGACCGGAAAAAACGGCGACACCCAGGGGCAGATCTTCATTCTCGACCAGGAAAGCGCCGGCGGCCTGGACGGTGTCCGGGCCATGTATTATGACGGCACCCCGATCGCCATCGCGGAAACCGATATCAAGCACACCGACATCACCTCGCGCGACATCGACCGCCAGGAGTATCCGCACTATTTTCTCAAGGAGATCTCGGAGTCGCCGAACTCCGTTGAAAAGACCCTCCAGAACCGCTGGAAGATCCGGGAGGAAAACGGCCGGAAACGGCAGGTGGTGGCCCTGGATGCCGTCGTGCCCGAAAAGCTGCGCCGGGCGCTGACGGGCGCTGCGGACGCGCCGGCCATCCGGCGCATATACGTCGTCGGCCAGGGCACCGCGGGCGTCGCCGCCCTGGCCTGCGCCGATATCCTGAACTACTACCTGAACGACCCGGCGCTCCAGGTCCGGGCCCTCAAGGCCTCCGAGCTGAGCGGTTTCACGCTCAACGACCACGATGATCCCCGCAGCATGGCCGACGCGCTGGTGATCGCCATCAGCCAGTCCGGGACCACCGCCGACACCAACCGCACGGTCGTCATGGTGCGCGAACGCGGCGCGCACACGCTGGCGATCGTGAACCGGCGCGACTCGGACATCACCTTCAAGGTCGACGGGGTGCTGTACACCAGCAGCGGGCGCGACATCGAGATGTCGGTCGCCTCGACCAAGGCCTTCTACTCCCAGATCGTTGCCGGCGCCCTGCTGGGCCTTTATATCGCCGGCCTCAAAAACCGGCGCGATGCCGATTTCGTTTCCGCGGAAATCCACCGCCTGCTCGACATCCCGGCCCACATGCGAACGGTGCTGGCGATGCACGAGCGCATCGGCGCGTGCGCCCGGCGGCTGGCCACCCAGAAGGAGCACTGGGCGGTGGTCGGCAGCGGCCCCAACAAAGCCGCGGCCGATGAAATCCGTATCAAGCTGAGCGAACTCTGCTACAAGACCATCTCGACCGATTTCGTCGAAGACAAGAAGCACATCGATCTTTCGGCCGAGCCGCTGATAATCGTCTGCGCGGCCGGCACGCGTGAATCGGTCCTGGGCGACGTGATCAAGGATACCGCCATCTTCAAGGCCCACAAGGCCGCTCCGGTGGTAATCGCCAGCGAGGGCGAGATGCGCTTCGAGCAATACGCCGATGACGTCTTTCACGTGCCGGCGGTCGGCGAGCACCTGGCGCCGATCCTGAACACCCTGGTTGGGCACATCTGGGGCTACTACGCGGCCCTGGCCTTCAACGACGGGTCGCGCTTCATTTACACTTTTCAGGCCGAGCTTCAGAAAATGCTCACCGATTACACCGCCGCCGACCTCGATTTGTATGAAATCCTGCTCGAAAAAAACTTCCGCGAAAAGATCGTCACCTTTTACACCGACTTTCGCCGCAAGAAATCCCAACACCTCTTCCCCGCCAGCATGGGCCTGCAGGCGGCGGCAAACATCACCCTTTTGTTGAAGTACCTGGCCGGCAAACTGCCCGTCAGCGACTTCGAGGTCGATTTCGGCACCAAGGGCACCCCGAGCCACATGCTCAACCATCTCTTTCGCGCTCTGGGAGAGTGCATCAACGCCATGGCCCGCCCGGTCGACGCCATCAAGCACCAGGCCAAAACCGTCACGGTCGGCACCAGCCGCCTGAGCGAGAAACTCGAGGGACGGCTCTTCGATGCGCTGGCCGACTACGGCTTCAAGGTCTCACAGCTGACCACCGGCAACATCATCGTCCTGCGGAACCTGCAGGGGCTGATCGCCGACATCAAGGGCGCCATCCGCTACCGCATCGCCAACCTGAACCTGCTGGGCGAGCCGACCGACGACACCACCATCCATGTCGAGCGCAAGGACGGCGTCCTGGCGCCGATCCCCTCGCGCGTGGAGACCGATTCGCAACTCAAGGGCACCAAGCGCATCATCGTGCGGCAGGGCAATGTGTACATCGGCAAGGGACGCAAGGACGACCGCAGCATTCTGGTCGTTCCGACCATCTCCACCAACCCGAGCACGCCCAACTTCATCGAGCACCTGCTGCTGCTCAATATCGAATTCGAGCAGAGCGTGCCGCTGGCGATGAAAGTCAAAGCCCTGGGCGGCAAATACGAGCACATCATCAGCATCGTTCAGGAAAACAGCGTGGCCTGGAAGGACGAGTACCTCGAATGGGTAGCGATGGACGAGCTTTTCGGGCTGTCGGCGGAAAAGATCGGGGAGTCTATCGTGGCGCAGGCAGCCCCCGTCGCGGCTGAGGGGGCCTGAAGGCAGGGCGAGGAGTCGTGATCCGGTGTTTTGGACCGGACATAGTATCAATCCGCTTTAAATCTGCAATCTGTAGGGGCACGGCACGCCGTGCCCCTACGGCGCCATGATGAAGACGCACCGCTTCTCATGCGCCCTTCGGTTTAGCCGGTATCTGAAAAATGTGCGCCGAAGACCAAATGGGCGGGTGCTTCAGTGGCTGACTGTCTCGTGGGAGCGAAAAATTTTTCGCCCCTACCGGGATTTTTTCTTCTTGCCCTCCAGGGCGGCGCGGATGAAGTCCTTGAAAAGCGGGTGGGGCTTCATGGGTCTCGATTTGAACTCGGGGTGGAACTGGCATCCGAGAAACCAGGGATGATCTTTGAGTTCGATGATCTCCACCAGGTCTTTCGAGGGTGACATGCCGCTGAAAATCATTCCGTTTTCCATCAGTTTCTCTTTATAGCCGTTGTTGAACTCGTAGCGGTGCCGGTGTCTTTCGGAAATGTTTTCGCCGCGGTAGGCCTTGTGCGCCAGGGTGTCCGGCTCCAGGCGACACGGATAGGCCCCCAGGCGCATGGTCGCGCCCTTGGCCGAGTTCACGTCGCGCTTCTGGAGGGTGCCGGTTTTCTCGTCGAGCCATTCGGTCATCAGGTAAATCACCGGGTGCGGGGTGTTCTCATCGAACTCCGCACTGTTGGCGCCCGCGAGCCCGGCCGCGTTGCGGGCGAATTCGATGACCGCGATCTGCATGCCGAGGCAGATGCCGAAATAGGGGATGCCGTTGACCCGCGCGTAGTTGGCCGCACAGATCTTGCCTTCGATGCCGCGCGTGCCGAAGCCGCCCGGCACCAGGATGCCCTCGGCGCGCATCAGGTGCTGGCTGCACGAGCCGTCGTCCACCTGTTCGGAGTCGACGAAGATGAGATTGACGCGGCAGTCGTTGGCGATGCCGCCGTGATAGAGGGCTTCGTTGAGGCTCTTGTAGGACTCCGTCAGATCGACATACTTGCCGACGATCGCGATCGACACCTCCTTTTTGGGAGAGGTGTATCGCTTGACGAAATCCTCCCAGGCCTCCAACCGCGGCTCGCGGGTCCAGATGTTGAGCAGTTCCACGATCTTGGCATCCAGCCCCTCGTGGTGAAATACCAGCGGGACCTCGTAGATGCAGTCCACGTCCTTGGCGGTGATGACCGCATCCTTGCTCACGTTGCAGAACAAGGCGATTTTGCGCTTGATGTCATCCGACAGGTACCGGTCCGTGCGGCACAGGAGAATATCGGGCTGAATGCCGATCCCCCTCAATTCCTTGACGCTGTGCTGGGTCGGCTTGGTCTTGAGTTCGCCGGCGGTACCGATGTAGGGCACCAGCGTGAGATGAATGTAGAGCACGTTCTCCTTGCCGACATCGGTCCGGAACTGGCGGATGGCCTCCAGGAAAGGCAGGCTCTCGATGTCGCCGATGGTTCCGCCGATCTCCACGATGACCACATCCACGCCGTCGGCCACCAGCTTGATGCAGTTTTTGATCTCGTCGGTGATATGGGGAATGACCTGGACCGTGCCGCCCAGATACTCGCCCTGGCGCTCCTTGGTGATGACCGAGTGGTAAATCTTACCGGTCGTGAAATTGTTGTCCTTGCCGATGACGGCATGGGTGAAGCGCTCGTAGTGCCCGAGGTCCAGGTCCGATTCCGCCCCGTCGTCGGTGACAAAGACCTCGCCGTGCTGGAATGGGTTCATGGTCCCCGGATCGACGTTGATATAGGGGTCCAGTTTCTGGATCGTCACGCTCAGCCCGCGGCTTTCGAGCAGGGCCCCGATCGCGGCCGATGCCAACCCCTTGCCGAGCGAGGACAAAACGCCGCCGGTCACGAAAATAAATTTGGTCGCCTTTGCCATGTCAATTTCCTTAATCGCGGTTATTCGAACAACCTGCGGAACCGCTCGATCGTGTGCTGGATGTCGTTTTTGTCGCCGGCCGCGCCCGGGTCTGCCGGCGCAGCGGCGGCGCGCGGAAAAACCGACTTGAGATAGGCCACATCGAAGAGCCGGTCGGCAAGCTCCGGATTGACCCGCGTCCGCTGCACCTGCATCCGGCGCAGGAGCCGATCGCCCTGGTAAAATTCGATTTTCTCGGGATACCAGATGGAGGCCGCCTTGCGCCAGTCCTCGTAGCGAACCTCCAGCGCCTGACCGGGGTTGGCCGCCGCGGCCGGCCTCAGCAGCCAGCGCATCGGCCTGAAGGTCTGCTTGTCCAGCCATAGCTGCGGCACGGTTTCATCGGGATACTGCGCCCCCAGCACATACCCGACCCGCCCCTTGAATCTTCCGATGCTGGAAACCTCCGCCGCCACGCCCAGGTCCGCCAACCGCTTTTTAAGCGAATCGCGCGTGTCGTAAAGAAAGATGTCCTTGAAGCGGTCCAGTTCGCTCTCCGTCTCGGACACGATGCGGCGATCGACTACCGTCACGCTGCGCCCGTTGGAGAGGACCCGGATATGCTCGCCGTCGGACGCGGTGAATTCAGAGCGAAATGCGCTCGGGAAACGGTAGCTGAGCGTTTCCTGCACCGTCAGCATGTCGTCGGGGGCAAGGCTGCCCTGCTGGATGCTCAGGTTTTGAAAGACCTGCAGGCTGCGGGCGCTGCCCATTTCGCGCCGCATCAGATCCAGCAGGTGATAGCCATGCAGGACGTAAGCGTGCGAGGAAGGGGTCGTCATGAACGGGCCGATGGCCGCAAGGAGGAGCGGAACAAAAAAAAGGAATCTGGCAAATCGGCGCATCGTGACGTCCCCGACCTTCGGATAACTGGAGGTCTCGGAATTTCTATAATCTATTTAAATCAAGCAGTTTTAGCGGTAAAGGTGTTATGCCGCCTATGTGGAATGATGGAGCGATGGAATTATTTTTCAACTTGATGGAACACCAGTGGTCCCAATATTCCAGCATTCCATTGTTCCATTATTCCAATTGTGAGCGAAGCGAACCAAGTCCTCGGCGGCTTTGTTCGGGCCCCTGCAAAAAAGACGACGGCGGCTAAAAGATTTCATCCGCGAATTTGGCGCCGGCGCCCAGTTCCTGCTCGATCCGGAGCAACTGATTGTATTTCGCAATGCGGTCGCTGCGCGACAGCGAGCCCGTCTTGATCTGACCGGCATTGACGCCCACCGCGAGATCGGCGATGAACGAATCCTCGGTTTCGCCCGAGCGATGGGAAATAACGGTGGTGTAGCCCGCATTTTCGGCCATCGCGATCGCTTCGAGGGTCTCGGACAGCGTGCCGATCTGATTCAGCTTGATCAAAACCGAGTTGGCGATATTTTCCTTGATCCCCTTGCTCAGGATGGCCGGGTTGGTCACGAAAATGTCGTCCCCCACGATCTGGATGGCCCCTTCCAGCCGATCGGTCATCAGCCGCCAACCCTTCCAGTCCTGCTCGGCCAGACCGTCTTCGATCGAAAGGATCGGGTAGCGGTTGATCAGGTCTTCGTAATAATCGATCATTTCGGCGGCCGACAAACTCTTCTTCTCGGACGCCAGGACGTATTTGCCCCCCTTGTAGAACTCGCTCGCCGCGGCATCCAGGGCGATGCCGATGTCTTTGCCGGGGGTGTAGCCGGCGGCTTCGATGGCCTTTATGATCAGCTTGATCGCTTCTTCGTTGGCGCTTAAATCCGGTGCGAAGCCGCCCTCGTCGCCGACGGCCGTGTTGAGACCCGCTTTTTTCAGCAGTCCCTTGAGCGCGTGAAACGTTTCGGCGCCCATCTGCAGCGCCTCGGAGAAATTCCTGGCGCCGCTCGGCAGCACCATGAATTCCTGCAGGTCGAGGGTGTTGCCGGCATGGGCGCCGCCGTTGATGATGTTCATCATGGGAACCGGCAGGCAGCAGGCGTTTATCCCGCCGATGTAGCGGTAGAGCGGCAGGCCGTAGGCATTGGCCGCCGCCCTGGCGGCCGCCAGCGATACCCCGAGGATGGCGTTGGCCCCCAGCTTGGATTTGTTGGCGGTGCCGTCGAGGGCGACCATGTGGGCATCGAGCGCCTTCTGGTTGGCCGCATCCATGCCCAGGATGGCGGGCGCGATTTTGTTGAGGACGTTTTCGACGGCTTTTTTCACGCCCTTGCCCCCGTAGCGTTTGGCCCGCTTGTCGCGCAATTCCAGGGCTTCGCGTTTACCGGTCGAGGCCCCGGACGGCACCGCGGCGCGCCCCACCGATCCGCCGGCCAGGAAGACATCGACTTCGACCGTGGGGTTGCCCCTCGAATCCAGGATTTCTCTTGCGTTTACATCGATAATTTCAGTCATGCGCCCTCCCTTGGGATCCCTGAAAAATTACGCTCACGATTTAATCCCGGCCAAGCAATGGTGGATAAAGTTCCGGATATCGGCACTAAACAACCTTTGAACCCTAAACCCTGAACCTAAAACCGATCGGTTTAGACTAAATAAGGTAAGCTGTATTTAAGTGGCCCCTTTATGTGCGACCGGTGACGTTCGAGTGCCTGCGGCGGTCTCCAGACGACCACCGCCAGGCCATGGTTTGCTTCCGGCCCGACCGAGCGGTCGAATTCCAGCTTGACAAATAAATCAGGGATGTTACTCTCGCAGCGCTTCATTGTCAAGCGTTTGACCGTACACGAGTAAACTTGCCATGGAACTGGCCGATCTTTACAGTAGCGCCCATCTTTTCGTCGCCGCCATGCGGCTGTGCGAGCATCGTCAGGCCGGCCGGACTTCGGTGGAAGACGTCTGCCGGCTCACGGGGCTCTCGCTCGAACAGGGAAATTTCCTCTGCAAGAAACTGATTGAAGACGGCATCGTCGAGCGGGTGGACAAAGCGTTCGGCATTCAACTTTTCATCAAAGACCATCTGAAGATCGAAGAAATCCCGCGCAAGGAAAAGGGCAGCCGCCTGGAAGAGGAAATCAGGAAATTCCAGGACAGTAAAAAAGGCCTTGACCAGAAGATCGAGTCGATCAAAGCGGCGCAGGCCGAGAAAAAAAAGAGCCTTTATGCCGACGTTGAAAAAAGGTTGAAAGAACACCTCGAAAAAAAATAGCCCCCCACCTTCTCTCTGTGCAGATGTTTCACGCTCCCCTGTCAAATTATTCCTCAAGTCTTTGTCGCTCCGGCCCGATATAAGGTACTGAAACCACACACCCCTTAAATCGGCGGAAGCACGCCGAGGAAATCATCTTTACGGGCCGGTCGCGATCAGGCCGAAAGGGTGCATCCGATGGGCATGTCCACACAGGAACAACTCAACAGTCGCTATCGCAAGGTTACCCGCCTGGACGGCCAGGAGGTCAGCTTGAATGCCGAGATGATCCGTCTGCTCTTTGCGATCGACGAGACCAAAGAGGTGGGGCAGATCGGACGCGAACTGGGCCTGGCGCCCGAGATCCTGACGGCCACCCTGGCCAAGCTCTCGGCGGTCAAGCTCATCGAACCGGTTCGAAAAGTTGTCCCCTGCCTCGGCAATGGATTCCTGGAAGCCTTGAAACTCAATCTCTCCCGCACCGTGGGTCCCATGGCCCAGATACTGTTGGAGGATGTCCTGCTCGATATGAAACTGTCGCCCGACGCCATCCCCAAAAACCAGGCCGCCGAGCTGATCGGGGCCCTGTCGATGGAAATCCCGGATGAGGACGGCCGCATGCAGTTCAAAAAAACGATGGTGGAATTCATGAAAAAACCACCGCGCTGAGCGGTCGACAGGGACAGTGGTGTCAAAGGACGAGAGAAATTCGACGGCTTTTTCACCGCAGGGCCGCGAAGACCGCAGAGGGCTTTTATTTTTGGTTGCCTTCGCGAAGACGGCGAACAGAAAAGTCCATCGGCATTAAAAATGTGCTAACGATTGTTGCAGCAAGGAGTCATTGGAAATGATGCAGATCACCTGTGATGAATGCGAAAAAATTTACCGGATCGATGAAAGTCGCATGCGCAGCGACCGCGCCCGCTTGAAATGCCGGGCGTGCGACAACATCATTGTCGTCACCCGACCACCGCAAGAACAGGCAACCCAATCGCCGGTGGATGCCCTGCCGGAGTCGTCGCCCGCGCCGGGATCCTTCCCGCAGCCGGCCGCGATTGCCGGACCGGCCCCGGGCAACGGCAACGGCAACGGACAGCGGGCCGCGGCCACGTCGTCGGCGGCCGCCGAACAGGCGCCCGCGACCGAAACCGACGATGCGGATCTCTCCCCGGGATTGGCCAGACAAAAAATTCGTTTCGGCCTGTTTCCCAAAATTGTCACGGTCATGCTGATCATCAGCCTGCTGCCGTTTATTATCTTCTGGACCATTACGTACAAAGAGGCCATCGACCGCACCCGCGCCGAGACCGAACAGTTTTTCACCCTGACGGCCAACGCCCTGGGGACTCAGGTCGACAGCTGGATCGACAACAACGCGCTGGTCCTGAAGTCGGCCGTCGACCTGCCGGCCATCAAGTCCATGGACCGCCAAAGCCAGGAGCAGGTCCTGCGCGAAATCCAGAAGAACTATCCCTACATGTACCTGGTCTTCACGGTCGGGCTCGACGGCCGCAACGTGGCCCGCAGCGACGATGTGCCGTTGAAAGACTATTCCGATCGCCAGTACTACAAGGATATCGTTCAGGGCCAGCAATTGAGCTGGCAGACCCTGATCGGCAAAACCTCGAAAAAACCGGCCCTGATTCTCGCGGTTCCCATCAAATCCGGTGAGCAGCTGGTGGGCGTTTTGGCCGCGGCCATGACGGTCGACGACCTGTCGCAGTACATCGCCACCTGGAAAAGGGGGGACACCGGTTATGCCTTCCTGGTCGATGAGAAGGGCAAGGTTGTCGCCCATCAGGTCCAGGCCTACGTGGAAGAGCAAAAGAGCCTCAACGACCACCCGCTGATCGCGGCCTTCCGCCATAACAAGTGGTCGTCGCTGTCGGCCCGTTTCACCAACGAGGCGGGGGTCCCCAGCTACGGTCACGTCAAGGAGATCGCGCGCGGGTGGGCCATCGCCCTGCAGCAGGAAAATGCCGAGGTCTTCGACTCCCTGAAGCACGTCCAGCGCCTGGCCGTAATTCTGCTGGCGGTTACGGTCGTGCTGGTGGCCTTTATCGCCTGGTTCTCGGCCCGGGCGATCGTGACGCCCATCATGAAACTGACCGAAGTCGCCGAACGGATGAGCCTCGGCGACCTGAACATGCAGATCAACATCCCGTCAAAAGACGAAATCGGCCTGCTGGCCCAGGCCATCAAGCGGATGCAGACCAGCTTGCGCCTGGCCATGGAACGCCTGCGGCGCAAGCGCTGACCGGCCGTATATCGCATATCGACAAAAAAAGCCCGACCGCATGGTCGGGCTTTTTTAATTGATTCCTCCGGTAACGGCGTCACGGTGCTTGTCGACTAACCGGGTTTCAGTCTCTTGTTGGGGTTCGTTGCACTCACCCCAACCTACCCGCTTTGGATGAAACTCGGTCGAGATGGCACGGCCTCGTAGGGTGGGTTGAGCGCAGCGAAACCCAACAGCGGCGAAGGTTCATTGTCTCTTGTTGGGGTTCGTTGCACTCACCCCAACCTACCCGCTTTGGATGAAACTCGGTCGAGATGGCACGGCCTCGTAGGGTGGGTTGAGCGCAGCGAAACCCAACAGCGGCGAAGGTTCATTGTCTCTTGTTGGGGTTCGTTGCACTCACCCCAACCTACCCGCTTTGGATGAAACTCGGTCGAGATGGCACGGCCTCGTAGGGTGGGTTGAGCGCAGCGAAACCCAACAGCGGCGAAGGTTCATTGTCTCTTGTTGGGGTTCGTTGCACTCACCCCAACCTACCCGCTTTGGATGAAACTCGGTCGAGATGGCACGGCCTCGTAGGGTGGGTTGAGCGCAGCGAAACCCAACAGCGGCGAAGGTTCATTGTCTCTTGTTGGGGTTCGTTGCACTCACCCCAACCTACCCGCTTTGGATGAAACTCGGTCGAGATGGCACGGCCTCGTAGGGTGGGTTGAGCGCAGCGAAACCCAACAGCGGCGAAGGTTCATTGTCTCTTGTTGGGGTTCGTTGCATTCACCCCAACCTACCCGCTTTGGATGAAACTCGGTCGAGATGGCACGGCCTCGTAGGGTGGGTTGAGCGCAGCGAAACCCAACAGCGGCGAAGGTTCATTGTCTCTTGTTGGGGTTCGTTGCATTCACCCCAACCTACCCGCTTTGGATGAAACTCGGTCGAGATGGCACGGCCTCGTAGGGTGGGTTGAGCGCAGCGAAACCCAACAGCGGCGAAGGTTCATTGTCTCTTGTTGGGGTTCGTTGCACTCACCCCAACCTACCCGCTATTCTCGTTCACTGCCGTTGCGACACGACACGAGTCAATTGACCAAGTTTCCGCCCCACCCTTGAACCCTGAATTAAAAACCCTGAGCCCTAAACCCTACACCCTACACCCTACACCTATTTCAAGCCGACATCCCAGTTCCAAAGCCCCGGCCTTTGCTTCAGCGATATCCCGTGCGGCAGCGGTTCGATGAGGTGCGCGAACATCCGGTAGCCGGCCTTTTTCAACTCGGCGGTCTTCGCCCGCAAATCCAGGTGCCAGTTGGGATACATCCAGTAATCCGTTCCGTTCCGATGGACCCAGGACTGCTCGCCGCGCGGGCTCGTAAACGCCTCATCCTCCTTGACGCCGGCGGCGATGGTGCGCGAAATGCAAAGGGGCCAACTGCCGGAAACGACGATTCCCAGCGGCAGGGGGCTCGCGGCGGGCAACGTCAAGTAGTCGTCACGGCCCAGTTCGGGGCTGACGAAGGCGCCGGCAAACCCCATGTCCGCAGCCATTGCGACGGCCAGCGGATTGGCCAGGTTGCAAAAGGGGCCGGCCCAAAGGTTCAGCCCCGCCAGCGAACCGAAGCAGGCCGTCTGCCAGGGCGCATTGAGAACGAAGTGCGCGGCACCCTTTCGCAGCACCGCCGAAACGGCCTTCATCAAGGCACCTTCCGCATCCGGCCAGACGACCGGTGGAAGCCACCACCACAGCCGCGAGACCCGCTCCCGGCCAACATTTTCGATCGCTTCCGCCGACAGCCACAGGCCCTCCGGGTGCGGGCCCGGGCGCGCGGCCGGACTGCGGTGAACGGCGATTTCCAGGACCTTCCGGGTGTCGCCGACCGCTTGCGGCATGCGCACCTTAAAATCCAGCGGCGGCGCCGGTGCCTCCTCCACGGGCCCCGCGACCTGCCGATCGAGCCCGGTCAGCATGTCCTGCAGCGCCTGTTCGCGCCGATCCGTCAGGAACACGGGCGCGCCCCGGGCCGGAAGGCGGCCGGCCGGAAGGCTGAAGGTAAACCGCCCGCGTTTCGGGACCCCCTTGCCGACCTGCTGGATGGCATGCCAGCGCTCGTCTTCGTATCCCAGGCGCAGCACGTCGCCCCTGAGCAGATCGATCCGCGGAACGACATACGGATGGCGCGCCGGCCCCTGCACCTTGCCCACGAAAAGTCCCGAACCCGTCTGGATCCGGAGGTCGGTGGCCGGCTGGGGCTTCTGCGGCAAAAAAATGTAACGGGTCGTCGGCCGCCCCAGGGCCTGTTCCAGCAGGCCGAGCGCACTTTTCTTGACGGACGCGCGGCTTGACGGATCCTCTCCGATATCGCGCAGCATGCGATAGGCCTGGACCGTGTAATACACGTAATGCGGCCCCTTTTTTCGCCCCTCGATCTTCCAGGCGCGCACCCGGGGTACGGACAAAAGCAGGTTGGCCAGAACGTCCAGGGACAGGTCCTGGCAGGAAAAATACCGCCGGACCTGCTGCGATTGCCCGTATTGCCGGCGACAGGGCTGCACGCATCGTCCCCGGAGGCCGCTCTTGCCGCCCAGAAAGGAACTCCAGTAACAGCGGCCGGACACTCCATGGCAAAGGGCGCCGTGGACGAAGACCTCCAGGGCCAGATTGTCAGGGCACGCAGCGGCCAAGGCCTTGATTTCATCGACGGACAGTTCGCGCGGCAAAACGACGCGCGTGACACCGGAAAGCCGGCCGACCGACTTCAGGGCGGCTGCAAATCCGGCATTGGCCAACGTGGACAAATGGATTTCGCCCGCGTAACCGACCTGCCGCGCCAACTCGATCAGCGCGAGGTCCTGGACGATGAGCGCATCCGGCTCGACCCGCCGCCGCAGGTGGTCGAGCAGCGTTCCGGCTTCTCTCAATTCCCCGGTTTTGAGCAGCGCGTTGAAGGCCACGTAGACCTTGGTGCCCTTTCCGTGGGCCAGACGGGTCAACGCCGCCAGCTCGTCGATGGCAAAATTTTTGGCCTCCATGCGGGCCGAAAAGCTCTTCAACCCGCAGTAGACGGCATCCGCCCCGGCCGCCACCGCCGCCAGAAACGAGGCCCTGCTGCCGGCCGGCGCCAGAATCTCGGGTTTTTGTTTTTTATCCGTCATGCCAAATATCCGATTCACTGAAGGGGAAAAGGGGAAAGGGGAAAAGGTGAAAGGTGAAAGGCGAAAGGCGAAAGGCGAAGGATAATGGATAAAGGCTAAAGGTTAAAGGATTAAAAAAGGCCGTATGTCTTCTGTCATCTGCCTTTCACTTTGCTCGTCCGTCCGCCTCTTCGCACGTCTCGCCTTCCGCCCTCCATCCTCTGTCATCTGTCCTCTGTCTTCTGTCATCTGTCATATGGCATCTGCCTTTCCCTCGCCCGCCCTCCACCCTCCGCCTTTCCCTTTTGCCTCCTGCCGTTCGCCTTTAGCCCTTTGCCTTTCCCTATACCATACACCTTAAACCCTACACCATTCTCCTATTCCCCCCACATGCACCTTTTTCCATACACCCACAATCCCGTCATCCTGTTCAAAAAACCCTACACTCTCAAATCCCCATCATTCACCATCCGCCGGACCCCCATCCCCGCCTGTCATCCGTCATCTGTCATCTGCCTTTCACTTTCCGCCGTCCGCCCTCCGCCGTCTGTCTTTCCGTCCTCTGTCCTCTGTCTTCTGTCATCTGTCATTTCGCCTTCCGTCCTCCATCCTCTGTCATCTGTCCTCTGTCTTCTGTCATCTGTCATTTCGCCCTCCGCCCTTCGCCTTTCCCTACACCCTACACCTTAAACCCTAAACCATTCTCATATTCCGTCCGCCGTCTGTCTTTCCGTCTCTGTCCTCTGCCGTCAGCCTTTCGCCTTTGCGCCCTTCGCCTTTCCCTACACCCTACACCCTACACCCTAAACCATAAACCCGACCTGCCATCGCCCTCAGTCCTCCCCAGTCCACCGTTCGCCGTCAGCCTTCCGCCCTCCATCCTCTGTCTTCTGTCATCTGTCTTCTGTCCTCTGTCTTCTGTCATCTGCCTTTCACTTTCCGCCGTCCGCCGTCAGCCTTTCGCCCTTCCCATCTGTCTTCCGTCATCTGTCATCTGCCTTCCGCCGTCTGCCCTTTGCCCTTTGCCTTTTGCCTTTCTCCTTTCTCCTCCCCTCCTTCTATTTCAAGATTGTAATTGAAAAAAATAGCCAAATTTCGTATAATTACAGATGATCTCACGCCGCCTGCAACACCCGATTTTAATTTCTTACAGCAGGGGCCCGCTGAAACGCGCGCGCGCCAGGATCCTTGGACAGTCGATGTGCCGGCCCCACGCCGCGGCACCTGAAAGTGGAGTTTAAGTGACCAAAATTCTTATTATAGATGAAGACCTCGACTGGTGGGCGGAGTTAAAACCCGAACTCGAGGCTCATCACGTTTTTAAAATCTGGACGATTGGCAACGACCTCGGCGATTTGCTGAAAAAGGAAGAATTCGAAATAATCCTTCTGAGTTTTCAGCTGAAACGCGGCGACAGTTTCGGTCTGCTGAAGCAGATCGGTCAAGTCAGCCCGCAAACACCGGTCATCGGTCTCAGTAACCTGGAAGAAGCCGACCTGATCGTCAAGGCCGTCAAGAAGGGCGCCTTCGATGTCATCATCAAGCCCTTTCTGAAAGAAAAAGTGCTGCTGGCCATCGAACGGGGTCTTGAAAACCGGCACCTGAGAAATGAAATCGATTATCTCAAGCACGAACAGGACATCATCTACGATTTCAACCGCATCATCGCGCGCAGCCCCGTCGTCAAGCGGATGATAGCGACTCTCAAGAAATTTTCACAAACCGACTCGACCATCCTCATCACGGGCGAAACCGGAACCGGCAAAAGTTTTTTGTCCGGCGCCGTCCACTACAACAGTCACCGGCGCGGCAAGCCGTTTATCAAAATCAACTGCGCCAACCTCCCCGAAGCCCTGCTCGAAAGCGAGTTGTTCGGTCATGAGCGCGGCGCCTTCACCGGTGCCAACAAAACCCGCATCGGCCGCCTCGAGCAAGCCAGAGACGGAACGGTGTTTCTGGATGAAATCGGCGAAATGAGCGCAGCCCTGCAGGCCAAGCTGCTGCGGGTCCTGGAGGAAAAATCATTCGAGCGGGTCGGGGGAAACCGGACCATCACATCGGATGTCCGGATCATCGCCGCCACCAACCGCAAGCCCGAAGATCAGGTGTCGGACGGCACGTTCCGGGAAGACCTGTATTACCGCCTGAACGTACTGCGGGTTCACATCCCGCCCTTGCGCGAGCGCCATGAGTGCATCAAACCATTGTCCGAGTACCTGCTTGACAAGATCTGCCGCAACCTGAAGAAGAAAATCGAGGGGTTCGCTTCGCCGGTGCTGGAATCCTTCAAAAGTTATTCCTGGCCCGGTAACATTCGCCAGCTGGCCAACACGATCGAACGCGCCGCTATCCTGGAGGAAACCCTGCTGATCGAGCCCCAACACGTTATTCTGCCCGATCTCAGGAAAGCCCCCCTGCAGTCGACACCTGCGCCGCCATCCCCGAGGCCGGCCGAATCACTCGCCGAAAAAGAGAAGGAAACCATACTGACCGCTCTCGAGGAATGCCTGTGGATTCAGAAAGATGCCGCCGTAAAACTGGGCATCACCCCCCGCGCCCTGAACTATAAGGTCAGAAAATTCGATATCACTCATGCACGGTGGCGCAAAAACAAGTAGATGCCATCCTCGGCGAACCTATGGCCCTTATGGACCTTCATTCAACAAAATTCTAATAGTTTACTCATAATCTTACCTAAACCTCACAATTTCACAATACCTATTACTTTATTTACTCAGTAATTGTCTTGACAACGCCCTGTGCCTGACATAGGTATTCAAGATTTATAAACACTACAGAAGGCATCCGGCAAGGCTCGAGGGCGATCATGTCAGGACTATCGCGTATCTTCTAAATGATCCCTTTTGTCTAATGGCATTTTTTTTGCAGGATTATTGGGAAGTTGATTAAAAAGTGTAATGTTTACAAGGAAAGACAGCGTTTTACATGTCTCCGTGTAGGATTGACCTGAAGGAGTCTGCTCGGAAATGAACAAATTCACAAAAATATCCGTGTTTATACCGGTTTTTTTTATTATCATGACCGCTTATGCCTTCGCGGCCTTCATCGGTTATCACATCAACCCGTTGCCGGCACCCGTGCACCTGCTCATTACCGGCGCGGCACTGATCGGTGCAGGTCATTTCCTAAAAGAATACATCCGCAAATAGTCACTTCCGAAGTCATCTTCTATTTATTCTTCGCCATTTTCGGCCCATTTAAACACCAAGACACATCACAGATTCACGAGCCCTTGTTTTTTCAGCGAGATCGTCTATAGTCGGTTTGCCGCCTATAAGTATGTGGTGGTGAAGGAAAATGCTAGCAGTTTAAAATAGGCATCGAAATTGCTGTGCTCTTCACTTGGTATGAAATCGATCATCACGATATTTTTATTCTTATCGCTGAGTCTGACCACCGCCGACACCCTCTCGGCAAAAATTACCATAATGCCATTAGGGGATTCGATTACGCTGGGGGTGGGTCCCGTAGTTCCTTTTGCCGAGTTGAACGGCTATCGGCGTGATTTAAGGGATTTGCTGAAATCATCCGGATACGACATCGATTTTGTGGGGTCTTTGTCCAACGGCGACCCTGATTTTACCGACAAAGAGCATGAAGGCCATCCCGGGTGGCATGACGACCATATTGCGGCCAATGTTTATACCTTCCTGACCAACCATCCGGCGCAAATCGTCCTGCTTCATATTGGAACAAATGATATCTCGGCCGATCCGAACTACACGAATCCGGCCGATGTCGCCGCCATTCTCAATGAAATCGACCGGTGGGAAGCCGACACCGGCAAAACCGCAATTGTGGTGCTGGCCGAAATTATCAATCGCAGCGGACACGTCTGCCCGAATCCTTCCACGACGACGACATTCAATCAAAACGTCAGACAAATGGCCCTGAACAGAATCGCCGATCCGGTCCACGCCGACCGCATCGTCATGGTCGATCTGGAGTGCAGTGCCGGCCTGAATTACTTAAGTGACATGGCCGATACGCTGCACCCCAACGCACCCGGATACGCTAAAATGGCCACCAAGTGGTTTGCCGACGGCCTTTTGGCCATTCTGCCCCAGGCGGATGCCGGCGTCGATCAGACCGTGAACGAAAAAACGCTGGTGACCTTGAACGGTTCGGGCTCGAATGACCCCGATGGCACCGTATTGGTTTATTTGTGGAGTCAAATATCACCCGGAACCATCGTCACGCTGTCCGATCCAACGATCAAGAAACCGACATTCAGAGCGCCGGTGGTCGGAGCGAGCGGTGAGCGGCTCACATTCAAGTTGACGGTGACGGATACCGACGGTTTTAAGCACAGTGATACCGTGTTCGTCGACGTCAGGGATGTTCTCATACCGCCCGAGGCCGATGCGGGTGCGGATCAAACGGTGACGCAGGGCAGGACGGTGACTCTCGACGGTGCCGGCTCGATCGATCCGGACGATCCGGGGGGAACATTTTCTTTAGTGAAGTGGGAGCAGATTGCGGGCAAAAACCACGTCGATCTGACGACGCCCGGCGAACTGATGACGACGTTTACCGCCCCCCCTGTCGATTCCGACGGGGATGTGCTGACATTCAAATTAACCGTCAGGGACACTGATGACCTTGTCGGCGAGGACAGCGTCAATGTGACGATAACCGCGGCGAGCGAGCCGGTGCCCGACAGCGGCAGCGGCAGCGGTGGTGGGGGCGGCGGGGGCGGCTGCTTCATCCAGGCGGTCGTCAATCAGTAGAAGCCTTGCTCCAGCAGGTGATGAATGTGAATCAGCCCGACGATCTCCTCGCCGCCGTTGGTCACGATCAGCGATGTAATTTTGTTGTTCTGCATTTTTTTCAGCGCTTCGGTGGCCAGGGCGTCTTCCTTGATGGTCTTGGGCTGGCGGGTGTAAATATCGTCCAGCAGGATGTCGCTGATCCGGTCGTATTTTTCCATTGTGCGGCGGATGTCACCATCGGTTAAAACGCCCACGCTTTTCTCGTCGTCATCGACGACAATGACGATCCCCTGCCGGCCGTGGGTCATGGCCGACAGCGCATTTCTGAACGTCGCCCGCCGGTGCACCGTCGGCAGGCCCTCCTTGATCATGATGTCGCCCACTTTCGTCAACAGCCGCTTGCCGAGAACCCCGCCGGGGTGGCACATGGCGAAATGTTCCTCCTTGAATCCCCGCATGGTCAGCAGCGTGATGGCAATGGCATCCCCGTAAGCCAGGGCCGCCGTGGTGCTGCTGGTCGGCGCCAGGTTGAACGGGCAGGCCTCCTCGCTGACGTGGGTGTTGAGGGTGATGTCGGCATAGCGCGCCAGCTTCGAGTCCGCATTGGCCGTAACGGCGATAATCGGCAGTCCGAAACGCTTGATCGAGGGAATCGTCGCAAGAAGCTCGTCGGTGTTGCCGCTGTGGGAAATCATGAGGCAGACGTCGCCGGGCACCATCATGCCGAGATCGCCGTGAATGGCCTCGGTCGGATGAATGTAAAACGACGGCTGCCCGGTACTGGACAGCGTCGCGGCAATCTTGCGTCCGATGTGGCCCGACTTGCCGACGCCCAACACCAGCAGGCGCCCCTTGTGCTTCAAAATAAGCTCGATCGCCCGCGCGTAGTCCGCATCCAGCCGCTCGATCAGGTTGAAGATGGCATCGGCCTCGATTTTAAGGACGCGTTTGGCGATGTCGATCGGCGAGGTCATGACGTGTTCCTGTTTTTACCAGCTGGTCGATTTTAAGCCACAGCGGCAGCCAGGCGGAGAGCTGCTCGGGCGTGATCATGTTGGGCCCGTCGCACTTGGCAAATTCCGGCCGGTCGTGAACTTCCAAAAACACGGCGTTGACACCGACTGCCAGCGCCGCGCGCGTCAACGGATCGACGAACTCTCTCTGCCCGCCCGAGCTTGTCCCCTGCCCGCCGGGCAGCTGTACGCTGTGAGTGGCGTCAAAGACGACCGCGGCTCCCAGCTTTTTGATGATCGCGAGAGAGCGCATGTCGACCACGAGGTTGTTGTACCCGAAAGATGCCCCCCGTTCGGTGATCAGGAGCTTGCGATTGCCGGTGCTGTGGATTTTGCCGATGATGTTGCCGACATCCCCGGGCGCCAGAAACTGGCCTTTTTTGACATTGACGATTCTGCCGGTCTTGGCGGCGGCCACGAGCAGCGTCGTCTGGCGACACAAAAATGCCGGAATCTGAATGATATCGAGCACTTCGGCCGCGGGTGCGACCTGTTCGATCGAATGGATGTCGCTGATGACCGGCACATCGATCCGGGTCCTGATCTCCTGCAGGATCTTCAACCCGTCATCGATGCCCGGACCGATGAAAGAGTCGAGTGAGCTTCGATTGGCTTTTAAAAAGGAGGACTTGAAAACGAGCGGAACACCGAATTTTTGTGCGAGTTTCTTCAGCGCCTCCGCCATGAAAAGGCAGTGGTCCCGGCTTTCAATGACGCAGGGGCCCGCG